>CP048486.1:1430000-2128760 GCA_025560025.1 Agrobacterium tumefaciens | reverse complement strand
CGCCATTCAAATCTGATATCAACTCCAATCAAATCCATCTCGGCCATATAGTTTCCACGCATAACAATTCCCCAGTCAAAGCAGCAAATTCAACATAAAATTCATATATTTATGCGCAATAGTCCCGCAATCCGCAAATTGCAGGCTATAAAGTCGATTTTATCAGCGGATTCTCGTCCGCCTTCAGTCATGCATATATAATCCATTGCAACATATATTTTATATGTTTCCGGGCTGGTTGTCGTATAAATATATGTTTATGGGAGCCTTCAAGATCGCAGCTGGCCTACCCTATTCATATCCGCCAACGAATCCGTATTCTCCTTTTGGTTGTGTAAATATTGCTTCTTGAGCTGCCGATTTCGAAGCTTTGCCCTGGCATAAAGAGATCGTGCCAGCTTTCTCCTCATCAATGCAGTATCCGCCAGGGCAGCAAGGACGTACATCTCGTAAAGACCCATCAAACACACCTTTCCTATCACGCGACGCGTTTGCGACCGTGTTATGAGCTTCATCTCTTTTTTCCATCAGCCTTTCAGCTCGATGGGCATTGCAACGGGGCACTGAAAATTGCCGCCTATGGGAATGAATGACACTTATCAGTGCCCCGCTTCAGCGGCTTATACCTGTCAGAACATGTCCTTCAGCCAATGCGTTTCGGAGAAATAGAGAGGTCCACCACAAACCCATTCCTATCTCTCCTCCGGTCATTACCAGAGGAATTTCCCTTTCAGACCCAGAAATATGAGAGTGACGTCCCCTCTCACAACCAGCGCTGGCTCCGTATCAAAATCGAAATGCCTTCCGGTTCATCGCGGAACAGGGGCAGTATAGGTCACGCAAATGGGGTGGGGATAAATGGGGAAATAAATGTCCGGTTCAAGCGCAGCGCAGGAAAAAGAGACCGCTGATAGCCTCTTGAAAAGAGGGGTTTTAAGTCCAAAAAAAGCAGACATAGGCTCATTGAGCATGCAACAGATACGAGTATTCGCCACCGTAACCATCTGTCTTTATGTTGACGCTGGCCAATAACCTGACGTTTGTATTAAAAAGCAATTTGCTGTTTTAGTGTCCATTAGGAGCGGGGCAACGCATGTATTGTATTTATACTGATAAGGATGTACCGACCGAAAAATGTAATCTAGACCATGTAGTGCCACTTTCATTGGGAGGGCAGGATGAATTCGTGGTGTGGTCTGACCGCGATGTGAACTCAAAGCTGGGTTCTGAGGTTGACGGCAAGCTAGGCCAAGACAACCTTGTGCGGATGGCTCTTAGAGATGCTGGTGTTAAAGGCCACAGTGGGAAAGAATCCATTCCAGTGTGGAAGAACTCTCAGATAAATGGTCGCCCGACGCAAATAACTTGGGCTAAGGACAAAGTTGTCGCTTGGGATGCCATCGATAGGCGAGAATTATCCGATGACGAATTCATCGGCCAAGAGATGTCGACAACGTGGCAGATTGACCTACATCTTACGACCCGTTTCCTTGCGAAGGTCGCACTCGGCGCTGGATATTTTATATACGGAGATATTTTCCGCTCCATAGTCGATTGTGAGACGCTGCGAGAATTGTCACTCTTAAGTAGAGAAGAAGTCAAGAATAGTTATCGCTTAATGAGTTCATCTATATCAATCTGTGACCGGTTCCATGAAGATTCGCAACCTAATAAACCGGGATATTTGCATCGAGTGATGGCTGAAACAATAAGGCGCTCGATGGTTGTTTCGACCCCTCACGATGATGCAATCAGCATTCACGTAGGTCTGGTTGGCATGTACATCGGCTCCATAATCATTCCAGCAGAAACAAATGACCTCCCAAGGTATGACGAACATGATTTAGGTCATGCCCTGCTTTTGGCCCCAGGCCCTTTCCAGCGCATTTCCTATCGCAGTTTGATGGCCAAAGTTTATCGGCAGCGAACTGGTAAGGAGGCTCCTAGCCTTCCCGCAGGGTAACTATCCGACGGGCGGTATGATAGAGCTGGGCTGTTGGGTGAATTTTTCGGACGCTCGTAAATGAGGCGTAGTGGTATCGCTACGCCGCAGATAGCGACTGGATGGGCAAATATTCGTAAATCCTCCAACAGATCAGGTCAGACAAGTTCCAATTCCGCCATGCCGTTTGATTTATACTGAAGTTCGGCTCTCTGGTAGAAGGCCGAAAATTCAAATATACTATTGTAGCACATCGTCAATCGGAGCTGGCGTAGTAAAGAGTGGCTGCAACTTGAGCCTGACCTTATTCAAATCAGAATTTTTCGTCCGCCCTGAAATATTTAAAATCTCGGAGTGGGCAGGATTTGCTGGGTCATCCATATCTGCAGGTATAGGAGTACTAATGACTGCAAACATTTTTTGTTGATCGTCATCGAATACTTGCTTACAGATATCGCCGGTAATCGCCTTGGCAAGTAAAGCTTCAGTTCGGTTTAACTGCTCATTACCCTCCGCCTTAGCCTGTTGCTTCTTAGCAAGGTGCAGTATCACTGCTTTTATGGCGATTTTCTCTTGATCGACGCTTAATCCATTATCCACGCCTTTAAGATCGCTTTTCGAAAAAGCGGAAGTGCCTATTTCTCTGGTTTTAGGATCGAGATCATCGCTATCCCATACCAAGCGCAACAATACATCTTCAGAAGCTAAATTAGGTCCGCGCAATTGTGGAGTTGCACCATTCGACATTTGACAGCGTGCACCGTATCAAGCCGAATGCTTCTGAAGCAAAGCGACTAACTCATTGGGCAATGGAGTGCTTGCCAATACTTCGTCAGCCTCATACGAACTACCGTTTTTTGTTTCCGCATAAAACGAATACTTTCCGTTCTCAGATATGCTAAGATCCATAAGAAGATCGTCATTCTTCCAAAAAAGAGTGACGTCTCCATCGGCATCAAGTCCAACAAAAGGCTCCACCATGGCTTGCGTCGAAAAGTAGCTACGCAAAAAATCGATCGCAGCGATCTTGATGGAATGCGGCATAGGGACACTGTATGGCCCCTTCCAACCCTCTGTTTTCCCGGCTAGATGCTCTACTCGTGCAACAGCTCCCTTGAGTTGGAGGCTTTGCTCTGTTTCAGAGACGATGCACAGGGCATCCGCCTTGTGCGGCCTCGGCCGTGTTTCAGAAGCATATGCAGGCGGAGAAAAAGCCATGGTTGCAGCAACCATTGCGCCAGCAAAATAAGGTGCTCGCCTGTAGATGATTATTCCTGAAGGTCGAAACGAAGCATCTATTACTGGTTCATCGCAAACGACCATACTGCGAGATACTGAGTCGATTATTTGATGCGCTTTCATGCCCCGAGTAAAGCCGGAGTCAACAAATTCATTCGCGTGTTGGTCAGGGAAATAGTTTGCCGTAGCGGCGACAAACTCACGGTCTTTAGCAGCCAGCGTCATTTATCCCTCCAAACCTAAGCCGATTCTTTTTAACATATCGTCGGTTAATACTTCTCGCAACAGCTTGTGGTTGTTGTCGTGTGCGATACTCATAAACTGCGCAATTTGGCTGTTGTCTATATGGGTAAAACGTCGAAAGCTATCAAGATCGCCGAAACCTTGGCCGCGAAGCAATGACGCGTGGGTAATTGAGACTATCGGTAATTTTGTTCCGACTTGTTCAATTGCATCTATGTTTAGTTGCTGAAGCACATCTAGTCCGAGCTTTTCAGATCGCTCAAACCAACCGGTATAGTTGTGCCATCTAAAGCCACGTGCGAGAACTTGTTGTGCAACGTGCGGGCTATTTCGTCGGACAAGCTGGTTCGCGTCGTACTGAGCGGCACTGCCTTTGAAATCAAACCTATCAACATAGCGAAGACCTACATTTAACAAGGGCAAAAACTGATCGTCGCAGGTGCGAAAAATATGAGCCAATATCCCATACACACGGGGCCAAACCTCGGTCCACCGTGTGTATTCCATACAATGCACAGACACAGAATTTGGCGTAATTCTAGCCAGCCAATCAGGATTTCCGTCTGGTCTAAAATGCTTCCACTCTGCTCCTGGAACTTGGTTCATACTGAAGCCTGAGCTTGATTGCTCAAAAACCATGCCGGGCATAGGATCATTACGCGGCAAGATATCAGCAACATGAGGATAGGCCTCAAGCATCGAAGTCAGTGCGGCCGCCGGGATGTTGTCAAACTCAAAGAAGAAAGTCGCCTCTGAGATGGCATGGCCTTTATTCAAAGGTTCGAACATTTTTATCTCCATTTTTAGCATTACAGACCATACTCGTGGAGCTTGCACGAGCATGACTTTCTGTGAACTGCTCGCCTGTCTCATAGTCGCGCTACGATTATAGTGCAACGGGGAAAGGTGGGGACGGTGAAGATGCGGAACTCCTTTGAGCGACCGGATCGTATCGACGATCAACGAAACAGCAGATTTTTTTACGAGGGGATATTTAAGCCCTCCACGCCAACATTTCCCGTGGGATGCTGCTGGCCTAATCTGCCAAGATCGCCATCTGACGCACTCGTTGCCTTGCCCTCACGAAAACTCCAATGTTGCCCGCGCGAGCTGGGAGATTAACTAATGAGTCATCGCTTAACGACAGCCATTCGAATCTGCGATGCTGCGAAGGCGGTACTTCGAAAGACGCGCAGTTTTCCCAAGGAGGCGTCTACCGAGCAAGACGCCACCCTTCGCATGAAGGAAATGGGGGTTGAACCCATGCTACTTGGTCTCGCCATGGAGCTGGCATTGAAAGCGTGGTTTGTTTTCGATTTCGATGACCCTAAACATTCTAAGTCACATGACCTCTCAAAGCTTTTCGGCCAGCTCAAATCGGAAAGCCAAGAAAAGCTGGATCAAGAGTTTAAGAGGTCGGTTGCACCGTACCACCCCAACATTTTCTATGCCGATTACGGCATTCAACATGTACTTTATAAGCATAAGGACGCCTTCGTAGATTGGCGCTATATCCATGAGCCTAAATCTACGACATTTGAACATGGTACTTTCCAAGCGACTCTGGAAATGGTTCTCAGTGAATTTGACAAACGATACCGCACCGTACCAATGATTCCACTGTGTCAGTACTGACCGCAGTTAGGCTTCCTGTCAGGCATAGTCATGATGCGCTATTGGCCAAACTAGGACCGCCGGCTGTAGGAATGGCAGCTTTTAGGAACTAAATACCCTACTCCAAATGACTGGAATGAGGGTGCAATTAGGCCAAGACAGCCATCGACCATCAATGTCATGCCCATCGCACACCCGAACATTGTGCAGCGCACAAAATTCGGAGGAATAGGCATGAAATTCGGATTTTCAGATACATATCATCCGAAAAAATTCGTCTAAAACTCTCCCAACTCAAGGAGAGAGACCATGACGGACACGACATCAGAATTTGATGGGTCAACAATTGCCCTGGAGGCCGCCGAGGAACCCGCGTGGACAGCTGCGACCTGGTTCGCGGTTCTTTCGATGGCGGCCACCAGCTTTGCGCTGGTATCGGCCGAGTTTTTGCCAGCGGGATTGTTGACGCCCATGGCGCGCGATCTTGGCATTACCGAGGGTACGGCCGGGCAGGTTGTGACGGCGACCGCTTCCGTGGGCGCCGTAACGGCTTTGCTGAGCAATGTTCTCATCGGCAAACTGAACCGCAAGACCGTGCTTGTCGGTCTTAGCGCGCTGGCGATTGGCTCCAACATTCTCGCATCAGTTGCTGCCGATTTCTGGCTATTGTTGGTGGGCCGGGCCGGACTGGGGATTGCGCTCAGTGGTTTCTGGGCGCTTTCGGTTGCCGTTGTGGCGCGGCTCGTCGGCGCGAATTCGACCGGGCGCGGCATGGCTACCGTCACCCTCGGCGTTTCGCTTGCCACCATCGCTGCCCCTTCAATGGGCGCCTTGATCAGTGACTGGCTGGGATGGCGCATCGCCATGTCGATGACGGCGGGACTTGCCATAATTGCCATGCTGCTGCAGATACTCAGCCTGCCATCGCTGCCGGCAAGTACGAGCAACAGTCTTTCCGATGTTCTGCGGCTGACGCGACGGCGCAGCGTTCAACTGGGGATGCTGGCAATCCTGTTGCTGATGACGGGGCATTTTGCCGGTTCGGTCTATGTGCGTCCCTTCCTCGAACAGGTGACGCTGCTTGACACCACGCCGATTGCTCTCGCCCTGCTCGGCTTTGGCGTCGCTTCCGTGATTGGCAATGTGCTGGGGGGCCGGATGGCTGACACCAGTATCCGCCTCGCACTCATCGTTACCGCCGCCCTGATGGCATTTGCGACGATCGCCCTCGTTGTCTGGGGTGTTCATACCGGTGCCGCATTTGCTCTCGTCGCGCTTTGGGGTCTTGCCTTCGGCATGGCGCCTGTGGTGCTGCCGACCAACCTTTCCCGTGGCGCACCCGACGCGCTGGAGGCAGCAGGAAGCCTGATGGTCGTTTCCTTTCAGGTGGCCATCAGTATCGGTGCGGTTTTCGGCGGCTATATCGTTGATTCCTACGGTGCTACGGCTCCGCTGGCGCTGACCGCGATACTGGCTGCATCCACGGTTGCTCTGGCCCTGCTGCAACGCCCCGAGTGATCACGGCCTTGCCGCCTGCCATCATCTGGAGGCGAGGCGTCTGATCAAGCGCAATTGTGCTGGCGTTGCCTGCGCCAGCACACAGGTTTCCACGCTTGCCGTTACCGGCAGGCGGTTTCGTCGTGATCGCATTCGATGCGAGCAACCGTTATTAGTGCAGCCACTCGCAACGATAGGCGAGGACCGGCTCGGCAAAGCCTTTCAGCCTGTAACGATCGCCATGCACGAGGACATCGGCGCTGCCATATTCCTGCAGGGTCTTGTCCGATATCAGAATCTGATCGCTCTCGGCGGCGGCGCAAAGCCTTGCGGCCAGTTGCACGGTCGTGCCGAAGAAATCATTGCTGTCTTCGATTGGCTCACCACAATCCAGTCCGATGCGGATGTGGATGGGTTCGCCGCTATCGATGTTGTAGCGATGGAACTCGCGTTGGATATCAATGGCGCAATCCACCGCAAATGGGATGGAGGCGAACACGGCCATGATGCCATCACCGGTGTGCTTGACCTCCCGTCCCGAGCGCCGCCCCAGACAGCCACGAACGAGAGCATCGTGCGCCCTGATGAGTTCCGCTGCCATACGATCGCCGAGGCGGGCCGTCATTTCGGTTGAGCCGACAATATCCGTGAACAGGATCGCACGGTGGCCGGCATCCATTTTTTTCGAGGCGGCCACGACCGCCACGGGATCCTGTATGCGCCCGAGAAATGCTTCTACGGCCGACAGCGCGACTTCCACCACTTCACTGGCGATAAAGCCGTGCGCTTCCCGATGCACGCATTGCGCGGTTTCAGCGTCCGGGGCATCGATAAGGCAAAAGGCCGTACCACGCCTCTCATCAAACCAGTAGGTTAAAAACCTGACGCCGTACTGATCCTGGATGTTGAGATCTTTAAGGTGTGCCGCGGCTATATCCGCCGCTGAAACTCCGGCAAGCTCGTGCCGGTCCATGAAGATAGGCATTGGTTTCCTCCCAAGAGTATATCGTTGCCTGCTCTTCCAGCCAGTTTACGACTTCCCCCAACCATCGTCTATCGCCCGCGTGGGTGACCCTGACAGGGGCGCCTCACCGGAAAGGGCGATGGTCGTTCGCGTGACAATTTCGGGGCATTCGGCTATGTTACATGGTCTACGAGCATTCACTGACGCAATCAATTTGCGGTCAGCCTTTGCCCGCCAACGAAGCGAATTGGGGGGAATGCAATGACACAGCTCGACGAAACCAAACTACATTCTTTCATTGGCAAAATGCTGGGCGACCTTGGAGGCGCCTTCAGCGTTCCGACTGTCAGGATCGGCTTGAGGCTGCGCCTGTTCGATGCGCTGCATCGGGTGGGGCCGGTGACCTCCGCAGGCCTGGCGACGGCTTCTGGCGGTCTCTCCGAGCGATATGTGAGGGAGTGGGCGCTGGCACAGGCGGCGAACGGCTATATCGACTATGACAGCGGTTCCGAGATGTTCAGCCTCTCACCCGAGCAGGCGATGGTGTTCGTCAACAAGGACAGCCCCTTCTATCTGGAAGGCGCTTTCGATCTGGTGGCGGCGATGATCGAGGGAGAGCCGAAGGTTGAGCGCAGCTTCCGCACCGGCGGCGGGGTGCGATGGGGAGACACGGCAGGTTGCCTGTTCTGCGCAACGGGTGCGTTCTTCCGGCCGGGATATGTGAACAATATCGTACAATCGTGGCTGCCTGCCCTTCAGGGCGTGGAGGAGAAGCTGGTGAAAGGCGCCAAGGTGGCCGATGTCGGCTGTGGCGTTGGCTTCTCGACGATTCTCATGGCCGAGGCCTATCGCAACGCCAGTTTCATCGGCTACGACTTCCATGAGCCATCCATAGAAGAGGCGAACAAACATGCCCGAAGCCATGGGGTGAGCGACCGGGTGACCTTCGTGGCGGCGACGGCCAAGGACATCAGGGATACGGATTTCGATCTCATCACCAGTTACGACTGTCTGCATGATATGGGTGATCCGCGTGGCTGTGCGGGGCATATGTCGCGCATTCTCAAGAAGGACGGCACCTGGATGATCGTCGAGCCCATTGCGGGCGACCGCCCGGCGGACAATATGAACCCCGTCGGCCGCCTCTATTACAATGCATCCACTATGATCTGCGTGCCGACATCGCTTGACCAGGAGGTGGGGGAAGGATTGGGGGCGCAGGCCGGGGAAGCGAAGCTTTCCGAGGTCATCCGCTCGGGTGGCTTTAGCCATGTCAGGCGGGCCTTTACCGGGCCTTTCAACATGGTGCTGGAGGCGCGGGCCTAGGAGGTTCTGCAGGGCAGAGCCCGGTGAAAATGGTTCCAGCTGGCGGCGCTCAGATGCGCCGGGCCTTGATCGTGTTCATGACGAAGCTGGTCTCGATGGTATCGACGCATTTCAGCTTGGCGATCTTCTCCTTGATGAAGCGCTCATAATCCTCCAGCCCGCCGCACATGACCTTCAGCATGTAATCCTTCGAACCGGTGACGAGGTGACATTCGAGAACCTCGTCCCAGTCCAGAACGGCGGCCTCGAACATGCGGATTTCGTCATCGTGCTGGCGGCTGAGGCGGATGGAGGCAAGGGCGGTCATGGTCCATCCCTCGATGGCCGGATCGACGACCGCGGAATAACCCTTGATCACCCCGATCTCTTCCAGCCGTCGCAGCCGGCGCAGGCAGGCGGATGCCGACAGGCCGACCCGCTCGGCCAGTTCATTATTGGTAATCCTTGCATCGGCGTATAATTCTTTCAGAATCCGTCTATCGACCGCATCTGCAATTTTCTGCGACATAAGTGGGAATTCTCCGCAATATATTGCTTTATCAGACATGGATGCGCTTCAGAATGCAAGGTATTTCGGCTGGATTGCATGTAAGCTGCGGAGAGTTCAAAGCCTGTCGAGGAGGATCTACCGGACATGACCGCACCACATCCGTCGAAAACCCATATCGGCAACCACGCCCTGCATCCCGAAACCCAGATGCTCAATTACGGCTATGATCCGGAATTGTCTGAAGGCGCCGTGAAGCCGCCGGTGTTCCTGACATCGACCTTCGTCTTCAAGTCGGCGGAGGACGGGCGCGACTTCTTCGATTATGTCTCCGGGCGCAAGGAGCCGCCGGCAGGCCGGGGCGCCGGCCTCGTTTATTCCCGTTTCAACCATCCCAATAGCGAGATCGTCGAGGATCGTCTCGCCGTTTACGAGCGTACGGAAAGCTGTGCGCTGTTCTCGTCCGGCATGTCCGCCATTTCAACGACGCTGTTCGCTTTCGTGCGGCCGGGTGATACCGTGCTCCATTCCCAGCCTCTCTATGGTGGCACGGAGACGCTGCTCGCAAAGACCTTCCACAATTTCGGCGTTTCGGCCGTGGGTTTCGCCGACGGTGTCAGCGAGGCCTCGGTAGTGGCCGCCGCAGAAGAGGCGATGGCGAAAGGCAGGGTGTCCGTCATCCTCATCGAGACACCCGCCAACCCGACGAACAGCATCGTCGACATCCCGATGATCAGCCGTGTCGCCGACATGATCGGCCAGAAGCAGGGGCACAGGCCTATCATCGCCTGCGACAACACGCTTCTCGGCCCTGTCTTCCAGCGGCCGATCGAGCACGGCGCCGACATCTCGCTCTATTCACTGACAAAATATGTTGGCGGCCACTCCGACCTCATTGCCGGGGCAGCGCTTGGCCGCAAGGATGTGATGAAGCAGGTAAAGGCACTGCGCGGGGCGATCGGCACGCAGCTCGATCCGCATTCCTGCTGGATGCTGGGGCGGTCGCTTGAGACGCTGCAGATCCGGATGGAGCGGGCAAACAGCAATGCGGAGCTGGTGGCCGAATTCCTGAAGGCGCATCCCAAGGTCGAGAAAATCCACTACCTGCCGTTCAACGATCCGGCCTCCCCGGTTGGCAAGGTCTTCGCAGATCAATGCACCGGCGCGGGATCGACCTTCTCCTTCGACATAACCGGCGGGCAGGCAGCGTCTTTCAAATTCCTCAATGCCCTCACCATATTCAAACTCGCGGTCAGCCTTGGCGGCACGGAATCCCTCGCCTCCCATCCGGCAACCATGACACATTCGGGTGTCCCGGCGGATGTGCGCCAGCGCATCGGCGTGCTCGATTCCACCATCCGGCTGTCCATCGGCATCGAACATCCCGACGATCTGATCGCCGACCTCGCCCTCTCCCTGGATGCGGCCTGAGCAGGAGGCAAAGCCCCATTCCCATTGATTTCGACTTCCGAAGCAACCGATGGGAACGCCGAACAAAACGATAGCAAGGATGATATTTGCTTTGCTGTCGCCCCGCGCGCATGGTACCGGCATCAGCAATGGCCGACGGTATCGGAGGCGCGGGGCGATCCCGCAGAATCAAGGCCGTCGCTTCGCATAGTCTCGAATTCGGCACCGATTAAAGATAATCGGCCGGCGACTGCATTGTTCGACAGACCGACTGCCCGGGATTTCGGGCAGGCAGGGTGTCGATGACCGGAAGGCAAGGCTCTTGAGTTGGGATCTGCAGGAATTGTTCCGGCTATATGCGAAAGGCATCGTCAGATCCCTGCGCAGCAGAGGCATAGATTCCGAAACAGCGTCCGATCTGGCGCAGGATGCATTTTTGAAGGTGCTGGCATCACCGCCACCGGCCAGCGCCGCTTCCCACAATCCCAAATCCTACCTTTATACGGTGGCGCGCAATCTCAGCATCGACCACTATCGCCGCGAGCGCAGCCTGCTCCGTGTCGATCTGCCGCAAAATGCCTTCGATGCCATCATCGATCCGTCACCATCCGCGGAAACCATCGTTTACGACCGCCAGCGGCTGCAGCTGGTGGAGCAGGCCCTGGCGGAGCTGCCGCGCCGGGTGCGCGAGGCCTTCCAGCTGCACCGCATGGGGGGGCTGACCATAAGCGAAGTGGCCCAGAAGCTTGGCATGTCCACCACCCGCACCTGGGTTTTGATCCGCGACGCCTACGAACATATAGAGGACCGCCTGAACGGTCTTTAGAAGACGGAAACCGACCGTCCGGCCACCGGTTTTTTGAAAACCATCCCGGATTTCAAGGGCCTGCGCTTTAAATTCCTCTTCACCCGGAAATATGCCGCCTCTCATTCGTATATATCAAAGGCTGTAGTTTTGACCTCCGGCAATTTCTGAAAGGCTCCCTATGAACGAAGTGTCGGAAGAACGGCGCCTGTTTCGTGAGGCTGCGGATATTGCCATTCGCCTGCAGAACGATCCCGGCAATCCCGTCGCCATCGAAACCGCGCGCGCCTGGATCGAGCGCGGCCCGGCCCATGCGGCCGCCTGGGCGAAGGTTGCCGCCATCCATGGCATGACCGGCCAGGTTCTGGCCGAAGAGGCGCGTTCTTCTCAACCGGGATTCGATCCGAACCGCCGCCTTCTTCTGATTGCCGGAGGCGCGCTCTGTCTCGGTGCGGCCGCCAGCGGCCCATGGCTCGCACCTTATGTGGCGATGCGCGCCCGGGCCGACTATCTGACCGCAACGGCCGAGATCAGAAAAATTCCCCTCGCGGATGGCAGCGTGGTCACACTCGGACCGGACAGCGCAATCGCTGTCGAATTCGGCGAGCGGGCAAGACGGGTGAACCTCTTGTCCGGCATGGCGTATTTCGATGTTACGCCCGATCGTTCGCGCCCCTTTTTGGTCGCCTACGGGCCGCTGACGGCGACGGCGCTCGGAACCGCCTTTGACGTTTCCGGCGATGATCTGTCCATTTCCGTCTCCGTCGACAGGGGGCTTGTTCTCGCGACCTCGCCCGACCTGCCCTCGCCCCAGGGGGAAAGACTGGCGGCGGGCGATTGGTTGACCTACGATCAGACATCGCGCCGCATGGATCGCGGCGTCCGGGAGGCTTCGGAAATCGCGGCATGGCGCACGGGCATGCTCATCGCCGAAAAGGAAACCGTCGCGGCCGTGGTAAAGCGCATCGCCCGCTGGCAGCAGGGAAAGGTGGTCATTGCCGCTCCATCCCTGAAAAACAATGTCGTCAGCGGCGTATTCGATCTTAACGACCCCCTGCGCGCCCTCGACGCGGTGGTGCGGCCATTCGGCGGAAAAGTGCGAACAGTCACGCCATTCCTGACCGTTATTTCCTCCGTTTGATAAAACTTGAGAAAAAGAGGAAAATTTTCGAACGCCATTCGTACTGTCCTCAGGAAGCCCGCCGACGGCATGCGCCGGCCGGTCTTCGGGGACAGATTTAACGGAGTGGTTTTCACATGGGGAATGGGTTCTCATCGGCTCATAGGGGTAACAACAGGGGCTGCAAGGGCCGTGGCGCGCTGGTCGCCGCCTTTCTGGCAACGACATCGGCGCTCACCGCGGGCATCGCAGCGCAGCCTGCCTATGCGCAGGCGGTTTATTCGGTTCCGGCCGGCCCGCTGAACAAATCGCTGGCGACGTTCGGCAAATTGGCGGGAACGCAGATTTCCTATGATGCGTTGATCGCGCGCGGGAAGCTTTCGCAGGGCGTAAACCGCGCAACAACCCGCGAAGAGGCAATTGTGGAGCTTCTGCGCGGGACGGGTCTGGTTTACTCCTTCACCGACGCCACCTCCATTGTCATCGCCGCCCCGGTCAGCGCCGCAAGTGCCGCCGCCGGTGGAAACTCCACCCTTCTCGAAACAATCACAGTTCAGGGCACGGGGCCAGCTTCGGTGCTGCAGCAGGATGGGCTTGCGCGGGACGGCTATCGGACATCGACCCTGTCATCCCTCGGCCTGCTTGGACAGACCTCCATTCGCGACACACCGTTTTCCGTCACCGTTGCGCCAAGGGAACTCATCCAGAATATCCAGGCGCAATCCCCTGAAGATATCTACCGTGTCCTGCCGACCATCCGCAGCCAGACGCCGCAGATGTCCGGCTGGGCGCCGATGGCCAATATTCGCGGTTTCACCACCTATGACACCGCTGAAGACGGCTTCCGTCGCTCCTATAGCCACGCGACGGTGCTGGAAGACAAGGAGCGCACCGAGGTTCTCTCCGGCCTTTCCGGCTTCCTCTACGGCGCTGCCTCGCCTGCCGGCATGATCAATTACGTCTACAAGCGGCCGACGCAGGAACGTTTAAACAGCGTGACGGTTGGTAATTACGGCGGCGCACAGGCTTTCGTCCATGGCGATTTCGGCGGTCGCATCGATCCGGAAGGCGATATGGGCTATCGCCTCAACATCGTTCGCTCGGCCGGAGATGGAGCAATCGACGACCAGAATGTCGACCGCTTTCTGGCAAGTGGCGCTTTCGACTGGAACATCACCGACCGCCTGAAGCTGGAACTCAACGCTTCCTACAGCAAATACAAGCTGGATGCCGCCAACTCCTATTGGGCTTTCGCAGACGGCGTGCCGCATGGTGACGCGCCGGACGCCAGCAGGAACTGGAGCCAGCCCTGGATTCACGATGAAATCGAGAAAAAGCGGTTCTCGGCCAAACTCACCTATGATGTGAACGATGCCATCACCCTGCGCGGCGGCTATATGCGGGAATATATCAACCGGCCGGTTCAGGATCATACGATGAACTCCGTTGAAACGCCGGGTGAATATTCCCAGATCGCAATTCGTTCCGGCAGGACGAAAAACCTCTTCGATGCCGCGAATTTTTTCACTGACGTCAACTTTGATACCGGTGCTGTCTCGCACAAGCTGACCGCTGGATATTACATGTATCAGGGCAAGGACTGGGGCACGACGTATAACCCCAACACGGGCTGGCAGCCGTCCTTCCCCATGTCCTCTCCGCGGCATATTGCCGAGCCCGTTTTCCCGGTGAATAACGGCACGCTCTACAAGTCGGGCTATGTGCGCAATCATAACTTCGTCGTCGGCGATCAGATCGAATTCGATGAACAGTGGTCGGCCCTCGTTGGCGCCAATTACAGCATGATCCAGAGCCAATCGCTGGATAGCAGCGGCGCCCGCTCCGCACCCGATTATGATGAGGGGAGACTGTCGCCCTCAGCGTCGCTGCTGTTCAAGCCGGTGGAACAGGTCACTCTTTATGGAAGCTATATCGAGGGGCTTGAGCAGGGCGGGGTCGCGCCGGACACCGCCGTCAACAGCGGACAGATTCTGGCACCCATGGTCAGCAAGCAGAAGGAAATCGGCATCAAGGGCGAAGTCGGCGACATGCTGCTGACAGCGGCGCTGTTCGACATCTCCAAGGCTTACGAACTGACGACGGATGCAAATATCTACACGCAGGATGGTCGCCAGCGCCATCGCGGCCTCGAATTCACGGCGACCGGCAAGGTGACCGACGACCTTACCATTCTCGGCGGCGTGACCTTCCTCGACGCCAGGGTCGAAGGTGGAACCTATGACGGCAAGCGCCCCATGAACGTCGCCAATGTTCTGGCAAAGGTCTATGCCGAATATCAGGTTCCCACCGTCGAGGGCCTCTTCCTGACCGGCGGCCTGTATTATACCGGCAAGCAATGGGCGACATCCGAAAACAACGACCGGCTTTCCTCCTATGTCACCGCCGATCTCGGGCTGCGCTACACCACCGAAAACTTCGGCAATCCGCTGACCTTCCGGTTGAACGTCAGCAACATCACCGATGAGAACTACTGGCAGAACAGCTATTATCTCGGCGCACCGAGGACCGTTTCCTTCTCGGTCCAGGCGAAGTTCTGATGATGCTGCGCAGTTGCCTGTCCCGCAGAGCCCTGCTCTGCGGGACAGTATCCTTTTTTCTCACCCACCGGCCGTCATCTGCCGCCTGTTCCGGCGGCATCGTCGCCATGGACTGGGTAAGCGGGCAAAACCTGCTGGCGCTCGGTGTGCAACCCGTCGCCATGCCGGAGCTGGAGCGTTATGCCAGCCTCGTTGTCGAACCGGCCCTGTCGCCATTGGTCGCTGAGCTTGGGTTGCGGTCAGAGCCCAATCTGGAGCTTGTCGACCACCTTCGACCCTGCATGATTGTGCATAGCGACGATTTCTCCATGGCCGCGGGCCGCCTCAACTCCATCGCGCCCATCCATTTTTTCGATTCCGGCGTAACAGCAGGCGAGGACCATTTAATCAGCGGCAGAAATGCGCTCATGACGCTCGCCGCGCGGATCGGCGATCCCGGCCGGTTTGATGCGTTTGAGGAGAGTTTCAACGCGGAAATACGGCAGGCACGCGCCCGGCTCTCATCCTATGACGGCCGGCCTCTCCTGCTGGCGACGGTCATAGATGGCCGCCGATTGCTGGTTTTCGGCAGGAACAGTCTTTTCCAGAATGTCCTCGACCAGTTCGGCATAAAGAACGCCTGGGACGGTTACACCTCGCAATATGGTCATACGACGGTGACGGCCGACCAGCTTTCGCGTTACCCGCAGGCACGGCTTCTATGCATCGGCGACACCAGCAGCGAAAAGCTGGATACGCTTCTGGCTGGGCCCGTCATGAAAAGCCTGCCCTTCATCCGCGAAAACCGGTTGGTGCGCATCGAGGATGTGCTGTTTTACGGCGGACTGCCGCCAGCAAAACGGTTTGCCCGGCTCGTTGCCACAGCCCTTGCCGGTGAAGCATCGCAATGAGCAGGACGGAAAACATATCCACAATCGTGACCGCATCGCTCGCCATCATCTGCCTTGGCCTTACCGGCCTCAACCTGTTTCTGCGCATGCCTGAGGGAACGCCGCTTGCGGCCCTGTTTTTTCCCGATCCCGACGTTACAGCGCAGGTACTGCTTCACAATACATTGCTGCCGAGGATCGCCGTTGCGCTGATGACCGGAGCCGCACTCGGGCTTGTCGGGGCGATCCTCCAGAACATCCTGCGCAACCCTCTCGCCGAGCCGGCGACACTCGGCATTTCAGCCGGTTCCTATCTTCTGCTTGCCATTGCCACGCTCTGGTTTCCGCAATGGATGGGCGCACGGGAATGGGTCGCCTTTGCCGGAGCGGGGCTGTCGCTTCTGGCGATCCTGGCGCTTTCCTGGCGCAACGGCCTCTCGCCCGTCACGGTGACGCTGGCGGGCATGATCGTCAGCCTTTATTGCGGCGCGGCGAGCGCCGTTCTGGTGTTGTTCAATCACGATTTTCTCGTCAGCATCTTTTTGTGGGGCGCAGGATATCTCGACCAGCAGGACTGGAGCGCCGTGTCATTCCTGGCCCCGCGCCTCGCGGTGCTCGTCGTCGCCGTGACATTGCTGCTTCGGCCCCTGACAATAATGGCGCTGGAAGATGCGAGTGCCAGAAGTCTCGGCCTGTCGCTCGCCGCCTACCGGCTTCTGACGCTCGTGGCGGCGGCGGCACTGACGGCGGTGGTGACGGCCTCGGTTGGTATTATCAGCTTTGTCGGGCTGGCCGCACCCGCGCTTGCGCGTGCCTGCGGTGCAAGGCGAATGGCGGCGCAGCTTGGCTGTTCGGCAGCACTTGGCGCGCTGCTGCTGACCCTGACCGACCAGATCGTCCTGTTTTTTCCCGTTACCTACCGATTGTTCCCGACCGCCGCCGTCACCGCGCTTCTCGGGGCGCCCCTGATGTTTGCGCTGATCCGGCGGCTGAAAATGCCCACTCCGCCACAGCCGGGCGCCCAGACGACACCGGCGCGCCTTGCCCGGCCCGTCCCAGCCTTGCTCACCCTCGTCGCCATTCTCTGCGTGGCCGCCTTCATGGCCCTGTTCGTTGGAAAAAACACGGATGGCTGGTTTTTATCGGGGCTTGCCGATCCCGGTATTCTCGACTGGCGCTGGCCAAGGGCGCTGGCGGCCTTTAGCGGCGGCGCAATGCTGGCGCTCGCGGGCGCGATCCTGCAGCGTGTAACCGGCAACGCCATGGCATCGCCGGAAGTGCTGGGCGTGTCTTCCGGGGCAATGCTTGGCGTCATTGCCGTCCTTCTCACCCTTGCCGCACCCACCCGGGCCGCGCAGATTGTCGCAGGGGCTGCCGGTTCGCTGACAGTTCTGCTGCTGATGCTGACCCTCTCGCGCAAGCCCGGTTTTTCTGGCGACCGGCTGCTGCTGATCGGCATCGCCCTCAGTTCCGTCTCCGGCTTCGTCATGGCGGTGCTGATGACATCGCAGGATCCGAGGCTCGGCCAGCTTCTGGCCTGGCTCTCCGGCTCCACCTATGCGGTCGAACCCGGCGAGGCAATCATTGCGATGATGCTGCTTTTCTGCGGGTTCGTCTCGACGCCCTTCATCCGCCGCTGGCTGGAACTGCTGCCGCTTGGGGAAGACATTGCCCGGAACGCCGGCGTCCCGCTCGTGGCGAGCCGCAACATTCTCTATTCGCTTTCGGCCATTCTCACGGCAAGCGCCACAATTCTCGTCGGCCCCTTGAGTTTCGCCGGGCTGATGGGGCCTCACATTGCGCGTCTTGCGGGCTTTCAGCGCGCTGGCACCCAATTGCCGGCGGCAGCGCTGATCGGCGGCCTTATCCTTCTCGTCGCCGACTGGCTGGGGCGCAGCATTATTTTCCCCTTCCAGATACCCGCCGGCCTCCTTGCAACGGTGGTCGGCGGCCCGTTTTTTCTTGTACTCATGGGGAAACGCGCATGAGCATTCTTGCGGACAGGAGTTTTCGGATTCTGACATTGGCCGACAGTCGCCGCATCGCCCCCGGCATGCAGCGCCTGCGTTTTACGGGCAACGAGCTTCATCGTTTCGACACGCTGAAGAACCTCCATGTCAGGCTCTATTTTCCAAGGCAGAACACCATCGGAGGCAGCCGCCTCTCTCCCGAAAACCATGGCGGCACATCCGGGTCGGAGGACGCTTTTAATGTCCGTTATTATACGATCCGGACGATGGACGCCCGCAGCGGCTGGATGGACATTGATTTTGTCCTGCATGAGGATGCGGGACCGGGATGTGCCTTCGCACTCAACGGCCGCCCCGGTTCAGTTTGCGGCATGTCCGGTCCCTGCGGGTTGGGAATGAAGCCCGCGAAACACTATCTCCTGGCCGGGGATGAAACGGCCCTGCCAGCCATTGCCCGCATCTGCGAAAACCTGCCCGCGGACGCGACCGGTCAGGTCTTCATCCGCGCGGCAAGCTGCCAATATGACATCGTCGCGCCCCCCGGCATGCAGATAGGCTGGCTGCCGCGATCGGACGTGTCCGCTGCGGAGTTCGTTGAACGTGTTGGTGACGCAGCCGCGGAAACGGCCGCATCCACCGACGACTATTTCCTGTGGCTCGCCAATCCATTCTCACAATGGCAGGAATTCCGCGACAGGCTGTCGAGATTGCCCAAGAAACGCTATCTCAACGCCTGCTACTGGCGAGATGATTGATTTGCCCTCACCTGTCCTGCGCCGGCCTTGCGAGACCCAGCAGATGGTAAAAGGCGATTGCGCCGATCGTTGCCGTGCCGATGCCATCCAGCGTGAAGCCGGCGACATTGAGCTTGAAGTTTCCGGCACCCAGTACCAGCGCGATACCCACGGTGATGAGGTTGCGGGGCTCGGAAAAATCGACCTTGTTTTCAACCCATATGCGCCCGGCGGTCGCCGCTATCAGGCCGAAGACGACGACCGACAGGCCGCCAATGACGGGTCCGGGTATCGTCTGGATGAGCGCGCCGAATTTTGGCGAGAAGCCGAGAATGATGGCGACGAATGCGGCGACGATGAACACAAGCGTCGAAAAAATGCGCGTGATCGCCATGACACCCATGTTTTCCGCGTAAGTCGTCATCCCCGTTCCGCCGAAGGCGCCGGAAAAGATGGTTGCGATGCCGTCACCGATGAAGGCGCGGCCGAGATAGGGGTCGAGATTGCGACCGGTCATCGCCCCTATCGCCTTGATATGCCCAAGATTTTCGGCCACCAGAATGACAACGACCGGCGCGATCAGGGCAATGGCCGGCGCGGAGAATTCCGGCGCGGTGAATGTCGGCAGTCCGAACCAGGATGCCGCCGCAACGCCCGCAAAATCGACGGGTTTGCCGAGGTCGAAGCCATTGGCCAGAACCAGATAGGCAATATAGGCAATCGCGCCGCCAATGAGGATGGGCAACCGGCGCGCCATGCCCGGCGCATAAACCGCAATTGCACCGACGGATGCGACCGTCAAAATCGCAATCCAGCGGGATAGCTGGTCGCCATCGGGATTGCCCGGACCCGTGCCGGAGGCGCTGGCTATGGCGATGGGCGCAAGTACGAGACCGATCGCGGCAACGATCGCACCGGTCAGAACGGGCGGCATCAGCCGCTCGATCCAATTATGGCCGACGATCATGACAATGACGCCGATCAGCGCATAAAGCACGCCGGCAGCAATGATGCCGCCCAGTGCAAGCGCGATGTTCGGGCTGGCAGCGCCCGCGGCCGCGCCGGTCGCCACAAGCACGGGACCGATAAATGCGAAAGATGAGCCGAGATAGCTCGGCACCCGGCCGCCCACGGCGATGAAGAAGATCAGCGTCGAGATGCCTGAAAATAGGATGGAAACATTCGGATCGAAGCCCATGATCAGTGGCGCAAGAACCGTGGAGCCGAACATCGCGACGACGTGCTGCAACCCGAGCACCGCGGTCTGCCCGGCCGGCAGCCGCTCATCCGGCATGATGCGCCCCTCGGTTTTCAATCGCCAACGCGGAAAATAGCCACCCGTATCGCTCATCATCGTCCCCCACGAACCGGCCGGCGCGCGCTGGACGGGCTTTTCCGTTTCAGTACACAGCCGGGCAAAAAAGATTTGTCTTTCCATGATATGCGCCCGTCGACCGAGATCGAATCGGTGGCCGGCACATCTTTTCTCCGGTAGCGCGATTGCCTGCCGCTGTCATCGGGTCGAATACGGCCGAAAGGCGCTTTGACGCGGGAGAGATCAACTCCCGCGCCGAAGACATGGAGCCCGGAATGCTGCCCCGATGCTTATTCTGCCCTGTCGAGCGCCGTCAAAATCTCATAGGCCGCAGAAACCCGCTCCTCATTGGGATAGTTTTTATTGGCCAGAATGACGATGCCCCGTTTCTGTTCAGGTATGAACGCGACATAAGCGCCGAAACCATTGGTGGAGCCGGTCTTGTTGATGAAGACATCCTGCCGGGGTTTCATCGGCGGCGAGATTTCGGAGACAGGCACCGTCTTGAGCAGGGCGCCGGAGTTTGCGTCAGTGAGCGTCTTCAGGGCGGCCGGGTACGCATATTGCTCCCAGATCATATCCTGCGTCATGGCGCCGACGCTGAAATATCCCGTATGGGTGTTGATGATCGCCTGCTGGATTTTTCCGTCCAGCTTTTCCAGACCCATATTCGCATTGACGAAACGGATCATGTCATCGGCTGTCGATCTGACGCCATAAGCCTCTGAAGAAAGAATGGCGGGTGTCATGCGGGCCGGCTCGCCGGTTCTCTTATAGCCCTGCGCATAATCGGTCATCTTCGCCTTAGGCACGGTCGTGAAGGTGTTCTTCAATCCCAGCGCGGGAAACAGCGTGTCCTGCATGGCGCTGTCAAAACCTTTGCCCATGGCCTTTGCAGTGACATATCCAAGCATTCCAATGCTGGGATTGGCATAACTTCTATGGGTTCCGGCCTTGTAGGACGGCTTCCAGGCCTTGAGATAGGCCAGCAGCTGTTGCTCCGTCTTGATATTCTCGGGCACCTGAATGGGGAAGCCGCCGGCCGTGTGGGTGCCAAGATGCATCAAGGCGACATCGCCGAAGGGCTTGCCCTTCAGGGACGGCAGATAGTCACCCACCTTGCCGGAGAGCGACAGCTGGCCATTCAACTCCGCATAGGTGCTGAGTGCCGCCGTGAATGTCTTGCTGATGGAGCCGAGTTCGAAAAGCGTTTGCGGGGTCACCGGCTGGCCCGTGCTTTTCGACATGACGCCATAGGTGAAGATGTGGTTTTCACCCCCGACACTGATGGCGACGGCCAGACCCGGAATGCCGTTTTTCTCCATGACCGGCTTGATCGCGGCATCCGCAATCGCCTTCAGCCTGGCATCATCAGCAGCGAGTGCCTGCGTAAACAGGCCAGCCGAGAGCAAGGCGGTCAGTGCGACATGTCTGCGATTAAGTTTCATCTTTCGCTTTCTCCAAAACCTAAGGTGGATTTTCGGCGCGTGCGCCGCCCCCAGCGAAAGACGTTTAACCGCCCTACATTGCACGAACAAATCATGATATCTCGCAGCAGGCATAATAAAATCTAGGTCTCGAATGGTTCGGCAATTTCTTCCCCTGAATGGCTTGAGGGCGTTTGAGGCCTCAGCCCGGCACCTCAGCTTCACCCGCGCGGCCATCGAACTGTGTGTGACGCAGGCGGCGGTGAGCCAGCAGGTGAAAGGGCTGGAAAAGCGGCTCGGGGTTTCGCTTTTCCAGCGGCTTCCAAGAGGTTTGAAAATCACCGCCGAAGGCGAGGCCCTGCTGCCGACGGTCACCAGTTCCTTTGACCAGATGGCGACCACGCTTGACAGGATAGAGGCAGGACAGGTGCGCGAGCTGCTGTTTCTGGGAGTTGTGGGAACCTTTGCAGTGGGCTGGCTGCTGCCCCGCCTGAAGGCGTTTCAAAAGCAGCATCCGTTCATCGATGTGCGGGTTTCCACCAACAACAACCGGGTGGACATGGCCGCCGAAGGGCTGGATTTTGCCATTCGCTTCGGTCAGGGCTCATGGCATGGCACGGATGCGTTCCGGCTTTTCGAAGCGCCCCTGTCACCTCTGTGTACGCCGAAACTGGCGGAAACGCTGAAGTCTCCCGCCGATCTCGTCGAGGCGACATTGCTGCGCAGCTACAGGTCTGACGAATGGGCGACGTGGTTTGCGACAGCTGGCGTGGCACCGGTGGCACAGGTGAACGCCGGGATCGTTTTCGACACCTCGCTCGGCATGATGGAGGCTGCACTGCAGGGGCTGGGGGTGGCGCTGGCTCCGCCCTCGATGTTTTCGCGGCACCTGGCATCCGGGGCGATCGTGCAGCCCTTTCCCATCACCATATCACTCGGCAGCTACTGGCTGACGCGGCTGCAATCAAAACCGCGGACGGCGGCCATGCAGGCCTTTTCCGACTGGATCTTCGCCAATATTGACCCGACGCAGGACGGCTTATAAAAAAGCGAGCAGAACGCCGCCGATTGCGCAGATGACAACCACGATCCATGGCGGCGTTTTCCACACCGTCAACAGGATGAAACCGATGAGCGCAAGCGCGAAATCCTTCTGGGTGAAGATGGCGCTTGTCCATACCGGATCATAAAGCGCTGCGCCGAGAATGCCGACGACGGCGGCATTGGCGCCACGCATGGCGGCCTGCGCCAGAAGGTGCCTGCGAAAATCTTCCCAGAATGGCAGCGCGCCGACGAGCAGCAGCATGCCGGGCAGGAAGATCGCGATGAGGGCAATGGCTGCCCCCGCAATGCCGTTCGGCTGCGGCCCCACCACCGCGCCAAGATAGGCCGCAAAGGTGAAGAGCGGGCCGGGAACAGCCTGGGTCGCGCCATAACCTGCGATAAATGCATCTTTCGTGACCCAGCCCGTTGCGACGACTTCCGATTGCAGCAAGGGCAACACCACATGGCCACCGCCGAAGACGAGCGCGCCGGCACGATAAAACGCATCGAACAGGGAGAGGCCCTGCGATCCGGCCATTGCCGCGATAACCGGCAGGAAAGCCAGCAGAAGCGCGAAAATGGCGAGCGCGATGTATCCAATGCTTTTCGGCACCCGGAATGCGAGATGGGCGGCCTGACCTGTTGCATCCGTGCGGCAGAAGGCAAGGCCCGCGATGGCGCCGACGGCAAGCGCCAGTATCTGGCCGAAGGCGCCGGCGAGAAACACGACGCAGATGACGCCGGCCAGCGCAATGCTGGCGCGCTCACGATCCGGCGCAAGGCTTTTTGCCATGCCCCAGACCGCCTGTGCTACCACGGCAACGGCAACGATCTTCAGGCCATGCAACAGGCCGGTGCCGACCGGTCCTTCAATGGAGGCGGCGACCATGGCGAAGAGAAGCAGGAGAATGGCGGATGGCAGGGTGAACGCGGTCCAGGCGGCCAGCGCGCCGAGCGGCCCTGCCCGCAGCAGCCCAAGCGCAAACCCCACCTGGCTGGAGGCAGGGCCTGGCAGAAACTGACAGAGCGCCACAAGATCGGCGTAACCCGCCTCATCGATCCATTTGCGCCTGACGACCAGCTCATCGCGGAAATAACCGAGATGGGCGATAGGACCGCCAAAGGAAGTGACTCCGAGCTTCAGGAAGGTCGCGAAAACCTCGCCAGGTGTGCCCGTTGGCGCGGTGTGGGCTTCACCTTGAATGGCTTCCGTTGACGACTTCATGAAGGGGCTCCCTGAGCGTGCAACGGCTGTTCGTCAACACATATCGACCTCTAAAACGATATCGATATCAGACACTATTACGACAGGGATATGAAGGGGTGACCTGCATCAACGCCGGGAAGCTGAGCTAACTTCCCGGCGCGCTGTGATGCTTGTCAGGTCAAAGAACGGTTATTTCGGAGGCAGCAATCCGGAGAAATGCGATATCCAGCCCTGATCGTCGGTGCCGCCCGAGAAGCCGGCGGCGCCGAGAGTGATGTCGTGCCGGGTGCTTTTCTTATAAATGGTGACGGCGATCGCAATCGGCGTCGGAGCTGTCCAGGAAAAGCTGCGGTTCTTGCCGGGTGTCAGATGGCTGAGGGATTCAAGCTGAACATCGTCGAGAAACATGACGGTGCTCTTGCTGGTCTCGTAAAGATGTTCCCACCGTGCCTGGGCAACGGCATTCGCCGCTTCGGCGAAAAGATTGCTCTCGGTCTTCGGGTCAGCCAGGGCCGCCTTGCGCCATGCGGTGAAGATGGAGGTGATCTCATCCATATCGAGGCTCAGACTTGAGAGGAACTCGATGGTCTGCTTGTTGCCGAACGTGTTGTAACCGTCTTCGCTGAAGGGGCGGAGATGCTTGACCACGAAATCGCTGAGAATTGGCATTTGTGCCTCCTGCTGGGCAATGACCAGCCTGCTCCCGGACTTACAAGCGCGGGATCGGTTGGCCTGATTGGATTGAATGAATGGGTGTGCGTGCCGGAAGCTGTCCGGCAGCGCCGCTATACGGCGTGATCGAAGATGATGGCGGTATGGGCAGGCGTTCTCAGGAACTCCTGCAGGCCGATCCGGGTTTTCGTGCCGCCCCGCCCGGCTGGCCATGGATCGTGAATGTGAAGCTCCAGATCCTTACCATTCTCCGTATATCCATAAACGAGGTAATAATGGATATTCGTTCCGATCACGAAGACGCGGTTGTTGTCGATCTCGCGTCTGACGATTTCGGCCGTCAGGTCGGCGACGAACTGGCCGCCGGTCGTCTCATGATCGAAAGAGTTCCACTGGCTGGAAACGAGCTTGACGACATCGCTGTTCTGATTGGCGCCACCCATTTCATCGAGGCCGGTGGACTGGTCCAGAACCTGCGCCAGCTCCCAGCGCTCCTGGACCTGTGGATCGGCGTTTGCGAGTGCGGCGGTATTGCGCCGCGCAATCGCATATTGCGTGGCTGCGGGAAGCCCGTAATAGGCTCGCACCATTTCCTCGACGGCGGCAAAGCACCAGGAGGGGGTGCCTTGAGCGATCAGGGCGGGAAGATTGGTTACAGTCGGCACGTGATTTCTCCTTCCTAAAATGACGGTGCAAGCGTTGCCTTTGATGGCAATCCGAATGTCCGTCTGCGGGGTTGCATCGGGTGGTCAGGCTGTCGGTGGAGGTGGCCGTCCTGCCGGCACTTGCGCCGGCAGGACACTGCCCATGATCGTGAGGCCAACGGGGACGACCTGCAGCCGCGATCATGACTATGCTCGCCGTCTGGCCGGGACGGGAGCAGCAGTTCAATGAACATCAGGCCGTTTTGCTCAGATCCTGACGATAGGCTTGCAACGACGCGATTTTTGCTTCCGCCGCGGCCTCGCGTTCGGCGACAATGACCGAGACCTTTTCCGAAGCTTCCGCCAGATAGTTCGTCAGGTCAGTGCCGGTGAGATATTTCCCCTGCAGCTTGTTGAGCTTCGACCATCCATCCGCAAAGCTGCGGTTGAACCTTTCACTGACGCTCGCGACCGCATACCATTGGCCGGTCTGCCTGACGAAGAACTCGTTGACGGAGCGGACGAGCTGGGCGAGGCGGTTCTTGCGAATGACCTCCAGCTCGGCCACATTGTCGATCGCCTTGATCTGGTGCGCGGCATCGTCGGCCACGGCCTGCATGAAGTCGGCGAAGCTTTTGAAGAAGAAGGCGATTTCCTCAATGATTTCCTTCATGCGTTTCAGCGCCGTAATGCTGACATTGAGGGATTGGACCGCAAGCTTGATCTTGTCGTCCTCGGCCTGCTTTCCCTTGAGCAGCGCGTTGATCTTGATGAGCTCGGCGGCCTGGGTGCGGCGTTCGTTCTCATAGGCTTCCGCCTTGTCGATCATCTTCATCTGCATGTCGCGCAGGCTTGCGGCCTGTTGCTGCTGCTCGTCGGTGAGCTTGCCGAGCCCCTTGTCGAGCGCGTCGAGCGAAGCCTGCAGGCTGGAAATCAGGGTCTGCTGACTTGCGATCTTTTCCTCCTGCGCTTTCAGTTCCGCCGCACGGGCGGTCAGACGTTTGTCCAGCTCGGCAAGTTCCACGGCCTTGCTCGATTTCGGGTCAGTGCCCTCGGCATCCTTCGCCAGTACCGACCTGCTGTCTTCCAGCGATTTGATATCCGTCTTCAACGTATCGCGTTTTTCCTCGCTCTTGCGCAGTTCGGCCTTCTGCTCGGAAAGCCTGCTTTGCGTGGCAGCGGCATCCGTCTTGTCTCCGCCGGTTGTGGGTGTGCGGGAACCCCCGCCCTGCCCCTGCCCGTCAGCATCCTGGCCACCCCTGGACTGTCCCGAAAGCGCGCCGCCGACCGATGAGGCCAGCATGGAGGCCGGGCCGCCCGCCGCCATGGCGATTGCGGGAATGGCGCTTGAAATCATCTGTGCGCCAACCCGGACGATCGACATGATGAAAGCACGCTGCTCGGCGGTATTGGCCCGCTTTTCATATTCACGGGCCTTCTTTTCGAACTCCGCAACCTGCATCTTCAGATCGTTCACAAGCGATTCCAGCTGTTGACGCCGCGCGTCAGCCTCGCGGATTTCCCGCTCCATCGTCGCCTTGTCTTCGAGACGCTTGCTCAAGACCATTTCGCTCGCATCGGTGATCTGTGCCGTCGCCTTGATGATGCCATCATAGGTGGCGGCGACCTCAAGCAGATCGTCCCGCACTTCCAGCGCCCTGTCGCGGATATCTTTCGCAAGCTTGATCAAGTCGTTGGAGACGAAAGCCTTGATCTCGGCTTGATCATTCCCCTCGCGGACGTCCAGCCAGTCCGGGAAGAGATCGTCAACTGAAATGCGCACGCGATTGGCAATATCCATCGCATGTCTCATGGTGATTTCACTGTTCTGCTGCGCCTTTATCAAGCTGTCCATGATGGCGCTGATGCGGCCGCGAATTTTGCCTTCCTCCTGCGGCGTGGTGTTATAGGCGATGTAGAGCAGGTCGATCGCATTGTCGGTGTCGCGCTTGGCGCGCTCGACATCGTAGGTTCCCTGGATCTTGTCGACATAATACCGGACGAGCGCCGTATCCGCCTTGGGAAGGGCGAATTCCGGCTTCGACACGATCGCCTCGACATCGGCGTCGATCGCGCTGTTCAATTTGGTTACCCGGCTTTCAAGATTGACGACATTGTTCATTTTCATGCTCCTGTTGATGGGTGGTTATGGAGAGTCATTGGGGTTGATCGTTCACGATCCGCACTGTTTCTTCGCGTCGTCAGGCAGACCGGCCTCGGTCGAGGAAATGAACTGCGGCACGTCGCTGGTAAGGCCGTCGATCTCGGCGGACAGCCGGTTGACCTGACGTATTTTCGCGTCGTCAGGATTGACCTCGCTCGCTTCCTTGAGAGCGTTGGTGAAGTTGCCGACCTGAATGTTGAAGTCCTGAACCTTGACGTTGATGGTGGAAATCGCTGCCTTGAGCCTGGTGATCTGCTCTTCCAGCGTTTTCACCGCATTCTCGTTTTCCGCGTGGCCCTGCTTTGCCGCCTCAAGCTGGCGGCGATTGTTTTCGAGCTGGTTGCGAACGCCGTCGAGAGCCGACCGGGCATTGTCCAGCCGCGGCAGCGCGATGCGGTATTCCCTCTCCGCGTCGTTCATCCAGCCAAACGCCTTCACCGCGGCGTCACCGGCCTGGCAAATGCCCGGCAGGAAGAAGAGGACCCCGCTGCATATTCTTACTCGCTTGGCCTGTTCGTCCCTTTCCCTTCGGGCTTTTTCGAAGGTGGCCTGACGCGCCCTGACATTCTCGCTCTCGGACCGCACGAGATCCTCGTAGCCCTTCACGCTGGTTTCGGACTGCACCACCTGCCGTTCCAGCTCGATCTGCAGGTATTTG
Organism: Agrobacterium tumefaciens; assembly: GCA_025560025.1. Classification (NCBI taxonomy): domain Bacteria; kingdom Pseudomonadati; phylum Pseudomonadota; class Alphaproteobacteria; order Hyphomicrobiales; family Rhizobiaceae; genus Agrobacterium; species Agrobacterium tumefaciens. Next base: position 2,100,851 of record CP048486.1, on the reverse strand, counting down.
GCCTGCCCCAGCGCTTTTTCGCGGTCGGCGCTGAGCTGCTGCTGCGCCGTCAGATGCTCCATCAGGCACACGGATCGGCGGCCGAGCAGTTCGCGGCCTGCTTCCGCCTGCTCCAGTTTCGACTGAAAGGCGGCCACCTGCTCGGCAGACAGGGTGGCCGCATCGGCAGGCGCCGTATAGCGCATTGCCGGCAGATCGAACTGCGTCGCAATCGCGGCGAGACCGGCAAAAATAACATGTCGAAGTTGCATTATCTCATCCTCCTTTGGAGAATTGGGGGTGGATAAAAAGGCATTGCAAAGCCGGCGGCCGCCCGGCATCGCTGCCGACCGCGCCATAGGCAGGGTAGAAACATTCGGAAGTCGGCGACCTTCGGCTGCATCCCTTGCAACGTCGTCAAGCCCCAAAAAACAACCATCAAAGATTGTATTTCAGAATATCCGGCGATATGGGAAGCGTTCGAAGTCGTATAAAATTATGCAATAAAAACAGGTATTAACGTTATCGTTCGTGTCACAGTCATAAACCGTCTCAAAAGAGCACATATTTTAACGCGCCCTTTAACATTCAATTTATGAGAGTATTTTTTAATAGCCCCCAATGGGACAGTGGGGGAGTGCAACAAATTGCACCTATCTCCACGTCCGCGAATTTTCGGCTGTCTTGCGCTTAGCGAACGGGCGCAGCCGGCTCATGAAACCCACGCCTTGAATTTCGCCAAAAAGTAGTGACGACCTAGAAGCCCAAGGGGGAAAGGCATCTCGAAGAGAGATTTCGCACGTTTCGAAACCGCTCCCGGCGGGGAATTCCGTTCGGCCGCCGCCGGACATGCTTCTCGAGAGGCTGACCCCACTTGCGAACCGGATTTTGAACGATGAGGCTTTCGATGAAGCGGTAAACTGCCTCTGTGCGCAGATATCGATCGTGTTTAAACGGGAACAACGCCTCGTCCGCGCCATCGGTGATTTCGGCGCATTCGCGACCGTCATCTGCGCTCTCGGTCCGGGTTCGGTCCATGAAGGGCAGTTCACACTGGCCGCAGTTCAGGCGACCGTCGTTCCGAGTGGCTGGGCATCCAGCCGCAGGACACGCGCGCTGATAGACTGGCTGGAACTGGAGGGCACCGCACAGCGGCTTCCGCCGTGCAGCGACAGGCGTGAACGCCCATGGTCATTGAATGGCTGGCTGGTTGACGCGGTGCAGACGCTGGCAGCGGCCTATCTGGCTGCGGCCTCGCCATGGCGCGCCCATCCGGGGATGGTGACGTCCGAGAAAACGGCGGACGGCGTAAGCACCCTTCTGGATGGCATGAACTGGCTTTTGAGGCATCCCCTGGAATTGCATCCGCTGTCGGAGGAAATGCGGATATTCCTGGGGCATGCGCCGGGATTTCCCTTGCTGCTGGATTTGCTGTCGGCGGCGACAGCAATCGGATCTGATGACACGGGATGCGAATTTTCCCGCAAGGCGGCCGCTCGCGCCTACGGGATCAGCCGTGCCCACGTCACGGCGCTGCTGGCCAAGGCGGAGCGACTGAATTTCCTGCAGAGAGACGGCTCCAGAATAATCCTGAGCGATCCGACGCTGCAAAATGTGCGACGTGATCTCGCCTATCAGCTCGCCTTCGTTGTTTTATGGTCGGAGAGTTCCAAACCGTGACGCTCTCCATGGCCGCCTGAGGAAGCCACGATGCGGTCCGGCTGGAATGTTTCCAGCAATCCGCGATAGGGCTTGACGACCGGCGTGGCATAAGCGCCGCGTTTGGCCGTCGAAAGACCCATGGCCACCAGCGCTTCGGCCTGCTTGACGGCGGCGGCGACGCCATCGATGACGGGCACGCCGAATTCGCTGCGCAGTTCGGCGGTAAGGTCCGCCATGCCGGCACAGCCGAGCACGATCGCCTCCGCCCCGTCATTCTTCAGCGCCAGCGAAATCTCTTCGCGCAACCTCTCGCGGGCATTTGAACCGGACTCTTCCAGCGACAGGACGGGAATATCGGCGGCACGCACATTGCAACGGGAAGACATGCCGTAGCGATGGACGAGATGTTCGAGCGGCAGCCGTGACCGCTCCATCGTCGTGACGATGGTGAACTTCTGCGCGATGAAGGCGGTGGCGGAAACCGCGGCCTCGCAGATACCGATAACCGGTATATCGGCGAGCGCCCGTGCCGCATCGAGCCCGGTATCATCGAAACAGGCGATGATAGCAGCATCCGCACCGAGCGCCGGCGCCCTGGCAAGCTCCAGCAGCAGGCCGGGCACGGCGAAAACCTCGTCGTAATATCCTTCTATGGAGACAGGCCCCATGGATGAGGTGACGGCCAGAATTTCCGTTTCGGGGTTGGATACACGGATCGCCGCATCGGCGATCGTCTCAGTCATGGAATGCGTCGTATTCGGATTGATGATGAGGATGCGCATGGTACGTTTCTTTATCCGCGTGAATGGCGGCGGTTCAAGGTAACGATCAGGCCGAGCGTGCCTGCGATCACCAGGAAGGAGAACAGGGTCGTTACGGCTCCGAGCGCATAAAGCACCGGCGTCGTGACATTGGTGGTCATGCCGTAGATTTCCAGCGGCAGGGTGTTGTAGGTTCCCGCCGTCATCAGCGTGCGGGCGAATTCGTCATAGGAAAGCGTGAAGCCGAACAGGCCGACGCCGATCAGGCTCGGCGCGATCATCGGCAGCACCACATGGGCAAATGTTTGCCAGGAGGACGCGCCAAGGTCACGGGCTGCCTCCTCATAGGATGGCGAGAAGCGGTTGAACACGGCCAGCATGATGAGCACGCCAAATGGCAGCGTCCAGGTGAGATGCGCGCCAAAAGCTGATGTATACCATGAAGGCTCCAGCCCAAGCTGTTGGAAAAGAACACCAATGCCAAGCGAAATGATGATTGACGGAACCACCAGGCTGGCAACGGAGAGATAAAAAAGCGGTGTCGCGCCGATGAATTTTCGTCGGAAGGCAAGGCCCGCCAGAAGCGATACGAAAACGGTGACGATCATGACCATCAGGCCAAGCCCGAAGGAGCGGCGGAACGAGCCGCCGAAATCGCCCACCGCCTGCTGTTCGAAGAGATTACCGAACCAGTGCAGCGAAACGCCATTCAGCGGAAAAGTCAGGCCGCCATTCGGTCCCTGAAAAGCGAGGATGAGGATGGCCGACAGCGGGCCGTAAAGGAACAGCACGAAAAGGGCGAAAAAGAAAGCGAGGATGTAGAATTCGCGGCCGCGTTTTTCCTGATGCATGGGATTAGAGCTCCTTGCGGATATCAACGATGCGCAGGATGCCCGCGACCATCAGCAGAACGAGAATGAGCAGAATGACGGCGTTTGCGGCGGCCGCCGGATATTGCAGCAGCGACATCTGGTTCTTCATCATCAGCGCCACGGAAGCGCTTTGCCCGCCGGACATGACCTGAACTGTCGAGAAATCCGCCATCACCAGCGTCACGACAAAGATGCTGCCGATGGCCATGCCGGGTTTTGCAAGGGGAATGATGACGTTCCAGAGTGTCTGCCAGCCCGTTGCACCGGCGTCACGCGCCGCCTCGATCAGCGATTTGTCGATGCGCATCAGCGTATTGAAGATCGGCGTGACCATGAACAGCGTATAAAGATGCACCATGGCCAGCACCACGGCGAAATCCGAATAAAGCAGCCACTCAATCGGCGCGGGCACGATGCCGGCGCTGACCAGCGTGCTGTTGACCAGCCCGTTGCGCCCGAGAACGGGTATCCAGGAGATCATGCGGATGATGTTCGATGTCAGGAACGGCACGGTGCAGATGAGGAAGAGCACCATCTGCATGGTGGTGGTGCGAATGTGAAAAGCCAGGAAATAGGCGACCCAGAAACCGCAGAACAGCGTGATGGCCCAGACGATGGCGGCATATTTCAGCGTGTTGAGATAGGTCTGCCAGGTGACCCACGAGCCCAGCGTTTCCAGATAGTTGAAGGTCACGAAATCGGGATACATCTGGGCGAAGTCATAGTCCCAGAAGCTGACGACGGCGATCATGAGGATCGGCAGAGCCAGGAAAAAGCCGAGGATCAGCAAAAGCGGTGCGGCCTGCACATAGGATACGAGCTTTTGCGGCAGGGCGAAGCTGCGGGGCGGCCTGTCCTTTTTTTCGCTGACGCCGATAAGTCTGACCGTCACCATGGTGGAGCCTTTCGCTGGATTTGGAGATGCACCGGCGGCGATGTCGCCAGCGAGCATGTTGACAAAGGCCTCTACACTCTCGCCGTCATCCTCGGGCTTGACCCGAGGATCCATGGCCGCGCCAGATTGTGGATCCTCGGGTCAAGCCCGAGGATGACGGCGGAGGGTTTTCGACGCCTATGTGACTGACCGGCGGCCTTCACCGCCGGCTTCATCCTTCAAAAACATCAGGCCGCGATGAATTCGTTCCAGCGACGAACCATGTAGCGGTCCTCGTCCATGACGGAGTTCCAGCATGCGACCTTGCCCATGCGCTCCTCGAAGGAGCCGCCATCGCGCACCGCACCGGCCTTTTCCATGACCTTGCCGTCGGGCGCGATGATATCGCCCTGCGCCGGCTTGCCTTCGACCCAGTAACCCCACTCGTCGGCGGACATATGTTCCTTCGCCGTTTCCATGGCGGCAGAGTAGTAGCCCTGGCGGTTGAGGTAAGCGCCGACCCAGCCGGAGGTGTACCAGTTGATATATTCGTAAGCCGCATCGAGCTTGGCGCCGGAGAGGTGCTTGGCAAGGCCAAGACCGCCACCCCAGGAGCGATAACCTTCCTTCAGCGGCTGATATTTGCAGGCGATGCCCTTGGAGCGAACGGCGGCGACGGCCGGCGACCACATGGACTGGATGATGACTTCACCCGAGGCCATGAGGTTGACGCTTTCATCGAAGCTCTTCCAGAAGGCGCGGAACTGGCCGTCTTTTTTCGCCTTGATGAGGAAGTCGATTGTCTTGTCGATCTCTTCCTTGGTCATGTTGCCCTTGTCGGCATATTTGATGTTGCCCAGGGCTTCCATGATCATCGCCGCATCCATGATGCCGATGGAGGGAATGTTGAGGATCGAGGTCTTGCCCTTGAACTTCGGGTCCATGATATCGGCCCAGCTGGAGATATCGCGGCCGACGAGATCGGGGCGGATGCCAAGCGTATCGGCATTGTAGATGGTCGGGACCATGGTGAAATAATCGGTCTCGCCCTTGGCGAACTTCTTGTCGCCGGGCTTTTCGACGAAACCGACCGTGTGCGGGGCCGTGCCCTGCGCCACGACGCTGTCCGGCTTCAGCTTGCCGTTTTTGAACAGCGGCACGATCTTGTCGTAATATTTCAGCTTCTTGATTTCCATCGGCTGGATGACGCCCGCCGGATAGACCTTCTTCAGGATCCAGTATTCGATGTCGGCGATGTCATAGGAATTCGGCTGGGTCACCGCACGCTGGGCGGCAGCGTCGGAATCCGTCGCCGTCATTTCGAGCGTGATACCGAGATCGGCCTTGCACTTTTCGGCAATGGCATTGAGGTTCGACACGCCGGTGCCGAACTGGCGGATGGTGATCGGGTTCTGCGCCCAGATGGTCGGGAAGCCGGTGATGAGGCCGGAGCCGATCGCCGCACCCGTCGCCGCCGCACCGGCCTTGAGAAGGCCGCGGCGGGAAAGGCCTGTTTTGATCTTGGAGGTATCGGTCATTTCAAAGTTCTCCTCTGGTTATTTTTGGGGTCACTTCTCTACCCGGCCGAGCACGATGGCATCGGCCGCATTCCATGAAAGCGGTATGGCGTCGCCGGTCCTGACCGGCTTTTCAAAAAAGGCGGCATCGCTGAGGATGACGTTGAAATCCTCGATACCCGCGCCGCTGACGGCGATCTTCACGCTCGCGCCGCGATATTCGACATTCGAGACAATGCCGGTAAAACCGAAGCCCGGCTGATCCGCCTCCCCCACGCGCACGCGGTCGGTACGGATGGCGATATCCACCGCGCCGTCATCGGGAGCGGTGCCGTTGGCCGTGAAGGTGCCTCCACCCGCCACTTCCAGCATGACGAGATCGCCGGTCTTTTGTTTGAAACGCCCGGAAATGACATTGTGGTCGCCCATGAAACGGGCAACGAAAGCGGTGGCCGGGCGCTCGAACACCTCGCGTGGTGTCGCCGCCTGCTCGATACGGCCATCATTCATGACGACGATGACATCGGCCAGCGCCATGGCCTCTTCCTGGCTGTGCGTGACGTGGACGAAGGTGATGCCAAGCGAGGTCTGCAGTTTCTTCAACTCGGCACGCATGCGGATTTTGAGGAAAGGATCGAGCGCCGACAGCGGCTCATCCAGCAGCAGCGCCTCGGGATCGGTGATGAGCGCGCGCGCCAGCGCCACGCGCTGCTGCTGCCCGCCGGAAAGCTGGGCCGGACGTCGGCTGGCATAGGGTTCAAGCTGCATCAGCCGCAGCATATCGAGCGCCTTGGCGCGGCGCGTCTCCCTGTCCACCCCCTTCATCTTGAGGCTGAAGGCGACATTGTCGACGAGATCGAGATGCGGAAACAGCGCATAGGACTGGAACATCATCGCCGTGCCGCGCCGGGCGGGCGGCAGATCGGTGACCACCACATTGCCCAGCCGGACATCACCGCTGGAAATGCTTTCATGGCCGGCAATCATTCGCAGCGTCGAGGTTTTTCCGCAGCCCGACGGGCCAAGCAGGCAGCAATAGCTTCCCGCCGGAATCTTGAGGCTTATCGCATGCACGGCGGTGGTGGTGCCGTAAATCTTGGATACGGACGCGATGTCGATTGCTGCGGCTTTGCTCATGAACACTCTCCTGCGACAACCTTGTCATGCAGGAGGCGTGCCAATCCGCTTTGCCATTGATCTAAAAGGAAATTCCAGGGCGACCTATGAACCCGGCCGGCCGCCTGCCCAAATTTGCAGCGATTGTTTTCGATTGACTGTCGAAATTGTATGCGATCTTGGTGGGCGGGTTTGCCATGCCAAAGGCGCAAACTTCTCCTACTCGTCTCCGGGCACACCATAGGACGGGGCATCCGCTGGGTTGAGCGCCCGCGTCACATAAGCATCTGCCTGCGGCTTGTATATTTCCCAGGCATGGGCGACCGCCTCGACCGGGCATGCATCGTCAAGCCAGTCGATGCGCAGTTCCGCATAGGGCCAACTCTCGCGGTCGACAATCAGCAATCCGGCTGAATGAACCGGACCTGCCTCGCCGCCATTTTCGACAGCGGCTTTAAGAGCGGCGACTAGCCTGTCGCCGAGGGACCCTTCGGAAACTTCAAACGCCCGGACCATCGCCGCCGGAATTCCATCATTTGCGAGCAGATTTCCGCCGGCCGCGCAATCCTTGCCTGAGGCGGATGTCCATATTCCCAGGGCCTTCGTACCGGAATGAATTGCTGCATTTCCATTCGCGTCTATCGCGAGAAGCTGGCGATGGTCCGGAAATGCGTCATGATCGCGCGCGCCGGAGACCGCCTCGGCGGCATCCGCCCCTTGCGCCAGCCGTCGCAGCATCAAATTTCCAAGCGCGGGATTGGTGACGTTTTGTGTCGCAACCGCGCCTACCCCGGCTTCGGCCCAGGCGCACCGCGCAGCGACGGCAGGAGACGACGAGGAGATGGCAACCCCGAACTGGCCGGTATCGGCGCAACGCGCAACGATGGAAAAAGTCATGTCGAACTCCTGTTTCTGAGAATAGTCGCCGCGCTTCCAGAACCGCCGACCTGACTTTTTGGGCCGATCAGCGGTTTGAACGGCTGGCCTTGCCGGATCAATCGGGAATGACTGCGGTGGCGTCGATCTCGACAAGCCATTCGGGTCGCGCAAGCGCCACGACGACGAGGCCCGTGCAGACCGGGTAGACGCCCTTTATATATTCGCCCATGGTCCGGTAGACCGCCTCGCGGTGGCGCACGTCGGTCAGATAGACGACGAGCTTGGTCACATGCTCCATCTTTCCACCGGACTCTTCGACCAGCTGGCGAATATTCTGCATGACCTTGTGGGTCTGTGTTACCGGATCGTGGCTATCGATATTCTTTGCCGTATCGAGATCCTGCGGGCACTGGCCGCGCAGGAAAATCACCGTACCGCGTGCGACCACCGCCTGGCAGAGATCGTTGTCGAGCCGTTGCTCGGGGTAGGTTTCCTTCGTATTGAACTTGCGAATACGGGTATGTGCCATTCTATTCTCCATCGGAACAGGCAAATGAAATTGTGACGCCGTGCTTTTTGAGGTGGGACAATCAGCCTTGCGGCGAATACGCCATGTAGGTGTCCTGAATGGCGATATGATCGGCGACATGCTTGGCGTCGTGCCAGACACCCCAGATAAAGCTGGAGCCTCGCCCCGAAAGCCATGGCAGGCCGAGAAAATAGATGCCCTTTTCGGCCGAAACGCCGCGCTGATGCTTTGGTCGGCCCGCCTCGTCGAAAGCGCCCACCTTCAGCCAGCTGTAGTCGGAGCTGAAGCCGGTGGCCCAGACGATTGTCGTCACCCCGGCCTCCACGAGATCGAGCTCCTGCAACGGGCGGGTGACACAGTCGACGACGGGACCAGGAATGCGCGCCTCCGGCTCCTGCGGCAGATTGAGACCGTTGCGTGTGACAAAGGCGTCCGCTTCATCCAGCAGCGAGAGGTAGTTCCGGTCACCCCGGTCGAGATTGCGGGCAAGATCGTCGCTGAAGGTCAGCTTGCCCTGTACATAGGTGCCGGTCATGCCGACCAACACCATGCCCTGTGCGGCAAGACGGCGAAAATCGATGGTTTCGCCGCCGCGTGCGCCGCTCACTGCAATGGTGACGTGTTCGGCACCGGGCGCCTGCGCCTGCGCATCCCATTTGCCGAGAACGCCGAGCCACCAGACGAAATCGCGGCCGCGATAGGCGCGCGGCGGGCGATCATGGGGACCGACGGACAAATAGACCTTGCGCCCGGCCCGCATCAGCTCTTCGGCAATCTGCACGCCGGAAGAACCGGCACCGACCACCAGCACCGCTCCATCAGGGAGCTGGGCGGGATTGCGGTATTCGCTGGAATGTATCTGGTTGAGACCGCTTTCGCGCGGAACCAGCGGCGGAATATTCGGCTTTTGGAACGGCCCGGTCGCCGCCACGACATTCCCTGCCTCGATCACGCCGCCCGATGTCTCGACGCGAAAACCCGGACGGCCTTCAAGGCGCTCGACACGGCTGACTTCGACGCCGCAACGCACCGGCGCATCGTTCATCCGGGCATAGGCAGCGAAATAATCGGCTACTTCATCCTTTGGTATGAAGGCATCGGGATTTCCGGAAAAGTCCATATTCGGAAAACGGTCGTGCCAGGCCGGACCGTTGGCAACGAGCGAATCCCAGCGCATCGAACGCCAGCGCTCGGCAATGCGCCCCTTTTCAAGCACGACATGATCTATGCCGTTCCTGCCAAGGTGTTCGCTCATCGCGACGCCGGCCTGCCCTGCCCCAACGACAAGCGTGTGGATTTTTTCGACTGACATTATTGCCCTTCCTTCTCCTGGCCGTGATCTGCTGACCGCAACGGCTGCTTGCTATCGATCTAGCGAAGGGCGGAGGTTCAGAAAATTATCATTTCCTGCAGCACTGGTTAGGATCGCCAAAAGCAAAGGCTTTTCTTCCTGCAGGCGCCGCAGCCTATTGCCGGAAGCGTGGTTTACACTTTAGGAACTGATAATTGTAAGAAGGGCGACTTGACCGCGCCCTATTGGCAAAGGGCTTTCGCATTCACCGCCGGCCCCCGCGCACATGCTACGTAAGGGCTGCACATGCGTTTTACGCTTCGCCAACTCGAATATTTCATCGCCACCGCCGAGGCTGGCTCCATCACGCTTGCTTCGGAGCGAATCCGTGTTTCGCAGCCATCGATTTCAACGGCGATCTCGCAGCTGGAAATCGAGCTGAACACCCAGCTCTTCCTGCGGCGGCACGCCCAGGGCCTTTCTCTCACTCCCGCGGGGCAGAAGATACTGGCGCAGGCAAAGGCGGTCATCGAACAGGGACAGAACCTCTATATCGCGGCCTCCGAAGCCTCCGATCAGGTGCGTGGAACGCTTTCGCTGGGCTGTCTGCTCACATTCGCGCCGATGCTTCTGCCGGAAGTCAGCCATAGTTTCAGGGCCGCCTTTCCCGGCGCGCAGGTGAGACCCACGGTCGCCGACCACAGCGTCCTTCTCTCAAAGCTCGAGCGGGCCGAAATCGACGTCGCGCTTTCCTATGACCTGTCTATCCCTGAGGGTTTCGAGTTCACCGTGCTGGCGGAATTGCCGCCCTATGTGCAGGTGGCGGAAACGGATCCTCTCGCTGCACTCTCCGCCATTACCCTCAAGGAGCTTGAAGAGCGGGAATTCATTCTGCTCGACCTGCCCCTGTCGCGGGATTATTTCCTCGGCCTCTTCGCCGCCGCCGGCGTATCGCCCAACATCGTGGCGCAGATCCAGCATCAGGAAGTCATCCGCACGATGGTCGGCAACCAGTATGGTTACACGCTGGCCAATGTCCGCCCCAAGAACAAGGCGGCGCTGGATGGCCGCCGGCTCGTCGGCCTTCGTCTGGCGGGCGAACACAAGCCCATGCGCATCGGCCTCATCCGCATCGGCCAGCAGGTGGCCACACGCATGGTCCGCAGTTTCGAGGACCATTGCAAAGGTCTGATATCGAACAGCTATGTGCCGGGCATGGAAGCGCCCAATCTGAACATGCGCCGCAGTGTTTCCGACTAGGATGTTTCCGTGCGCATTGTCCGGACATAAAAGCGATTCCCCTTTTACTGGAAATGCTTCGCCGCCATGCTCGCTTTTTTCTAAGCACCAGTTCCGAATATCTTATTTTTCTTTTTGGTCGCGCAATGAGACTGTGCGCGCCAATTGCCGGTCGCGCCCTGCTGCCGGCCCCTGTTTTCACGGAGGCTCCCTTGTCCGATACGACCATGTTCGCCGATCAACCCGCAGACGCGAATGACAGGATCGTCGATGCGATGACCAATCAGGAAAAGGTCGATCTGCTGTCGGGCTTCGGCATGTGGAAGACAGCAGGCATTGCCGCGCATGGCATCAAGCCCATCGTCATGACGGACGGCACCTATGGCGTGCGTTACTCCATTCCCCAGATCGACAGTGATGAACGCGGCGGCATGGACCTCGATGCGTTCCTGTCCGTGGTCAACCAGCGGGCCAGCGACGTTTCCATCGCCTGGGGCGAAATGAAGCCCGCCACCTGCTTTCCAAACGGTTCGGCCATGGGCAACAGCTGGGACGAAGCGCTGATGCAGCGCCTCGGCACCTTACTCGGCAAGGAATGCCGGGCGATGGGCGTGCACCTCTTGCTGGGCCCCGGCATCAACATACGCCGCACGCCGCTCGCCGGCCGTTCCTATGAATATTATTCGGAAGACCCGCTCGTGACCGGCAGGCTCTCGGCGGCCGTGATCGAAGGTATCCAGTCGCAGGGCGTCGGCACGTCGCTCAAGCATTTCGCCTGCAACAATTCCGAGGTGGAACGCACGACGATGGACAGTATCGTCGATGAGCGCGCCCTGCGTGAAATCTATCTCAAGGGCTTCGAAATCGCGATCAGGCAGTCCAACCCCTGGACGATCATGTCCTCCTATAACCGCCTCAACGGCGTTCAGGCCTCGCAGGACCCATGGCTCCTTGATGATGTTCTTCGCAAGGAGTGGGGTTTTAAAGGCGTCGTCGTTTCAGACTGGCACGGCATCAAGGACCGCCCCGCCTCGCTGATTGCGGGCGGTGACCTGGACATGCCTGAAAGCCCGCGCCGAAAGGCCGATCTTCTCGCAGCACTCAATTCCGGTACGGTCCCTGCCGCAACAGTGGACCTCTCCTGCAAACGAATGCTGGATCTGATCGAACTTTGCCACAAGGGCGCAGAAGGTGCGGTTCCCGCCTATACGGCGGACGAGCATCACGCCGAGGCGCGTGCGATGGCGGCGGCCTCCATGGTGCTGGTACGTAATGAGGGCCTATTGCCGATCCGGCCCGGGATGCGGCGGATCGTCGTCGTCGGCCGTGATGCCGGCACGCCGGTCATCCAGGGTTCGGGTTGCGCCACCACCATTCCGACCATGGTGGATCAGCCGCTGGAGCAATTACAGAAGGCACTCGGCGCCGACCAGACGCTGACCTTCCGCACGGAAGCGGATGCCGAGACCCTCGAACTGGCCGCCAATGCGGACCTCGTGCTGGTCTATACCTCGACCGAGGGCGCCTATGACGGCGAAGGCTCCGACCGCACCACTCTGACGCTCGGTCCCGGACAGGACGAGATGATCGCGGCGCTTGCTGCAGTCTCCGACAGGGTTGCGGTCGTCATCGCCTGCCCCGACGCGGTTGAAATGCCGTGGATTGACAAGGTGGGCGCGGTACTCGTCACCTTCTATTCCGGACAGGCGATGGGCGGCGCCGTTGCCGACGTGCTGACCGGTGCCGTCAATCCCTCAGGCAAACTTTCCGTCACCTTCCCGAAGCGCCTGACCGATGTTCCAGGCTTCCTCCACTATCCCGGCGAAAACGGCCAGCATGTCTATGGAGAAGGTATTCATGTGGGTTACAGATCCTATGACATGCGCGAGATCGAGCCGCTGTTCCCCTTCGGCCACGGCCTGAGCTACACCACATTTTCTTATGCGGAGATGTCTCTTTCCGCCACAGAGATCGGCTTGAACGACGAGATCACCGTCGCCTTCACGGTCACCAACACAGGCGATCGTGCCGGTGCAGAAGTCGCGCAGCTCTATCTTCAGGCACCGGGCAAGAGGCTTAAGCGCTCGCCGCAGGAGCTGAAGGGCTTCGCAAAGCCCGTGCTGCAACCGGGCGAAAGCAGGAAAATCCAGCTCACGCTGAAAGGCTCCGATCTGGCGATCTGGGATCCCGCCCTCAAGCGCTGGGTGCTGGAAGGCGTCGAGGCGCGCCTCGTCGTCGGGGCTTCCTCACGTTCGCCGCAACTCAGCGCCGATCTCAAGCTGAAACCTTCGGTCCTGCCGTTCCGCCGCCTGGCCTATGACACGCAGCCGGCCTATGTGCTTCCGAATGCAATCGCCTGCGACGGTATCTGCGCCTATCTCACCGCCCGTTGCAATATTTCGCCGGAAGATGCGATGCGGATGCTTCAGCATTGCGCAAATTCCTTCTTCGGCATTTTCACATCGCTGGAGCGGCGTCTGCGCCTTTCCATCCCCGAGGCCGAGGTCGCTCATCTCATCAAGGAGATCAATGCGACGATGGATGCAGCGGAGGCGAGATTGTGACACCGACGGAAGCCTGGCTGGCGCGTCTCATCGCCCATCCCACCGTCAGCGCGGAAACGAACCTGCCGCTGATTGCCGAAATTGAAACCGCGTTGCGGAAGGCCGGCGCGACCTGCGAGCGCTTTCCAGATGCGACGGGGAAGAAGGCGTCCCTTCTTGCCCGCTTCGGGCCCGATGTCGCCGGCGGTCTGATGGTGTCAGGTCACGTCGATGTGGTTCCAGCCGCTGGGCAGGACTGGACCGTTCCGCCCTTCGAAATGACGCGCAGCAACGGACGTCTCTATGGCCGCGGCTCAGCAGATATGAAGGGCTTCGTCGCCTGCGTCATGGCATTGGCCGAGAGGATGGAGACGACAAACCTGACCGCCCCGCTATGGATCGCCATTTCCTATGACGAGGAAATCGGCTGCGTCGGTGTGCGGCCGATGATCGACGATATTTCGGCACGCGGTATTTTTCCCGACCTGATTGTCGTTGGCGAACCCACATCCATGCGGCTGGGGCTCGGGCACAAGGGCAAAATGGCTTTCCACGTCGCGTTTACGGGCTCGCCGCGTCATTCCGCAGAAGCGCCGCTGGCTCTCAACGCCCTGCACATCGCAACCGATTTCATCTCCGGCCTGCGTCGATTGCAGGATGAAATCGAGGCCAAAGGCCCATATGAAACGGGTTATTCGGTTCCCTACGCCACCGTGCATGTCGGCAAGCTCACCGGCGGCACGGTCGTCAATCTGATGCCGGATCGCGCAGAACTGTTTATGGAATGCCGCATGCTCGCGGCGGACGATCCTCTGGCGCTTGCAGACAGCATCCGCAAGACCGGTCAGATGGCGTTGAAACCCCATCAGGCCCGTTTTGCCGAAGCCGCACTCGACATAGAAAATACCGGCAGCTACCCCGGATTGTCGACCGAGCTGGACGATCCAGCAGTCGCAGCCTTTTCAGAATGCTTGCCGGTGGACACGGCGCAATGCCGGTTGAGCTTCGGCACGGAGGGCGGGCTTTTCGCCCAGGCGCTTGATGTTCCGGTGGTGATATGCGGTCCCGGCAGCATGGATCAGGGGCATCGGCCCGATGAATTCATCGACGAAACCCAACTTGCCGCCTGCGACGAGGCGCTTGCCAGGGCAGTGGAAAGGTTTTGCCGCAGCCATGGCCAACTTGCTTCGCATGTCCCAAAGCAGATGAACGGAAAATTGTAATTTACCGAAGCCGCGCGGTTGGCAAATGTAGGCTGATAAAGATCAAAACCAATAACGGAGGGTACAATGAATAACAGTTTCTCACGCCGCACATTCATGAAGGCAACCACGGGACTTGCAGCCGTTGCTCTGGCGGCGCCGACAGTTCTGAAAGGCACGCGTGCATTCGCCGGTGAAACGCTGGTGGTGCGCGACATGGGCGGCGCATTCTACGAGGGCTTCAAGGTCGCATTCTACGACACATTTGCCGCTGAAACCGGCGTCGTGATCCAGACCAACACCAATGAGCCGGACCCCATCCCGCAATACAAGATGGCCGTCGATACCGACACCAAGCTGTTTGACGTCGCGCTGATGACGCCGGAACATGTGCTGCGCATCCGCCAGCTCGGCGACAAGTACATGTTGCCGCTCAACATCGAGGTTCCAAACAAGGAAGACTTCACGCCAAATACGTTTGAGCCGGATTTCGCGGGCGTGGCAATCTTCGCGCTTGCCATGGGCTATCGCAAGGACACCATGAAGAAGGTGCCGACGAGCTGGGCCGATTTCTGGAATGTCGAGGCCTTCGAAGGCCGTCGTGGCCTGTGGCGCAGCCCTGTCACCACGCTTGAAATGGCGCTGCTGGCCGACGGCGTTCCGCTCGACAAGCTTTACCCGCTCGACGTCGATCGCGCCTTCAAGAGCCTCGACAAGATCAAGTCCAAGATCAACATCTGGTGGACCTCGGGCGCCCATGCCACGCAGCTGCTCAAGGATGGCGAGCTGGACATGATGTCCACCTGGTCGACCCGCGCGCAGGCGGCAATCAATGCCGGCGCACCGGCAGGCATCGTCTGGAACGGCGGCCTGTTCAACATCGATGGCTGGACCATCGCCGGCAATACCGAAAAAGCCGATCTCGCCCGCAAGTTCATCGAATGGTGCCTCGACGCCAAACGTCAGGCCGCCTATACCGATCTTCTTGCCTGCGGCCCCACCAACATGAAGGCCTATGATCACCTGAGCGCGGAAAAGGCGGTTCTCCTGCCGACGGCTCCGGACAACATCAAGGGCCTGACCATCCTCAACGCCGCCTATTGGGCGGAGCATCAGGATGATCTTACCCAGCGCTTCGAACAGTGGATTCTCAGCTGATTTTTGGCCAGACCACCTGAATTCCCGGCTCCGCCTTTCGGCGGGGCTGCATTTCTGACAGAGGGTGGCCCGGTTCCGCTGGCGCATCGAACAGAAAATCCTATTCGATTTGTCCGTAACGATGCGCAGATCAAAGTGTTAGATCGTCTTTTGTGCGCCCGAAAGGGCGCACGGCGCTTCAAGCTGGAACGGGCCATTTCAACAAACGAGAACTCCATGGCTGAACTTTCCGCCGCACAAACGCCTGCCAGCCGACGCCCGACGCTCGACAGCCTTTGGCTTTCCACGCCGGGTCTCGCCTATATGGCGCTGTTGCTGATCCTTCCGGCTGGCGCGCTGATCTGGCAATCCTTCGTCGATCCGAAAACGGGCGCCTTCGACCTCTCCGTCTACCGCCAGATGTTTTCGGCGGGCGTCTATGTCAAAGTCCTTGCCAACACCTTCGCCATCGCCGCGCAGGTCACCATCGTCTGCCTGCTTGTCGCCTACCCGATTGCGGTCTGGCTGGCCGGCATGGAGGAACGCCGGCGGCGCATGGCGATGTGGCTTGTGCTCCTGCCCTTCTGGGTAAGCCCGCTCCTGAAGAATTTCGCGTG
This sequence comes from Agrobacterium tumefaciens, assembly GCA_025560025.1. Classification (NCBI taxonomy): domain Bacteria; kingdom Pseudomonadati; phylum Pseudomonadota; class Alphaproteobacteria; order Hyphomicrobiales; family Rhizobiaceae; genus Agrobacterium; species Agrobacterium tumefaciens. The sequence continues at coordinate 2,084,633 of CP048486.1, read as the reverse complement.
GATCGTGCTTCTTGCGCGCAAGGGCATCGTCGCACAATTGCTCGTCAGCATGGGTTTCGATACCGAACTCAACCTGCTTTACGGACGGGGAGCGGTCGTCTTCGGCATGGCCCACGCCATGTTGCCCATCGCCATCCTGACCATGCTTCCGACGATGCTTTCCATCGACAGCCGCCTCGTTCCGGCCGCCATGACCATGGGTGCCAGCCGCAGCCAGTCCTTCTGGCGGATTTTCGTACCGCTCTCCATGCCGGGCGTCGCTGCCGCAGGCCTGTTGATCTTCGTCATGGGGCTTGGCTTTTTCATCACGCCGGCGCTGCTCGGCTCGCCCAATGAAACCGTCATCGGACAGATGATGATCACCCAGGTGCAGAAGCTCTTCAACCTGCGGCTCGCCGGCGCTCTCGCCGCCCTGCTGCTCGCGGTCACGCTGATCACCATCGCCGTTTACGATCGCTTCTTCGGCATGTCCTCCGTGTCCGGCCACGGGGCGGTGGCAAGGCGCGGAGGCGTCATCGGAGCCATCGGCGGCATCGTCATCGAGTGCGGCGCGGCGATCAGCGAATTTATCGCCCGCCTGCTGCCGGCGCGTCTCGGACGCGGTGCGTTTACCGTTTTCGTCTGGCTGGTGATTGCGATATTGATCGTACCCGTGCTCGCCTTTCCGCCGATGGCTTTTTCCGGATCGACATTTCTCGAATTTCCGCCGAAGAGCTTCTCGCTGCGCTGGTTCCAGGCCTATATGGGATCGGACCAGTGGATGGGCGCAACCACCCGTTCCGCCATCATCGCCGTCGTTGCCGGCGTCATCGCCACCATCATTTCCGGCCTTGCCGCCTATGGTCTGGCGCGCTCGCACCGGAAAGCCGGCGGGCTGATCTTTCTCTCCTTCATGCTGCCCATGGTGGTTCCGAACATCGTCATCGGCGTTTCCCTGTTCTACGTTCTCGCCAAGGTCGGCCTGATCGCGACAAATACCGGTATCGTGCTTGGGCATACGCTTTCAGCCATGCCGATCGTCTTCGTCATTCTGCTTACGACCTTCCGCAGCGTCGACTGGCGTCTGCTGCAGGCTGCGGCAACGCTGGGCGCCAACCGCTGGCAGCAGGTCCGGCTAATTCTCCTGCCGCTCGTCAAGGGTGGCGCGGTTGCCGCATTCCTGTTCGGCCTGCTTCACTCCTTCGAGGAACTGACGATTGCGCTGTTCGTCGGTGCCGGTGTCAAGCAGACGCTGCCGAAACAGATGTGGGACGATATCATCCTCAGCATTTCCCCCACCCTGGCCGCGGCCTCGGTCTTCATCGTGGTGGTGGTGACGGTCCTCTTCGTCATCGCCGAAAAGGCAAGGCCCCGCTGACATGCGCGCGCCAGCCTCTCCCCTCACGACCAAAGGAATTTCTCCAGACATGTCAGCTACCTCTGCCGCCACGCCCGAACACAAGCTCAGGGTAAAGGGTCTCGCCAAGATTTATGGCGCGACCATCGCCCTCGATCACGTCGATCTCGAAGTTCGCAAAGGCGAACTGCTGACATTGCTCGGACCGTCCGGTTCAGGCAAGACCACCCTTTTGCAACTGATCTGCGGCCTGCAGGAGCCGAGCGCCGGAACGGTCGTCATCGACGGCAAGGACCAGACCTACGCGCCGGTCAACAAGCGTGACATCGGCGTCGTCTTCCAGAATTACGCATTGTTTCCGCATATGACCGTGGCCGAGAATGTCGGTTTTGCACTAAAGATGCGCAGCCTTCCGAAGTCCGAAATCGACCTCAAGGTAACGAAGGCGCTGGAGACGGTCGGTCTTGCCCATGCCGCCGGCCGCTCGCCCTCGCAGCTTTCAGGCGGCCAGCAGCAGCGCGTGGCGCTCGCGCGCTGCCTCGTCTACGATCCGGCCATCATCCTGATGGACGAACCGCTCGGCGCCCTCGACGCCAAGCTGCGCGAGGTGATGCAGATCGAAATCAAGCGCATCCATCGCGAGACGGGTGCGACGATCATTTTCGTCACCCACGACCAACAGGAGGCGCTCGCCCTTTCCGACCGCATCTGCCTGATGAATGACGGCAAGATCGCCCAGCTCGGCACGCCGCGCCAGATGTATGAAGAGCCGCAGAACCTGTTCGTCGCGGATTTTATCGGCACCTCGTCCATCATTCGCGGCACGGTGAAGGATGGCGCGCTGCAAACCGCGATCGGGACGTTGCCCATTCCCGGCAACACACCGACCGAGGGCACGAAGGGCGCGATTGTCGTGCGGCCCGAAGCCATCACGCTCGGCGAAGGATTTTGTGAGGGACGCGTTCGCGAAACCGTTTATGGCGGCTCCGAACTGCGCGTCATCATCGATGCCGGTGCACAGGAGATCATCGCAAGGGCACCTGCCCAGAAGGGTGATGTCGAGGTGGGAACGATCATCCGCTTCGGCTGGTCGCCTGAATCCGCACGTTTCCTCAGCGACAAGGATTGATACCCATGGCTCCTTTGCGTTTTCTCTACGATTGCGATCCGGGTGCCGATGATGCGCTGGCGATGCTTTTCGCGCTCGGCCGGCGCGATGAGCTGGAGATGATCGGCGTCACCTGCGTTGCCGGCAATGTCGGCCTCGAGCCCGTGCTGAACAATGCCCGGCGCATTCTGGAACTTGCCGGGCGGCAGGACATTCCGGTCCATGCCGGCGCGGCACGCCCCATCATGGCTTCCAGAGGCAGGGTTTCGATCATGCATGGTCAGGATGGGCTTGCCGGCAGCACGCTGCCCGCACCGACCATGCCCTTGAGCGACGGCCATGCGGCGACAGAAATCTCGAGGATTGCGCGCGCGGAAGGCAAGCTGCATATCTGCGCCACCGGTCCGCTGACCAATATTGCCCTCGCACTTCTCCTCGATCCGCAATTGCCGGAATTCGTCAGCGCGATCACCATCATGGGCGGCGCGGCTTTCTGCCCGGGCAATACAACGCCGCTTGCGGAATTCAATTTCGCAGTCGACCCCCATGCCGCTTCCATCGTCTTCGACAGCGGCATTCCGATCACCATGCTCGGCCTCGACGTTACCCGCCAGGCCGTCGTTTCCGAGGGGATGATCGCCGAAGCCATAGCCATCGGAACGCCGGCGGCGAAAGAAGCCGCCCATCTCCTGATCAATTACGGCGCCAAGGATCCGTGCCTGCACGATCCGAGCGCCATCGCATGGATGCTGGCGCCCGAGATTTTCGAAACCGTTTCCGGCCATGTCTCCATCTACACCGACAGTGGTCCGGCAGCAGGACAGGTGATCGCCGCCATAAACGAGCGGCATCTCGCCGGACGTGCAACCAACGCCACAATCGTCACCGGGGTGGATGCGCAGGCGTTTGAGCGTCTGTTCCTCGACGCACTGAAAAAAGCCTAACCGGCCTTGAACCGGTCGAACGCCGTGAGGCGCTTCACCATGGGATCGGCGTCCCAGCGGTAGATTTCGGTCCGGAGGAAATGCAGCTCTTCCTCGAGCTTTTCCTCCGGCAGCTCCACCCACCAGGATTTCGGCCGGCCATCCGACCCGTCCGACCAGCGGTAGCCGCGTTTTTTCAGATGATCCTTCATCTCGAACGGGCTGTTTTCCGCGTAGATGCGGACCCTTGACAGCCGGCTTGCCTCGTGGAGTTCGGCAAAGGGCGTTCCTGTCTGGCCGGGGCGCTGCTGTTCCAGCACCTCCAGCAACGCGAAACAATCATCGACAGCGCGGTGGCCATCGTGGAAATAGCCGGACTGGCCGATCAGATAACCAAGCTTGTTGCCTTCAAAGCCCCGTGCCCGCCAGTCTATCTCCTTTACGGAACAGGCCCAGGCCTTGTCCCGGAAGATCGGCGAGAAGCTCTCGCAAAAGGGACGGTCGAAGCCGGCATTGTGGGCAATGATGAGATCGGCATCGGCGACAAGGGACGTCAACCGCTCGATGTCTATCGCCTGTCCCGCGACCATTTCATCGGTAATACCCGTCAGGCGCGTGATCTCTTCGGGAATGGCAATGCCGGGCTGGCGCAGGCCGCCATAGATACCGGTGACATCGCCAATCACACCCTGATCGTCGAATGTGAAGGCGATGACACCTATTTCTATGATCTCGTCGGTTCGATGGTCGAGGCCCGTTGTTTCCGTATCAAGGATAATGCCCCGACGGGGAAATCCGGGTTTCGGCCGCTCGACGACGGCACGGGGCTGAAGCCTGCGCAGGATGCGGTAACTGCCGGTGGATTCGAGATAAGCGGCAAGCGTCTCGTCGTCAGCAACCGCCTTCTGCGTTGTTTCGCCACCACCCGCTTTTTTTCGCCCTCGTTCGGCCTGGGCAAGCCGCGCCGCCGCGGGGGCAAAAAAATCCAACTGGGAGGTCATCGTGCTCCTGTCCGCCTTGGCCGGAAATCGAGATTGAGTAGTCCAGCATATGCGCAGAGGCTTAACGTCACAACAGCGGTTACCGTCATCCACAGAAACCGGGTCGCATCCGCCAGAGGACCATTGCGAGGGGGCTGTCGCGAAGAGAACCATTTTAACATGATTATTTCAGTTAAGTATTGAAATAAGTCGCTGCGCGGGGTATCGCCTCAAACGCAATCCCCAGGTCGGTCATGACGCAACGCGACGACAAATTCCTCTCGGCATTCCTGAAAACGCAGTCGGACATCAAGCGATATCTGACGCGGATGACGGGTTCCCGGGAAGATGCCGAGGATCTTGCCCATGAAGCCTGGATCAAGCTGGCGAGGAACAGTTCCAATGCCTCCGAGGCCCCCGTTCCCTATCTCAAGCGGATTGCACGGTCACTTGCCATCGATCATGGGCGCGGTCGCAAGCACCGCGCGACGACCGAACAGATCGAGGATGCGCTTTCAATTCGCGATGAACGTCCATTACCGGACCAACAGGTGATCGATCGCGACCAGATCCGGGAACTCATGCGGGTCATCGGCGAATTGCCGGATCGGCAGCGAAAAATGCTCGTCGCGGCGCGGCTGGAGTTTCGTCCCTATGCCGAGATCGCGGAGGAATTTCATGTCTCGACCCGCACGGTGGAAATGGAAATCAACCGGGCGATCAATTACTGCATGGAGAAAATGGGCCATGAGCGGCGCAGATAATTTTCGGATTTCCGGTTTTCAATCGTTAGAGCTAGTGAGGTTCATGTGAAATTCCCGTGCCCGGATGGAATTTTTGATAGGGGGTGAGTGTTGAACGACGGATCCGATGCGCTCAGAAAAAAGGCCACGTCCTTTATCGTCAGGCTGCACTCCGGCGCGGCTACGGTCGAGGATACGGAAGCGCTCAGCTATTGGCGCAATCTCAGTGCCGAGCACGAACGCGCCTTCATCGAGGCATCGGCGCTCTGGCGCAATCTCGGCCCGGCCTTGCAGGCCGAAACGCGAACGCGCGCGAACGTCGTCTCCAGACGGTCATTCATGATTGGCGGCAGCCTTGCAGCCGGTTTTGCCGGCGTCGCCGTGGCGCTGCCGCAACTCGGTTACATGCCCTCCATAGGTTCAATGCTTGCGGATTTTTCAACGGGGGTCGGCGAGCAGCGAAATGTGAACCTGCCGGACGGATCGACCGCCTTTATGGATGGCGGCACGGCGCTGTCTCTCGACGGTGAACGGCGGTTCGATCTGACGGCGGGCGCTGCGGTCTTCACGGTCAGGCAGGCATCCGACATGCCATTTGTCGTGAATGCCGGCGCCGGTTATGTCGAAGCTTCCGGCGGCTCCTTCAGCGTGACACACAACGCCAGCGGCGTGACGGTGGAATGCCTGTCCGGCCCGCTTGCCGTGCACTGTCTCGGCAATGCCCAGCTCCTTCCCGGCGAGGCCATCACTTACGGACGTTCCGGCCTCAAGGAAAAATCCGCAATCGACCTTGAAACCGCCTCCGCCTGGCGCGAAGGCCTGCTGGTGTTCAACAATCGTCCCCTTGAAGACATCGTCGCAAGTCTGAACCGGCACCGGCGTGGCAGGATCATCATCACGCGTGAAAGCCTGCGGTCCCTGCACGTCTCGGGCGTTTTCCAGCTCAACCGGCCACAGGATATTATCGCCCATCTTGAGGAAACGCTGCATCTGCGGGCAATCGGTGCCGGCGGAATACTGCTCCTCGTCTGACCCCGGCTCACACCCTCACCCTGCCACGATATTGTTCGACCAAAAATATTACCAAAAAACTCCAGAAATCTTTTCGGGTTTCCGCGCCTCGGTCGTCCTTCCTATCAGAGGCCGCAGTGATGCGGCGAAACTGAAGGGGTTACGGGGATGAATTTATTGGCGACGGGACAAAAATCCGGTACTCGCGCAGGGCGTTTGAGGCTGGCGGCATTCTGCGCATCGCTGGCGTGCTCCGTCTCGTTTTACGCTCACACCCAGGTTCACGCGCAGGAGCTGCGCCAATTCTCCATTCCCGCGGGATCGCTTGACGTGGCGCTGACGCGATTTGGTGCGGCAAGCGGCATACAGATTTTCTACGATGCGTCTTTGACAAAGGGGCTGAAAACTTCCGGCGCGGCCGGCGCCCTTCAACCGCGCGAGGCGCTCGGCAAGCTTCTGGACGGCACCGGCCTGAGCTTTCGCTTTACCGCGCCCGATCGCGTGACGGTCTCCAACGCCTCACAGGCGCCGGAAGCAGCCGCGGCGGATGGTACAGTCGCGCTGGAGACAATCACCGTCACCGGCAAAAGCGGGCGATACGGCAGCCCCGACGCGCCCTACGGAACCGACGCCCCCACGGCCTATATTTCGGGCGAGGACATCGACCGCTTTCGCGGCTCCAGCCCGGCCGACATGTTCCGCGGCACGGCGGGCGTCATGTCCGGCGAGGCGCGCAACGGCGCGGGCGCCATCGACGTCAATATTCGCGGCATGCAGGGAATGGGTCGCGTCGCCACGACGATAGACGGCGCCGAGAATTCCGTGACGGTCTATCAGGGCTATCAGGGCGTCTCGAACCGCACCTATGTCGATCCCGATTTCATCGCCGGCGTCGACATTACCAAGGGGGCAGACGCCGCTTCCTTCGGCAATGCCGGCTCGGTCGCGATGAGGACGGTCAGTGCCGATGACATCGTCAAGGACGGTGAGAAATGGGGCCTCAAGGTCAAAGGCGGTTTTGGCACCAATTCGTCAAGCCCGAAGGATGGCGCGCTGGGCGGCTACAGCTATCAGTCCGGCGTGGGCACCGCGACACCATCTGCCGACGGGATGGATCGCCCCGCCTTCCTCAAGCCAACGACCGGCTCAGGCAGTGTGATCGGCGCCTATAAGGGCGAGGACATCGATGTCGTTGCGGGTTATGCGCATCGTCGCCAGGGCAATTATCACGCCGGCAGCCACGGCCCCGTCGCCTCTCCGAAAAACATTGGCAACACGAAATATTGGGGCGGCATTCTTCCCAACACGATGATCAATGAAGGTCTGGTCAACTATCGCGGGGGTGAGGAAGTCCTCAACACCGAGCTGGAAACGCAATCTCTTCTGGCAAAAGTGACCGCACGCCTTTCGGACGACCAGACATTCCAGATCGGTTATATGGGATATAGAAGCGAGGCCGGGGACCGGCTTGCCTCGCGGCTGACCTCGAATACCGGACAGGCGCAGCAACAGGAACAGACGGTCAGCACCAGCCTCGACACGTTCACGGCGAGATACAACTGGAACCCCGAGGATAATGATCTCATCGACTTCAAGTCGAATTTCTACTTCAACCATCTCGAAGTCCGAAATCCCGTGCGCGGCGGGCGAGGACTGACGCCCGAAAAAATCGGCCTGCCATCCGGTTTCCGGGTCGGCACCGACACCAATATGTGGGGCGCGGAAATTACCAACCGCTCGCAATTCAGCTCGGATTACGGTGACCTCGATCTGAACTACGGCATTTCCTACCGGGCAGAGGACACCAATGGCAGCGAGCACGCCGCTGTTCTCGAGGGTTGGCTGACGCCGCGCGATGCCATTCGTCATGAGGGAGCCGCTTTCGCCAAGGCGGCCTATAAGCCCGTTGACTGGCTGACCCTGAATGGCGGCCTGCGATACTCGCATTATTGGCTCAAGGATCGATTTGACCCCTACGAAAAATATCAGGCCCAGGGCAAACCCATCGGCCTGACGGTGGATGACGGGGGTTTCAGCCCTTCTGCCGGCGTGACGGTGGAACCGTTCGACAATACGCAGTTCTACGCCAACTATTCGAATACGCTCAGATCGCCATCCATCATCGAATCCGTCTCCGCCTTCAACAGCGTGATCGCCAATGCCGGCGTCCAGCCGGAACGGTCCAGCAACTGGGAAATCGGCACCAACATCATTCGCGACGGGATTCTGTCTGACGACGATACCGCCATGATCAAGTTCGGTTATTTCAATTGGGACGTCAAGAATTACATCTCGCGCACCGTGGTGACCGAACCGGTACTGACCCTCAATATCGGCAACATTCCCCGGGCTAAATTTTCAGGTCTCGAACTCTCCGGCCGTTATACCAATGGCGGCTTTTCGGCGGACCTTTCGGCCAATTATTTCCTGAATGTCGAATATTGCCGCACGACCCAGACCTGCGACAGCAAGTCCCTCTACGGCGACTATGCGACCAACCATGTTCAGCCGGAATATACGGTGGACCTGACGCTCTCGCAGAAATTCCTCGAGGACCGGCTGACGGTCGGCGGCCGCATCTCCTATGTCGGACCGCGCGCCATCGGACATGGCGATGTCACGGCGCAGGGCGCCTCCGAATTCATCGCTCTCGTGGACTGGGAACCCTATACGCTGGTCGACCTGTTTACCGAATACAAGATCAACGACAACATGACCGCGAGCCTGCGCGTGGAAAACCTGTTCGATCGTTTCTATGTCGATCCTCTCGGCCTTGTCACACAGCCGGGACCGGGCCGGACGATCTATGCCAGCCTTACGGCAACCATTGGCGGCGGTGAAGCCCTGCCGGGCCTTTCCCCCTTCAGTAGCCCGACGGACAGCGCCTTCGTTCGCGACTGGACCGGCTTTAATGTGGGTGCTCATGCGGGCGGCGATTTCCTGAATATCGCAGGAAATACGACCTCTCTGGATGGAACGTTCAGCGATGCAGCCGCGCGGGAATCTGCCGATTTCAACATGCGCGGCGGCGCATTCGGGCTGCATGCGGGTTATGACCGGCAGCTCGAAAACGGCTTCGTCGTCGGCGTCGAGGCCGATTACACCAAAACCTATCTTCGCGGCATCGAAAAGTTCGCCTCCACGGATGCCACACTGGCGAAAAACGGGCATGTGGACGCAACCACCAGCTACGACATCGACTGGACTGCCGGGTTGCGGGCAAAACTCGGATATGCCGTCAACGACAGGCTGCTGGTTTACTCCACCGCCGGTCTGGCGCTTGCCCGGGAAACCCAATGGCGCGACCAGTATGTCTCAGACAGTGCGAGCGCTACCAACCCCATGGGTTCCGAAACAACGGCGTTCTTCGTCGAGAAGGCCTCCGGCACGCGGACCGGCTTCACCATCGGGCTTGGCGCGGAATATGCCCTGAATGAAAACTGGTCGATCAGGGCGGATTACAGCTACAGCCATTTCCGCGCCAAATCCTTCAAGTTCAAGAATGCCCGCGCCGGCACCGGCAAGGACTACCAGACCAGCGAGCAGACCGGCACCGAGATGATCGACCCCGGTTTGGCCAATGATCCCAATATGGCCTGGCTTTGCGCCATCTACCCGGAAGTTTGCGCTCCCTATGAATCGCCGGTCTACGAATATGTCGACCACGCCGGCACTTCGGGAATAGCAAACGGCCGCAATGCCTCGAATTCGCTGAACATGCATGCCATCAAGGTCGGGCTGAACTATCGCTTCTGAGCCCCCTTGCAACCTCCTGAGCCGCGTTCCGCCCCCGGACGCGGTTCAGGAGGCCGGACGATTTAGAATATTTTCGCAACTGGCCGGATTACCGATGATCTCGCTCGTCCTGATGGTGGAGGCGGCGTCCGCAGTGATCTTGATGATGCAGTCACGGCGGTGCTCCTTGATCTTCATGCCCTCGGTTTCCGATATCTGCGCCTGGCCATTGACGGTTTTATACTCGCGCCTGTTGCTGAGGCCGGCATAGGTCTCGACATCGACCTTCAGCCAATAGGACTCGGTTGCGCCGTTTTCGATGATGACCTTGTTCGGACGGCCAAGTCTGGCGATGGCGGCGTCGCGGGGCTGTCCCACAAAGCCTGCGACGGTGCGGGAAATCTCCGTCTGCCCGGTGGTGGAGCAGGCGCTGACGATTGTCAGCGCAGCCGTAAGGCATCCGGTTTCAAGCCATCTCATTTTTAATGCTTCCCCTCGTAAAATGCCTGTGGTCGCAAAAGACGCGACTATGGCCCGGGCGCAAATCTAGGGTCGATGGTTTGCCGCTGGAAGGAGCCGCAAACGAAATGCCGATCAACTTGTTATGATCGGCTTAAAATGACAGTCGCCTACCTGTTGCGAAACACGGTGCAGGGAACGCCGGCCTGCCGAATTGCACCGCAAAGCTGATTGGCTTCGCCACGTGTTTCGCGGCCGATGCGGGCGGCATAACGCGGGCGCGAACCGAAATTCCCGCCGCGTTGGCGCACGATCAAGGCTCGTTCAGCGTTAAGGGGTTCCGCGAGCTGACCTATGGCGCGGGTGAAAAGCCGGTTTGCCACCGCCGGATTATAATGCGCGGCAAGCTGCACGCCCCAGGGTGCCCAGTCCGCCGAGGAAATCAGGACGGGATCGTTCATGGTGCGGGTATCGGCCAACTTCAGGCAGGCATCGATGAAGGACCTGCTGTCATCCAGCGCCGGGGCCGCCTTTTCCGGCGGATTGTCCTTCCAGCTTTCCACGGGGTATCCGGTAATCGCAAAGACATAATCCCGGGTTTCCATAGGCAGGCGACCGGTGGCGATGAATGTCCGCAATCCCGCCTCGCCCGCATTATAGGCCGCTGCCGCGAGACCAAAATTGCCGAATTGCGTGTTCAGCTCCGACAGATAACGCGAGGATGCCTCAAGCGCGGCAATGATGTTGAAACTGTCCTGAAGGCCGCGCAGCCTTGCCGTGCCCGGCATGAACTGGGCGATGCCCTCGGCGCCCTTCGGGCTTACCGCATCGGCCCGGAACAGGCTTTCCCGCCAGATCAGCCGCGCGAAATAATCCGGCGGAACGGCATGACGCCCGGCCAGGACCTCGATGGCATGGCACAGATCATTATTGTAGCTGCCGACGCGGATGCACAGTTCCGGCGCAACATCATGGCTGTAGGCGCAGGTTGTTTTTTCCTTTGCAGGCTCCCCGGCGCCAGTCGGGCCGGAGGTGACGGCCAGCAGACAGAAGGGAAGAGCCAGGCGGCTTGTCGATATCCCTGCCAAGCGAAAGTCCCCGAAAACTCCACACGCGATGTGCCGATTATCAGCCAATCGATACGATATGCCCAGAGCTTGGCTGTTCTTCAACGGAAGTTTCTGGTTTTTCGACCGTTTCTCGGCCTTTCCTCATTCCTGTGCCTTCACAAAAACGAGGAGGCCGGGACGTCGGTTCACGAATGTCCCAGCCTCAAACTGGCCCCACCTATACGCGAAACGCTCTAAAAGTCCTGCCATTCCTCATGTTTGGCAGCGACTGCAGCCGAACCGCGTGCCGCAAGCGGACGGGATGCGGAACGTCGCGAACTGATCGGCGCAGTTTGCTGCCCGAGGCTGCTGCGCGAAGACGATGTCGATCGCGGCGCGTCATCGAAGCGGAACTGCCCGAGAAGTTCGAACAGGGCCGCCGCTTCCCGCGCGAGGCTGTGGCTCGCCGCCGTCTGCTCCTCCACCATCGCGGCATTCTGCTGCGTTCCCTGATCGACGGTGTTGACCGCCTGGTTGATTTCGGCAAGTGCGGTGGACTGTTCGCGAGCGGCATCGACAATCGCCACGACATTGGTGTTGATATCGCGCACCTGCGCGGCGATTTCCTGCAGGGCGGAACCCGCTCTGGTGACGAGGCCGACGCCGTTTTCCACCTGCGCGCCGGATGCGTTGATGAGGCTCTTGATTTCCTTGGCAGCTGTCGCCGAGCGTTGCGCGAGCTCGCGGACCTCCTGCGCCACCACCGCAAACCCCTTGCCCGCCTCACCGGCGCGTGCGGCTTCCACACCCGCATTCAGCGCCAGAAGATTGGTCTGGAAGGCAATTTCATCGATCACGCCGATGATATTGGATATTTCGCGTGATGATTTTTCGATCTGGTCCATCGCACCGATCGCATCGCGCACCACCTGGCCCGAATGCTCGGCATGGTCGCGGGCGCGGGCGACAATCTTTCCGGCATCTTCCGCCCGCCGGCTGGAATCGTTGACGGCAGTGGTGATCTCTTCAAGGGCTGCGGCCGTTTCCTCGATCGAGGCTGCCTGCTGTTCCGTGCGTCTGGCAAGATCATCGGCCGCCGAGCGTATTTCATTCGAGCCGGAAGAAATGGCGCCGGCATTCTCCGACACCAGCGTCATGGCCTTTTTCAGCTTTTCCGAGGCGGCGTTGAAATCCGTCCGCAATCGTTCAAGCGAAGGGATAAAGGGCTTGTCGATGCTTTGTGAAAGATCGCCCTCGGCCAGTTCTGTCAGGGACTGCGCGAGCTTTTCGACATTTTCCACCCGGCCGGTCACGTCGGTCGCAAATTTGACGACCTTGAACACCTTGCCGTTCAAATCGAAGATCGGATTATAGGAGGCCTGAATGAAAACCCTGCGGCCACCCTTGCCAAGCCGCATGAATTCATCCGCCACGAGATCGCCGCCGGCAAGCCTTTTCCAGAATTGCGCATAGTCGGCGGATTGCGTGTAGGCCGGCTCGCAGAACATTGAATGATGCCTGCCCTGGACTTCAGCCAGCGAATAGCCGAGTGCCGCCAGAAAATTCTCATTGGCCGTCAGCACCTCGCCATCCGGCGAGAATTCGATGATGGCCTGCGCCCGCGACAGGGCGTCGATCTTGCCGGCATCCTCCGCCGCCATCAGCTCGCGCGCGGTAATATCGGTGGCGATCTTGACCACTTTCACCGGCTTGCCGCGGCGAAACACCGGATTATAGGAGGCCTCGATCCAGATTTCCCTGCCGCCCTTGCCGATGCGCTTATATTGCCGCTGGTCGAACTCGCCCGCCGCAAGCTTTGCCCAGAAGGCCTTGTAGTCCTGCGAAGATACGATGGCGGGCTCGACAAACATGCTGTGATGCCTGCCGACGATTTCCGCGAGATCATAACCGAGCGCACGGCAGAAATTCTCGTTGGCAGTGAGAATCTTTCCCGACATATCGAACTCTATAATGGCTTGAGATTTGGAAAGTGCGGTCAGAACCGCGAAAGCATTTGCACCACGATCAAGAAAACTCACGTGCGATCCTCCGATGGCATCTAAATGGTTTCCACTGGAAATTATTCGTCAATAATGTTGTTTCATAATTAAATAATACTTAATAATAATTTTGATGCCCGCCAAGCAAATCCGCCAGCTGATCGAAAGAGGCCCGACGCAAAACTTCACGGCCCGCGGATGAAGTCAAATTGATACATATTTGCATTTATATTCCCGGCCCTGAGCGAGTCGAAAAACGCTGCCCCTGACATCGGGACGGCGAGGCTCGCCGTCGTCTTTGGGGGAAATATGATCGATATTATTGCGACGCTCGCCGTCTGGGCATATGTGGCCGGATTTCTGCTTCTGACAGCGCGGCTGGCGAAACAAACGGGGGAACCGGTCTGGCTTTTTGCAAAGGGCCGCGAGCGCCAGACCCTTCCCGCCATGCTTTTCCGTCTCGCGTTTCTTCTCGGCGTCATTCTGCCGCTTGTCAGCCTGTGGCTGGGTCCGCAGCAATCCGGCTTTCTTCTGAACCGTTGCGAGCCTGGCCTTGCAATCCGTATCGTCGGTGTGGTGATGGTGCTGGCCGGAGGCGTGATCGCGCTTTACGCGCAGCACTACATGGGCAGGTCATGGCGCATCGGCGCGGCCGAAGGCCATCTCGGCGCCATCGTGGATACCGGCCCGTTCGGCCTTTCCAGAAACCCGGTCTTCGTCGGGCAGGTCGTGCTGTTTGCGGGGCTGGTGCTGGTTTTCACGACGGTTCTGCAATTTGCAGTCGCCATTGCTCTCATTGTCGCCGTGATGCTGCAGGTGAGGATCGAGGAACGGGTGCTGACCAAGGAACTGGGCCCCGCCTATGATGCCTATCGGCGCAGGGTCAGGCGCTGGCTGTAACGAGGACTGCGGGCCGGCGTCGCCGTCATGACCCAGCCTGCATCCCCGAAAAATTGCGCGGTTGGCCGACCTTTCCGGAACGTTCGCCCGGCAGCTGCATTCTATGCCGGATGGGGAGCCGGCAACGCCCGGCCGATTTCCCTGCCGCTCTGAGGCAGGGCGTAAATCTGATTCCAATCTGGGAGGAACATGTAATGAAGAAGAATATGATCTGTATCTGGTACGACAGGGATGCCGAGGCCGCCGCCAGATTTTATGCCAGCACGTTCCCTGACAGCGTTGTCAGCAACGTATACCGGGCGCCGAGCGACTATCCCTCCGGTAAGGAAGGCGACGTTTTGATGGTGCAGTTCACCGTTGCCGGCGTCGCCTGCATTGGGCTCAACGGCGGACCGGCCTTTAAACAAAGCGAGGCCTTCTCGTTTCAGATATCGACCGAAGATCAGGAAGAAACCGACCGCTACTGGAACGCCATTGTCGGCAATGGCGGCGAGGAAAGCGCCTGTGGCTGGTGCAAGGACAAATGGGGCATCTCCTGGCAGATTACCCCGCGCGTGCTGATGGAGGCCATGGCCGCCGGCGGCGCAGAGGCCAAACGCGCCTTTGCCGCCATGATGGACATGAAGAAAATCGATGTCGCCGCCATCGAGGCCGCACGCCGCGGTTGACACAGCAACCCTACTCAGCATCAGGTAGAAAAATAATATAAAAACCGTAACCATATGAAAAATAACAATAAAAACACAAATACGGCTTTTATTACAGCTGTTTTACCGCGCAGGTTCCCCTGCGCGGCCAGTCATCATAAAACGTTCAACAAAGTGTAAGCCATCCGTCAAAGACGGCTGCTAGCAGAGCCCGTGGCTTCGTGCTGTGGACATGATGTCCTTGCCGATCATGCCATCAAATCCATCAACGGGGCTCAACACATGAAATCTTCCGCTCTGACTTCTTTCGTGGCCGGCGTCGCCATAGCGGCCGCCTTCGGCGCCACCGCCGCTCACGCAGAAAAGACCAAGTTCGAATTCTGGTACGGCCTCTCCGGCGATCTCGGCGACCGCGTTCAGGACACCTGCAAGAAGTTCAACGATTCGCAGGCTGAATTCGAAATCGTCTGCACCTCGCAGAATGATTACGACGCCACGCTGCAGAACACCATTGCCGCCTACCGCGCCAAGAAGCAGCCCGCGATCACCCAGATCTACGATGCCGGCACCCTCGATCTGATGCTCTCCGGCGCTTTTGTTCCGGCCAAGAAGCTGATGGCCGACAATGGTTACAAGATCGACTGGAACAATTATTTTCCCGGCATCGCCAATTATTACGCGACGGCTTCGGGCGAGCTGAACTCCTTCCCGTATAATTCTTCCACGGCGATGTTCTATTACAATATCGACGCCTTCGAAAAAGCCGGCATCACCTTCAAGCCCGACACCTGGGAACAGGTTGAAGAGGCCGCCAAGAAGCTGAAGACTGCCGGTTTCGAATGCCCGCTGGCCTTCAACTTCGACACCTGGATGCTGATGGAGCAGTTCTCCGCCATTCACAACCAGCCGATCGCCACCAAGGGCAACGGCTATCAGGGCCTTGACGCCGAACTGACGATCAACAAGACGAAATTCGTCGATCACGTCAAGTTCTTCAAGAAGATGCAGGACGAGAAGCTCTTTGTCGTCAAGACGAAGCAGCTCGGCATGGACATCCTGCCCGCTTTCACCTCGCAGACCTGCCAGATGTTCATGACCTCCATCGCCAATCACGGCACCGTCGGCAAGACCATGCCGGAAGGCGTGAAGTGGGACGTCGCCATGCTGCCGGTCTGGAAAGGCACCGAGCGCCACAACTCGCTCGTCGGCGGCGCTTCGCTCTGGGTCATGGCCGGTCGTCCCGATGCAGAATATAAGGGCGCTGCCGCATTCCTGAACTTCATCGCCCAGCCGGAGATGGTTCAGTGGTGGTCCACGGTCACCGGCTACATCCCGGTCACCAAGACCGGCTTCGACGCCATGAAGGCCAACGGCTTCTACGACAAGGCACCTTACAAGGGCCGTGAAAAGGCAATCGAAAGCCTGACGTTTACGCCGCCTTCCGACTATACCCGCGGCATCCGTCTTGGCGGTTTCACGCAGATCCGCAAGGAAGTCGCCACCTCGCTCGAAGCCATCTTCATGCAAAACGCCGACGTCCAGGCTGAACTGGACAAGGCCGTCGAGCGCTCCAATGCCGCTCTGCGCCGCTTCGAAAAGACCTATGCCGGCGCCAAGCTGAACTAAGCTTCCCGCCCGACTTCGAAGGACTTGCCCGTGACGCCTTGCTTCACGGGCAAGTCCGCCCATTTCTCCAGTAATGCCGGTTTTTTCATGGAAAAGCGCGCCGTCTTCAAAAGCACGTGGTTGCCCGTGCTGTTCGCCCTGCCGCAGCTTCTGCTGATCTTTCTGTTCTTCTATTGGCCAGTGGCAGCGGTCATCAACTGGGCGTTCACGCTAGAACCGCCTTTCGGCGGCGCTGCGGAGTTCGTCGGTCTCGCCAATTTCGAGGAAACCTTTCTCGATCCGCTTTACTGGCATTCGGTGCTCGTCAGCATGGTCTTTGCCATTGCCGGGCCTGTCTTCACCATCCTGATCGGCCTCGTCTTGGCGCTGTGTGTCGATCGCGCGCTGCCCGGCTCCGGCTTTTTCAGGGTCCTGTACATCCTGCCTTACGCCATTGCCGGCCCCGCCGCGGGCATGGCCTTCCGCTTCATCCTGTCGCCGGAACGTGGTCTTGCCGCCTCGCTCAACGCCTGGTGGCCGGACATCTGGAACCCGGCCAAATACGGTGAACATGCGCTGATCCTCGTCA
This sequence comes from Agrobacterium tumefaciens, assembly GCA_025560025.1. Taxonomy (NCBI): domain Bacteria; kingdom Pseudomonadati; phylum Pseudomonadota; class Alphaproteobacteria; order Hyphomicrobiales; family Rhizobiaceae; genus Agrobacterium; species Agrobacterium tumefaciens. Next base: position 2,067,548 of record CP048486.1, on the reverse strand, counting down.
TCGTCATCTTCATCTGGAAATGGGCGGGCTACACCTTCATCTTCGTGCTCGCCGGCCTGCAATCGGTGCCACGCTCGCTGACGGAAGCGGCCGCCATGGATGGCTCCGGCCCCATTCGCCGCGCCATCGACATTCAGGTGCCGCTGCTTGCCCCTACTTTGTTCTTCCTCACCGTGATCATGATGACCGAGGGCTTCGTCGGAGCCGATACGTTCGGCATCGTCGCCACCACCACCGAGGGCGGCCCCAACCGCGCCACCGAGGTGATGGTCTACCGCATCGTCAGCGAAGCCTTTGAGGGCCTGAACTATTCCGGCGCTTCGGCGCAGAGCATCGTCCTCATCGGCCTCATCATGGTTTTCACCTTCATCCAATTCCGCTTTGTCGAGCGGCAGGTCCATTACAAGTGAGGCGGCCATGATACAGCGCACACCCTTTGCCGACGCCCTGACCTATATACTGATGGTCGCCGGCTTCTTTTTGCTCATCGGCCCCTTCATCGTCGTGATTTCCGGCGCCAGCCAGTCAGTGCAGCAGGTCAACAGCGTACCGTTCAACTTCATGCCCCAAGGTGAGTTTTTCACCAACGCCACAACGGCATGGGAACGCGCCAATCTCGGCAATGCCCTGTTGAACAGCATCATCATGGCCACGCTGGTCACGATCGGCAAGGTGGCTCTCTCGGCCTGCACCGCCTTCGCCATCGTGTTTTTCCGTTCGCCGCTCAAACACCTGTTTTTCTGGACGGTCTTTATCACTTTGATGCTGCCGCTCGAAGTGCGCGTGGTGCCGACCTATTCGGTGGCCGCCGATCTTTTCCAGCCGTTCCGCTCCATTCTTGGACTTTTCGGCATCGAAGTGACGGTCGAGTGGAACCTTCTGAACTCCTATTCCGGCCTCACCTTGCCGCTGGTCGCCACGGCCACCGGCACCTTCCTTTACCGGCAGTTCTTCATGACGATCCCCGACGAGCTGGCGGAAGCCGCGCGCATGGACGGCTCAGGTCCGGTGCGCTTCTTCGTGGAAATGCTGCTGCCGCTTTCGCGCACCAATATGGCAGCGCTCACCACCATCATGTTCGTTTATGCCTGGAACCAGTATCTGTGGCCGCTGCTTATGGTCACCGACCCCTCCTACAAAACGGTGATGATGTCGCTGCGCGCACTTCTGCCAGCCGAAGACGGCATACCGGACTGGAACGTCACGCTGGCCGGCTCCCTCATCATCATCATGCCGCCGCTTCTCGTCGTGGCCTTCCTGCAACGCTGGTTCGTCCGCGGCCTCGTATCGTCCGACAAGTGACGTCGTCGCGTGGCTTTCAACAACAAGGTTCTCCTATCATGGCTCAGATCGATATTCGCCAGGTCCGCAAATCCTACGGCAAGACCCCGACCCTGCACGGCGTGGATCTCTCTTTCCAATCCGGCGAATTCGTCGTCATCCTCGGCCCCTCGGGCTGCGGCAAATCCACGCTGCTGCGCATGATCGCCGGGCTGGAGGAAATCACCTCAGGCGAGATCGCCATTGGCGGGCGCGTCGTCAACACGCTGGAGCCGCGCGAGCGCGGCTGCGCCATGGTGTTCCAGAATTATGCGCTTTATCCGCACATGACGGTGGCGGGTAATATCGGCTATGCGCTGAAGGTCGCGGGTGTGCCCAAGGCCGAACGCCTGCGCCGCATCGAGGAAACAGCAAAGATCGTCGGCCTTTCCGACTATCTGGAGCGCAAGCCCGCAGCCCTTTCCGGCGGCCAGCGCCAGCGCGTGGCCATGGCCCGCGCCATCATCCGCGAACCGCAGGTTTTCCTGTTCGACGAGCCGCTATCCAACCTCGACGCCAAGCTGCGCGTGACCATGCGTGCGGAAATCCGCAAATTGCACCAGCGTCTGTCCGCAACCTCCGTCTTCGTCACCCATGACCAGGTGGAAGCCATGACGCTGGCCGACCGGCTGGTGGTGATGAACAGGGGCAATGTCGAGCAGGTCGGCCATCCGCTCGATATCTACCATCGCCCGGCCAGCACCTTCGTGGCCTCTTTCATCGGCTCGCCCGCCATGAACCTGTTCAGCACGAGGGTGGAGGTGGAATCCCCTGCCGTGATGCTGGCAGGCACGCCGGTGAAACTCTTCCCCGAAACCGCGCTGGAACTGCGCGGCCGTGACGTGACGGTCGGCATCCGCCCGGAACAATGCGTGGTCAGCACGGATGGCGCCGGCGTGCCGGCAGTGGTGGATTTCGTCGAAGAACTGGGCTCGGGCCGCATCGTGCATGCCGATATCGCCGGAGAGACCTTCTCCGCCGCCATTGGTGAGGACCTTTCGGTAAAACCCGGCCAGCGCATTTACCTGGACCTGCCCGCCGCCCACCTTCATTTCTTCGATCCGGCCACCGGCAAGCGGATCGAAACCGAGGGCGCCGTCGAGACCACCCGCATCGGCAACGAGAAACTGCTGGCGGTCTAGAACATTTCCCGTGAACGAGGGTTCGCGGGAAGTGCCCTTTGTCTTAGCGCATTGTCCAGACGTGAAAGCGATTGGCTTTTACTCAAAAAGGCTCCAGCGGCCGCGAAGGCGCGTCCGCTGCGGGCTTGACTGGCCGGCCGCTGTCACGGAACCACATCAAAACGGGATGTGGAAAGAGAGCGGCATGACGTGCGCGCCCTTCCCCGGCAGGCCGAGGAAGGTGATCGATTCGACGATTGCGACACCGAGACCCATGCGCACCCGCGCAAGCGAAACAGGTCGCATTGCTGTCGATCACGGAGGAAGGGTCGAGGCCGAGGCTGGAAAGCACATCGTTGATCCGCATGCGCAGGCGGAAGGAGTTTACCAAAGCGATAAGCCGGTTTCCGGCAAGGTCTTCGGCGGAGATGACGACCTTCCCGGCGAGCGGATGATTTTCCGCCACCACGGCCACGCACGGCACTTCCCAACGGGATGCAAACAGGGCCGGCGCAGGTGACGGGATCATCGCCAAATGCAGAATTTCAGCAAAAATCTTTCGGTTCGCAAATCATAATCGGAATAGTCTTTGCCGCGCCAATCCCCCGGCGGGGATATCGTCGCGACGAGCAAAGACCTGCCTGCGGCTGAAGCCATCCGCAACGCGCAGAACATCGACGAAAGTGAAGCCCAATGGCAAATGATCGCAAACTGCATCTCGGCGCCTTCATGCGGCCCGTCAGTCTCCACACGGGTGCATGGCGTTATCCGGGCGCCTTCCCGGATGCGAATTTCAATTTCGCCCATCTGGCGCGCTTCGCACAACAGCTTGAGGCCGCCAAGTTCGATGCATTCTTCATGGCCGATCATCTGGCGGTGCTGAACATGCCCACCGAGGCGCTGCGCCGCAGCCACACCGTCACATCCTTCGAGCCCTTCACCCTGCTTTCGGCGCTCGCCGCCGTTACCTCCCGCGTCGGGCTGGTCGCCACCGCCTCCACCACATTCGATGAGCCCTATCATGTGGCCCGGCGTTTCGCCTCGCTCGATCACCTCAGCAATGGCCGCGCCGGCTGGAACATCGTCACCACGTCAAATCCAGACGCCGCCCGAAATTTCGGCCGCGAGGAACAGCCGGATCATGCCGAGCGCTATGGCCGCGCGCGGGAATTTTACGATGTCGTCACCGGTCTCTGGGACTCTTTTTCGGATGACGCCTTTATCCGGGATGTCGATAGCGGGCTGTTTTTCGATCCCGAAAAGATGCATGTGCTGGACCACAAGGGACCGGAATTTTCCGTGCGCGGACCGCTCAACATCGCGCGCCCGGTGCAGGGTTGGCCCGTCATCGTGCAGGCCGGCGCTTCCGAGCCGGGACGCCAGCTTGCCGCCGAGACGGCCGAGGTGGTTTTTGCCGCACCCCCCACGCTTGCCGCAGGAAAGGCTTTTTATAAGGATGTCAAGGACAGGACCGTTGCGGCAGGCCGCTCCCGCGACAGCATTGTTATCCTGCCGGGCGCTTTCGTTCTCGTCGCCGACAGTGTGGAGGAGGCCAAAGCCAAACGCGCCAGGCTCGACAGTCTCGTCCATTATGACAGCGCAATCGCCTCGCTTTCCATTGCGCTCGGCCACGATGTTTCCGGCTTCGATCCCGATGGCCCCCTGCCTGATATTCCGGAAACGAATGCCAGCAAATCCAGCCGTGAACGGGTGATCGAGCTTGCCCGAAGCGAAGGCCTGACGGTGCGCCAACTCGCCCAGCGGCTGGGCGGTTATGCGGGTCTTGCCTTCGTCGGCACGCCAAAGACCATCGCCGACGAGATGGAGCAATGGCTTCATGAGGAGGGTTCGGATGGTTTCAACGTCACCTTCCCTTTCCTGCCGGCCGGCCTGGACGACTTCACGACGCAGGTGGTGCCGGAACTGCAAAGGCGCGGGCTGTTCCGCAAGGACTATGAGGGGCCGACATTACGCGACCATCTTGGCCTGCAACGACCAGCCAATCGTTTTTTCAGCTGAATAAAGCGCCGTTGACCTCGGTGATGCCCAGGTGACCACGCGGAAAGGGCAGGACAGGATCGTGTAAGCCGGGTTCAGTTCAGCGGCGGCTCGTGCAGCAGAACCTGCGAAAGCGGCCTGCGGCGCGAAACGGGAACGGAAAAGCTTTCGACCATATGGCCGAAACCAATCAGTGTAATGATGACATGCGAATCGTCCAGTCCCAGAAGCCCGCGCATGGCGCGATCCTCCTCCATTGTCGCACTCCAGTTGAGCATGCAGGCGCCGAGACCTTCCGCATGCAGCCCGAGCGCCAGCGTCATGGCAAACATTCCGCCATCCACCCAGCCCTGATTTCGCTCCCCTATCGTGTTCCAGTTTCTAAGATCGACCGTCACGACGAAGACCCCACCAAGCTGGTCTCCGAAACCGCGGTTGCCCTGATGGTGCGAGAGGACGCGCCGGATAGAATCCTTGTCCGTAAACGCAAGAACTTTCGTGGTCTGGCGATTGCAGCTCGAAGGCGATTGCGTGGCGGCCATGACAGCCCGCTCGATCCGCTCCACTTCAACCGGCCTTGCACGGTCATACTGACGAACACTGTGACGAGCAGCCATGAAGCCCATGAAATCGCACGAGGCCGCGGCACGGATGGCCCTTGCCGAAACCGCCTCGCTTCCGGCGACACAGGGAGAGGACGCGGCATCGGATGCAAGCAGGTCATCCAGAAGTTTCTGCGCCTCCCGGACATCCGCCCCATTGGCCGCATTATAGGCCACATAAGCGGCAAGCACGCCAAGCCCGTTATCGGTCGCCGCATCAGGACCGTAGCTTTCGATATAATGGGAAACTTCCGCCGCCAGCAAACGCACCTTGTCGATCCCGAAACCTGCACGAGGATCGCTGAGCGACAGGCCATATTCCAGCATATGGGACAACAGCCTGATATGCGCCTCCAGATTTTGTCGCTCGCGCGGACCGTCAATGAAACTGGAGGCCCGGTATCGACGAAAATCATAGGCGAAATTCCGCACAAGCGTGATGAAGCTTTGCAAACGCGACAAAGCTCCGCCGCTGCCCGGCGCGCTCCTGGCGACTGGCATTGTAACCTCCGTGAAGTAGTCTCTCTTTGATGGAAACACCATCGCCATGGCCGGCCCCGCTGTCAAACCAGCCACGAAACGCCAAAACTGCCTTAATTTGCGACCTTTCTCGTCCAATATTTAATCAAACATCGGAAATGCATTTGTTTTATGCAGCAACACCTATCCAAACGGATAGGAAATTTGCTTTGAAGCCAGCCATACTACCCACCCGAAAGAGCGAAGACCCTATTCGCCAAAGCTCTTTCGTCAGACGGCAAGCCGATGCACCGTAAGGCATCGGAACAAGCGGCGCAGGAAGCCGACGCCCAGAAGTGTCGGATGCGCAACGTTCAAGGCTTGGATTTGTCCCGCATACGCCGGTCGTAGCGGTGCTTGAAGGAGGTATCGAGAATGCGTAACGTCAATGTTCGTGTCGTGTCCCCCATCGTAACGCGCGGCTTTCGCAAGCTGGCGGATCTCAAGGCGCTGGAATATCCCGGCGTGAGCCTTTCCCATGCCGAGATAGCCACAGGGCCGGGTTCGATCGAAAGCGAGTTCGAGGCGGCGATGTCCGTTCCCGGCACCCTGCTTGAGGTCGCGCGCGCCGAGCGCGAAGGCGTCGATGCCGTCATCATCGACTGCATGGGCGATCCGGGTCTGCGGCCGGCCCGGGAAATTTCCGGCATGCTCGTTGTCGGACCATGCCAAACCGGCATGCATGTTGCATCCATGCTGGGACATAAATTCTCGGTCATCACCGTCATGCGTCGCCTGATCCCGTCTTTTGAAAATACCGCCGCCCTATGCGGCCTTTCCAGCAAGCTGGCCTCGGTGCGCAGCGTCGACATTCCCGTCCTCGATCTCGAGGCGGATCTTGTCGCCACCGCCCGGCGGCTGGTGGAGGAAGGCAGGAAGGCTGTCGAGGAGGACGGCGCGGAAGCGCTGATCTTCGGCTGCACCGGCCTGATGGGATGTGCCGCCGGTCTGCGCGACGGGCTGCTTGCCGAAGGCATCGACGTTCCCGTCATCGATCCCATTCCGACAGCGGTGTCGATTGCCGCCGGTCTCGTGCGCGCCGGCCTTTCGCAAAGCAAGACGACCTATCCGGCCCCGCCGGAAAAGGAACTGATCGGTTACGACGCCTTGCACAGGGCCATGCTGCCGCAAGCGGCAGAATGAGGAGATCGGGCAACATGGCGGTATCCGCAATGACGACATCGGACAAACAGGTGAACGGCCTGCCTCTTTCTCAGGCTTCGTCGCTGCGAAGACGCTTCGGCGAGGGGCTTGGCTTCTGGCTGCTTCTGCTGCCGGCCCTGATTTTTTTCATCGCCTTTTTCGTCGTGCCCACCGCTTCGCTTTTTGCCCTTGCCTTCAACAAATCGGTGGCGGGCGTCATAACTCTTTCAAGCGCGATCACTTTCGACAATTTCGTGCGCATCTTCACCCGCGCCATTTATTACGAAGCCATTTTGCGTTCCGTCGGCATTGCCGCCATGGTGGCGCTGGTCTGTCTGGTGCTTGGATATCCGCTTGCCTATGTCATCGCCAAGACGGTCAGCCCCGGCCGCAACACCCTGCTGATGATCCTGGTCCTGTCATCGATGCAGCTCGACATGGTCATCCGGCTTTATGGGCTGATGGTGCTTCTGGGCGATAACGGCCTCATCAACAGCACACTCATCCGCATCGGCATTATTTCAGAGCCATTGCCGCTGATGTACAACATCTTCGGTGTCGTGGTCGGGCTGGTGCAGATCACGCTGCCTTTCATGATCCTGTCATTGATCGGCATCATCAAATCCATCCATCCTGCGCTGGAAGAAGCGGCCAGATCGCTTGGCGCTTCCCGTGCGAAGGCCTTCTTCTCCATCGTACTGCCCCTTTCCATGCCGGGAATTCTGGCGGGTACGCTGCTGGTCTTCGCACTTGCCATTTCATCCTATGTCGTGCCGGCGCTGATGGGCGGCTGGAAGGTCATGGTCATGCCGATCCACATCTACCAGCAGGTGGCGGAAACCGGACGCTGGCAGTTCGGTGCGGCCATCGCCATCGTCCTCTTCGTCACCAGCCTGATGGCGATCGCCGTCTATCACCGCGCTGCCATGCGCACCACGGGAGGGCGCAGCTGATGCGTGAGGAATCATCAATTCCGCTTGTTTTCAGGCTTCTATCGGTGCTGACGCTGACGGTTTTGCTGGTCCCCGTCATCATCGTCATCCTGTCCGGCCTGAATGCCGGCGACTACCTGACCTTTCCGCCGCAGGGTTTTTCCCTGCGCTGGGTCTATGCCTTCCTGACCTCGCCGACCTTTCTCTCGGCCTATGGCGTTTCCTTCCTCGTCGCCGGCATCTCGACAGCGATTGCGACGGTGCTCGGCACCATGGCGGCGCTTTTCCTGACACGGTCGTCGAGCCGTCTTGTCGCACCGCTGCGCGCCTTCTTCATGATGCCCATCGTCCTGCCGGGGGTGGTGCTTGGCCTTGCGCTCTATGTGTTCTATGTCACCACCGGCATCGGGCTCGCACGGAGCATGACCGGGCTTATCATCGGCCACGTCATCGTCACCTGCCCCTTCGTCATCGCCACGGTCACCGCCGCCCTCGTCGGCTTCGACCGCAGCCTGGAAGAGGCGGCACGGTCGCTCGGGGCCTCTCCCTTCACCGCCTTTCGGCTCGTGACGCTGAAGATCATTTCACCGGCCATTTCGGCTGGCACCATCTTCGCTTTCATCATTTCCTTTGGCCAGTTCGAGGTGACGCTCTTCCTCTCGACGCCAAACCTGCAAACCTTGCCAATGGCCATGTATGTGGCGCTGCGTTACGCCTTCGAACCCACCGCGGCGGCAGCAGGCATATTCGCCATCCTCCTCGTCGTCGTGTCGATGGTGGCAACGTCCAGGCTCATCAATCTGAAGCGCGTTTTCGGCGGCTAGAGCACCGCCGGACATTTAATGAATGCCCGCATCCATAGGTTCAAAAAACAAGGGGAACATGGACATGACTGGAATGACATTCGATCCCAACCGCCGCAAACTTCTCAAGATCGGCGCCGCAGCAGCAACTCTGCCGCTCTTCAACATCAACCATGCCTTCTCGCAGGACGTGACCTATGACGGCTCCGTCTTCGATGCCGGCGGGGCGGTGTTGCGGATAGGCGAATGGGGCGGCCCGTGGGGCGAGCTGGTCAATAAATATCTGCTGACCGACTTCGCGAAAGATTTCAACTGCAAGATCGAATATGATTCCACCTGGCCGTGGTTTCCCAAATTCGTCGCCAACGGGCCGAAGAAACCGCCGCTCGACATTACCAACTGGAACCTGCCGGAAATGTTCAAGACGGCGGCGGCGGGCGATTTCTTCCATACGATCGACGAAATCCTTCCCAATGTGCCAAACGGCAAAAATCTCTGGCCATTTGCCACCTCGAACGGCGTCGGCGTCACCTGGGCTTTCAACCAGTATGTGCATGCCTATCGCACCGACCTCGTCACACCGCCGCCGACCAGCTTCAAGGACATGTGGAAGCCGGAATTCGCCGGCAAGCGCGGCACCTACATCACCTCCAACACGCTGCAGATGGACTTCTTCCTCGTCGCCTGCTCGCTGTTCGGCAAGGATCAGTACGATCTCGATGCCGGTTACAAGGCGATGAAGGAATTGATGCCCGCCAAGATTTCGGATTTCACCGGCAACATGCAGACGCTGATGGATCGCGGCGAGGTGGTCATGGCGGTGCAGAGCGACGCCGAACCCATGCAGGCCCGCGACAAGGGCGCTCCCTTCGCCGTCATGTACTGGAAGGAACTGCAGCCGATCCTGACCCAGACCTACACGGTCAGCCGCTATTCCGAGCCGACGCAGAAGAAGCTTGCCTATGCGCTTCTCAACCGGGCGCTGGAGCCCTCCTTCATGACCAATATGGGCAAGGAATTCTACCTGCGCCCCACCGTCTCCAACGCCGTCCTGCCGGATAATCTCGTCAAGGCCGGCATCGTCAACAGCGCCGACGCCACCAAGGATTTCTGGCTGCCGGACTGGAAAGCCTATCTCGAAAACGAAGACGAGATCGTCGAGACCGTGAACGAAATCTTCGCGGGCTGACCCTCGCACCCACAGAACGTCGTGGCCGGTTCCGCCGGCCACGTCCCAGAGGGAAAGGACAACGGAAGCCGATGTCGGATATTCAACTGAAAAGCCTCGTCAAATCCTATGGCGACAATGTCGCGGTCGCGGGCATCGATCTGCATATAGAACAGGGCGAATTCTTCTCGCTGCTGGGACCTTCCGGCTGCGGCAAGTCCACGACATTGCGCATGATCGCCGGCTTCATCCGCCCATCATCGGGGCAGATCCTGATCGGATCGGATGACGTCACCTATCTGCCGCCCGAAAAGCGCGACATCGGCATCGTCTTCCAGAATTATGCGATTTTCCCGCATATGAACGTGGCCGAAAACATCGCCTTCGGTCTGAAGCTGCGAAAGAAATCCAGGGAAGAAATCGACCGCTCCGTCGCCTTCGCATTACGCCAGGTCGGCCTTGCGGGATATGAAAACCGCTATCAGCGCCAGCTTTCCGGTGGCGAGCAGCAGCGTGTGGCCCTTGCCCGCGTGCTGGTTACCGAACCGCGCATCCTGCTTCTCGATGAACCGCTTTCGGCACTCGACAAATCGCTGCGGGAAGAAATGAAATACTGGATCAAGGATCTGCAAAAGAAGCTCGGCATCACCACCGTTTACGTGACCCACGATCAGGATGAGGCGCTCACCATGTCCGACCGCATCGGCGTGATGCAGAAAGCCAGAGTTGAGCAGGTGGGCACGCCGCAGGAAATCTACGAGAGGCCGAAGACGCTTTTCGTCACCACCTTCATCGGCCAGTCGAATGTCATCGACGCCACAGTGAGGGGCCGCCAAGGCGAAAGTCTGGTGGTCAGCTTCGGCGACACCGTGGCGTTGACACGTGTTCCCGCCGAAGACTTTGCCGATGGCAAAGCCGTCAAGCTCGTCGTCAGGCCGGAAAACATCATCATCGGCGAGGCCGGCACCGGCGTTCCGGCAACCGTCGTCTCGGAAACCTATCAGGGCGCCCTTGTCCGCTACCATCTTTCGGTCGGCGGGCAGGATATCGTCGCCGAACGGCAGAACCAGTCCCATCTCGCCAGGCTGTCGCCCGGACAGGCGATCGGCGTGACATGGGACCCGGAACGATCCGAAGTCTTGGTGGCCTGAGACCCGGCCACCGGAACCAGAAAATCGGGAAAGGATGCAATGTGCGGTGAGCAGCCGCGCAGGCGCCCTTCCCTTGTCAATCGACAGGAGAAAGACATGCGTATTGGCATTGATGTGGGTGGCACGAATACCGACGCCGCCCTTATGGATGGGGCAGCGGTCACCGGCGCCTGCAAAAGCCCGACAACGGCCGATGTCGGCTCGGGCATCGTGGCGGTGCTGAACAAGCTTCTGGGCATGACGGGCGTATCCGTCTCGCAAATTCAGGCGGTGATGATCGGCACGACCCATTTCACCAATGCCGTGGTCGAGCGCAAGCGCCTGCTGGAAGTCGCCGCCATCCGCCTCGGCCTGCCGGCCACCAAGGGCCTGCCGCCGCTGACCGACTGGCCGAAGGACCTTGCCGACACGCTTGGCCGCCACACCTTCATGCTGCGCGGCGGACATGAATTCGACGGGCGCACCATCGCGCCTCTCGACGAAAAGGGATTGATGGAGGTTGCCGCCACCGTGCGCGAACGCGGCCTGAAGACGGCGGCCATCACCTCGGTTTTTTCGCCGGTCACGCCGGAAATGGAGCTTCGCGCCGCCGAAATCCTGCGCGATGCGGTTCCCGACATCGCCATCTCGCTCAGCCACGAAATCGGCAGGGTGGGTTTCCTCGAGCGTGAAAACGCCTCGATCATGAATGCCTCGCTGGCCGAGCTTTCCCGCAAGGTCGTCTCCTCCTTCCGCAGCGCGCTGAAGGAGCTCGACATCAAGGCGCCCTTTTTCATCAGCCAGAACGACGGAACATTGATGTCTCCCGACTATGTGGAGCGTTATCCCGTCCTTACCTTCGCCTCCGGTCCCACCAATTCCATGCGTGGCGCTGCGATGCTGGCCGGTGTCAAGGAAGCCATGGTGGTGGATATTGGCGGCACGACATCGGATGTCGGCATGCTCGTGCACGGTTTTCCCAGAGAATCGGCGGTTGCCGTCGATATTGGCGGTGTACGCACCAATTTCCGCATGCCGGACGTGCTGGCAATCGGGCTTGGTGGCGGCTCGCTGGTGCGTGACGAGGGTAAGCGCATCGGTCCCGATTCCGTCGGTTACGAGATCACCAGCAAGGCGCTGGTTTTCGGCGGCGATACGCTGACAACCACGGATATCGTGGTGGCGGCCGGGCTGGAGGATATTGGCGACCGCTCCCGCGTTGCGCATATTCCTGCACAAACCATCGAAAACGCGCTCGAAACCATGCATCGCATGGTCGATGAGGCCGTGGATCGCATGAAGACCAGCGCCGATCCGCTTCCCGTCATTCTGGTGGGCGGCGGCTCCATTCTGGTCTCGCGCGATCTGCCTTCGGCATCGAAGGTTCTGAGGCCACAAAACGCCTCCGTCGCCAATGCCATCGGCGCGGCGATCGCGCAGGTGGGCGGCGAGGTTGACCGCATCTTCTCGCTGGAAGGCACCTCGCGTGACGCCGTTCTGGCAAGCGCAAAGGCCGAAGCTTCGGAACGCGCGGTGAAGGCAGGGGCGGCAGCCGCCTCCGTCAAGATCATGGATATCGAGGAAGTGCCGCTTGCCTATCTGCCCGGCAGCGCCACCCGCATCCGCGTCAAGGCGGTTGGCGACCTGGTGATCGGTTGAGGACATGGCGATGAAACTCACACGCGAACATCTTGCCGATCTTGCCGTCGGCGCGGCTTTTCTCGGAACCGGCGGCGGCGGCGATCCCTATGTCGGGCGCATGATGGTACAGCAATGCCTGGACGAAGGCTGCGAGGTCGAGCTGATCGACCCCAGCGAGTTGCCGGACGACAGCCTCGTCATCCCGACAGCCATGATGGGTGCGCCGACCGTGCTGGTGGAGAAAATCCCGTCCGGCGAAGAGGCCATCTTCTCGCTCCGTCGCCTTGAGAAACGGCTCGGCAAAAAAGCCGGCTACACCATGCCCATCGAGATAGGCGGCATCAATTCCACCATTCCGCTGGTCGTCGGCGCCCGGCTCGGTCTGCCCATCGTCGATGCCGATGGCATGGGGCGCGCCTTTCCGTTTCTGGAAATGGAGACATTCGGCGTTTACGGCATATCCGGCTCCCCCATGGCGGTGAGCAACGAGTGGGGCGATTGCGCGCTGATCGAAGCCGTCGATAACAGGCAGATGGAATGGCTCTCCCGCGCCGTCGCCATTCGCATGGGCGGCTGCGCCTATATTGCGGAATATGCCATGAGCGGCGCGGAGGTGAAGCGCACGGCCATTCCCAATACGCTGACACTGGCGATCCACATCGGCAAGGTGTTACGCAAGGCGCAGGAGGATCACATCAATCCCATCGAGGCGCTTCTCGGTTTCCTGCCATCCACGCTTTACCGTTACGGTCGCGTCATCTTCAAGGGAAAGATCGTAGATGTGATGCGCGAAACCAAAGCCGGTTTCACCATCGGCCGCGCCCGCATCGAAGCCGTCGCGCCATTCACCTCGCAGATGGAAATCGAAATCCAGAACGAGAACCTGATCGCCAGGCAGGATGGCCGGGTAAGAGCCATCGTGCCGGACCTGATCTCGATCATGAACACGGAAACCGCCGAGCCAATCACCAGCGAAAACCTGCGCTACGGCCAGCGCGTCACCGTTGTCGCCGTCTCCGTGCCCGAGATCATGCGCACCCCGGAAGCGCTCGACGTGTTCGGCCCGGCCTGCTTCGGCCTGAAGGAACCCTTTACCTCCATCGAGGAGATCGACTGACATGGCAATCATCACGGAGCAGGACATAGACGATCTGGCCGTCGGCGCGGCCGTTCTCGGCACCGGCGGCGGCGGCGATCCCTATATCGGCAAACTTCTGGCCAAAGCTGCCATCGAAAAATACGGGCCGGTCGATCTGATCGCACTCGACGCGGTGCCCGATGGCGCAGCCGTCGTCGCCTGCGGCGCGATGGGAGCGCCCACCATCCTCATCGAAAAAATTCCCTCCGGCGAGGAGGGTGACCTTGCGCTTGAAACCTATGAGGATCACACCGGCATCGATGTCGGCGCCATCATTCCCTTCGAGGCGGGCGGCATCAATTCCATGATACCCATCGTGCTGGCGGCCAAAAAGCGCGTGCCCGTCATCGATGCGGACGGCATGGGCCGCGCCTTCCCGCAGCTTGAAATGGAAACCTTCAACGTCTACGGCGTGCCGGCAAGCCCGGTGGCGGTGGCCGACGAACGCGGCAACCGCGTGCTGATCGAGACCGAAGACGCCGCCAAGGCCGAGTGGCTGGCCCGTGGCGTGACCATCCGCATGGGCGGGCAGGCCTATATCGTCAATTACGGCATGGATGGCGAAACGGCAAAACGCGTTTCGGTGCCGGCAACCATGTCGCTCGCCATCGGCATTGGCCGGACCCTGCGCGAGGCGGCCGCAGGGCATCTCGATGCGGTCGCGGCGCTTGTCGATTTTTTTGCGGGCACGCATTACGGCCATGCCGAAATCATCACCTCCGGCAAGGTCTGCGATGTCGCCCGCAAGGAAGAAAACGGCTGGTCGGTGGGGATCGCCACCATCGAACCCTTCGACACCTCGAAACCGAAGGTCAAAATCCGCATCCAGAACGAAAACCTCGTGGCGGAGGAAGAAGGCGGACGCGTGCTGGCGATCGTTCCCGATCTCATCACCGTGCTCGACATCGATACGGCCGAAGCCATCACCACAGAAAGGCTGCGTTATGGTCAGCGTGTGAACGTGCTTGCCGTGCGTGTGCCGCCCATCATGCGCACGCCGGAAGCGCTGGCTGTCTTCGGTCCCGGCGCCTTCGGCCTCACGCAGGCCTACCGTCCACTCGGCTCTTGACGAATGCCCGGCATCGGGCACTGATAATATCCCGCCCTTCCCGGACGCCACTCCGGCAGGGGCCGGTCGTTGAGTGACGAAAGAGGACCGATGCCGAGCCGTGTCTTGCGTGAAAAGCCGTCGCATGCCGTCAGAACCTTTACCGGTGCCGGGCTGCGCTTCAGCCCGCCCCGCATGCTTTTTTCAGGCATCGAGCGACCCTACCTGCTTTCGAAGCTGGCAGCGGGGCTTTCAAGGCAGATCGTCGTGCTGCGCGCGCCGCCCGGTTTCGGCAAGACCGCCCTGATGAAAGCGGCCTATGAGCGGCTGGTGGACGGCACGCTTACCTTGCCGGGCCTGCGGGAAACGGCGGTTTCCCATTGCTCCTGGCTTAACGCTTCGGGCATCGCCTCTCCTGAACGGTTCGTCGGCGAATTGCGTCAGTCACTCGGCCTTGCCGCAATGGCGGACATGCAGGACGCGCTGATGGACGCCATGGAAGCCGTGGCGCGGCGTGATGGCCTCACCATTCTCTTCATCGATAATATCGACGAAATCGACACGGGCGGCCAGCACCGGCTGCTGGAGCGGCTCATCCTTGCCGCGCCGGATACGCTGCGCATCGCCTGCTCCTCCTGCTCTCCCGCGCAATTGCCGCTTGCCCGGCTGAAGGCGCGCGGCGTGCTGGCGGAAGTGACCGCCCGGGAACTCGAATTCGGACGATCCGAACTGCGGCGGCTTCTGTCACGCGGCGCAATGTCGGCGCTTGTCGATCCTTTGATGGAGATCACCCGCGGCTGGCCGGCGCTGGCGCAGCTCGCCGCCGGCATCGTCACCGGCAACCCGACGGAAGAGGAGCGCCGTGTGCTCCTTGCCGGCACCCACCACGACCTGACCGATTACGTCCGTGAAACCGTCATCAACCGGCTTTCTCCGGCGCTTTTGTCCACATTGCGCCGT
This sequence comes from Agrobacterium tumefaciens, assembly GCA_025560025.1. NCBI lineage: Bacteria > Pseudomonadati > Pseudomonadota > Alphaproteobacteria > Hyphomicrobiales > Rhizobiaceae > Agrobacterium > Agrobacterium tumefaciens. The sequence continues at coordinate 2,052,025 of CP048486.1, read as the reverse complement.
TTGTCGCCCTTTTCGGAATTTCGCCTCGATCTTGCATCCGATCTCGGTCTGCCCAGCCTGCCCGAGGAAGATCTGGCGATGCTGGAGGCCATGCATCCCATCATAGAAAACGGGGCGAACGGCTGGCTTTCGCTGCACCCCGTGCTGCGCACCTGCCTGGAACGGGACACCGCATTCGTTTCGGACGCGGAGAAAAAGGCGCTGCATCGACAGGCCGCCGTCTGGTTCGCAACGCGCGCCCATCTGGAACGAGCGGTTTCCCACGCGGCCCAGAGCGGCGATTTCCACATGGCGGAAGAAATTATCGGCAAGGCGGGCGGCGTCGATATTTTCCTCAGGGCGGGACATCAGGTGCTCGAGCATCTGATCGATAATTTTCCACCGGAAATCCTGCATGCCTCGCCGGGCCTGATGGTCTGTTATGCCGTGGTGCTCTCCAAGCGCGGCAATGCGGCGGCCGGGCGCGAGCGGCTCGACATTCTGAAAGAAAACGGCGAATGGTCCGCTGCCGCACTTGCCGTCGTCGACCGCAGCGTGCTCGACCATATCGACAGCCTGATCGATGTTTACGAAGATCGCCGCATGAGCGTGGCCGAGGCGCAAAGGCTGGAACGGGCGGCCGCTGCCCTGCCGCCACATGCCACATGGGAGCTAGCCTGGCTCTTCAACCATCTCTGTATCATTTACACCCGCACGGGCGACCTCGAAGAGGCACGCCGGGCGGCGCTCAAGGCTCTCGGCTATTACCGCGAGGAAAAAACGCCCTATGCCCAGGTCTTCATGCTCATCCACCTTGGCCTCGTCAGCACGCTGACCGGAGAATTTTCCGCGGCCCTGCAATTTTGCCGGGAAGCCGAGGAACTGGTGGAACGGGTGCACTGGACGGATCGAAACCTGCTCGCCATCGTGCGCCTTGCAACGGCCGATGTGCTCTATCAGCAGGGCGAGGTGCTTCATGTCGAGCAGACGCTGACGGAATGCGTGGAGCCGCTGATCCGCGGCGAAAGCTGGGTCGATCTCTTCATGCGGCTGTTCTGGCTGCTGGCCCGCAGCCGCCTTCAGGTCAGCGGCTTCGATGCCGCCGCCGCGGCAATCGACAAGGCCGAAGAGGTGGCTGTGGAGCGTGACCTGCCCCGGTTGAAGACCGCCGCCGGCATCATGCGTGTCGACCTGCTCGTCAGGGCCGGCATGATCGAATCGGCAACGCAGGCGATGGAGCGGGTGGAAACACTCAAAGAGGCAGGCGGCCCCGACAACTGGACGTGGCGGGAGGCATATGACTTTGACATCGCAGCCGCCCGGCTGGCGCTTGCACAGGGACTGGCGCCACAGGCACTGCAAACGCTTGAAGCCCTGATCCTTTCCGCCAAGGCGTCCGGCCGCGCCTATCATCGCATGCTGGCCGAGATCATGGCGGTGCAGGCGTCATGGAAAACCGGCCGCCAGCAGCAGGCCTTCGCCTATCTGCAATCGGCCATCGCCCTTGCCCGCGCTCACGAAGCGACGCAGCTCTTTACCGATGAGGGCCACGAACTGGCCACCACGTTGCGCGCCATCGTGCGCCGCTTCGGGCTGAAGGTGTTCAGCCCGAATGCGGTGGAATTCATGAGCCGCATTGTCGGACACGGTCTTGGCCGCCAGCCACGCACCATCGTGCCGCTGGGCGGCAACGAAGATGGCGCAGCACACGCCGCAGGCCTTCTGAGCGGCCGGGAAACCACCGTTTTGAAACTTCTCTCCGAAGGCCGAAGCAACAAGGAAATGGCCCGCGATCTCGGCCTTTCGGAAGCAACCGTAAAATTCCATCTGAAGAACATCTATGCCAAGCTCGGTGTCAGCCGACGCGGAATGGCCGTCTCCGTCAGCAAACATCTCAAGCTGACCGAACGCGAATAGGACCTGCATTTAAAAGGCAGGATCGGGGCACCGCCGCGCGGTTTCGACGCCGCGTGCGGTGCCCCCTCGTCGTCATCCGCGCTTGCGCAGGGTCCGCGTGCCGGTGTCGACAAGGTTTTGCGCCGCCTCGTCCACGCTGGCGCGGCCGAAAGCGAGCGAGTCGGCGATGGGGCGCATCACCCCACGGTCGAACTCATTGGCGCCAATCGGGGCAGGCTCCGGATAGGGATCGAGCTTGCCGGACAGGCTTTCGATGTAATCCACCGTCTTGCGTTCGGTCTCGTTGAGGCTCGGCAACACCGCTTCACGCACTTTCTTCGCTGGCGGTACGCCACGCTCGACACCGAGAACCTTGCCGGCATCCAGATCGTTGACGAAGAAGTTGATGAACTTCGCCGCCGCTTCCGGATTGGTAGAGGTGGACGAAATGCACCAGATGAGGCCCGGCCGGTAATAATGCCCGGTCGGCTTGCCCGCCCCCTCGCCCGGCAGCATGCCGATCGACAGCGTCTTCTTGTTGAGCGCCTGGTAACCCACGAGCTGGTTGGAATAGGCAAAACCGATTGCCGAATTGCCAAGGGTCAGCGCGTTGGATTCGATGGTATTATCGTCACGTGTCTGGATATCGGCGGAGACGCAGAGCTTGTTTTCGCGCAGATCCTCCCAATAGGCGAACCATTCCTTGGCGTCTTCCTTGTTGAAGCCGATGGTGCCGTCCTGGAACAGGAGCTTGCCGCGCTGGCGCAGCCAGACATCAAAGACATAGTGATAACGCCCGCCATAGGGCACAGCCCAGTAGTTTCGTTTTGCCGGAGCGTTCTTCTTGAAATCGCGCGCCAGTTCCGCCAGCGCCTTCCAGGTGATCTGCTCCTTCGGCACGGAGACGCCCGCTTCCTTCAGCGTCTCGGCATCGTACATCATGCAGAAGGAATTCAGCCCGAGACCGACGCCGTAAAGCTTGCCGTCGATGCGGCAAAGATCGATCTCGCTTTTGCCGAAGCTGGAAAGATCGAGCGCCGAGCCGACGAACTGATCTAGCTCCATGCAGGCGCCACGGCCGGAATAATCGGCAATGGTGGAAGGCTCGAGCTGGAAGATATCGGCGACGTTGCGTCCCGCCATGGATGTCGCAAGTTTGGTCCAGTAGTCGGAACCGGCGATCATCTCCCCACTGACCACCGTTTGCGGATCTGCCTTCTGATAAAGGGAGATCACCTCATTGGTACGCTTGTTGCGGTCAGCCGACCCCCACCATACGCAACGAAGCCGGGTTTCAGCCGCCATTGCGCGGAAACCGCCCGCCGCCGCGCCAAGACCGGCCAGCGCCGCCGTCACCAAAAATCCACGTCTATCGATAGTTTGCATCTGCTCCTCCCGCGTTTTGCAAATTTCTCACTTATCACTTAAATTCTTGCAAATTTTCCGTATTTGCAATATTTGCATCATAATAGAATTTTTTGCAAGCGCAGGAGACGACATGAACGATACGCCCGACATCAGCCGCCCGCGCCAGTCGGATATCGCCCAGCGCGCAGGGGTTTCCATCAGCACCGTCTCACGGGTCCTCGCCGGGGAAAAAGGCATCAGCGCATCGATACAGACCAAGGTTCTGGGCGTGGCGGCGGAACTCGGTTATCCACTGAGGCCGGTTACGAGCCAGGCGGGCGGCGTATCGCTGGAGGGCAAGAAAATTCTCGCCCTCATGTCCGCCGAGAGGGCGACCGGCGATATCGGCGCTTTTTATCACGATATTTTCGACATGCTGCGCAGCCTTTCCCAGACGGATGGTTTCGAGCTTGATATCCGGCTGCTGCACCAGAAGCAGATCGATGACGCCCTCACGCAGCGGGTCTGCGAGGTTGATGGCCTTCTCGCCATTGGCCTTGATCCGGAAGAAGAGATCATTCACCGCATCACGCAGGGCGTGCTGCAACCGGTTCTGGTCAATAGCGCCGATCCCTCGATGATGCTGGATTGCGTCTCGCCTTCCAATTTTTACGGCGGCGCTATGGCGGCGCGGCGACTGCTGGAACTGGGCCACCGCAAGGTCGCCTATATCGGCCCGGAGCACCGCCACACCATCAGAGAACGCATGCGCGGCTTCCGGCATACGATCCTGGAGGACGAGGGAACCACCTATGAGGAATTTCTGCTTTCGACGGCGGATAGCGGTTTTGGGCAAGCCGGCGATGCGGTTCGTCAGCTTTTGGCCAAAAACCCCGATCTGACCGGTATTTTCTGCATGAATGACGCCATTGCGCTTGGCGCGCTTGGCGCGGCGCAGGAGCTTGGTCTTGCCGTACCGGACGACCTTTCGATCATCGGTTTCGACGACCTTCCCTTTGCCGAACTCTCCACACCGCGGCTCAGCACCATCCGGGTCGACCGCCGCGAGATCGCCCGCGAGGCGGTGGAGCTGATGCGCCGCCGGCTGACGGAACCTTCGGCCAATGCCCGGCAGGTTCAGCTGGGTGTGCAGCTGGTGGAAGGACAGACGGCCGGTCAGGCGAAGAAGATGGAAAAGGCGATACGCAATGCATGATGCGGCAAATAATGATCCAATGACCCGTTTCAATCCGCTAAACCGCAATCCGCTCAAGACCCGCGCCGACGTGCGGCGGGCGCTGGACGACAGTTTCGCACCTCTGCTTCCCTATTTTTCCGAAAGCGGCGCAAGGGTGACGCTGAGCGGCACCGCCGCACATTTCGACCGGGCGGCGGCCGATCTGGAAGGATTTGCACGGCCGCTCTGGGGCATCGCGCCGCTGGCGCTCAGCGGCGATACGTTCGCTCATTGGCCGCTTCTGGCCAAGGGCATCGCCAACGGCACCGATCCCGCCCATCCCGATTACTGGGGCGACGTGCGCCAGAAGGACCAGCGTCTGGTGGAGCTCGCCGCCCTCGGCTTTGCACTTCGGCTTGCCCCGCAACATTTGTGGGAACCGCTGTCCGACGCACAGAAAGGCAATGTGCGCCGCTATCTATTGACGGCGCGCGAACGTATCTATGCCGACAATAACTGGAAATTTTTCCGGATAATGGTCGACATGGCGCTCGATCATCTCGGCATCGAATTTGACCGCAGCCTGACGGAGACATTCCAGACGGAGCTGGACGGGTTTTACATTGCCGACGGCTGGTATCGCGATGGAAACTACCGCCGCATCGACCATTACATTGCCTTCGCCATGCATTTTTACGGCCTGATCTATGCGAAGCTCAGCAAGCCGGGCGATGCCTTCGCCGAGCGCTACCGCGAACGCGCCCGGCTCTTCGCAAAGGATTTCGTCAGCTGGTTCGACGAGGATGGCGGCACGTTGGCCTTCGGCCGCTCCATGACCTACCGTTTCGCCTGCGGCGGCTTCTGGGCCGGCCTTGCTTTTGCCGATGAGGAAGCGCTGCCCTGGGGCGAGATCAAGGGGCTGTATCTGCAGCATCTGCGCTGGTGGGCGAAAAAGCCGATCGCTGACCGCGATGGTGTGCTTTCCATCGGTTATGCCTATCCGCAGCTCACCATGTCGGAAAGTTATAATTCGGCGGGCTCACCCTATTGGGCCTTCAAGGCCTTCCTGCCGCTCGCTTTGCCTGAGAGCCATCCCTTCTGGCAGGCGGAAGAAAAGCGGCCCGAAACATCGCAAAAACCACGGCCGCTCGTTCATCCCGGCATGGTGATGATGCGCGGCAAAGGTAACGTCACCGCGCTTTCCAGCGGGCAGGAAAACCTGTCGATGCGCGGCGGGCCGGAGAAATATGCGAAATTCGCCTATTCCTCCCGCTACGGTTTTGGCGTGGAAGTGGACGAGCGCGGCTTCAAGACCAATGGTTTCGACAATATGCTGGCCTTCTCCGAAGACGGCCTGCATTACCGGGTGCGCGAAACCAATGAAAAGGTTCTGCTGGCCGGGGAAAGCCTGCGGGCGACATGGAAACCATTCCCGGATGTGGCGGTCGAAACGACGCTGGTTGCGGCTGGTGACTGGCATGTCAGGCTTCACCGCATCACCTCCGCGCGGCCCCTATCGGTCACCGAGGGCGGTTTTGCGATCAACCGCAACGATGGTGACCGCGATGCCGTGAGCGAAGCGCCCGGCCGGGCGACGGCCGATTGCGGCACCGACATATCCGCCATCGTCGATCTCGGCTCCGGCATAACCCGCCAGGGCGTGGCGCTGAAGGCGCTGCCCAATACCAGCCTTGTTTATGCCAAGACCACGGTGCCGCAATTGCGGGGCGACATTCCGGCGGGCGAAACCCTGCTCGCCTGCGCCGTCTTTGCGGGATTGAGCGGGACCGAAAGCAAAAACGCTCTGGCCGCTGTTCCAGCACTTCCCGATATCGAGGCGCTCGACCGGCTGTTTGCGGAACACGGCATCCCGGTCAGCAGCATGGCGGCGGCGGGAGAACCGCAATGACAGGCCCGCTTGCGCGTCTCAGCCTCGCCATGGACCCGGAGCGGACGCAGCATGTGCTGACGCCACAGGCGCTCGAAAGGCTGTCGCAGAGCGTTGAAATTCTCGATACCCGCTGCATCCGCGACTTTCACGATCCATCCGCGAAAGAACAGCTGGCGCGCACGGATATTCTTCTGACCGGCTGGGGTTGTCCCGATATCGGCGCTCGCGAACTGGCGCTGATGCCGGAGCTGAGGCTGATTTCGCATGCGGCCGGCACGGTGAAATATTTCCTGTCGCAGGCGGTTTTCGAACGTGGCGTCACGGTGTGCAGCGCAGCCGAAGCGAATGCGCAGCCGGTCGCAGAGTTCACGCTGGCGATGATCCTGCTTTCCGGCAAGCGCACCTTCGGTTTCCGTCGCCTCTATGTGGAGGACCGCGGGCGGGACAATGTCGACCGCCTGCAATCGCAGGCCATCGGCAATCTCGGCCTCACGGTCGGCATTGTCGGGGCGTCGCGTATCGGGCGTCGGGTGATCAATCTGCTGAAGCCCTTCGATCTCGATCTCGTCCTTTTCGACCCTTTTTTAAACGTGACCGAAGCGCAGAAGCTCGGCGTGCACCTTGTATCGCTCGATGAGCTGATGTTGGTGAGCGACGTGATTTCCCTGCATGCGCCATCCCTGCCGCAGACCCGGCATATGATCGGCGCGGATGCGCTTGCCCGGATGAAGGACGGCGCAACCCTGATCAACACGGCGCGCGGCGCTCTGGTGGATGAAGAAGCGCTTCTGGCGGAACTGAAAACCGGACGCATCGAAGCCGTCATCGACGTGACCGATCCGGAAGTGCCGCCGCAGAATTCACCCTTCTACAGCCTGCCGAATGTGTTTCTGACACCGCATATCGCCGGTGCCGTCGGCCTTGAGCGCGCACGGCTTGGCAACATGGCGATTGCCGAGATCGAGCGTTTCTGCCGCGCAGAACCATTGCAACAGCAGATACGGCCGGAACATCTGGAACTGATCGCATGAGAATTTTCGAGCCGGGCCTCTGCTCCGTCACCTTCCGCTCTATGCCGACGCAGGCGGTTATCGAGCTTGCCGCCGCAAATGGCATCAAGGCAATCGAATGGGGCGGCGACATCCATGTTCCGCCCGGCGACCTCGACAATGCGAGGGACGTGGCGGCGCGAACGGCGAAAGCCGGCCTCACCGTTTCTTCCTATGGCTCCTACATCTTCGCACCGGATTTTGCACCGGAGGATGTGACCGCCACTCTGGAAACCGCAAAAGCGCTGGGCACCAGCCATATCCGCATCTGGCCCGGCAGCCGCAAACGCCCATCTGCCGATTATTCCCCAGCAGAACGCCGCGCAGCAACAGAGGCGCTGGCGACACTCGCCCGCCGGGCGGACGACCATGGCATGACAATCGGGCTGGAATATCACCCCAACTCCCTGACAGATACGCTGCCTTCGTCCCTGCAACTCCTGCAGGACCTGCCGATACCAAACCTCTTTTTCTACTGGCAACCCGCCCCCGGCCTGCCGCTGGAGGACGCACTTGCGGAAATATCGGCGCTCGGCTCACGCATCTGCCACCTGCATGCCTTCGCCTGGCTCAAAGACGCCAGCCGCCTGCCCCTTCGCGAGCGTGCGGATTATTGGCGGGCCTGCATCGATGCCCTGCCGGAGAGTGACTGGACGAAGGCGCGCTATGCGATGCTGGAATTCGTTAGGGGTGACGATGTCAGCCAGTTCTCGGAAGATGCAGTGACGCTCAAGGACGTTCTTTATAGATCGTAGCGTTCACCTTCTGCCTGCCCCCTTACCAGAAATATGCTTCATCCCTTCTTCACATAGTGAAATTTATGCACTATGTTTTATTGACGATGTGGGTGCGGCATGGGCAAATTAATTCAGATCGGGAACATCATAATACGCGTCTATGCGAACGATCACTTGCCGCCGCACTTTCACATCATAACACCGGACGCTGATGCTCTTGTCGACATCGAAACTCTGGAAATCCTGCGCGGCAAGCTATCCCGCAAGGCAGAAGCCGACGCTTTGACATGGGCGAAAACCAATGGGAAGCTGATTGCCGATGAATGGGATCGGACGAACCCGCGTTTTCCCATTGTAGGAAAGGGAGAGAAATCATGACACCACGCGTCAAAACCATCCTGCCCAATCCGCCTTGCACGCTCACCATCGACTGGGTTGACGGAAGCCAATCGACCGCCGATCTGACCGGATGGATAGCGACCGGGGGAGAATTGCTCAATCCGCTCCGTTCGACAGATATCTGGAAGACCGCGACAGTCGCCGATTATGGTGCGACTGTGGAATGGCACGGAGACGACTTGGCGATCGATGCCTATCACCTCTACCAGATCGCAGAGGACCAGCGGGACTTCGATGTGGAGGACCTGCGCAAATGGCAGGAGGAAATCGGCCTTTCCAATAATGAGGCGGCGGATTTTCTTGGCGTCACTTTACGGACGTGGAACAACTATCGTGCGGGCACGCCCGTAAGCCACGCGGTCAAGATGCTGCTGCGGGCCACCCAGCGCGACCCGCTTCTCATGCATGCGCATTTCCGGCCACGCCGTCCCGGACGCCCGAAACACGCCGCTTGAGACAGACGTGCACCGGTTCACACAACCGCGACGGGCAACAGGCTATATCCGCCGCCCATCCGCTCCGAACAGATGCGTCTTCGCCAGATCGAACGCAAACGGAATGGTCTCGCCGATACGGATCTGACGCTGGCCGTCGAGGAGCACGGTGGCGGCCTGGCCGTCGGGTGTGCTGGTATAAACCACGGTCGAACCGCCGAGATGTTCGACGAGCTGAATCGAAGCTTCGCCAAGCGAGGATTGCGCCTGCGGGTTCACATGTTCGGGGCGCACGCCGAAGGTGAGCGGTTCGCCCTGTTGTGCCGCCACCGGCTTTTCCAGCACGATGCGCTGGCCGGCCACCTCGATGGTGCGGTTGGAACTGTCGCCTGACGCCACTTTCGCGGAGAGGAAGTTCATCTTCGGCGAGCCGATGAAACCGGCGACGAACTGGTTGGCGGGATTGTTGTAGAGATCAAGCGGGCGGCCGACCTGCATGATACGGCCGTCGCGCAGCACGACGATCTTGTCGGCCATGGTCATGGCCTCCACCTGGTCATGCGTCACATAGATCATGGTGCTGCCGAGCGTCTGGTGCAGCTTGGCGATTTCGACACGCATCTGCACGCGCAATTCCGCATCGAGGTTGGAAAGCGGCTCATCGAACAGGAAGATTTTCGGCTCGCGTACGATGGCGCGGCCGATGGCGACGCGCTGGCGCTGGCCGCCCGAAAGCGCCTTCGGCTTGCGCTGCAACAGCGGGCCGATCTGCAGGATATCGGCGGCCTTCTGTACCCGCGCCTCGACTTCCGGCTTTTTGTAACCCGCGGTTTCCAGCCCGAAAGCGAGGTTCTTGTAGACGCTCATATGCGGATAGAGCGCATAGGACTGGAAGACCATGGCGATGCCGCGCTTGGAGGCGGCTGTTTCGTTGACCCTTTCGCCATCGATGCGAAGATCGCCCTCGGAGATTTCCTCCAGGCCCGCAATCATACGCAGAAGCGTGGATTTTCCGCAGCCCGAGGGGCCGACGAAGACGGTGAACTCGCCCGGTTCGATCTTGAGATCGATACCGTGAACGACCGGAAAAGCGCCGAACCGCTTGACGATTTTTTCGAGCGTAATACTGCTTGCCATGCTGTTTCTCCCGACTGTCGCGCCGCGCAGGGGGCGGCCGCGACAGTGTTGATAGTCTGATATAATTCGTTCTCGATCCGGGTCCCGTTCAGCGTTTCATTCCGGTGGTGGCGATGCCTTCGATCAGCAGCCGCTGGAAGAACAGGAAGAACAGGAAGACCGGCACCAGCGACAGGTTGGACATGGCGAAAAGCGAGGTCCAGTCCGAGCTGCCGGTGGAATCCACGAAGGATCTGAGGCCGAGCTGCACGGTGTAGGTGTTGATGTCGTTCAGATAGATCAGCGGACCGAAGAAGTCGTCCCAGGTCCAGATGAAGGAAAAGATGGCGGCCGTGGCCAGCACCGGCAGCGACAAAGGCAGCATGATCTTCCAGTAGATGCGGAAGGGCGAGCAGCCATCCATGACAGCCGCTTCATCCAGCTCGCGCGGAATGCCGCGGAAGAACTGCACCATCAGGAAGATGAAGAAGGCATCCGTCGCCAGATATTTCGGCACGATCAGCGGCAGCGACGTGTTCACCCAGCCCATTTCCAGAAACAGGATATATTGCGGGATCAGCACGACATGATAGGGCAGCATCAAGGTGCCGAGCATCAGCGCAAACCAGAAATTGCGCCCGCCGAAACGCAGCCGGGCAAAAGCGAAGGCGGCGAGCGAGCAGCCGACCACGTTTCCTATGGTAGCGAGCACCGAGATGAAGAACGAGTTCCAGAAGAACTGCCCGAAACTCACCTGAAGCCCGGACCAGCCACGGATATAGCCGCCGAAATCGACCGACGAAGGAATGAGCGAGGAGGAGCCGAACAGCTCGTCCTGCGGGCGGAACGAACCCGAGATCATCCACAGGATCGGATAGAGCATCGCAAAGGAAGCGATGATCAGGGCCGTGTGCAGCAAAACCGATTTCAGCGGCGTGCGTTGCGGGCCTTGTCCCGGCCGGGGAGCGGTAACAGCGTCAGTCATCGTAATGCACCCAGTATTTCGCGCTGAGGAATGAGAAGGCCGTAAACAGCGAGATGATGATCACCAATATCCAGGCAAGCGCCGAGGCATATCCCATGCGGAAGAAACCGAAGGCTTCCTGATAGAGGTAGAGCGTATAGAACAGCGTCGAGTTGATCGGACCGCCGGTGCCTTCGGAGATGATGAAGGCGGGCGTGAAGGCCTTGAAGGCGTCGATCGTCTGGATCACCGCATTGAAGAAGATCACCGGCGTCAACAGCGGCAGGGTAATGCGGAAGAACTGCCGCACCTTGCTCGCACCGTCGATTTCGGCCGCCTCATACATGTCCTGCGGGATTTGCCTCAACCCTGCGAGGAAGATGATCATCGGCGAGCCGAACTGCCAGACGGACAGGATGACCAGCGTGTAGATCGAATAATCCGGATTGGAAATCCAGCTCGGTCCTTCATAACCGAAAGCCTGCCACAGGATCATGTTGACGAGACCGTCCGAGGCGAAAAGCTGGCGCCAGAGAACGGCGATCGCCACGCTGGAGCCGAGCAGCGACGGCAGATAGAAGATCGCCCGGTAAAGCGTCAGGGCCTTTATGCCGCGATTGAAGGCGAGTGCGACGAGAAGCGCGAAGATGAGCTTCAACGGCACCGACAGCAGCACATAGGTGAAGGTCACCTGCATGGCGGCGGCAAATTTGGGGTCATCGGTGGCGATGCGCACATAGTTCGCCGCCCCCACCCAGTCAGGAGATTGCAACAGGTCGTAATTGGTGAACGACAGATAAAGCGACGCCAGCGCCGGGCCGAGGGTAAGTCCAAAAAAGCCAATCAGCCAGGGCAGGAGAAACAGGTAGGCGTGAATGTTGCGGTCGAAAATCCGCTTCACGCCGCCCCGCTTCGGGAGAGCCGCGCCACGGCTCTCCTCAACGAGTGTTTCAGATCGAAAGGCCATACGCCATCACTTCCGTTTAATAACGGTTTCAGATTCCTTGACGAGCCGATCACCACCGGCATCCGGAGTGATCTTCCCGAAGCCGACTTCTTCCGCCGTGCGCTTGAGGACGAAGGCGAATTCGCCCGCGCCCGGAGGTGGTGCCGGCGGCAGATCGCCGACGCCTGGGGTGATTTCGGCAATGTATTCCACCATCACCTTGCTGACCGCATCGAGCTTGTTGCTCAGCTGGTTACGCATGGCTTCCGATGCCGGAACGCCGCGTTCCACACCGAGAATATCGACACCCTGCGGTTCGGCGACGAGGAAGTTGATGAAGCCCACCGCCTGCTCGATGCCAGCGCTGCCATTGGCGACGCTGATCAGCATCGAAGGTTTCAGGTAATGGCCGGAAGGACCACCCTTCTTGCTCTTCGGATAGGAGCTGATCGCCAGCTTTGACTTGTTGAGCGCCTGGTAACCCACGAACTGGTTGGAATGGGCAAAGGCGGTCGCCGCCTTGCCTGTCGTCAGCGGGTTCGTCTCGATATTGAGCTGGTCCAGAGCCTGCACATCGGCCGGCACACAGGCGCCGCTCTTGCGCAGATCCGCCCACATGGTGAACCATTTGGTCGCGTCAGTCGGATCGAAGCCAATGCCGCCATCCTGCGTGTAAAGCGATTTGCCGTTCTGGCGCAGCCAGTTTTCGAAACTCGGCTCCACACCGCTGGCATCGGCCGTCGCGTAATAACCGGGCTTCGGCTTGTTCTTGCTGAGCTTGGCGGCGTTTTCGGCAAACTCCTCCCAGGTCTGGCCGATCGACGGCGGCGTCGCACCGGATTTTTCCCAGGCGGCCCTGTCGAAGAAGACAGCGCTGGAATTGACCCCTAGATTGATGCCGTAAAGCTTGCCGTCGACCCGGCCGGAATCGATGTTCATCTTGCCGAAATCTTCGATCTTCAGGCCCTTGCCGATATAATCGTCCAGCGGCGCCAGCGCACCGCGGCGGCCATATTCGAAGATATAACGATAATCCATCTGGATCAGGTCAGGCGCATTGCGGCCCGCCACCTGCGTGGCAAGGCGCGGCCAATAATCGCTCCAGCCGGCGAATTCACCGGCGATATCGAGATCGGGCTTGACCTGCTTATAGGCCGATATGGCCTTGTTGGTACGATCCGCGCGCTCCTGCGACCCCCACCACAACATACGCAGCCGCGCAGCCTGAGCCTGCGCTGAACCGCCCCCCAATGTTGCAAGTGAAAGGGCCGCAAGGCCCGCAGAAAGCACAGTTCTCCTCTGAAGCATCACGGACATTGGCAACTCCTCCCTATTGACTGCCAAATTGATGATGAGCGTAAACGACTATTGCCGTTTTATAACTAATTGGTTACATGGGAACACTGATCGCCAACATTGTCAAGCGGGTGATGAAATGGAAGAAACGACGAAAAACCATCAGCCTGATCCGGCTCCGGAAAAAGCGCCTGCGCCCAAGCGCAAGCGTGCCACCACACAGGTGCGAAACCCGGAAAGAACGCGCGCCGCCATCCTTGAAGCTGCCCGCCGCGAAGTGGCCGCCAAGGGGCTGGCAGGGGCGCGAATCGATGTCGTCGCCCGGCGCGCCGGCACCAACAAGCGGATGATCTATCATTATTTCGGCGACAAGGATGCGCTTTATCTCGCCGTTCTGGAAGATGCCTACCGCCATATCCGCCATACCGAAAGACGGCTTGACCTGGCCCGCAAGGCCCCTTCGGAGGGCTTGCGCGAGCTTGCACTTTTCACCTGGCATTACTTCCTCGACCATCCGGAATTCCTCAGCATTCTGGCCACGGAAAACCTCAATAAAGCCCGCTATCTCAGGCAATCCCCGACGATTACGGCGATGCATTCGAACTTCATTTCGGAGCTTGAGGACGTGCTGCGGCGCGGCAGCGACGCGGGTGAATTCCGCGACGGTCTCGATCCGATCGACGTCTATCTGACCATCGCTTCGCTCGGTGCTTTTTATCTTTCGAACCGGTTCACGCTGTCGACGATCTTCCAGCGCGACCTGACCGACCCCGCTGAACTGGAGCGCTGGGGCCAGCATATCGTCGATACCCTGCTTGCTGCAGTGCGGCCGGTCTGAGCGGGCCAAACCGAATTCCTCTTTAACAACAGCGACGACGCGCCATTCGCACCCGCGAAGCGCGTCGTTTTCTTTTGCGGCGCGGCGGAAACACGAAAACCCAACCGTCGTCAGGTCACGAATTTTTCCTGTCAAAAACACCTTGACAGATCGCATCCTTCACGACCACAAATAACCAAATGGTTACAAATAGCCATGTTTGACGGAAGCGGCTTTCGGGAAGAGGCCGCCTTGGGAGGAAATTCATGAAACGTATCGGCGTCATCATGCACGGCATCACCGGCCGCATGGGTTACAACCAGCATCTCGTACGCTCCGTTCTCGCCATTCGCGATCAGGGCGGCGTGCTTTTGAAGAACGGCGAGAGGGTCATGCTCGACCCCATTCTGGTCGGCCGCAACGGCGCGAAAATCGAGGAAATCGCGAAAAAGCACAATGTCGCGCGCTGGACGACCGACATCGACGCCGCATTGGCAAACCCTGATGATACGCTGTTCTTCGATGCCGGCACGACGCAGATGCGCGGCAGCCTGCTGGAGAAAGCCATCAAGGCCGGCAAGAACGTTTATTGCGAAAAGCCGATTTCCGACACGATGGAAGAGGCGCTGGCGATTGCGCGGCTGGCCGAAAGCGCCGGCATCAAGCACGGCGTGGTGCAGGACAAGCTGTTCCTGCCCGGCCTTCGCAAGCTGGCGATGCTGCGCGACAGCGGCTTCTTCGGCAAAATCCTCTCGGTGCGTGGCGAATTCGGCTACTGGGTTTTCGAGGGCGACTGGCAGCCGGCGCAGCGCCCCTCATGGAACTACCGTCTGAAAGATGGCGGCGGCATCATTCTCGATATGCTGTGCCACTGGCGTTATGTGCTCGACAATCTGTTCGGCCCGGTGAAATCGGTGAGCTGCCTCGGCGCGACCCATATTCCGGAACGTTTCGATGAGCAGGGCAAAGCCTATAAGGCGGATGCCGACGACGCGGCCTATGCCACCTTCGAGCTGGAAGGCGGTGCTATCGCCCACATCAACTCCTCATGGGCGGTGCGTGTGCGCCGCGACGATCTCGTGACCTTCCAGGTGGACGGCACGCATGGTTCGGCGGTGGCGGGCCTGACAAAATGCTTTACCCAGCACCGCACCAACACACCGAAACCGGTGTGGAACCCCGACCAGCCGCAGACTATCGATTTCTACAGGACCTGGCAGGAAGTGCCGGACAATGTCGTCTATGACAATGGCTTCAAGGCGCAGTGGGAAATGTTCGTCCGCCATCTGGTGGACAACGAGCCGTGGCCCTACGGGCTGATCGAAGGCGTAAAGGGCGTGCAGCTGGCCGAGCTGGGGCTGAGATCGTGGAAGGAACGCCGCTGGCTCGACGTTCCCGCTATTTCGTAAGGAGGCTGACGTGAGCGAACTCAAGCTTCCGAAGGATGACCGCAGCATCGAGGTCTACAGACTATCAGGCACGCCGGTCGCGGTTGAGAAACGCAGTGCGGCGGATTTCAACCGCGTCGCCTTCGCCGCCGCCCATGTGGTGGCCGATCCCCTTGCCGATAATGACCCATGGCTGACGCCCGCCATCGACTGGGACGCGACGCTGCGTTTCCGTCACCGCCTTTGGGATCTCGGCCTCGGTGTCGCCGAGGCCATGGATACGGCCCAGCGCGGCATGGGGCTGGCATGGCCGCAGGCGCAGGAACTGATTTCCCGTTCGCTGAAGGAAGCGGCCAGTCGCAAGGATGCGCTGATCGCCTGCGGCGTCGGCACCGACCATCTGAATGGCGGCGGTTACGACCTGAACCAGATTATCGACTCCTATCTCGAACAGCTTGATTTTGTTCAGGGAGAAGGCGGACGCGTGATCCTGATGGCGAGCCGTGCACTGGCTGCGGCGGCGCGTTCCCCGGATGATTATCTCAAGGCCTATGCGCGGGTTCTCTCCCATGCCGACCAGAAAGTGGTGATCCACTGGCTGGGTGAGATGTTCGATCCCGCGCTTGAGGGTTACTGGGGTTCCGGTGACCACATGCAGGCCATGGAAACCTGCCTTGCCATGATCGAGGAGAATGCAGACAAGATCGACGGCATCAAGATTTCGCTTCTCTCCAAGGAAAAGGAAATCGTCATGCGCCGTCGCCTTCCCGCTGGCGTTCGCATGTATACCGGTGACGATTTCAACTATGCCGAACTGATCGCCGGTGACGAGAAGGGCCATTCGGATGCGCTGCTCGGCATTTTCGACGCCATCGCACCGGCGGCATCCAAGGCGCTCGCCAGCCTGAAGCGTGGTGCGGACAATGAGTTTTTCGATATTCTCGAGCCGACGGTGGCGCTATCGCGCCATATCTTCAAGGCACCGACCCGCTTCTACAAGACCGGCGTGGTGTTCCTCGCCTATCTCAACGGGTTGCAGGACCATTTCACCATGGTCGGCGGGCAGGAAAGCACCCGCTCCACGCAGCATTTCGCCGAGCTTTTCCGGCTGGCGGACAAGGCCAATGTGCTCGCCGAACCGGATCTCGCAACGCACCGCATGAAGGCGTTTCTTTCGGTCCGGGGCATTGGCTGAGGCAGCAGAACTAGGGGAGATATCGATATGAGCCTTGAAGGCCTTTCCATCAATTTCGCCACCGTGCGGCAAGGCGGCGATTTCGGCGCCATCGTCGATGCCTGCCTTGCCCACGGCATCACCGTCATCTCGCCCTGGCGCGAGCAGGTCCATGGCGTTGGTCTTACGGAAGCCGCCCGCATCGTCGAGCAGAACGGCCTGCGCCTCAGCGGTCATTGCCGTGGCGGCTTTTTCCCCGCACCCGATGCGGAAGGCCGCCGCCGGGCCATAGAAGACAATAAACGCGCCGTCGATGAGGCCGCCGCCATGAAGGCAGACTGCCTCGTGCTTGTTGTGGGCGGCCTGCCCGCCGGCTCGCGTGACCTGAAAGGCGCACGGCAGATGGTGGAAGACGGCATGGCCGAACTTCTTCCCTATGCGCGGGCCGCCGGCGTACCGCTCGCCATCGAGCCGCTGCATCCCTTTTATGCCGCCGACCGCGCCTGCTTCAACACGCTGAAGCAATCGCTCGATCTCTGCGACCGGCTGGGGTCTGGAACCGGCGTCGCCATCGATGTCTACCATGTCTGGTGGGATCCGGAACTGGAGGAACAGGTGGCGCGCGCCGGCAGGAACGGGCAAATTCTCGCCCACCACATCTGCGACTGGCTGGTGCCGACCACCGATCCGCTCAACGATCGCGGCATGATGGGCGACGGCGTGATTGACCTGAAGGCATTTCGCGCCATGATCGAGGCCGCCGGCTTCCACGGCCCGCAGGAAGTGGAAATCTTTTCGCATCGCTGGCAGGCGCGGCCGATGGACGAGGTTCTCGCCACAGTGGTCGAGCGTTTCAAGACTGTTTGTTGAGATATCCGGGAGAGAGACAATGCCTGAAAGGGTGAAACGCAAACGCTATGCGCTGGTCGGCACCGGCAATCGCGGCACCACCATGTGGGGCCGCGAGCTTCTGGCTGGCTGGAGCGATTATGTCGAGCTGGTCGGCATTTGCGACCTGAACCTGATGCGCGCCGAGCGCGCCCGCGCCATGATGGGATCGAGCGCACCGCTTTACGATGATTTCGACCGGATGATGGTGGAGCAACGCCCGGAACTGGTAATCGTCTGTACACCTGATGACACCCATGACGACATCATCATCCGGGCGCTCGAAGGCGGCGCCGATGTCATCAGTGAAAAGCCGATGACCACCACCCCGGAAAAGATCGACCGCATCCGCGCGGCGGAAGCCAAAAGCGGCCGCCGCGTCGATGTTTCCTTCAATTACCGTTTTTCGCCGACGGCGGCACGCATCAAGGAGCTGATAGACGACGGCGCAATCGGCACCGTTACCTCCGTCGACTTCCACTGGTATCTGGATAATCACCACGGCGCAGATTATTTCCGCCGCTGGCACGCCTTCACCGAACATTCCGGCAGCCTCTTCGTGCACAAGGCGACCCATCATTTCGATCTTCTGAACTGGTATCTGGATTCCGACCCCGTCGAGGTAAAGGGGTTCGGACAATTGCTGCATTATGGCAAGAACGGTCCGTTCCGTGGAACGCGCTGTCGCACCTGTCCGCACAAGGATGAGTGCGATTATTTCATGGATCTCGGCGCCGATCCTTTCCTCGATGCGCTTTACGAGGATCCTTCGAGCATTGACGGTTATATGCGCGATGCCTGCGTCTTCCGCGAGGAGATCGATATCCCCGATACGATGAGCGCCTCGATCCGTTATGCGAGCGGCGTGCAGGTATCCTATTCACTCAACACCTATATGCCGATCGAGGGCCATCACATCGCCTTTAACGGCCACAAGGGCCGCATCGAGATGCGCCAATATGAAAAGCAGCCATGGACGGAACCGCCGGCCGATGAAATCCTGCTGGTCAAAAGCTTCGGCGGCGGGGTCGAGCATATCTGGGTGCCGCATGAGCCGGGCGGCCATTATGGCGGCGATAACCGCATGCGCGACATGATCTTCAAACCCGGCTCGAATGACCGTCTGCGCCAGAGGGCCGGTTCACGCGCCGGCGCCATGTCGGTCCTGACGGGTGTCGCGGCGCTGAAAAGCGCCCGCGAAGGCGGCGCGGCGGCGGTGAAATCCCTGCCCCTCTAGAGATTTGCGGCGTGCGGCCCATCCGATTCTGGCCCGCGCGCCGCAACTGCCAAAAGAACGGACGACATTCCACAGATTACGCGCTTCTTCCCTCCCGCTAAGGTGACGGCCGGGGGAAGAAAGAGTTAACCATGTCCAGTCTTCAATCACTCGTTCCGCTCATCATCATCGGCGCCAGCCTTATCCTTTTCTTCAAATGGGTAGGCCGCGACATGAACAGGCAGGAGAAAAAACCGCGTTCCCGCCGCTGACGGCGAGAACCGCGCCGCAGCCGGCGCGACCATGGAACCTCGTCCTCTTTTCGCGCGTTTTCACGGCTGAAGGAGAACGCTCCATGACGAAGCAGAAAAAAAAGCTGAAAACCAAGGACAAGGGACCGTCGAAAGCAAATGATATTCCGCCAGCCGGCCCGCACGCCAAGCCGTCATTGACTGATTATGACAAGACGCCGGGAGCGGGTAGCCTGCCGGAGGACAACGCCAAGGACATTTCTCCCGGCGCAGGCTGATGGAAGGTAGAGATGGCGAGAACGCGGAAAACCGTGAAAAATACCGCTGGAACAATGGTTTATGTGGAGGATCGTCGTGGACTGGGGCATTTCCTGCACCGGGCCCATTGCAAAATCAAAAATTGAGCCTATATTCACCAGATCGACCATTGCTTGTGACGTCGCTCCTGGGACACTTATGTTCCCGTCGGATTTCCTCTCAAATAATCGATCTAATCCCGCAAGGTATCGCGGGAACCACAACGATTGCTACGAAAGGAAATCGTTATGAACACTGGTACTGTAAAGTGGTTCAACGCCACCAAGGGCTTCGGCTTCATTCAGCCTGACAACGGCGGCACGGACGTTTTCGTTCACATCTCTGCTGTTGAGCGCGCAGGCATGCGTTCGCTGAACGACGGTCAGAAGATCACCTACGATATCGTCCAGGACCGCAAGTCCGGCAAGAGCTCCGCCGATAACCTTCAGGCAGCTTGATATTTGTCATTTGACCCCGCAGACCACGGATGTACTGGCTGCAGGTTCGAGTGATTGTGAGAGGTCGGGTTAAGCCCGGCCTTTTGTTTTTTGGCCATGGGAGGCCCTCATGCGCAAAAATCTATACCGATCTGGCGATGCGATCGTTTTGAAGGCAGGCGTCCTTGGCGCCAGCCAGCCAAGCGGCGCCGGCCGGATCATAGCGGTTCTGCCGGAAACACAGGGCCTGGTTCGGTTCAGGGTGCGTTTCCAGCACGAGAATTTCGAACGGAATATAGCGCTCGACGAAATTGATGCGGCTTCCTCGTCATCGCGGGCCCGAGATGTGGAGAATTCAGCACCCCGTGCGCCGGGATCGAGCTGGATCAACACCAATACGATCAAGATCAGAAAATAGCAGCGGTGGCTGCGTTAAGGAGATATTTTGCAGGTACTCGTCCGAGATAACAATGTTGAACAGGCCCTTCGCGTCCTGAAGAAGAGAATGCAGCGCGAAGGTATCTTCCGCGAAATGCGCGCGCGTGAATCCTACGAAAAGCCTTCGGAAAAGCGCATCCGTGAGGAAGCTGAAGCCGTGCGCCGCCACCGCAAGATGGCGAAGAAGAAATTGCAGCGCGAGGGACTGCTTCCCTCCCCCAAGAAGGTCGCCCGCGCCCGCTAACCGTCAAAACAGCGCTTGCGCAAAGGAGAATGCCAATGGCTGCGACAAAAGAAGCCTTTTTCAAACCCGGCAAATTATCCGCGCAGGACAAGGCATCGCTGACGGACAGCGCGGCAAAGCAGATTATCAATGCCGAGTCCGCCCAGCGCGCCCGCAAGACGGAACGCCTTCGCCAGCTTCGCGAAGCACAGGAAGCGACCATCGTCGCCCCTGTGCCCGCACGCCCGAAAAAGCCCTCCGCGAAAAAATGATCCGGCTGCGTTTTTTGACGTGGCCGACCGCAGAAACTTCTTGAACCTGATACATAACAGGCGCAGGCTTCGCGTGGTCAGCAATCCGCTGAACGACGCTGATGATTGAGGGCTGAGTGTCCTCGCCCCGAACGAGAGAAGGATGAGATGTCTTCCGAGTTTTATTCATCAAGCCTCTCACGCAACCTCGTCCGCACCGGTGGCGCGGGCTACCGGGAAAACGCCTCGTTGCCTCTTCTCCTGGGCAAGGCCGAAGAAACGGCTGAGCGCGTGGACTACTATCACGGAGAATCTACAGGCTTTTCGGCCTTTCCGGATTTCAGCCGTCAGACCCGCATGGCGCGAAGCCTCCTCTCTGCAGGGCGTATCCGCCTGACCAACCCGGCCGTGGAGAAAAATCCACTGTCTGGACCACCTTCCCCGTGACGATAAAGCCGCTTGCCGCAATCGGTCTGCGGCGAGCGATCAATGCACGGACCGCATCCAATAACAGTTCAATATGAGGAGGACACCATGGCCAAGGGTCAAGTACGCAGCAACAAGGAAATCCGCAAGCCGAAGAAGGACAAGACCAAGGCCGCAGCAGCAGCGCCAGCGGGTTCGCAGGTCAAGTTCGCAAACGCCACGACAGCGGATGGCAAAAAGAAATAGGGCAAGGTCGAAGCCGGTCGCTGACAGGTGCCGGCGACGAAACATCTCCTCGTATACGGACTTGTTTTGGCCACATTGCCCGTCTATATAAAGAATGTAGCAGCTGCTGGTGAGCGCAAATGAAATTGTCGTTCGCAGTTGTTTTAGTCGCTCTGGACTTTTGACCACGGATGTACTGGCACTGGTGTTAAGAGCGATATGAGGAAGGTCGGTGCAATATTGCCCCGGCCTTTTTTGTTGTCTTTAAAGGCCGTACCGAAACCTGCTCAATACCACCGCTGACGACGGAATTAACTTGCGTATTCCGTGCAAAGAGCGCACCTTTTATTGGCGGCAATTTTAAAGGGCGTTGCCGTCTTGAGGCTGATTGCCGCTTCCAGGCCCGTTTTACACATGCTTTCGATGGACCGGCCGCCCTTGTAATTTATCAGGGCACGCCGAAGGCATCGGCCCGAAAACCGGCATCGGTCACGAACCGTGCCGGCATCGTTTCAAAATGTTGGAGCGTCCCCGTGCAGCCTTTTAAAGGAACGCGCGACGCTCCGGCTTTTCTGATCTCACAAGAAAGGAGGATTCAATGTCTTCCGCATCCCATAGCTGCCTGATCTCTTCTCAGGATCTCAAAATGCTTCAATCGGTCCTCGAAAATGTCGGCTTCAATTGCCGTGACGAGGATAATGACGAGAAACTTCACACCAGGGCAGCCCGCAAGATAATCGAATTGTATCAGGACGGCCTGACCGATCCTGTGGAACTGACGAAAGAAATGCGTTTCCTGTTCGGCATCCAGAAGCACGACCGGATCAAACCATGGAAACCGCTCCCCCGTTATGCAATCCAGGGCCTCCCACTGCTTTACCGGCATTAAGGGAGACCACAGATGCGTGAATACATCATGGTCAGCACCGGCCTTTGGCTTGGGCTGTTCCTGACATGGTATCTCGTCACCCTGTACGATACCGATAAAATTGTTGCGCCGAACGTTGTTTCGGCGCTGCCGCAGCTGATGACCTCATCAGAATGCGAAGCCCAGTTCGGCATTCTCTTTTCGATGGGCGATAAGCTGTTGAAGGCCGGAGGCCCTGTTGTTCCCGAAGATTTGCGCCGAAACATTGAAAGCTGCATCTCCTCTGACGAGGGCAGCCGACTGAAACTGAAAGATAATCAACTCATTCGGCTTTTCCCCTGAGGCTCCGCCGACAATTAGCCCAGTCCACCAGATTTAATAACCATCAAAATCACCGATGAAAATAACGGCTTGGCAAATTGGATATATCAGGAGACACTAAATCGACAGGACATCATGTCCCGGGGGTTGCGTCTGCGTGGAGGGTGAGTATGACGTATGACTGGAGCGGCCGTAGAATGCGCCGCATGCGCGCCGCAAAACTGACGATCATCAGCCTCGTCGCGGCCTTTGTCCTGACGGCTCCGATCTTCGCCCATTATTGAGCTTCGCCACTTACCGCTACACTGGCTGCCTGATCTCGGCGCGCTTTTTCAGGCGTGTCTTCAACCATTTCTGGAGCGGCTGATCGTAATGGACCGTCAGGTACCATGAGAGAAACGTGGTTGCGATCAGGAAAACGATACCGGCTGGCAAGGCGATATTTTCGCCGTGGACACCCGGGACCAGAAATTCCGTCCAGGCCAGAAGCGGAATATGCAGCACATAAACCGCATAGGACGCCGTTCCGAGAAATCCTGACAGCACGCCGGTCCAACGGCCCGGAACCGTCTTGCTGGCCACGAACAACAGTAGCGGCCAGACGAACAGAACGATCGTGAGATCGAAAAACGGCCGCAGCTCACGCGAGACCGGGACAGCGAGGACGACGCAGACCAGCGCAAGGCAAAGCACGGCCCGGATTGGTTTCAATTCCGGCAAGCGATTGCGAAACCGGTAAATCAGCACACCTGCAAAAAACGAAAAGAACACCCGTCCCATGCCGGCATACATTTCGTTCCAGCGAAAACCCGCATGCAGCCGGCCGAATTCGGCCGCCGCGACCGTAAGCACAATGGCGCTCAAGGCCAGTATCATGATTGTCTGTTTCGTCGTCGCCCTGATACCCCAACGGGCATAAACCGCATTCACCACCAGCTCGTTGAATAGCGACCATGCCGGGCTGACGAGAAACAATGCCCCGTTCAGTGTCAGCGTGAAGGGTGCGGGAAGAAACAGCAGCCCCGTGACCAGAGCGAAGGCCAATTCGCCGGGATCAATAAGGCGATGAAGATCGTCGATCGGCGTCGGCAGGCCCAGAATATAAAGACAGATGAAATAGGCCGCCATCAGGGCCAGGGCCAGCCCATAGAGCGGGTAGAGCCGGGCAAGGCGCGCCTTCATGAAAAAGCCGGGCGTTATCGTCCGCTCGCGCAGTTTCATGCTATAGGCATGCGCCAGCACGAAACCGCTGAGTGCGAAGAACAGGTCCACCGCAAGATAACTCGACGCCGTGCTTTTCCCGAACAATGCCTCGGCATGGCGATGCACGATGAAGAGGGCAGCCACACCCCTGATGCCATCCAGCAATATGAAGCGTTCCGGGGATGAGTGGGCCATTGGCGTTGATGCTCGACGGGACTGAACAATATTCTTCCACGAAAACGAGCTTTAACCCGCAGCGGTTCATCGCTTCCAGTCACAAACTGGTCAACGCGCCAAACGCCCCATATTTAGACAGGGCATTTACCGATATCCGACGCTCTTTCGCCGCTGCCAAAGGCGTGCTACGTCCGGATGTCATCGATGTTTTGACCTTATGACTCTATGCACCACGCCCATTGGAAAACCGGCTTCGGTTTTTGCGGGAAACTTCGGCGCAAATAGGAATCGGGTAGTTCGGCGGCAAGCAACTTTCGCGGAGTCCCACCATGTCCACCATCGCAGACCGTATCAAAAAAATCATCGTCGACCAGCTGGGTGCAGATCCCGCCACGGTTGTCGAAGAGGCCAATTTTGCTGACGATCTCGGTGCCGATTCCCTCGAAGTCGTTCAGGTCGTCATGGAAATTGAGGAAGAATTCGGCGTGGAAATTCCCGATTCCGCCGCCAATACGATCCTGACAGTCGGCGACGCCATCCGCTTCATCGAAAAAAACAAGGCGTGAAGGAAAGCGGCGGGCATTACCCCGCCGACAGTGCCGCAACGGGATCGAGTTTAGAGGCGTTGCGCGCCGGCAGGTAACCGAAAACAACGCCGATCAGCGTCGAACAGACGAAGGCGGCAACAATGGGCGTCGTGGAATAGACCATTGCGAAATTGCCGCTGAAGGCGGAAAAGAGCAGGCCGAAACCGAGACTGCTCAGCACTCCGAGAGTGCCGCCGATGATGCAGACCAGCACCGCCTCGATCAGGAACTGCCGCAGAATATCGGCGCGCCGCGCGCCCACCGCCATGCGCACGCCAATTTCCGACACGCGCTCGGAGACGGAAACGAGCATGATGTTCATCACCCCGATGCCGCCCACCAGAAGCGAAATCACCGCAATCGCCGCGATCAGGAGCGTCAGGGTCTGCGTGGTGCTGGTAATCGTCTGGCGAATATCATCGGTATTAAGAATGTAGAAATCCCGCGTGCCGTGCCGCTGGGTCAGGAGCGCGGTCACCGCCTGTTCGGCAATGGCGGCATCGGTATCGTCGCTCACCTGCACGGTGATGCTGCGCAGCGACAGGCTGCCGAGGAAACGCGACTGGACGGCGGTATAGGGCAGATACAGCGACAGGTTCTGGCTTGAACCGAAACCGCCCTGCTGCGCCTGTGTAACGCCCACGATGCGGGCCGGCACCTTGCCGATGAGGATGACCTGGCCAACGGGACTGCCGCTGAAATCCGCAAACAGCGATTTGCGGGTATTTTCGTCGATCACCACCTCCTGCGCCTTCTGCGCGACGCTTGCCGCGTCGAAGAAGCGGCCCTGCGACAGCTTGGTGCCCTTGGCGACGAAATAACGCTCGCTGACACCGTTGACGAGCGCATTCGCTTCCTTCGCACCGAAACGCACCGTGCTGGAGGTCGACACCGTCGGCGTAACCGCCGCGACATAGGATTGCTTGGCGAGCGCATCGGCATCGGAGACGACCAGCGTGGTGATCTTGCCCGACCTGATGTCGCCGAAATCCTTGCCCGCGAAGATTTCAAGCGTGTTGGTGCCGAGGCTTGAAATATTCTGCAGCACGCGCTGCTGCGACCCCTGCCCCAGCGCCACGACGCTGATGACCGAGGCGATGCCGATGATGATGCCGAGCATGGTCAGGAAAGTGCGCAGCTTGTGCGCCCGCATCGACAGAAGCGCCATGAGCAAGGCTTCCCGCAGCGAGGAAACGACGCCAGATAAACTTGAAGCCCGGCCGGAAACGGCGGCGGATCTAGCCTCCTCCGGCAATATCGCCAATGCATCCGCCTTCCGGTCCGAAACGATGGCGCCGTCGCTTATTTCGATGATCCGCCCCGCGCGTCTGGCAATCGACATGTCATGGGTGACGATGATGACGGTGCGGCCTTCGGCATGCAGCTCGTCGAGAATGCGCAGCACCTCGTCGCCGCTCGCGCTGTCGAGCGCGCCGGTCGGCTCATCGGCAAGGATGACCTCGGCATCGTTCATGAGGGCGCGGGCGATGGAGACACGCTGCTGCTGGCCACCGGAAAGCTGGCCGGGACGGTGATCGAGGCGTTCCGCCATGCCAAGGCGGCCGAGCAGCCTTGCGGCATTGCTCCTGCGCTCACCCTGCGACTTGCCGGCATAGATCGCCGGTATCTCGACATTGCCGAGCGCTGTCAATTCGGCCAGCAGATGGTAACGCTGGAAGATGAAGCCGAGATTTTCGCGTCGGAGCGCCGACAATTCATCGGCATCGAGATGCGCCGTTTCCCGGCCCCTGATGCTGTAGCTTCCCGAGGTCGGCCGGTCGAGGCAGCCGAGAATATTCATCAGCGTCGACTTGCCGGAACCGGACGCGCCGACGATCGCCACCATCTCGCCGGCCTCGATGGTGAGGTCGATGTTCTTCAGCACGCTGATCGTGCCTTCACCGGAGGGATAGTCCCGCCGCACGGATTTGAGAGTGATCAAGGGATCAGCCATGGTTCAAAGCCCCATCGGCGGCCCGCCGGGCCCCGGCATGGCGTTCGTGGCGATGTCGGCGGAACGCTCGCCGGTCACAACGCGCTCGTTCTCGGCAAGGCCGGAGCGAATTTCAGCCGTAACCTTGTTGTTCAGTCCGACCTTGACCTTGCGCTCGGAAATCCTGCTATCCGCAGCCACCACGCGCACCGAATAATCGCCGTTTGCGTCCACGTTACCGAGGGCTGCGGCGGGAACTGTCAGAACGTCCTTCGCTTCACCGAGAAGGATATGAACCTCCGCCGTCATGTAGGTGCGCAGCTTGCCTTCCGGATTGGGCACCTCGAACACGCCATTATAATAGATCGCCTCCGACGATGAGGTGCTGGAAGACGATGTGGTCGATGTGGAGGAGGTCGAGGAACTGAAGCTGGAATCGCTGCGCACCGATTCAGGCGCCGGCTCTATCGAGGAAAGCGTCGCATCGTAACGCTGCTGCGGCTCGCCGAGCACCGTGAAATAGACCGGAAGATCCGGCTTCACCCGCGTCACATCCGCTTCGGAAATCTCCGTACGCACCGTCATCCGGTCCAGCTGGCCAAGGATCACGATGGTCGGTGCGGATTGCGTGGCATTGACGGTCTGCCCCTCCTGGCTGACGATCGAAAGAACCGTGCCTTCGATGGGCGCGGTGATCTTCGTATAGCCAAGATTGGCCTCGGCGGTTTCAACCGCGACCTGCGCCTCCTCGATCTGGGCGTCGATGGATTGTATCTGCGCCTCGGTGACGGCGAGTGCCGCGGTGGCGCTTTCGAAATCGGCGCGGGAGGCGGCATTCTTGGAAACCATTTCCTGCTGGCGGGCAAGGCTCTGGCGGTTGAGAACAAGGGTTGCCTGTTTCTCCACCCGCTGCGCCTTCACATTGGCAAGCGCCGCCTGCGCGGTCCGCAGGCTGTTCGTCTGGGTGACGGAATCGATCTCGGCGACGAGATCGCCCGCCTTGACCGTGTCTCCCAGCGCGACCCTGACCGCGGTAATGCGGCCGGAAGCCTGCGCGCCGACGGCGACGAGCCGAACGGGCTTCAGCGTTCCGGTTGCCAGAACCGTCTGCTCTATATCCCCGCGTGTCACCGGAGCGGTGATGTAGCCGGGCGTGGCCGCACGCGTATATTGCGAGGACAGCCAGAACCCGCCTGCAGCCAGGGCCGTAATCGCCAGCAAAACGCCTGCCTTCCGAGCCGTTTTCATTTTAACGTCCTGTCCGGCCGGTTATGGGCGCCAGCGGCTTTTCCACGGCATCCTTGCGGCAGGTGTTACGAAGAAGCCTGGAGCCCGTCTTCTCACGCTGTTCCATCTTGCAGACGGAATGTTGCCGCTTTTCCTCCTGCCGCGATTTCACCGTCGGCGTTTCCACCGCCCGTTCTTTGGCCAGGGCGACCGACCAGACGAAGCTCAGGCCGAAGACCGTTGCCAGCACCACATAGAAATATCTCATCATCGTCTTCCCGCTTGAAAATCACGCGGGGGATCGCAGGCGTGCGATCCCCCGGCTACAGCCGTTGCCGGCTGATTTCCTCCTCTACTGGGGGGCAGATTAAAGGAGGAAACTGCGAATGGTGGCGTCAGCCCCGCTCTGCCTGCGGAACCGGCGGCATTCTGCCGCCTTGCGGCGGTCCGAAACGACCGTCCTGCCCGGGCCCATGGTGCGGAGGCGGAGGTGGTGGCATCAAGGCGCGCTCGAGTTCGGCCAGTTTCAGCACCTGCTGCGGTGAAAGTTTCGGCTTCAGCGCAGCCACCGCATCCTGCAATGCCTTCGCCTGCTCAGCCTTCTTCACCATGATGCCGGCCAGTTCCTCGCCGGCAAGACGCGGTTCCGCACCCTGCGGCGGTGGCGGATTGCGATCCGCACCGGGCGAAACGAGATCGATCAGCGCCGTGGCATAGGCCCGCCACGGGCCGAGCTGTTCCGGCGTGACCCCGAGATAGATTTCGGCTGCCGAAAGTTTCGTTGCCAGTCCCAGAACACCAGGCCGCGGCATTCTACCGATATGGGGCGGCGGCGCGCGATCGGGGCCGAGATCAGCGCCGGCGGGCGGCGTGGCCTGCCCGGCTGCCTGTGGTGCCGGCGCATTCTGCTCCTCGGCCTGCGAGGCAGCGGAACCACCCAGAATTGCTGTCGCGATGACGGCGGTGGCCAGTAGCGAGTTTCTCATCTTACCTTCCTTCCGTTTTCCAACATGAAAGGACGATAGGAGCGCCGGGTTTCCGGCTTTGGTCCGAATGTTTCTGATCGTCTTCCGCAGCGGGCCTATTTGTAACCGAATGTTGCCAGACCGGCCCCAGAAAGCTTTCGTTGCAAAAAAACCGCCGCGTCCCTGCGCCGCTTATGTATAGTGGCATCAAAAGGTTGGACGATATGACGACGGTTTCGGTTACACATGTATTGATCGTTGATGACGATCCGGAAATACGCACATTGCTGGCGAAATATCTCGGCTCGCAGGGATTTCGCGTCTCTATGGCCGCCGACAGGCGCGAATTCGAGGAAAAGATCGCAAGCTCCGATCCCGATCTCATCGTGCTCGACGTGATGTTGCCGGATGGCTCGGGCCTCGATATCTGCCGCGACCTGCAGGGACGCCGACCGCGCACGCCGGTCATTCTTTTGACCGCGCTCAAGGAAGATGTGGACCGGATCGTCGGGCTGGAAATCGGCGCCGACGACTATCTCGGTAAACCCTTCAACCCACGCGAACTGACAGCGCGCATCAAGGCGGTGCTGCGCCGTGCGACACCGCAGGAGGCTCCGCGCACCGCATCTCCCGCCTATGGTTTTGCGCAGTTTACCGCCGATCCGGAGCAGCGCTCCGTCATCCGTGCCGGCGGCGGGAAGATCGAGCTGACCGGAGCGGAATTCGATCTGCTGAAAGTCTTTCTGGACAGGCCCGGCCGGCTTCTCTCCCGCGACCAGCTTCTGGACCTGACGCAGGGCAAGGACCGGGGACCTTTCGACCGCTCCATCGACGTGCTGATGAGCCGGTTGCGCAAAAAGCTGGACGCCGACACTGACACCCCGATCTTCAAGACGGTGCGCAATGGCGGTTACCAGATGACGGTGCAGGTCAGAACCCTGCCGGTGCAGCGATGAACTCGCTCCGCAACCGCATCGCGGCCCTCCTGATTGCCTCCATTATTGCGGTCATCGCACTTGCGACCGTGGTGGCCGACCGGACATTGCGGCCGCCGCCGCCCGACGCCACCATCGAGCCCCTGGCGCGCAGTCTTGCCTTTGCCGTGACGATGGCCGAGCGCGACCCGACCCTGCAACAACCCGGCTATTTTCGCATCGAACAACGGCCGCCGACAGGTGACCCGGACGGCATGCTTTCGGAGTTTCTGGAAAAGGCGCTCACCCGTGTCGGAGAACCCCGCGCCGCAATCGTCGTTCGCATGCCGGGAAACCCCGCGCCGGTCGCGGCCATCGCGCTTGAAAAAGGCGGATGGCTGGTCGCGGAAATTCCACATATTGGTCCGCCACCCGGCGGCTGGAAGGTCTTCGGCATGTGGATTGGTCTCATCATTCTCGGCAGTGCTGCGGTTTCGATCTTTGCCGCCAGCAAGATTACCCGGCCGCTCGACATGCTGGAAAATGCGGCGGCCAGCATCGGGCCGGATGGTTCGTTGCCACGCCTGCCGGAAACAGGACCGGGCGAAATCCGCGCCACGGCACGGGCGCTGAACGAACTCGCCACGCGCCTGAAGGCGGCGATGGAAAGCCGGATGCGCCTTGTCGCCGCCGCCGGCCATGATCTCAGAACGCCGATGACCCGCATGCGGCTGAGGGCAGAATTCATCGAAAGCGACGAGGAGCGGGCCAAATGGCTGGCGGACCTGGAAGAACTGGACGCTATCGCCGACAGCGCCATCATGCTGGTGCGCGAGGAGGTGAACCAGGATACCGTCCAGACAATCGATATCGGCGCGCTGCTTGGCGAAATCGTCAGGGACCTTTCCGATCTCGGCCATGCCGGTGCGCTTGACTTTACCGCGCCGGAGACGGCCATGACGATCAAGGCTGCGCCGCTCGCGCTCAAAAGGGCCTTGCGCAACCTCGTGCTCAACGCCGTCACCCATGGGAAAAAGGCACATATTGACCTGACCGAAGATGAAAACGAGATCGTCGTGACGATCCGTGATGAAGGCCCCGGCATTCCGCAGGAGCTGATCGGCCGGGTTTTCGAACCCTTCTTCCGGGTGGACCTCGCGCGGCGCAAATCGATCCCCGGCGTCGGGCTGGGCCTTGCCATTGCCAAGGAAATCATCGAGCGTTTCGGCGGCACGATCACCATCGCAAATCACAAGAAACAGGGCCTGATCCAGACGGTGATCTTCGCCAGAGCGGCCACCTGATAAAGGCCGGCACCATGCACCGGCCATAGCGCTTTTATTGACGGCAAAATACATGATAAAATTAGTCATGTTTCTTGCCTTCGGGTGATTTT
Source organism: Agrobacterium tumefaciens (assembly GCA_025560025.1). NCBI lineage: Bacteria > Pseudomonadati > Pseudomonadota > Alphaproteobacteria > Hyphomicrobiales > Rhizobiaceae > Agrobacterium > Agrobacterium tumefaciens. Next base: position 2,021,172 of record CP048486.1, on the reverse strand, counting down.
TCACCTATTGAGCCCGGGATCGCTCAATCCTTCCGACCGGGAACCCGCCGCATGTGGAGCAAGCCCACGTCACGCGCACTCATCGATGATGCCGTACAGCTCTATTATGACGAGTTGTGCAAGGCCATGAACCGGCGTGGGCACACCACCGCCATCTCGCAGGAGATCGTCCACGATCTTTATCTGCGCTTGACCGGTAAACCCCGGCTTCCCGAAAATACCTCGCTCATCCGCGCCTTCCTGATCCGCGCCTGCGCCAATCTCGGCATTGATCGCCTTCGTCGCGAACAATTCGAGCGCAGGCTGTTTTCCGGCAGCATGGAGGAAGCGCTTGCCGCTCCGCAACCCGTCAGCGATGCGGACAGCCTCGCCGACAGGGAGCATCGGCTGAAGGTATTGCGACGCGCCGTGATGGGCATGTCGTTGCAGCGCCGGCAGGTCTTTCTTGCCAGCAGCATCGGAAATCTGAATTCGCTCGAGATCGCCGAGAGAAGCGGCATCAGCAAGAACATGGTCGACCGCCATCTTCGCAAAGCCTATCTCCATTGCCTGGAATGCCTGGAGGAAACGCTGTGACCGGGCTTGCAAAAAACGCCTCCATGCTGCGCGAGGAAGCTGTCGACTGGTTTCTGCATAAGCGTGAAAGACCGGACGACGCGGCACTTGCGGCGGATCTCGACGCCTGGCTGGCTGCGGATGAGAAGCATGCAAAGGCCTATGAGCGTGTCCGATGTCTGATGGGCGACGCCGGTGCTCTTCTCGCGGGCGACCAGGCGTTTCTGATGAAGGCGACACGCAAGCGCGGCGGCGGCAAAGGCAAGGCGGCAGCAGCGGCAATTGCCGGCGTCTCGCTGCTTGCCGGCTTTTATCTGGCGGATATGCCCATGCGTCTGCGTGCCGACCATATGTCCGGCACGGCGGAACGGCAGGTCGTCACCACGCCGGACGGTTCGACCATTACCCTGAACGCACATTCCGCCATCGCGCTGCGTTTCTCCGCAAAGGAGCGGCGCGTCTTGCTGCTGCGCGGGGAAATCTTCATTGAAGTCGCGCCCGATGCGGCGAGGCCCTTTTCAGTCGAGGCGGCGGGCGGCACGACCACTGCGCTCGGCACCGCCTTCGACGTGGATATGCGCAGCGAGGCGACGAGCGTGACGGTGCTGGAACACAGCGTCTCCGTGGAGACAGGCAAGCGAGGCCAGAGCGGCCGGCTGAATGAAAACCAGCGCGTGGATTATGCCTCCGACGGCAAGATGGGCAGCATCGAGACCGTCGATCCCGCCTCCATCGCCGCCTGGCGCAACGGCCGCTTCATCTTCGAGGACAAGCCGCTTGCCGAGGTGGTGGAAACCTTTGAGCGTTATCTCCCCGGCCGCATCGTCGTGACCCGGGAGAGCCTTCGGAAAAAACGGCTGTCGGGCAATTTCGATCTTTCCAATCCGAGCGCCGCTCTCGCCGATCTGGCTGCCGCCCTTGAAATCGGCGCCGTCAGGGCCGGTCCCTATCTGACGGTTCTTTATTGAATGAATTTTTTTTGGTGAGGGTGTCCCTGAAACGAAGGGCCGTTCGTTCGTGGAGCAGAACACTATTTGCTGCCCCGGAGAGGTGCCCGCCATGACAAGACCAGAACCGACTTTCCGCCACAGGACCCGCATTTCGCTATTGTCCGTTTTGCTTGCGAGTGCAGCGGTGGCAGCCATTCCCGTATCGGCTCTGGCACAGCAAACGCAGAGGATCGCGATCAATCTGCCCGCCGGCAATATGGCGACCGCGCTCAATCGTCTCGCCAGCCAGTCCGGCCTGCAGATGGTCTATGACGCTTCCGTTGCAAGGGGCCTCAAAAGCGCCCCTGTTTCGGGCACCATGACCCCGGCTGAGGCGCTGGAGCGACTGCTTTCCGGAACCGGCATCCGTTATCAGTTCATCGGTGAAAAAACCGTCCGGATGGAAATGGCGAGCCGGGCGGCCACAACGGCCGGAAACGGCGACGGGACACTTCTCGAGCCGATCACGCTCAAGGGTGGACGTGTGTTCAACGGCGACGCGCCTAGCGTTGTCGAGATCGATCAGGCTACCATCGAGGCGGCGCAAGCCACCTCCCTGCCGCAACTTCTCCAGAAAACGCCCGGTGTGAGTTCCAGCGGCGGCGTGCGATTGCAGGGCCAATCCACCGCCATTCGCGGCTTCGCCCGCCAGTCCGACGTGCGACTTCTGCTCGACGGCGCCCCGAAGAACTTCGAGCGCTACGATCAGGGCACGGTCTTCATCGATCCGGAACTTCTCAAACGCGTGGAAATCCAGAAAGGCGCGACATCCGTTCGTTATGGCAATGGTGGTTTCGGCGGCACCGTCATCATGGAAAGCAAGACGGCCTCCGACATGCTGAAACCGGGACAGACCTTCGGCGCCTGGGGCAAGACGAGCTATCAGTCGGCCAACAGGCAGCAGCTCGGATCGGCGGCCATTTACGGCAAATCGGATTTCGGCGGCCCCGTGACCTATGACGGGCTTGCCTCGGTGATCTGGCGCAAGAGCGACAATGTGCGCGTCGGCGGCGGACAGGTCTATGACGCCTCAAACGACAAGATCACCTCCTTTTCCGCCAATGCCGGCGCTGCCTATGACGGCCACGAGCTGCGCGCCTCAGTCATCTACGGCAAATCCGCCGATTACGGCCCGCTTGCCGCCAATCGCGGCGATCTGGGTCTCACCGCCTACACCATCAAGACCTATGGTTACGATCTGGCGCGGCTCAGGGCGCTTGCCTGGCGTGACATGGAGGACTTCTCCTCGACGCTGAAATATTCCTATGATGGCGACAGCGATCTCGTGAATTTCAAGGCGATGGCGAGCTTCTCCGCCACCAGCCTCGACATGACCCGCCCGACCATTCCGGGTTTCGTGCCCAGCGGATCGCTGGGCGGCATGCAGGACGATACGAAATATACCGACTTCAAGCTGGAAGCGGAGAACACCTCCAATTTCGAACTGGGCGGATTGTCCCACGTCGCCAATTATGGCGTGCAATATATGCGCCACGACCGGGACTCGTGGATGTACGACATCGCCAACCGCACCAGTGCGCAATATAATTATGGCTACTATGCATCATGGATCAAACCGGAAGGCACGCAGGAAACCATATCGGCCTTTTTCCGGGACGAAATCAGCCTGACGGACACCTTCAAGGTGACACCCGGCATCAGGTTCGACCATGTCCGCTCCGAGGGCGTTCCAAATGCGGCGCCGCGCTTTAACACTCCGGCAGCCGGGCACGATTATTCCGCCGTCTCCCATAGCGGCGCGACGCCGGCGCTCAGCATGCGCTGGGAAGCGGTTCCGGGCACCACCTTTTTCGCCGACTGGGCTTATGCCATGCGCGCGCCCGTTATCGACGAGCTTTATTCAAGCCAAAGCCTGGCAACCACGGCATCGGGAACGTCGCGCAATCTGAAAGTGGAGCGCAACAACAATTTCAACGTCGGCGTCTCGCAGCAATTCGACGAGGTGTTCCTGAAAGGCGACAGCCTGACGGCCTCGATCGGCGGCTTTTATAACAATGTCACCAATCCCATCACGCGCCGCTTCGGCACCGCCAACCTTGCCGGTGTCAAGAACGTGCCGTTTTACTGGAATACCCCTTCCTACAAGATTTACGGCCTCGACGTTTCGGCAAGCTACGATTCCGACCACATCTTTGGAAATCTCGGCCTTTCCTGGATGAACGGCTCGCGTAACGGCGCCATCAACAATGTCTATGGTCCAGATACCTATGCGAACGATCTTTCCCCGTTCACCGCCAATCTCCAGCTGGGTTACAAGCTGCCTGACTGGGATCTGGCGCTGAGCTGGAACGGACAATTTGTCGCCGCGCAGGAAAATACGCCCGCCAACCAGGGCGGCGCCACCTATGCCCGACCCGAAAGCCCCGGCTACGCCGTCCACGGCATTGCCGTCGACTGGACGCCGAAGGAAGGCTTGATGGCAGGGCTGGAAGTGCACGCCTCGGTCGACAACCTGTTCGACAAATATTACTTCCCCTATCTCAGCGACCGCATTGCCGCCATGCCGGGGCGCAATTTCAAGCTGTCGATCAGCCGCAAGTTCTGAGCGGAAGATGACTGAGTCAGCGGGGCGGAGCTTTCTGTCCCGAACATCGATAAAGGGCATCCAAACCTGCCCTCACCCTCTGTCATCCTCGGGCTTGACCCAAGGATCCATTGATCGGGCGACAGTAGATCCTCGGGTCAAGCCCGAGGATGACGTCGAGAGTGACTAGGGCTTTGCACTACTCAGTGGAGACCGCTTAGGCCCTCACCCCACTATCATCTCAGAAGAAGCCCCTCGGCATAGGCCATCATCAGCGGCCCCACACCCTTGGCATCATCGGACACCACCGGCTCGGTCAGATAATATCCCGGCGAGCCGTCGCGATATTTGCCCTCGAAGCCGCCGAGCCCCGCGACGTGGACGATGCCGGTAAGGCGGGTGATGCCCTCTTCGTCCACCTTGAGCCGCGTCTCCAGCAGCGCCTTAAGCGCGCGGCGGCCCGCCGAAACGGCGGCATCGGCCTCCTCGCCCTGCAAAAGTCCCAGCCGGGCAGCACGCAGCAGAGCGTAGGCGAACATGGCCGACGCGGAGGTTTCCTCGTAATTTCCGGCAAGGGTTGAATTGTCGAGCACCTGCATCCAGAGACCGGCTTCCGTCTGCCGCGCAACAATGCCGGCCAGAAGCAGACGTGCACGCTCGCGAAGCGGTGCTGTCGCGCCATCCTCGGGCAGAATGACCAATGCATCGACCAGCGCCATGGCAAGCCAGCCGACGGCACGCGCCCAGATGGCGGGCGACTGGCCGGTCGAGGGGTCAGCCCAGCGCTGGCTGCGGCTCTCGTCATAACCATGGACGTAAAGCCCGCGGGCATCTGCGGTGAGCGAAAGTGCGGATGAAAACTGCCGCAGGGCATCGTCGATCAGCTCGGTGCGACCCGTCGCCTGCGCATATTCGATCTGGAAGGGCAGCCCCATATAAAGCCCGTCCAGCCAGACCTGATGCGGATAACGCTGCTTGTGCCAATAATTGCCGGCAGCAATGCGCGGATGGGTGCGGAGTTGGCCCGCCAGATGATCCGCCGCGGCAAGGTAACGCGCGTCACCCGTTTCCGCGGCAAGGGGAAAGAGAATGCGGCCGGCCAGAATATGATCGATATTATATTCTGACGGTTTGTAGCCGGTGAGCGTTCCATCCGCCGATATCTGGGCGTCGGCCAGCCGATGGAGGTGGTGACGCCAGCGCTCATCGCCACTGGCCTCGAATAAGAGCTGTAGCCCCCGATAGACACATCCATCCTCATAACACCAGCTACCGCCCTTGTAGGGCTTATAGAGAATGGAGAATTGGTCAAAATAATCAGTGGCTTTCATGGGTTTTCTCAATAAATTTCTGACAGATGAAATGGGTCTGCCTGCGCCGGACCCCATGCATCATGGCCCCGCCGGAATGGCGAGGCCTGTTTTTGAAGATCCCGTTGCACTCACCGGAAGAGCGACGGCAACCAAAGCGAAAGTGACGGGATATAGGTCACGGCAAGCAGCACCGCGATGCTTGCTCCAAAGAACGGCCAGATCGTCCGCATCGCTTCCCTGATCGATATGCCGCCGACCGCGCATCCGACAAAGAGCACCGTTCCGACCGGTGGCGTGTTGAGACCGATACCGGCATTGAGGATCATGACGACGCCGAAATGCACCGGGTCGATGCCGAAGGCCTTCACGACAGGCAAAAGCACCGGCGTTGAAATGATGACCATCGGCGCCATGTCCATGAAGGTGCCGAGCAGCAGCAGAATGACGTTGATGACCAGCAGCACGATGATCGGATTGTCCGAAATCGCGCTGATTGTCGCGATCATCAGCGTCTGCACCTGCAGGAACGCCATCAGCCAGCCGAAGGATGCCGCCGTGCCGATGACAAGCAAAACCATGGCCGTCGTCCGCACCGCTCCCATCACCGCTTCCACGAAACCGCTCCAGTTGAGTTCGCGATAGACCAGCATGGCGACGAGGAAGGCATAGAGAACGGCGATGCAGGAGCTTTCCGTTGCGGTGAAGATGCCCGAACGCACGCCGCCGAAGATGATGCCGATCAGCAGGATGCCGGGGAACGACGCCAGAAGGTAATACATCAGCTTGGAAAAGCCGGGGAATGGCTCGGAGGGATAACCCTTGCGCCGCGCAACGATATAGGCGGTGACCATCAGGGCTGCGGCAAGCAGGAGGCCCGGAATGATGCCGGCGGTGAAGAGATCGGCCACCGAGACATTGCCGCCCGCCGCGATCGAATAAAGGATCATATTGTGCGATGGCGGGATCATCAGTGCGATGATGGCGGCATTGACGGTGACATTGACGGCATAGTCCCTGTCATAACCGCGCTTGGCCATTTGCGGGATCATCAACCCGCCGACGGCGGATGCATCCGCCACAGCCGAACCGGAAATACCGCCGAACAGCGTCGAGGCGACGATATTGACCTGCCCGAGACCGCCGCGCAGATGGCCGACAAGACCGGCCGCGAAACGGATGAGTCGATGGGCGATACCGCCGCGCACCATCAGGTCACCGGCGAAGATGAAAAACGGGATCGCCATCATCGCAAACACGTTCATGCCGGAATTCATCTGCTGGAACACCACGATGGGCGGCAGGCCGAGATAAAGCACGGTAACGAAAGAAGCGATGCCAAGGCAGAAGGCGATCGGCGTGCCGATCAGCATCAGAAGGGTGAAGACACCGAAGAGGATGGTGTAAGCCATTTACGCGGCCTCCTGCACGAGAATATCCGCCGCGATCTCCTCGCCGATGGCGAGATCGACAAAACGTTCGGCCGCAAACAGCGCAATGAGGAAACCACCCCCCACGAGCGGGAAGAAATCCGTGCCGCCCGGCCAGCCGAGAACCGGGACCGTTGCCGTCCATGTCCCGATGGAAAGCGATGTTCCGTACCAGGCCATGCCGACACCGAAGAAAAAGATCAGGGCAAGGCTGGTCAGGTCCATTCCCTTCTGTATGCGCGGCGGCATCAAGTAACGCAGAATATCCAGCCCCAGATGCACGCTCTCCCGCACACCGACTGCGGCCCCCAGCATGATGAACCATGACATGAGGTGAAGCGACAGCGGTTCCGACCAGCTGGGTGAATCATTCAGGATATAACGGGCAAAGACCTGCCAGCCGACGATAAGCGTCATGGCGACCATGCCGATACCGGCAATATAGAGCGACGCATGGCTGAGTGCGCCGAGAAATGGGCGAACCGCCCGCATGAAGTTTCGCATTTGCCTTCCTCCTCCTCCTTCAAACAAGACGGCTGCAAAAGAAAACCGGCCCTGTTGCCAGAGCCGGTTTCCCTCAATGTCACTTCACCGCTTTGACCCGTTCCAGAAGGTCCTTCATCTTCGGATCGGTCACGAACTTGTCGTAGACCGGACCCATCGCCGCCGCGAACTCCTCCTTGTTGACCTTGATGACGTTGACGCCACCGGCGCGCACCTTTTCTTCCGAGGCCTTTTCGCGGGCGCTCCAGAGTTCGCGCATCTTGCCAACGGAATCCTTGGCCGCCTGACGCAGCAGCTTCTGGTCTTCCGGCGAGAGCTTGTCATAGGAGACCTTGGAAATGACGAGGATTTCCGGGTTCAGCGAATGCTCCGTCAGGGAGTAGTTTTTCGCGACTTCGTAATGGCGGGCGGATTCGTAAGACGGCCAGTTGTTTTCCGCACCGTCGACAACGCCGGTTTCAAGCGAGGAATAAACCTCGCCCATCGGCATCGGCGTCGGGTTGGCGCCGAAGGCCTGCATCATCGAAATCCACAGATCCGATTGCTGCACACGGATTTTCAGGCCCTTAAGATCAGCCAGTTTTTCGATGGGCTTTTTGGTGGTGTAGAAGGAACGCGCGCCGGAATCATAAAAGGCAAGACCGACAAGGCCGTGCGGTTCAAAGGCCGCGAGAACCTCGTCGCCGATCGGGCCGTCAACGGTATTGTGCATGTGCTCCGTCGAACGGAACAGGAAAGGCAGGCCGAGGACGGTGGTTTCCTTCACCAGATTGTTGAAGGGCGCGGCATTGACGCGATTCATGTCAATGACGCCGAAACGGGTCTGCTCGATGGTGTCTTTCTCACCGCCGAGAACCGAATTGTTCATGACCTGTATCTTGATGCGGCCATTGGACCGCTCAGACAGGAGCTCGCCCATATATTTCACGGCTTCGACCGTCGGATAACCGTCGGGATGGATGTCTGCAGAACGCAGGGTGATTTCCTGCGCCTTGGCGGAAACGCCCGCGAGCGCGATCCCCATCGCGACGCACATCATGCTTGCAATCTTTTTCATGTCTTCCTCCTCCGTTGTAACAACGGTCCAGCCCCTCCAGGCTATAGGACCGAATTTTCACGCCCATCCGGGCCGGCATGCAAAGACCTTTCACTTGACAAGGACGATGGGACCTCCCTTTCCCAACCATCCCGGATTGACACTATGCCGCCACGAATGGCGGCAGCTTGAACAGGACCTCGGGGTTATCCACCAGCGCGCGCTGGCGCGCCGCCTTATCCGGCAGCCAGCCAAGAACCAGCTCCGCAAGGCGGGCATCGTCCGGATAGGCCGCAGTCTCGCGGATGGAATTATGCGGCCAGTTGGTGCCCCAGATGATGCGCTCCGGCGCATGGGCCGCGACTACGCGCGAAAAGGCGGCAACATCCTCATAGGGCCAGCTCTCACGCGAACTTTCATACACCCCGGCGAATTTGAACCAGAGATTGCCGCGATCGATGAGTTTCAGAAGCGCGGCCATTTCCGGGCCATCGGTTTTAATCCCCCTGAAGAACTTGCCATGGTGGTCGAACACCCAGCGCGAGCGGATTGTCTCAAGGCGCGGCAGATGATCGAGCAGCGTATTGCCGTCGAACTGCACCGCAACCATCCAGTCAGCCGCATGAGCACGCTCGTCCACCGCTTCCAGTTCGGAAAGGTTCACGGCACCGCCCGGCAGATCCATGATACGCGCGCCGACAGCGCCAGCGGCCGCCAGTTGCTCCATGTCCTTTTCCGTCGTGCCGGCATCGATGATCACCACCGCACGCGCGGCCTCGCCCATCTCGACAACACAGGCAAGCGTATTGGCATTGTCACGCTGATGGGCATTGCCCTGGGTGATGATGACGCGGTCTATGCCAAGCCATTGCATCAGCTGTCGGTACTCGGCAGGCCCGGGAAGCGAGCCCGGCGGCAGGCCCGGCCCGCCCGGCAAGGCGGGATATCCCGGCAGATAGAGATGCATCTGCGTGTCCACAGCCCCCTTCGGAAAGGATGGCTTCGGCGGGGTACCGGTCAGCTGGCGTTCAAGCTCGCTCATGCGTCAGGCATCCTGAATTCGGTAAGCGCATCGCGATTGATCTCGATGCCGAGGCCTGGGCCATTGGGAATGGCGACAACGCCGTTCACCGCCTCGATCGGCTGTTTCAGCACGGCCTGGCGGAAGGGATTGGGCGTGCGGTCGAATTCCATGATCGGCTCGATGGGGTTGACCCGCACCGGATCGGGCGTCATCGCCGCCATGAATTGCAGGGCGGCGGCAATCTGCACACCGGTGCCCCAGACATGCGGTACAATGCGCACGCCGTGGAGTGTTGCGAGCGTGGCAATCTTCTGCGTTTCGGAAAAACCGCCGCAGCCGCAGAGGTCGGGCTGGAGAATATCCACCGCACCGGCGGAAAGCGCCTGCCACATGCCATAACGCCCATGCCAGGTCTCGCCGCCCGCAACCGGAATAGGCTGTCCTGCCCGAACGCGGGCATAGGCATCAAGCTGTTCGGGAACCACCGGCTCCTCGAACCAGTCGATACCATAGTCAGCCGCACGGTTGCCAAGCGTGATGGCTTCCGTGACGGTATAACCATGATTGGCATCGATCATCAGCCGCATATCCGGCCCGATCGCCTCACGCACGGCGGCGATGACGCGAAGATCCTCCTCAATGCCGAAACCGATCTTGATCTTGCAGGCGTGGAAACCGTCTGCCCGACGTTCCGCCATCTCAGCGGCATTGTCGGAGACACGGTCTACACCGTCGCGCTTGAAGCTGCCGGTGGCATAGGCGCGGACGCTTTCGCGCCAACGTCCGCCCAGCAACATCGAAACGGAAGCGCCGTAATGCTTGCCCTTGATATCCCAGAGCGCGATATCGATGCCGGACAAAGCGGTGAGGCTGAGGCCGCGCTGACCCTGATCACGCAGGGCGTTATAAAGCACGGCCCAGATCTTTTCGGTCTGGCGCGGGTCCTGGCCGATGAGCCAGCCGGAATAGGCCTGAACCACGGCGGCGTTCGGTCTGGCCGGACCGAGGCATTCGCCCCAGCCGACGGTTCCGTCATCGCATTCGATTTCCACCAGAATATGGGCACGCCGGTCAAAGCGCATGGAGGCGCTTTCAAACGGCGTGTCCAGCCGATGTTCGAGCAGATGCGTGCGCACCGCTGTTATCTTCATCGCTCCCCTCCCGTTTTGCCCGGATCAGGCCCGTATCAGACCTTACGCTTATGCGTGCCGATCAGGGCATCGAGCATGCCGATTTCCTCATTGGTCAAATCCTTCAACGGCGCACGCACCGGGCCGGCATCAAAGCCCTGCAGGCGAACACCCGCCTTGATGGCGGAGACGGCGTAACCCTTGGCGCGGTTGCGGATCGCCATGAACGGATAGAAGAAGTCAACGAGAATACGTTCGCAGGTGGCGCGCTCGCCGGCACGCAGCGCCGCGTAGAATTCGTTGGCAAGACCCGGCACGAAGTTGAAGACGGCAGAGGAATAGGTGGTGAAGCCGGCGCCGAGATAGGCTTCGGCAAACAGTTCCGCCGTCGGCATGCCGCCGAGATACATCAGGCGGTCACCCATCTTGGCGGTGATCTGGCGAACGAGACCGATATCGCCGGTGCCATCCTTGAAGCCGACAAGGTTCGGGCATTCATCGCAAAGACGCGCCAGCGTATCCGCCTGGAGCACCGAATTGTCGCGGTTATAAACCATGACGCCGATACCGACCGACTGGCAGACCTTTTTGATATGCGCGTAGAGGCCTTCCTGCGGCGCATCGATGAGGTAATGCGGCAGAAGCAGGATGCCGTCAGCACCGACCTTTTCGACGGAACGGGCGATATCGACCGCAACCTCGGTGCCGTAGCCGCAGCCGGAAACGATTGCCGTTTCACCGGCCACTTCCTTGGCAGCGGAAACGATGGTGGGGATTTCATCCGGCTTCAGCGAGAAGAACTCGCCCGTGCCGCCAGCGGCAAACAGCACCGGCGCCTTGTATCCGGCGAGCCATTCGACATGCGCCCTGTAGCTATCGGCCGCAAAACGGCCCTCGGAATCAAAATGGGTGACCGGGAAGGAGAGCAGGCCGGAGCCGAGCGCCGCCTTGATTTGTTCAGGGTTCATGGACGAAATTCCTCTGCAAGTTCACTGACTGAAAGCCACCTAAACCGCTTGCCGTATACTTGTCAATAAGTCATCATACAAGTTATATGATGAATTTTCGAAACTGGCGCGGATCAGCGCGCCAGCCAGCCGCCATCCACATTCAAAATGGCGCCATGCACATAATCCGCCGCCGGCGATGCGAGGAAAACCGCCGCCCCGGCAATATCTTCGGAATGCCCCCATCGGCCAGCCGGGATACGCTCGAGAATGGCCTTGTTGCGGGCCACATCCGCGCGCAGCGCCTCGGTATTGTTGGTTTCGATGTAACCCGGCGCGATGGCATTCACGTTGATGCCCTTTGCGGCCCATTCATTCGCCAGAAGCTTGGTGAGACCGGCCACGCCATGTTTCGCCGCCGTGTAGGAGGGCACGCGGATGCCACCCTGAAACGACAGGAGCGAGGCGATATTGACCACCTTGCCGGAGCGACCTTTCGCCAGCAGCTCTTTCGCGAAAGCCTGCGTGGTGAAAAACAGCGCCTTGAGATTGACGTCCATCACCTCGTCCCAGTCGAGTTCGGAAAACTCGACGGAATCGGCACGGCGGATAATGCCGGCATTGTTGACGAGAATATCCAGACCGGCATTGGCAAAGCTGTCCTTCGCCGCCAAGGGATCGGCAAAGTCGATCGTGAGCGCGCTGGCCTTGCCGCCATTCTTCGCAATCAGTTCCAGCGTTTCGTCGGGCGCACGGCGCGCAGCGCAGACCACTTCCGCACCGGCGGCGGCAAGGCCGATGGCGATTGCCTGGCCGAGCCCCGTATTTGCGCCCGTCACCAATGCCTTACGCCCTTGAAGCGAAAAGGGATTTTTCATTTCAGACCCCCCGGCTGGATGAAGTCCATGTCGGTATAGTCGACATTGTCTCCCGCCATCGCCCAGATGAAGGTGTAGGAGCCGATGCCGGCGCCGGAATGGATCGACCACGGCGGCGAAACCGCACCCTCTTCATTCGAGATGAACAGATGCCGGGTTTCCTGCGGCTCACCCATCAGGTGCAGAACACGGGATTTCTCATCCATGCCGAAATAGAGATAGGCCTCCATGCGGCGATCATGAATATGGGAAGGGATGGTATTCCAGACGGAGCCATCCTCCAGCGTCGTATAACCCAGCACCAGCTGGCAGCTTTCCATGACAAGCGGATGGATGAACTGGTTGATGGTGCGCTTGTTGGAAGTCTCCGTTGCGCCGAGCTTGACCTCCTTGCTGTCGGCAAGGCTGACGAGCTTTGCCGGCAGGCTGCGATGGGCCGGGCACGACGTGATGTAGAATCGACCTGCCCCGTCGAAAGTAACGGCACCGCTGCCCGCGCCGAGATAAAGCACGTCGCCACGATTGAGCGTGTAGCTCTGCCCGCCGGCGCTGACGGTGCCGGTCTCGCCGATATTGACGATGCCCATCTCGCGCCGGTCAAGAAAAGACGGCGTCTTCGTTTCTTCTACCTTGTCCAGCGTCAGCGGCGCGCCGTTCGGCACCGCGCCGCCCATGACGAAACGGTCGTAATGGGTATAGATCAGTCTGATTTCACCGGAACGGAACATGTCGCTGGCGAGGAAATGCTTGCGAAGCCCTTCGGTATCGAGCGTTTTAGCAAATTCCGGGTTGACGGCCTGCCTTGTTTCGACGGTCAGCATCAAACTCATCCTTCATGATTGTTGCGCATAGGACATAATATATGTTATCCGCTTTTTGTACGATCTGTATGATAAGGTCAAGAGGTGCTGAGATATCTCGACCACGCCGGTGAGGCTGGATGCGGATTTTCCGCAGCTTCGTTGATCCGCAGTCCATTCGTTTAGGAGAATTGCAATGAAACGGCTTCTTGTTACCGGTGCGGCAGGCCAGCTCGGCCGCGTCATGCGCAAGCGCCTCGCACCGATGGCCGAGATATTGCGCCTTGCCGATCTCGCGCCGCTCGATCCGGCCGGGCCGAACGAAGAATGCGTGCAATGCGATCTCGCCGACGCCGGGGCCGTCGATGCGATGGTGGCCGATTGTGACGGCATCGTCCATCTTGGCGGCATATCGGTGGAGCGGCCTTTCGAGCAGATCCTTCAGGGCAATATCATCGGGCTCTATAATCTCTATGAAGCCGCCCGCGCCCACGGCCAGCCGCGCATCGTCTTCGCCAGTTCCAACCACACGATCGGTTATTATTCCCAGACCGAGCGGCTCGGCCCGGACGTTCCTTTCCGGCCGGACGGTCTTTACGGCGTGTCCAAATGTTTCGGTGAAAGCCTCGCCCGTATGTATTTCGAAAAATTCGGCCAGGAGACGGCGCTGGTCCGCATCGGCTCCTGCACGGCGGAACCGCAAAACCACCGCATGTTGTCGACCTGGTTTTCGCAGGATGACTTCGTATCGCTGATCGATGCGGTTTTCCGCGCGCCCGTGCTCGGCTGCCCGGTCGTCTGGGGTGCATCGGCCAATGATGCGGGCTGGTGGGACAATTCGCACCTCGGATGGCTTGGCTGGAAACCGAAGGACAATGCCGAGACCTTCCGGCAGCACATTGCCGAGACAATGCCGCAACCGGACCCGAACGATGCGGTGGCACGGTTTCAGGGCGGCGTTTTCATCGACAACCCGATCTTCAAGGCGAACTGAAATGCCATGTGAGGCCAACAGGCGCGACAACCGGCCTTTCCTGCGCGTTCAGCGGGATTGCAAGCCGGGCCGCGAATAACGTATCGAGGAATACCGGGCGCAAACCTGCACCCTTTTTTAGAACGGCGATGAAAATGATAAAAGCAACGACCTCCGAACCGGCAGCTCCGCAAGCAAGGACGCTTGTGGTCAAGGTTTCGGAGGAACTGCGCGGCCAGATCGCCAAGGGCCGTTACAAGACGGGCGAGCGCCTGCCTTCCGAAGCGCAGCTGACCCAGGAATTCGGCGTCAGCCGTACCGTGGTGCGTGAGGCGATCGCCTCGCTGCGCTCCGACGGTCTGGTCGAACCGCGCCAGGGTGCCGGTGTCTTCGTGCTGGAGCCTGCACCTGTCGAGCGGCGGCCCTTCCATAATGTCGATCTTGCCCGGGTCTCGTCACTGATCGAAATGCTGGAATTGCGCACCGCCGTCGAGGGGGATGCCGCCGGTCTTGCAGCCGTTCGCCGCTCCCCGGCACAGGAGGAAAAGATCATCGAAGCTTTCGATGCCTTTCGCGCCAGTGCCGCCAGGGGAGTGCCGACGGCGGAGGCCGATTTCGCCTTCCACCTCGCTGTGGCCGAGGCGACCAACAATCCGCGCTTCAGCGAGTTTCTGCAGGTGCTTGGCCCCACCCTCATTCCGCGCCGCGCCGTTGCTGAGAACGGCACGGAAACCGTGCTTTCGCCCGCCGATCTCAACCGGCTTGTCGGCGAGCATGAAGCAATCCTGATTGCGATACAGGATGGTGACGAAGAGGCGGCCAGAAACGCCATGCGCCATCACCTGAAAAGCAGCCAGACGCGGTATCGCGCCATGCTGCGCGCACCACGCTGAAATTTCCCGCATATCCATATTGCAAGACCGAGGAGAACGACATGCAGCAGCTTCCGACATTCCCGACCGTTTCACCCGACGATGGCGTTGAACGCACCGTGCTGTCCGAAGCGCCCGAACTGATGGTTGTTTCGTTCCGCTTCAAGACCGGTGCGGAAGGCAAGCTGCACAGCCACCCGCATGTGCAATCCACCTATGTCGCCAGCGGCAGCTTCCGCTTTTACCGCGACGGAGAGGCCTACGACCTGCAGAAAGGCGACAGTCTCGTCGTTCCCGGCCATATCGAGCACGGCTGCCTGTGTCTGGAAGAGGGGGAGCTGATCGACTGCTTCACCCCGCGCCGCGACGATTTCCTCTGAGGGACGGTAATCAGTCTAGAGACAAATCCCGCAGGGTGCGTGGCAAGCTGTTCATGCACTCTGTCCCTGCCGAGGTGACGAGGAACTGGTCCTCGATCATCAGCGCCCCCAGCCCTTCGCCATAAAACGGAGCTTCAAGCGCCACGACCATGCCGGGAAGAATGATTTCCGGATTGTCATGGGAAAAGAACGGCCATTCCTCGATACCCACGCCACCGCCGACGGAATGGCCGAAATGGCCGCGATAATATTCGCTGAAACCTTGCCTGCGCATCGAGGCCAGCATGGCGGCGTGCACAGCACCGAATGTATTGCCGGGACGAATCGCTTCCAGCCCACAGGCAAAGGCCGCTTCAAGTGCGCTGAAAACATCGGCGGCCAGCGGCGAGACCGGCCCCCACGAGAAACTCCGCGCGCCATCCGATGAATAACCGTCGACCAGCGTGCCGACATCGGCCTTGATGAGCGCACCCGGCGTGACAACCGCCGCCATATCCGACAAAGCGGGTCCGACGGATATGTAATCCCAATGGCCGCTCAGCGAAAACCCGGATTTCGCGGCATGGGCCTGTGCGCCGGCCTTCCAGGCGGCGGAAAGCCCGCCGAGCGCCGCACCTGGCCTGACGGCAGCGGCCATCGCGACCAGCCCGGCCTCCGCCGCCGCTGCCGCGCTTCGTAGAAGCTCGATCTCACGCTCGGATTTCACGGCGCGCAGACGGCGTAGCACGGCCGATCCGTCAACCCAGTCGACATCGGGCAGCGCCTGACGCAGCGCCAGAAAATCGGCGGCGGGCATGAATTCGAGGTCTGCGCCAATGCGCGCCGCCGACAGCCCACGCTCCCGCAGCAGGTCAGCCAGCAGGCCGAAACAGGCAGTACGATCGAACGTCTCCGGCCTCGGACCACCGGAATTGTTGCGGCGATAGGCATCGTCCACCTGCGTGATGGTTTCGACGCCCGACAGATCGACCATATCGATCCAGATGCGATGGCAGCGCAGATCGATCTCCGGCGCGGCCTTTCTCACAAGCAGGGCGGCATGATCGCTGACGACAGCGGTAAGCCGCGCCCCGGCATCGGCCGGCACCAGCGCAATTGCCGAACCGGCCCTGCCCCACATGGTCGCGACACCGGCATGGGCGCCGACCGCATAACGGAAGCCTTCGGGCTGGAAAAGCACCAGCGCGTCGATGCCCGCTTCCCGCATCAGCTGCTGGGCACGGCTTCGGTCGATATCGCTCATGGGAACCCCGGTGATTGTTTGGCTGCAGGTTTATGAACCTACGCTTTAGCAGTCACCGGGAGAGGAAAGAAGGTGGAAGATGATGTCTCCATCCTGAGATTCGTCAGTTGGAGCGAGCGGATGCCCCTTGTTTCTTCTCCCCGGCGGGGAGAAGTCCGCGGCAGCGGGATGAGGGGGCAAGGGTCGAGATATATGGAGAGCTAGCCCCCTCATCTACCCCTTCGGGGCATCTTCTCCCCGGCGGGGAGAAGAAACAAGCCGCAACCTTTTGCCCAATATCATGGGACGGCGGATAAATCCGCCGCCTCATTGTCTTTCACGCCTCCAGCCACTTCACCTGCTCGGCCGTCAGCCTGATATCCAGCGCCGAAAGACTGTCCTCCAGCTCCGCAATCGTGCGCGGCCCGATCAGCGGAATGACCGGGAAAGGCTGGGCGATGACATAAGCGAGCGCGATATGGATCGGGTGGCGGCCGAGTTTCTGCGCAAGCTCGATTGCCCGGTCGCGGCGGACGAAATTGCGGTCGGAATACCAGACACGGACGATTTCCTCATCGTCATGCTTTTCGCGCCCTGCCCTGTCCGTGAAAAATCCACGTCCCTGACTGGACCAGGCGAAATTGGGAATCTGGCGTGATTGCAGCCATTCCTTCCACTCGTCGTCCGATGCCGCGACGCAGCCCGCCCAGATGGGATCGAGCATTTCCGCCAGCGAGAAATTGTTGGAAAGCGCGGCCGGAGCCTGCTTGCCGTTCTTCGCAGCATAGGCGGCCGCCTCATCCATGCGCTCGCGCGTCCAGTTGGAACCGCCGAAAATGCCGCGAATGCGCCCGCGCCGGACCTCGGCATCCATGGCATCGACAAATTCGCCAACCGGCACGTCAAGATTATCGCGATGCATGAAATAGGCATCGACATAATCCGTCTTCAGCCGCTCAAGCGACTGATCGAGCTGCTTTGCGATCATGTCAGGATAGCAGAGCGGCGAATGTGCGCCCTTGCCGATCAGCACGATCTCTTCGCGCGGCACGTTGCGGCTGGTGTGCCAGTCACCGAAAATCGCCTCGGTCTTTCCTGCACCATAAACATAAGCCGTATCGAAGAGATTGCCGCCCGCCTCGTAAAAGGCATCCAGCGTCAGGGATGCGGAGGCGAAATTGGGGAAGAATTCGAAACCGAGCGCGACCACGGATGCCGGCTTGGCAAGGCCCGGTATCTGTCGCTTCGGAACCGAATTTCCGGCAACGACCTTGCCACCGGCGATATTTCCGATGCGCGATGTCGCCTTTTCGACGCTGTATTCCAGTCCGACGGAAGCCCGCCACTGGTCCATGACACGCAAGTTGCCGAGACTATCGGCCCAGGCCATGCCGGGTGCATCGAATTCCTTTTTACCCTGGCGGATTGCCTCACCGGCCGCGTCGACCTCGAAGGAATAAAGCCAGCGATCCTCCGGCAGCTCGATGGTTTCCACCTTGTCGCCCCTGATGATATCGATCCGCCCGGTGCCGCCCTTGTGGCCGGCGGCGAACCAGAAGTCCTTGACTTCTATGCGCCCTTCCGAGCCGATGATGCGCAGCACATTGTCCTGCGCCGCCATGATCGAGCATGAGACTTCGGCGACGATGCCGTTTGAGAATTTCAGCACCGCCGAGGCCCATTCATCGACGCCCGACTGGCCGAGATGGGCGACGCCCGCCACCTTTTCCGGCTCGGCAAAAGGTTTGCCCTCCACGGCACCGGCAATCATCCGCACCATGGAAACCGGATAACCGCCGACATCGAGAATGCCGCCGCCCGCGGTTTCATTGGCGAAAAGCCGGTGGTCGGCCCGGAACGCGCCCATGTTGAAACCGAAGCTGGAGCGGATGATGCGGATATCGCCCACCGCACGACTCTTGACCAGTTCCAGCAGTTTCGCCGTCTGCGGGTGCAGGCGGTACATATAGGCTTCGCCCGCGAAGACGCCGGCCTTTTTCGCCTCGTGGAAAATGGCGTCGGCATCATAGGCGGAAAGCGCGATGGGCTTTTCCACCAGCACGTTTTTACCCGCCCGGATTGCCTTGATCGCCCATTCGGCATGGCCGGTATGGGGTGTGGCGATATAGACGGCGTCGATATCGGGATCGGCAAGCAGCGCATCGTACCCATGGATGATGCGCGCACCGGCGAAGGCCTCGGCAAGGCCGGGCTTGTCCGGATTGCGGGTGGCGATGGCCTCTAACCTGCCGGTGCGGGAATGGGCGATACCATCGGCAAAAGTTCTGGCAATGGTGCCCGGGCCGATGATGCCCCAGCGGATCGGTTGTTCGGTCGTCATGAAATCCTCGTCCTTCATATCAGTCTTGGGTGCTTTGGAAAGGGTTCAGCGCAGGCGGTCGCCCCTGCTGTCGAAAAGGAAAGCCCTGCGGGCGGAAAGGCCGACCGTCAGCCGGTCGCGATTGCCGACATCGCGCGATTCCGGCCGCTCGATGATAAGCTGCTCGCCGCCTTCGGTTCGGGCATAGACGTAGCTGGTATTGCCGAGATGTTCGGCGACATCGACATGAACGGTGAGATCGGCATCGCCCGCGCCCGCATCGGCAAAATGTTCGGGCCGGATGCCGAGCGAGACCCGTGCTCCCTCGTTCAAACCGGCCGTGACCGGCAGGCTCAGCCGCACCGCAGGGTCGCTGTCGAGCGAGAGCGTAACGCCCTCCGCGCTGCTGCCGACGATGGTGGCTTCCAGAAAATTCATCTTCGGCGAACCGACGAAACCGGCAACGAAGCGATTGGCGGGGTCGTCGTAAAGATCGAGCGGCGCGCCGACCTGTTCGATATTGCCCGCCCGCAACACAACGATCTTGTCGGCCAGCGTCATCGCCTCGGTCTGGTCATGCGTCACATAGATCATCGTGGTACCGAGCTGCTTGTGCAGGCGCGAGATTTCCACGCGCATCTGCACCCGCAATTCCGCATCGAGGTTCGATAGCGGCTCGTCGAACAGGAACACCTGCGGTTCGCGCACGATGGCGCGGCCGATGGCCACACGCTGGCGCTGGCCGCCGGAAAGCTGTTTCGGCCGGCGCTCCATCAACTCGTTGATCTGCAGGATTTCGGCGGCGCGGTTGACCCGCTTTTGCGTATCGGCCTTCGGGTTGCCGTTCATTCTAAGGCCGAAGGAGAGGTTTTCCGCCACCGTCATATGCGGATAAAGCGCATAGGACTGGAACACCATGGCGATGCCGCGATCGGCCGGATCGGCATCGCTGACCGTCTTGCCGCCGATCACGATATCGCCGCCGGAAATATCTTCCAGCCCGGCGATCATTCTGAGAAGCGTGGACTTGCCGCAGCCGGAGGGGCCGACGAAAACGACGAATTCCCCGTCTTTCACCTCGAGATTTGCGCCATGGATCACTTCCAGCGCGCCGTAACGCTTGACCACGTTGTTGAGCGAAAGTTCCGCCATGCGGCCCCCCTTACTTGACTGCCCCGGCGGAAATGCCGGCGATGAAGTGGCGCTGCAAAGCCACGAAAACCACGAGGATGGGTGCGGTGAGCAGCACCGCGCCGGCCATGATGCCGCCCCATGACACTTTGGTGAGCCCGATGAGGGTGCCAAGCGCCACGGGTGCGGTCATCATTCCTGGGCGGGAATTGATGAGAAGCGGCCAGAGGTAATTGTTCCACGAGGCCAGGAAGAGAATGATCGACAGCGCCGCCATGGTGGGCCGCGCCAATGGCAGGGCGATGCGCAGGAATATCTGCCACTCCTTGACGCCCTCCACCCGTGCCGCGTCGAAAAGCTCGGTCGGCATCATCGAGAAGGATTGCCGCATGAACAGAACGCCGAGCGAGTTGAACAGCGGCGGCACGATCAGCGCCACCCAGGTGTTGGCGAGCTTGAACTCCCGCGCCACCATGATGAATTGCGGAATGACGACGACGGCAAAAGGCAAAGTGATGGTGCCAAGAATGATGGCGATCACCACCCCGCGTCCGGCAAAGCGGTAACGCGCCAGCGCCCAGCCGGCCATCGACGTCAGGAACACCGAAAGCACGGTGTAAATGACGGCGACGGTGATCGAGATGAACATGGCCCGCAGGAAATTGGTATCCGCCTGCAGATTATTGAAATTCTCGATGAAGTTGGTGGAGGGCACCAGCACGATATCCGGGCTGAAAATGCCGTAATCCGGCATTGTCGAGAACACGAACATCATCCACAGCGGAAACAGCCAGATGATGGCAAGCGGTGTCAGCGCCGCATGCAGCGCGATCTTCTGCCAGAAAAGCGATCTCGATTTCGATCTCATTTCGGCTCCCTCCCGACCCAGAGATTGAGGAGTGAAATGGCGATGGCGAGCGCCGCCATGGTGTAGGCAATGGCCGAGGCGTAACCGAAATTGAGCGAAGTGAAGCCCTGCCGGTAAAGGAACAGCCCCAGCGTCTCCGTGCCGCCGCCCGGCCCGCCCCTGTTGGTGATGAGGAAGGGTTCGGCAAACAGCTGCATGGTGCCGATGACCGAGAGCACGACGCAGAACAGGATGATGGGTTTGAGGAGCGGCAGGGTGATGTGGAAGAACTGCTGCCGCTTGCTCACCTTGTCCAGCGTCGCCGCTTCATAGACGTCGCCGGGGATCGATTGCAGCCCGGCGAGAATGATGATGGCGTTATACCCCGCCCAGCGCCATGTCACGGCAATGATGACCAGCGCCATGGCCGCATTGGCATTGTCGAACCACGAGATGGGCGAAAGGCCGACGGAGGTGATGAGCTTGTTGATGATGCCGAAATCGGCGCTGAACATCAGCCGAAACACCGCCGCATAGGCCACCTCGCCAACGACGACAGGCGCAAAAAAGGCAAAACGATAAAGCGGCCGCGCCTTAAGGAGCGGCGAATTCAACAGCACCGCCATGACAGTGGCGAGCGCGATCATCACGGGCACCTGAATGACCAGAATGATCAGCGTATTATAAAGCGCATTATAAAAGGCCGGATCGGAAACGAGCCGCCCCCAATTCATGGAGGGCGCAAACCGCCATGGGTTGATGCGGGTATTCTGGAACGACAGCATGAACGAGCTGATGATCGGCCAGACCCAGAAGGTGGCGAAAATCAGGAGATAGGGCGCAAGGAACGCATAAGCGATCCTGTTCCTGGACGGCATGACGACCTCCATATGCCGGACGACGGGCCGGATAAATGGAAAAGCTTCAGAAAGAGCGCGCCCCTATGTGGGGAATGCCTTTGCAAAACGGTGCGGCCTATTTCTTCTCCCCGAGGGGGAGAAGGTGGCCCGAAGGGTCGGATGAGGGGGCTAGCTCTCCGGATATCGCTACCCTCGCCCCCTCATCCCGCTGCCGCGGACTTCTCCCCCTCGGGGAGAAGAAATTCGTGGCACCCGCCCGGTTCTAACCGCTGGCTTACTCCGCGACGGGCAGCCCCGTCGCCGTTTCGATCTGCTTTGCGGCAAGCCCGGCCCCGCTTCTGGGGAAGTGCCGTCGCAAAACGGTGCGGCATATTTCTTCTCCCCAAGGGGGAGAAGGTGGCCCGAAGGGTCGGATGAGGGGGCAAGCTCTCCGGATATCGCTACCGTCGCCCCTCATCCCGCTGCCGCGGACTTCTCCCCGGCGGGGAGAAGAAGCTTGTGGCACCCGTTCGGTTCATAAACAGCCGCCGGCTTACTCCGCGACTGGCAAACCCGTGGCCGTTTCGATCTGCTTGGCCGCATCATCAAGCGCTGCTTTCGCATCGGGATAACCGCCGGCGAAATATTTCGTCTGCGTCGCCTTGTAGATCGCATCCGCATCCGACTGGAACGCCGTGCCACGGCTCGGCACGATCTTCGGCAGTGTGGCGAGAATATCGGTCCACACCGCCTGCCCGCCCCAATAGGCCTGCTTTTCCTTGACGAAGGGATCATCGATGGCGGAAAGCAGTGAGGGAACGAGGCCGAAGGATTTCAGCATCGTCACCTGGCCTTCATTGGTGGTCAGCGCGTAATCGATATATTTCCACGCCGCTTCCTTGTGCTGAGACGTCGAGCTGATCGCCAGCGACGAACCGCCGAGATTGGCCGCATGCGGACCATCCGCCGTCAGGCTCGGCATCAGATAGACGCCCCATTTGCCGGAAAGATCAGGAGAGCCGGAACGAACCGTGCCTTCATACCAGGCGCCATACATCTGGCTGGCGGCCTTGCCGGCGGTATTGGCCTGGATTTTCTCATCCCAGATCGCCGCCGTGATGATGCCGGCGTCCTTCATTTGCTTGACCTTTTCAAGGGTCGCGACACAGGCAGGCTGGTTGATGGTGATGTTCTGGCCATCGGTCGAAAAGTAACCGCATCCCTGCTCATTGGCGATCATGCGAAACCATTCGCTATCGCCGTTGAAATCGGCCTGCGCCATCACGGTGCCGGGATTGGCGGCCATGACCTTCTTGCCGGCGGCGATGAAATCATCCCAGCTTTTGATGGTGGCCGGATCGACGCCTGCCTTCTCATAGAAGTCGCGGCGATAAAATACCGCCACCGGACCGGAATCCCACGGAACCGCATAGGCGACACCGTCAACCTCCAGCTCCGTGCGCTTGAAATCAGGGAAAAGCGCCTGTTTCTCAGGCGTATAGCCAAGCTCGGTCAGATTGGCGAAACAATCGGGGAAACGGCTCCAGAACAGTTCCGCTTCGAAATTTTCAATGGTGACGATATCCGGAAGACCATCGCCCCCGGCCGCGCAGGCAGCCAGCGTCTTGTCAAAAACCTGATTGTTTCCAAGGTCTTCAACGACGATCTTGATATCCGGATTCTGCTTGTTGAAGCCCTCTACCGTGGATTTCAGCGCGGAAGCCGCGACGTTCCAGCTCCAGATGGTGACGGTTTCTGTTTGCGCGAAAGCCGGGGCCGCGAGAAGCAGCATGGCCGTAGACGCGCCAAGAAATTTCAAGCACATTGAAAACCTCCCTTTTTCAATTGCCGTTCTTCAGCGAACATGGGCACATTAGCGGCGGCAGGAAATCTGTCTCGTAAAAAGGGAACATCGATTTGGCGGAAAGTAAGATTGCTGAAAGAGCCTTCTACCAGCCGGGTGCAAGCAGCATCGAAGGCATGCCGACGACGCTGCAGCTTTTTCACAATCATCCGCCCATCATGCTCAGGCCTCACTGGCACGCGCAGGTGGAAGTGAATTACGTGATGTCGGGATCGGTACATTATCGCATGGGCGATCACGACCTGACGCTCGATGCCGGCCAGATGTGCATCTTCTGGGGTGGCCAGCCGCACCAGATGGACCACTCCTCCGACGATTCCTTTTACGCCGGCGCGCATCTGCCGCTGGTGCACTTCTTCCGCATGCGGCTGCCCGCCACCGTCTCCAGCCTGCTGATGGGTGGTGCTACGATGGTGAGCGCTGAGACCGACCGGGCAGATGCGGAAAACTTCGGCCGCTGGTTTCGTTACGTCACTTCGGGCGAACAGGCGAAAGCCCAGCACGCGGTGGAGGAATTGCTGCTCAGGGTCGAGCGGATGTTCCTTGAACCCTACTCCGTCATATCATCCGCCGCCAATGGCAAACGCAGGGAGGATGACGAGGGCATGGCGCCCTCCATCGGCGTGGTGCGCATGTGCGACTTCATCGCCGCCAATTTTCTCGACGATATCGACGCGACGGAGATTGCCCGCGCCGCATCGCTGCATCCGAAATATGCGATGAACCTGTTTCGCAAATCCACCGGCATGACGCTGATCAAATATCTGACCCTGCTCCGGCTTTCCCGCGCGCAGGCGATGCTGATGACCGGCAAGGACAATATCCTGCAGATCGCCATGGAAAGCGGCTTCGGTTCTGTCAGCGCCTTCAACAAGGCATTTCGGCAGATCGCCGGCATGTCACCTTCCGATTTCCGCCGCGACATGCGGGCGACTGCGGCTTAACCTTCGATCTCTTCGAAATCGGAAAAAGCTGCGCTGCGCTGCCGCGCCGCCTGCCGATAGGCCCTTGGTGAACTGCCCAGCATTCGCCGGAACATGGTGGTGAAAGCCGGTATGTTTTCATAACCGGCATCCAGCGCCACATTCGTCACCGCTTCGCCGGCCGCCAGTCTCGGCAGGGAGGCAAAGATACAGGCCTGCTGGCGCCAGGTGACGAAACTCAACCCCAGTTCCTTGCGGAACAGCCGCGTAAACGAGCGGCGGCTGATGCCCATGGCCGCCGCCCAGTCGTCGATCTCCACCCGGGCCACCGGCTTTTTCAGGAAATCACGGCACAGCGCCGCCAGACGCTGATTATTTGGAAAAGGCAGTCCGAGCGGCCGTTCCGGCAGGCGGTTGACCTCATCCAGCAACAGCGCCCGCACAAGGCCCTGCCGGTGGAATGCCGAGGGCTGGTGCTCCTCGGCCAGCAGCTCCGCAATCAGGCTGGAGGCAAGATCGGTTATTTCCACCACCCTTGGCGCACCGGCATGGAAAAGCTCCGGGTGAACATAGATCGAGTGCATCTCCACCGTGGAAATGGTCTCGGCCTCATGTTGCAGCCCGGCGGGGATGAGCAGCCCGTGGCCGGGCGGTATCATCCAGCGACCATCCGCAGTGCTGACCAGCACGACACCCTGACGGGCGCACCAGATCTGCACGCGGCTATGGCTATGGGGCGGCGTGCGGTGCCCGGTGGGATAAACGCGGCAAAGCGCCAGCACCGGCTCATTGGTGCCGTCGATCAATTTCAGACTGCGCTCATGCTCGTCATGCGTCAGTCCAGAAGGCTGCCGCGATTTGATTTTTGCCATTTGGCCCACTCACAAAGAAAATCGTCCAGAACACAAATGCAGGCCAGAAACAATATGAATAAAAGCGGGAAGAAATAAAGACATGTTTCCCGTCTTCCGCCGGGAACCGAAGAGGACTTCATCATGGCCACTGTTACCAGCGCCAGCAACAGCTTCAATCCGCAACGCACGGCGTTTTCGATCATCGCAGCCGCCAGCTTCTGCCACATGCTGAACGACATTATGCAATCGCTGCTGACGTCGCTTTATCCGCTGCTGAAGGCGAATTACGCGCTCGATTTCATGCAGATCGGCCTGCTTACCTTCGCCTTTCAGGTCACCGCATCGCTGCTGCAGCCGGTCGTCGGCATGGTGACGGATCGCTGGCCGATGCCGTTTTCCCTGCCCGTCGCCATGCTGTCCACCTGCGCCGGCCTCATCACGCTTGCTTTTGCCCATAGTTTCGAGGTTCTGGTGATCGGCGCCTGCCTCATCGGCATCGGTTCGGCGATCTTCCATCCGGAAGCCTCGCGCGTGGCGCGTCTCGCATCCGGCGGCCGCCATGGTCTGGCCCAGTCATTCTTCCAGGTGGGCGGCAATACCGGCACGGCCATCGGCCCGCTGCTCGCCGCCTTCATCGTCATCCCGCTCGGCCAGTCCAGCCTCAGCTGGTTCTCGCTGATCGCGCTCCTCGGCTTCGGCGTGCTGTCATGGGTTGGCGTCTGGTACACCCGCCACCGCCGCGCAACCGTCGGCAAGGCCCCGGCCAGCCGCACCCTTCCCCTTGCCCGTGGCACGGTGATCATGACGCTTCTGGTGCTGGTGGTTCTGACCGCCACCAAGAATGCCTATCTCGCCAGCCTGTCCAGCTACTTCACCTTCTACACCATCGACAAGTTCGGTCTTGGTGTTCAGGACGCGCAGGTTCTGCTGTTCCTCTTCCTCGGCGCTTCGGCACTGGGCGTATTCTTCGGCGGCCCGATCGGCGACCGTTTCGGCTCGCGCGTCGTCATCTGGTTCTCGATCCTCGGCGTCATTCCCTTCGCGCTGCTGCTGCCCTATGCGAACCTGTTCTGGACGGCCATTCTCGTCGTCGTCATCGGATTCGTGTTCTCCTCCGCCTTCTCGGCAATCGTCGTGTTCGCGCAGGAACTGGTGCCTGGCCGCGTCGGCCTCATCGCCGGCATGTTCTTCGGTTTCGCCTTCGGTTTCGGCGGCATCGGCGCTGCGGTTCTGGGTGTTTATGCGGATAAGGAAGGCATCGAATTCGTCTACCGCATCTGCTCCTACATGCCGCTGCTCGGCCTGCTCACGGTGTTCCTGCCGAAACTGCCGAGCCACCGCTAAAAGCCTCGCGCTCAACGCTTTTCAACACGGCGGTCACCTGTGATACTCAGGTGACCGCCGTATTCCGTTGAGCAAAGCCCTACCCATGCAGATCCCGATAAAATCGATCCTCGTTTTCCACGCCGCGGCAAGGGCGGGCAGCATTTCCCGGGCGGCGGAGGAACTGAGCGTCACACCATCGGCCGTTTCCCAGCAGATCCAGCTGCTGGAAGGCCAGCTCGGCACGACCCTGATGGCGCGAACCGGCCGCAAGGTGACATTAACGGAAGCCGGCGAGCGCTATTTCTCGATGATCACCGCCCAGATCGAGCAGATAGCAGACGCCACCGACAGTATTCGCGGCTTCCGCTCGGTCACCACGCTGACGATCCGGGCGACGCCGACCATCTCCAACAAATGGCTGCTGCCGCGTCTCGGCTCGTTTCTGGAGGAACACCCGGAACTGGAAGTGCGCCTCGATGGCACCAACGAGCCCACCGATTTTTCGCAGGAGCTTGTCGATATAGAGCTGCGCCATGGCGATGGCCGCTGGCCGGGCCTCTTCGTGGAAGGGCTGGTGGAGGAGGAGTTCCTGCCGGTCTGTTCGCCGAATTATCAGGGTGCCGGTAAATTTCTGCCCGAGGAATTGCAGAACCAGCGGCTGATCCATTCGGTCAAGGCGCAGGCGCAATGGAACCACTGGTTCCCTCTGGCCGGTGTCACAGCAGAAAAGCGCTGGCGGCGGGTCCTGTTCGACCGCAGCCACATGGCCATCGATGCCGCCGTTCTCGGCATTGGCGTGGCGCTGGAAAGCACCTTGATGATGGAGCGGGAGCTGCAGGACAAGATGCTGGTGCCGGCCGTGACGGACGCGCCGCGCATCAAGCTCGTCACCCAATGGATCGTCTGCCCGCATTCCCATCTGCGGCAGAGAAAGGTGACGCTGTTTCTGGAGTGGATGCGAAAACAACGCGACGAGTGGCGTGCCCGTCGAGTTGTCTGATGTTTCAGGCAATCCGTTTTCGCGTCAATAAAGCCCCATCAGCCTGATTGGCCCGAGCGTCAGCACCGGGAAAAGCACCAGCGCGAAGATGGCGAGTGTCAGCACCGTCATCGGCGCCAGCGAACCGCGAATGACATCCTCGATCTTCATATTCGCCACCTGTGCTGCGGCAAACAGGCAGACCCCCACCGGCGGCGTCACCAGCCCGAGTGTCAGCGTCATGACAGTCACGATCAGGAAATGGATCGGATCGATGCCCAGCGCCTCCACCGGCGGCATCAGCACCGGAATGAGGATGAACATCGCAGGGATCGCTTCCATGAAGATGCCGATGATGAGCAGGAACACGAAGATGACGAGCATGCCGGTCATGGGGCCGAGGTTCATGGCCTTCAAAAGCTCGGCCACCTGTTCGGGCAGACCATCGAAGGTGAAGACCCAGGCGGCGAGCTGCGAGGTGGCGGCGATGAACAGGATGGTGCCGGAAATGCGCGCGGTCGAGATCAATATTTCCGGCAGTTCGCGTACCGGCAGAGTGCGGTAAACGATGACGCCGAGCACCGCTACGTAAACCACCGCGATGGCTGCGGCTTCCGTTGGCGTGAACAGGCCGCTGGCAATGCCGATGATGAGGATCAGCGGTGTCAGCATCGGCAGGATGGCGCGCAGACCCGTGACGACCACCAGACGGAAATTGAACGGTGTCGGCGGATTGTAACCGTAATGCACCGAATAGAAGTGGTTGAAGACGAGGAAGGCAAAGGCGATGAAGAGGCCGGGCACCAGACCCGCGATCAGCAGCGTGCCGATCGACACGTTGGCGATGGAACCGGCAATCACGATCAGGATCGACGGCGGAATGATCGAGGAGAGCGTGGAGGTGCAAAGCGTCATGCCGACGGCATAACCCTTCGGAAAACCGTGGCGCTCCATGGCCTTGATCTCGATGGCGCCGACCGAGGCGATATCGGCGACGGAGGAGCCGGAGACACCGGAAAAGATCACCGACGAGATGACATTGACGTGGCCAAGCCCGCCGGGAAGCCAGCCGACCATGGCCTCGGCGAAATCGAAGATCCGCTCCGCCACCCGCCCCCGCTCCATGACCGTGCCGACCAGAATGAACAGCGGCACGGCGACAAGAAGAAAGGAGTTCATCGACGAGAACATCGTCTGCGACAGCAGGTCCATGGGCATGGAGGTGAAGAGCCACAGCGTGCCGACACTGGCGAGCGCCAGCGCAATGGCAAGCGGCACGCCAAGCATGCTGAGACCGAAAAAGGCGATGAGAAGAAAGACCGACATGGCTCAATGTCCTGCTGAAATGGAGATATCGGCATGGGCGATCTCGTCCGCCGGCAGGCCAAGCTCGGGAAGCGCGATGAGCTCCCGGCGGCTGCGCAGCGATTCGATGATGGCCAGCACGGCGATGATGGCGGAAACCGGCAACACAATGCCGATGGTCCACATGGGGATCGGCAGCGTGGCGGCGGTCTCATTCATCATGATCTGCTGGCGCACCAGGGTCAGACCCGTCCAGCCCATCATGCCGAAAAAGAACACCGAGGAACCGACATAGATCGGCACCGCCAGCCGCCGGAAGAAGCGGTGAAACAGCACCAGAAACACCACGACACGGGCGCTTTCAACGGTGCGGAAGCCCGCGGCGAGGCCGAGAAACACCATCCAGATAAAGAGGAAACGCGTCGCCTCCTCGGTCCAGGGAAGCGGGCTGCCGGCAAGGCGGCCGATGACCTGAAGAAGAACGACGATGAGAATGCCGGCACAGGCTGCCCCTGCGGCCACATCGGCGATGAGTTTAACGATGGTGCCGAGCACCGAAGGTTTCGTATCGTTCATGACAATACCCTTCCACTGCTGAAACCGGATATCCGGTAAAACGAATGCCACCCTGCCCTAACGGCAAGATAACCTTGCCTGACGTTGGGGAAGGCCGGATAAAAATCCGGCCTTCCCTTTGCGAAAACGTCAGTTCGTCTTGAGAAAAGCCTGCGTCTTGTCGAAGAAAGCCTGATCTTTCACCAGCGCGGAGAACTTCGCCGAAAGGCCGGCCGCCACCGCCACGAAAGCCTTGCGTTCGTCGTCGGTCAGCGTGTTCACCTCCATGCCGTTCTTCTTCAGCGTTTCGAGCGACTTGTCGATATCGGCAGCGTCGTTCTGCGCCTTCCAGGCTTCGGTCTCGGTGGCTGCTTCCTTCAGCGCGGTCTTGAAGTTCTCATCGAGACCTTCGAAGCGGGTCGGGTTCATGCCCAGCACCCAGGCGTCAGCAATGTGATTGCTGATCGTCAGATACTTCTGCACTTCGTAAAGCTTGGCGCTAACCGGCACGTTGACCGGATTTTCCTGTCCGTCGACGACCTTGAGCTGGAGAGCATTATAGACCTCGGCAAAGGCCATCGGCGTCGGAGCCGCACCCATGGCGCCGAAGAATTCGACCCAGAGCGGATTGTTCGGCACGCGCAGCTTCATGCCCTTAAGATCGGCCGGCGACTTGATCGGCGCCTTCGAATTGGTGATCTGGCGCAGCGGCCGCGACCAGAGATCGAGCCCGAGAATGCCGATCTTGCTCAGATCGCCTGACAGTTCCTTGCCGAGATCGCTGTCGAGATAGACCCGGAGCTGGTCGATATCACGGAACTGGTAGGGAATGGCGATGGCCGTGAACTTGGGATTGAAGGTCGCGTAAAGCGAGGTCGAATTCAAAAGCATGTCCAGCGAACCGCCGGCCAGCTGCTTGACGCCCGCCGAAGGGTCGCCGCCATACAGCGTGCCGTTCGGGAATACCTTGATCTTGAGTTTGCCGTCGGTCTTTTTCGAAACGATCTCGGCAAATTTGTTGGCGGCGAGCGTGATTTCGGAATTGTCGGCATCCGGCGTCGAAAGCGTCAGCGTTTCGGCCTGCGCGATGGATGCGACCAGCATGGTGGCGGCGAGAGCCAGCCCGTAAAGTTTCGAAATTTTCATGTGTTCCTCCCTTTGTTGTATCTCAAACAGTTTCGAGCGTTCCTCCGAACGCATTCATGCGCTTAATTTCAAGGATCACACCGCTGTGATCAAGCTCACCCGCGCCATGCTCGACCATGGAGCGGAACAGCCGGTCAACCTCCTCGCCGACCGGTAGTCTGAGGCCCCGGCTTCTGGCGAAGGCCAGCGCCGTGGACGTATCCTTCACCTGATATTTCGCCGGCCCGCCGGGACGGAAATCGCCTTCCACCATGCGTTTTCCGTGCTGACGGAAGACGGTGGAATCGGCAAAGCCGCCAAGCAGGGCGTGGCGCACCTGCGCCGGGTCCGCTCCCCCCTCTTCCACGAGGGTCAGAGCTTCGGCGACGGCGCATATTGTCGAGGCGACGATCAGCTGGTTGGCGAGCTTGGCCAGACAACCGCAGCCCACCGGACCGACATGGGTGACGCGGCCGAGGCAATTGAGGAGTGGCCGCAGCGCATCCACATCCTGCTGTTCGCCGCCGGCCATGATGGCGAGCGTTCCTTCGATAGCTCCCTTTTCGCCGCCGGATACGGGCGCATCGACATATCTGACCCCGCATGCCCTGGCTGTCTCCGCCTGTTCCATTGCGGTCTCGACGGGAATGGAACTCATGACCAGCAGCACCGCGCCGGGCTTCATGGCTGAAACGACACCCGATGGGCCGAGCAGAACCTCGTTGCAGACCGGCCCGGAACTCAGCATGCAGAGCACGGCATCCGCTTCAGACGCGGCCTCGGCTGCCGTTGCCGCCGCCAGCACGCCCTTGTCAGCCAGAACCGCAGCTTTTTCAGCGCTGCGGTTCCAGACCTTGACGGAAAATCCGGCCTCCGCCAGACGCCCCGCCATGGGGGCGCCCATGATACCCGTTCCGATAACGGCGATCCGGCGAATATCTGCCATCATTTCCATCCTTCAGAGCCATTGCCGGTTCAGGAAACGCACCGGCAGTTCTTCTTCGATAAGGGCGGGAAATGCTTCCCGAAACCGGTCGAGATGCGGTGTTTTGAGATGATCGTCGAAAGCCTGCCTGTCGTCATAGACCTCGTAAAACACCACATTGTTCCCCGTTTCCGGCCGCACCACGTCGAATTGCCGGCAGCCCGGTTCATCCTGAACCGAATGCTTGGCGTCATCGCGCGCGGCGTCGAGAAAGGCATCCATCGCGTCAGGCTTCACCCGAAATTCCGCGATCACCACGAAAGCTCCATTCGACATGTCCCGTTCTCCGTCCATTACGCGGCTGCGTCTTTTTGCGGACGGAAGCGGTTTTCCATGTCCTGACGCAGCTTCACGACATCGAGGTCGTTCACCAGTTCCACATCGTCGAAGCTGACGATCTGGTCCTTCTTGATGGCGCGCTTCAGCTTGACATTATGGGCAAGGCCGATCGGCAGCGCCTTCATATCAAGGCTGCGGGTGGCCGGAATGGCGTTTGCCCAGACCGCGTAACCGCCCTCGCCGTCCAGCATCTCGCCCGGCTGCATGTCCTTCTTCGCCGTGGCGACGGCATCGCCGCGAAATTCTTTCGAGCAACCGGTCGCCTCATTGCGCAGCACGGCGGAAAGCACGCTGATCGAGGTTTCGAGGCCGATGATGTGGAACGGACGCCACATGGAGGCGTACCAGCCGGAGGGGTCGGTCAGCAGGCCATATTGCTTGAAGCAGGCCCGGGCATATTCATTATGCGCCTTGAAGGTGACGAAAACACCGTAACGGATGTTGTTGAACACCTCGCGTCCATCCGGCTCCTGGCTTGCGGCAATATCGACCAGACCGGAGCGCGACATACGGCCGCCATCGGCAGCCGGGCGGAAGACACGGGCGAGATCGTGCAGGCCGGCCGGCGGGAAGGCCAGACCGTCATCCGGGCAATCCAGTCCCGTGCCGTTGGCGACGGCCGCCATTTCGATGGCCGCCTTGGTGCCGTCGGTGAAGGAATTGTACATTTTCGGATTGAAGTCGCCCTTGGCCACTTCCTCGTCCGTCCAGCCGAAATAACCCCAGACCGTGTCCGGCGTCGAATAACGGTAACGCGGCTCGAAATTCATGCCCTTGCCGGCGGAAACGACCTCGAAGCCGGTGGCGCGCGCCCAGTCCACCAGCTCGCAGATCAGCGCCGGCTGGTCGCCGTAAGCCATGGAATAGATCAGGCCCTTGGCCCGCGCCTTTTCAGCAAGGATCGGCCCGACCATCACATCGGCTTCGACATTGACCATGACGACGTGCTTGTTGTGCTCGATGGCGCCCAGTGCATGGCGCGCGCCGGCCAGCGGATGGCCGGTCGCTTCGATCACGCATTCGATCTCGTCGCAGGCGAAAAGCTCGTTCACATCGTCGGTCACATAGGTCTTGCCGCTCTTCAGCGCATCGGCGCAGCTCGTCGCGTCGTAACGCTCCTTCGGCCAGCCGACGCGGTCAAACGATTCCCTTGCCTTGCCGACATTGAGGTCTGCTACGGCGACCATGTGGAAACCGGCGATGCGCTGCGCCTGCGCCAGCACCATGGAGCCGAACTTGCCGGCACCGATGAGACCAACCCGCACAGGTTTGCCACCGGCTGCACGCGCTGACAGAAGAGAATAGAGATTCATGTTTTGACATCCTTCGCTGGGGAAATTGCTGGCGAGAATGTCCAGTCAGCCCGGCGAAGGCCATGCGACACCGAGGCAGCGAAGGCTTATCCCTCGCGGCACGGACGGCATGACGATCCAACGTTCCTCCCGGATACCGGCACGCCTTTGCGCCGGCTCTCGCGGTCGCCTCCCAAAGCAACCTTGAAAACAGAGTAGGAGCGTTCAAATATTAGTTCTATTTAGAAAATCAGATTTTTTGTTTAGCTTATCTAACAAATCATCAGGCCGATTTGCGCAACATCAGATCGGCGCTGAGAAGGATGCGCTCGCGCATCCGCGTCGTGTCATCCGCCTCCTCGTCCAGCTTCTGCAACAGAAGCTCGATCGACAGCCTGCCGATCTCGTTATAGTTCTGCGCCACCGTGGTAATCGGCGGGCAGGCGTAACGCGACAGCGGATGATCGTCATGGCCGGCGACCCTGAGGTCGTAATCCGCACCATGGCCGACCCTGATGCCCTTCTGGAAGGCGGCGGCGATGACACCGAAGGCGATACGATCATTGGCGCACAGAATGGTGCGCGAGGGCATAGACCCCGCCCCTTCCAGCAACCGGCCCGCCTCATCGAAAGCGAAACGCTCGAAATCCCAGGTGACAATATCCGGAACGTTGATCACCTGCGGCTCGAAACCAAGGCGCCGCATGGCCTCCTCATAAGCGGTGCGGCGGGTGGCGGCATTGGTATTGACCTGCGGCATGTCGAAGAAACAGGGCGGCTCGCCCGAGCGGCAGAGATAATCCACCATCAGCCCGACGCTCTGCCGGTTGTCGGTGCCAACAAAGGCCGAGGTCTCGTCGAGCGGCGAATCGACATAAACGATCGGAATGCTGGCCGCGAGCTGCTCCAGCGTGGCACGATGGGATTTGACGCCGAGAGGCGCGATGATCGCGCCCGCGACATTCATCGACTTGAAGGTGCGGATGGCGCGGTCTTCGATTTCCGCCTTGCCATCCGATGACAGCACGAAGGCAAGGAACCCCGCCTCGTTGGCGATGAGCTCGATGCGACTCGTCAGCGCCATATAGAATGGATCGGTGGAATTCGGGATGATGATGCCGATGATATTGGAACGGCGGCGGTTGAGATTGACGGCGAAAATATTGGGCCGGAAACCCGATTTCTTCAGCGCATCCTCGATGGCGTCCCGGGTCTTCTTGCGGACCGAGGCCGGATCATTGAAGTATTTCGAAACAGTCGGGCGCGAAAGGCCGACGAATTCCGAAAACTCTTCCATCGTCCTGATAGATTTGGCCAAAGTGCTTGCCCCCATGAACTATTACATGTGGTACTTTATATCGACCGGCCTTCGCACGAAAAGCCGGTCGACTGCGGTTATCAACCACCAAACGATCATTCGGCTGCAAATTGCACTTTCATGGTGGCCGGATCGGATGGTTTCTTCGTAAAGAACGGCAGCATTTCCGAAAGCGGCAGCCGGTGCGACACGAGCCGCGCCATGACATCGCCATCCGTTTCCAGAATGGCGAGCGCCTGCGGTATGTTGCGGTTCAGCGAATGCGAACCGACAAGCTTGAGTTGACGCCTGAAGATTTCGAAGGGCGCAACCGAAATGCGGGCATCCGGCGCGCAGACGCCGAAGAACAGCGCCGTGCCACCATCGGCAACCAGCGGGATCATCGCTTCCGCAACGGGTGCGATACCCGTCGCATCTGCCACGACATCGAAAGACTTCTGTTGCCGCAGCAGCGCTTCCGAACCGGAAACCGCCACTTTAAGCCCGAGACCTTCGGCAAAAGCCAGCCTGCTTTCGTTGATATCGGCAATCGTCACCGTCTCGATGCCGCGCGCTTTCAGCGACAGGGCAAGCAGCAGGCCGATGGGACCGGCGCCAAAAACCAGCGCATTTTCAGCCACCGTTCCGTTCTCGCCGATACCCCCGCTCTGCATGCCGTTGACGACGCAGGCGAGCGGTTCGGCCAGCGCCGCGACGTGATAGGGCATGGAACCGATGCCATGCAGGTGATCGGCGTGTACGACGCTGAATTCCGCGAAACCGCCATTATGGGAAACGCCATAGGCCTTCAGCGTGCTGCAAAGATTGGTCAGCCCCTTCCTGCAACTCGGGCAGGTGCCACACGGCAGATTGGGATCGACCACCACCCGGTCACCTGTCTTTATGCCCGTCACATCGGCGGCCACGGCTGCGACTTCACCGGCATATTCATGCCCCGGAATGACCGGAAAGGCGCCGTCGCCGTAACGCGCGTGGAGCACATCGATATCGGTGTGGCAAAGCCCCGAAGCCTTGACCCGCACGAGCGCGTGGCCCGGCGGCAGATCGGCAACGGGAACTTCCACCAGAACGGCCTGTCCCTTCTCGACGAATTGAATGGCATGCATGGTCATCTCCGGCTTTTCAGCTCATCCAGTTGCCGCCGTCGACATTATATGTCTGGGCGAGAATATAGTCGCTGTCGGAAGAGGCGAGGAAAACCGCCAGCCCCTTGATGTCGTCAGGCGTCGCAAAACGGCCGATCGGCACGGATTTCGCCACTGCCGCCTTCTTCTCTCCCGGCTTCAGGCCTTCCCATTTGGCGAATTCCGCATCGACCACTTCCCAATGCTCACCATCCACCACGCCCGGCGCAATGGCGTTGACATTGATGCCGTGCTTGACGAGCGCCAGCGCCGCCGACTGCGTGGCGGAAATGATCGCCGCCTTGGAAGCGCAATAAAGCGTGACGAGCGCCTCGCCACGACGGCCAGCCTGGCTGGCCATATTGATGATCTTGCCGCCGCGCGCCCGCTCGATCATCACATTGGAAACCGCCTTCATCATGAAAAGCGGTCCCTTGAGATTGATGTCGAAGACCCGCTCATAACTTTGTTCGGTAATGCCATTGATCGGCGCCATGTCGAAGATCGCGGCATTGTTGACGAGAATGTCGATACCGCCGAACTCCTCATCCACCGCCTTCACCACGGCATCGATCTCGGAAAGATCGGTCACATCCAGCTTCACCGCCTTGGCTGCAGGGCCGATGGTGGCAGCAGCGGCTGTCGCGCGGGCAATATCAATATCGGCGATAATCACCTTCGCACCTTCATCGGCAAAAGCCTGCGCGAAACCAAGGCCGATGCCGCGGGCGGCGCCGGTGATCAGCGCGACCTTGTTCTTCAATCTCATGTCGATCTCCGTGATGCATGGTAAGTAATCTGGCCATGCTCGTTTATTGTTAGATGCTTTTCCCACTCGCCTCATTCCTGTGCTTGTCACAGGAATCCAGCCGACGCGCGTCTGCGCGGCGAGAGAGTCCTTCCAGCCCAAAGACTTGGGCTGACTGGATTCCTGTGACAAGTACAGGAATGAGGGAAGAACTGGCCCTCCATCCCCACCCATGCCGCCCGCCACCAAAAGGCGAACGGGCGGCACGCCGGGAGGACGCGGCTACTTGATGTAGCCCGCGCGGGTCATGTCACGTTCGACCTGTTTCTGCGCGCCTTCGAGCGCCGCATCGACGGTCTGCTGGCCGGAAAGGGCGGCTGCGATCTGCTGGCCGACAACCGTACCGATGGACTGGAACTCCGGTATGGCGACGAACTGCACGCCGGTATAGGGCACCGGATCCTTGGTCGGCTTGGACGGATCGGCAGACATGATCGCCTTCAGCACCGTATCCGCGAAAGGCGCCGCCTTCTTGTATTCCGGCAGCTCATAGGTGGATTTGCGCGTGCCCGGCGGCACAGCCACCCAGCCTTCGCTTTCACCAACCGTCTTCACATAGGACTTCGAAGTCGCCCATTTGACGAAGGACTTGGCGGTTTCAAGCTTCTTCGTGCTGTTTGGAATGGCGAGGTTCCAGGACCACGACCAGCTCGAACCGTTCGGCGTTGCCTCCACCGGAGCACGCGTAAACGCGGTCTTGTCGGCAACCTGGCTCTGTTTGGGGTCATAAACGCGGCCCGCCGCCGAGGTGGCGTCGATCCACATGGCGCAACGGCCGGATGAAAACAGCGTCTGGTTTTCGTTGAAGCCGTTGGCGGCCGCACCGGGCGGGCCGTAGGAGGTCATCAGCGCCACATAATCCGCAATCGCCTTTTTCCACGGCTCGCTCGTCAGCTGCGGTTTCCAGTCCATGTCGAACCAGCGGCCGCCATAGGTGTTGATCATGGTGCCGAGGAAGGCCATGTTTTCGCCCCAGCCCGGCTTGCCGCGCAGGCATATGCCATATTGCTGTTTCGACTTGTCGGTCAGCTTGGCGGCGAAATCCTTGATCTGGTCGTAGGTCGGATTGTCCGGCATCTTCAGGCCGGCGGCGTCGAACAGATCCTTGCGGTAAAGCGTGAACGAGCTTTCGGTGTAGAACGGCACGGCGTAAAGCTTGCCGTCCACCGTCAGGCCCTTTTTGATCGGGTCGAGCAGATCGGCATAGTCATAATCGTCGCCGAGATCATCGACGGGCGCCAGCCAGCCCTGCTTGCCCCAGATCGGCGCTTCGTAACCGCCAATGGTCATGATGTCGAACTGGCCGCCATTGGTGGCGATATCGGTGGTGACGCGTTCGCGCAGAACATTCTCTTCCAGCACGATCCAGTTGATCTTGTTGCCTGTTTCCTTCTCCCAAGCGCTGGAAAGCTTCTGCATGATGATCATGTCGCCATTGTTGACGGTGGCGATGTTGATCTCTTCCGCCTGCGCCAGCCCGGCGAGAAGCCCGGCTCCAACCACAGACGACGACAGAATTCCAATGAATTTGCTCATGATACCCGCTCCTCCTTTACGGATGTCCACGCATAACAATACATGCGTAAATTTTTTATCTCGCGAAATTGTATCCATTGTCAACATCCAAAAATAAATCATCGCGCAGCCAAACCGCCTGAAACCTGTATAAATCCTTGTTTACACCAGTATATTCGCCTCATAATTTATTATTTCGCGCATTTTTCTTGCTGCATCGCAGCAGAAATTCCATCCATTAACATATTGACGCGCGTAAACTTTAACTGATATCCGGAAAAGCAGCAGACCAAAAATGCACCTGCCCGGCAGGACGGCACATGCTTATGGAGGAGACGATGAGGCAGGCATCTACACTGGCGCCGCAGACACAGGGCCCGACCATCACGGCCGGCGAAATCCTCGTGGAGATCATGGCGACGACGGTGGGAAATGGCTTTCTCGAGCCGCAAACGCTGATCGGCCCTTTCCCGAGCGGCGCACCGGCCATCTTCATCGATCAGGTGGCGCGGTGCGGCGGAACCGCCGGCATCATTGCCGCAGTCGGTGACGACGATTTCGGCCGCCTCAATGTCGAAAGACTGCGCCGCGACGGCGTCGATGTCTCGGCAATCGCTACTATTCCAGATCGCCCGACCGGCAGCGCCTTCGTGCGCTATCGCGAGAATGGCGCGCGCGACTTCGTTTTCAACATCGCCCATTCGGCGGCCAGCGAAACGCAGATGACCGATGAAGCGCAAGCGCTCATCGAAAAAGCCGGCCATGTGCACGTCATGGGATCGGCCTTCGCGATTGCCGGCATTGGCGACATCATTCTGGCGGCGATCGGACATGTCAGGGCACGTGGCGGTTCGGTGTCTTTCGATCCGAACATCCGCAAGGAACTGGCGCAGGGTGACGAAGGCCGCAGGCTGATCGACGATCTGCTTGCCGTCACCGATCTCCTGCTGCCGTCAGGCGAAGAACTTCAGGCCGCTTCCGGTCTGGACGATGAGGAAGCGGCAATAGAAAAGCTGCTCGCCTCCGGTGTCGGCGAAATCGTGCTGAAACGCGGCGCGAAAGGCGCAAGCCATTTC
The DNA here is from genome assembly GCA_025560025.1 of Agrobacterium tumefaciens. Lineage (NCBI taxonomy): Bacteria > Pseudomonadati > Pseudomonadota > Alphaproteobacteria > Hyphomicrobiales > Rhizobiaceae > Agrobacterium > Agrobacterium tumefaciens. Next base: position 1,982,052 of record CP048486.1, on the reverse strand, counting down.
AGCCGCGCCCATGGGCGCATCGACGCCCCCGGCCTGAAGGTGGAGGAAATCGACCCGACCGGTGCCGGTGACTGTTTCGGCGCAACCTACCTCACCTGCCGCCGCCTCGGCATGCACCCGGCAAAAGCGCTCGCTTACGCCAATGCATCGGGTGCCCACAACGTCATCAGGCGCGGCCCGATGGAGGGCGCTGCCAGCCTTGCCGAACTCGATGCCTTCATGGCCGCGCAATTGTCGGAGGAAGTCCTATGACCGCCATTCTGGAGAATCTCGCCGCCGCCCGCCGCGCCGGCAAACCCGCGGGCATCACGTCCGTCTGTTCGGCCCACCCCGTCGTCCTGCGCGCCGCGATCCGCCGCGCCGCCACCAGCAAGACAGCCGTGCTGATCGAGGCGACCTGCAATCAGGTCAACCATCTCGGCGGTTATACCGGCATGACGCCCCGTGATTTTGTTGCCTTCGTCAACAGCATCGCGGCGGAAGAAGGACTGTCCGGCGAACTCCTGATTTTCGGCGGCGATCATCTCGGCCCCAACCCCTGGCGCAGGGAGAAGGCCGAAGAGGCGCTGACAAAAGCCGCCGCCATGGTCGAAGCCTATGTGGCATCGGGTTTTCGCAAGATTCACCTTGATGCATCGATGGGCTGTGCCGGTGAGCCGGCGGCGCTGGATGACGTCACCATCGCCAACCGCGCCGCCAAACTTGCCGCCGTTGCCGAAAAGGCGGCCACCGATGCCGGCCTGCCCAAACCGCTTTATATTCTCGGCACCGAAGTGCCGGTGCCTGGCGGTGCCGACCATGTGCTCGACACGGTTGCGCCGACGCAGCCGCAGGCGGCGCGCAACACCATCGACCTTCACCGCGAGATATTCGCGCAGCACGGTCTTTCGCAAGCCTTCGAACGGGTGATCGCTTTCGTCGTGCAGCCGGGCGTGGAATTCGGCAGCGACAATGTCGTCGCTTATGATCCGCAGGCCGCGGAAGCGCTGAGCGCCGTTCTGGACGGCGAACCGCAGCTGGTGTTCGAGGCCCATTCCACCGATTACCAGACCGAGCTTGCCCTTGCCGCACTGGTGCGCGACGGATATCCGATCCTCAAAGTCGGTCCGGGCCTCACCTTCGCTTACCGGGAAGCGCTTTATGCGCTTGATATGATCGCATCCGAAATGGTCGGCACCTATGGCGACCGTCCGCTGGCACGGACCATGGAAAAACTGATGTTGAGCGCGCCGGGCGACTGGCAGGGCCATTACCATGGCGACGACATCACGCTGCGATTGCAGCGTCACTATAGTTACAGCGACCGCATCCGCTATTACTGGACGCGGCCGGAAGCGTTGCAGGCCGTTTCCGCCTTGCATAAGGCGCTGGATGGGAAGACAATTCCCGAAACCCTGCTGCGCCAGTATCTCGGAGAATTGCCGCTCGCGACAGTTGCGGGCGAGGACGCGGAAGAGATTTTGATCGCGGCTGTGGATCAGGTTCTGGCGACCTATCACGCGGCGACGGGCGAAGGCCGCCACTGACGGCAATCATAAATCCGGATGCCCCTGCGGCAGAGGCCGCCGGAGCGAAATGGGGGAAGTGCGAGCGGCTTTTCATCTGAAGTCCCGCTCAAACTTATAACTATATCCGTGAGGGAGGACGACTAATGGCAACCCGAAACACGAGCGGTCTTGCGCGGGTGATGCTTGCGCCATCGGTGCTGCTGTTGCTGGTGTGGATGATCGTGCCTCTGGCGATGACGCTGTGGTTCTCGTTCCAGAACTACAATCTCCTCAACCCGGCCAATGTCAGCTTTGCGGGCCTGTTCAATTACCAGTATTTCTACACCGACCCGGCCTTTTTCCAGTCGATCTGGAACACGCTTTTGATCGTCGGCGGCGTGCTTGCGATCACCGTCATCGGCGGTATCGCCATTGCGCTCTTGCTCGACAATGACATTTTCGGCCAGGGCATCGTCCGCATCATGATCATCTCGCCCTTCTTCGTCATGCCGCCGGTGGCCGCATTGGTGTGGAAGAACATGATCATGCATCCCGGTTACGGCGTGCTTGCCGATCTCTCCCGCTTCTTCGGCCTGCAGCCGGTCGACTGGTTTGCGCAGTTTCCGCTGCTCTCCATCATCATCATCGTCGCCTGGCAATGGCTGCCCTTTGCGACGCTGATCCTCTTGACCGCCCTGCAGTCGCTCGATGGCGAGCAGAAGGAAGCCGCCGAGATGGATGGCGCCAACTTCGTCAACCGCTTCATCTATCTGACGCTGCCGCATCTGTCGCGCGCCATCACCGTCGTCATTCTCATCCAGACGATCTTCCTGCTCGGCGTTTACGCGGAAATCCTCGTCACCACCAATGGCGGACCGGGTTATGCCTCCACCAACCTCGCCTTCCTCATCTATCGCACCGCGCTTCTCGGTTACGACGTCGGCGGCGCTTCGGCCGGCGGCATCATCGCCGTCATCCTCGCCAATATCGTCGCCATCTTCCTGATGCGCGCCGTCGGCAAGAACCTCGACCGGTAAAGGGGAAACATCATGGCCCGCAAGACAACCACACGTGCGAAGATCGGCTTCTCCATCGCGGCCTGGGCCGTGGCGCTGCTGCTGTTCTTCCCGATCCTCTATGCCTTCCTCACCTCGATCAAGACCGAGCCGGAGGCAATCGCCGGCTTCAGCCTCATTCCCTCGGGCACGCTTGAGAATTACGTGACGGTGCAGACCCAGCGCGATTACTTCAAGCCGTTCATGAACTCGGTGGTGCTGTCGCTCGGCTCGACGATCATTGCGTTGATCATCGCCATTCCCGCCGCCTGGGCCATGGCGTTCTCGCCGACCAAACGCACCAAGGACATTTTGATGTGGATGCTCTCCACCAAGATGATGCCGGCCGTCGCCGTGCTGGTGCCGATCTATCTGATCTTCCGCAATGCCGGCCTGCTCGATACCCGCATCGGGCTGACCATCATGCTCACCTTCATCAACCTGCCGATCGTCATCTGGATGCTCTACACCTACTTCCGGGAAATCCCCGGCGAGATTCTGGAAGCCGCCCGCATGGATGGCGCATCGCTGTGGAACGAGATCGTGCATGTGCTGACGCCGATGGCGGTGCCGGGCATTGCCTCGACGCTGCTCCTCAACGTCATTCTCGCCTGGAACGAAGCCTTCTGGACCATCCGGCTGACGACCACCAATGCGGCCCCGCTGACGGCCTTCATCGCCTCCTTCTCCTCGCCGCAGGGGCTGTTCTGGGCAAAACTCTCGGCCGCCTCGATGATGGCGATCGCCCCCATTCTCGTCATCGGCTGGTTCTCGCAGAAACAACTCGTGCGTGGCCTGACCTTCGGCGCCGTGAAATAAGGAACGACAAACATGGGCAGCATTTCCCTTCAGAACGTGTCCAAGCTCTTCGGTGAGGCGAAAGTCATCCCGTCGATCGATCTTGATATCAACGACGGTGAATTCGTCGTCTTCGTCGGCCCGTCGGGCTGCGGCAAGTCCACGCTTTTGCGCCTCATCGCCGGGCTGGAAGACGTCTCCGGCGGCAAGATCGCCATCGACGGCAAGGATGTCACCGAAAAGGCCCCGGCCGAGCGTGGCCTTGCCATGGTGTTCCAGTCCTATGCGCTTTATCCGCATATGAGTGTCAGGAACAACATCGCCTTCCCGCTGAAGATGGCCAAGCTCGACAAGGCGGTGATCGATAAAAAGGTCGAAGATGCCGCCCGGGTGCTGAACCTCACCGATTATCTCGAACGCCGGCCCTCGCAGCTGTCGGGCGGCCAGCGCCAGCGCGTCGCCATCGGCCGCGCCATCGTGCGCGAACCGAAAGCCTTCCTGTTCGACGAGCCGCTTTCCAACCTCGATGCGGCGCTGCGCGGCACCATGCGGCTGGAAATCTCCGAGCTGCACAACACGCTGAAGACGACGATGATCTACGTCACCCACGACCAGGTGGAAGCCATGACCATGGCTGACAAGATCGTCGTCCTCAACCGCGGCAATATCGAGCAGGTCGGCTCACCGATGGAGCTTTACCGCTCCCCCGCCAACCTCTTCGTCGCCGGCTTCATCGGCTCACCGCGCATGAACCTGGTGACCGGCGATTACGCCCGCAGCAAGAACGCCACCACCGCCGGTGTGCGGCCGGAGCATCTGCTGCTGTCGAAGGAAAGCGGGCTGTGGCAGGGCAAGGTCACGGTTGCCGAACATCTCGGATCGGATACCTTCCTGCATCTCGAGGTGTCAGGCATCGGCCCGATCACTGCCCGCACGGACGGCGAGTTCGAATGCAGGCATGGCGATACCGTCTTCATCACCCCGGATGAGACAAAGATCCACAGGTTTGATGAGAAGGGTGTGGCGATCTAGGTGCTGGCTTTCACAAGGTTTTTCATTCACAGCGGACCCGCAGGCGCGTGGAGCTTACCCCCCTCTGCCCTGCCGGGCATCTCCCCCTCAAGGGGGGAGATCGACCTGCGGCGAGGTCTCGCCCATCTCGATGTTTGAGAATGACGCGGCGAGAAAGCATCTTGCCGATCTCCCCCTTGAGGGGGAGATGCCCGGCAGGGCAGAGGGGGGTAAGCCCCACGCGCCTGCGGGTCCGCGTGAACGAAAAATCCTGTGAAAGCTCACATCCAGCCGGAGCCTCCACAATAGACGACCGAAGGGCAATCTGATGCCACGGTTGGCACGTTTGCGAAGGTTCTCAACGTTTCCAGCTTTCCGTCGCTCCGGCTTTAGCCAAAATGACGGAGGGGGCATACAACGGCACAGGAAACCCTCCCGCCGAGTACTATGCCAAACCTCACGCCTCCCCGACCCTCACGCCATTCCTGTCGAAGACATGCAGCCTTTCCCGCGGGAAGCCGACCCGCAGGGATTTGCCCGGCTGCAACAATGCCCGGTCTGACGAAAACAGCTTGAAGGGCAATCCATGCACGGTGAGGTGCAGGATGACGCCAAGGCCGGTTGGCTCGACCAGATCGACAGTCGCTTCCACACCGCTTTCAGCCGGCGCAACGGTCACATGTTCCGGGCGGATGCCGAGCGTGACCAGCTCGCCATCGGCGAGGTCCATTTCCCGGCCAAGCGCAAGGCGCGTGCCGTCACCCAGCACGACGAAGCTGCCGCCATTCTCCTGCACGAGTCTCCCTTCGAGAAAATTCATGCCGGGCGAACCGATGAAACCGGCGACGAAAAGATTGGCCGGGCGATCATAAAGATCGAGCGGCGCGCCGATCTGCTGCACATGCCCGGCATTCATGGCGACGATGCGTGAGGCAAGTGTCATCGCCTCGATCTGGTCATGGGTGACGTAGACCGAGGTTGCGCCAAGATCGGCATGCATGCGTTTGATCTCGGCCCGCATCTGCTCGCGCAGCCGGGCATCGAGGTTGGATAGCGGCTCGTCGAATAGAAAGGCCTTGGGCTGGCGCACGATGGCGCGGCCCATGGCGACGCGCTGACGCTGGCCGCCGGAGAGCGCCTTCGGGCGGCGGGCGAGATAGGGATCGAGGCCAAGTTTCGCGGAAGCACCGGCCACCGCCGCCGCGATGGTTTCCTTCGGGCGGCGGCGCAGGCGCAGGCTATAGCTCATATTATCGGCGACGCTCATATGCGGATAGAGCGCATAGGACTGGAACACCATGGCGATATCGCGATCCTTCGGCCGGCGATCATTGACGCGTTCGCCATCGATGGACAGGTCGCCGGATGTTATCTCTTCAAGACCTGCGATCATGCGCAGCAGCGTCGATTTTCCGCAGCCGGATGGGCCGACAAGGACGATGAACTCGCCATCCCTGATATCAAGATCGACGCCATGCAGCACGGCGAGGTCGCCATAGGTCTTGCCGACATTCTTCAGCTCGATGGAAGCCATGGGATTATCCTTTCACCGCGCCGGCCGTCAGGCCCTGCACGAGATAACGTTGAATGAGCAGGAAGAAGAGGCAGGCCGGAATGAGCGCCAGAACGCCCGCCGCCATCATCTGCCCGAAATCGACGGAGAATTTCGAAACGAAGGTCAGAAGGCCAACCGGGAAAGTGGCACTCTGGTTGCCGGAAATCAGCATCAGCGCAAACAGAAGCTCGCTCCACGCGGCGGTGAAGACGAAACCGAGCGTCGCGGCAATGCCCGGCAGCGTCAGCGGCAGGATGATCTGGCGGAAGGCCGTAAACCGGCTCGCCCCGTCAATCATCGCCGCCTCTTCCAGATCCTTCGGAATGCCATCGAAGAATGACTGCATGAGGAAGGTGGCGAAAGGCACGTTGAAGGCGGTGTAGACGATGACCAGACCCGTCAGGCTGTTGGTGAGGCCGAGCGGCGACAGCATCTTGAAGATCGGCGCGACCAGCATGACCAGCGGAAACATCTGGGTGATCAGCATTAACGCCACGATCCAGTATTTGCCCTTGAAACGGAAGCGTGACAGCGCGTAACCCGAGAGCGAAGAAAGTATCGTTACGGCAATTGCCGTGGAGCCCGCGACGATGACGCTGTTCTTAAAAAACGTCGGGAAGGCACTGTTTTCTATGACGAAACGATAATGATCCCATGTCGCCCGCGATGGCCACATCCTCACACCTTCGCTATAGAGCAGATCATTCGGCGTCACGGACACCTTGAGCAGCCAGAACAGTGGGAACAGTGCAAAGGCGATATAGGCAAGGATCGCCAGACGATGGGCAAGGGTGAGAAATATCCTTGAGGTCATCGGTCAGTCCTTCTCGATCAGGCGCTGGCGCAGCAGCACGATCAGCATGGAATAGGCAAGCAGCAGCACCAGCAGCACCAGCGCAATGGCCGAGGCATAACCGAAATCCAGACGCCGGAAGGCCTGCGTGAAGATGTAGCTGGCGACGATCTGCGTGCGGTCCGCCGGCCCGCCATTGGTCATGACGATGATGAGATCGGCGAAATTGGCGATCCAGACGGTGCGCAGCAAGATGGTGATGGCGATGGTGGGCGCCAGAAACGGCAGGGTGATGGAGGTGAAGCGCTGCAGCGGGTTCGCCCCGTCAATTTCCGCCGCCTCATAAAGATCGCGCGGGATGGCCTGAAGTGCGGCAAGCAAAGTGATGGCAAAGAAGGGAATGCCCCACCAGACATTAGCGATGATGGGCCCCCACATGGCAAGCTGCGGATCGGCGAGGATATTGTTGGGTGCGGATAACAGCCCGAGCGAGACCATCCAGTGCGGCAGCGGCCCGATGACCGGGTTGAACAGCCAGGCCCAGTTGAGACCGGCAAGGAAGGTCGGCACGGCCCATGGCAGGAACACCAGCGCCTGCGCCAGCCCCCTGCCCGCAAAGGGCTTATCCAGCAGCAGCGCCAGAATGAGGCCGAAGAAGAATTGCAGGAAAACCGAAGCACCTGTCCACCACAGCGTATTTTTCAGCGCCCGGTAAAAGGCCGCATCCTGCGACAGAGCCTCCAGATGTTTGAGGCCAACGAAACCGCCGGAAAACGGATTGAGTAGCTGAACATCGCGAAAGGCATAGGAGAGGCCAAGCACCAGCGGCACCAGCATGACGGCGACGATGAGCACCAGCACCGGCGCGCTGTAAAGCCAGGGTTCGGCCCAATCGGCAAACCGCCGCATCGCAGGCTTGCCAGCCGGTTTGCGCGCGGCCACCGGCCCGGCGCCATGGGCATAGGACATTGTATCGCTCCCTGATCGGACGACGGAACGGACGGGTTTTCCAGCCTCTCGGCTTACCGATCCGAAAAATTTCTATGAAAAGGCCTGTCGCAGCGAAGGCCGGCAAGACCGCCGCACGGGCATTTGCGCCCGCGCAGCCGGTCAATGTCGTTACTTGGACGTCAGGAACTTCTGCTGCGCCTTGGTCATGTAATCAGCCCATTGCTTGGCAAGGTCTTCCGGCGTGATGTCGCCGAGCAGCGCTTCCTGCGATGTCTTGATCACAAGCGAATCCTTGAAGAAGGCGAATTCCTCAAGATAGGTCGGCATCGTCGTCGGCACGGCGTTCTTGTCGGCCAGTTCATCGAACCAACCCTTGAACTGCTCGCTGGCATAGAAGGGGTCCTTCTCCGCTGACTTGTGCACCGGCAGCGCACCGGTCTTCTTGTTCCACTCGATATTGCCTTCCGGCCCTTCAAGCGTCTCGATCAGCTTCCAGGAAAGGTCCTTGTTTTCGGATTTCGACATCATCGACCAGCCGGCGAAACCAATCGTCGGGAAGGTCTTGCCGTCAGGTCCCTTGGGCATGGTCATGACGCCGAAATCTTCCGGCTTCATGCGCTGGGCAATGGCGATCAGCGCATCCGGGTCCTGATCGAGGAAGGCGCAAGTGCCGGAATAGAAGCCCGCGACGATTTCGTTGAAGCCCCAGTTGACGCTGTCCTTCGGCGCATAACCGTTCTTGTAGAGATCGATCACATAGGTCAGGCCCTTCACCCAGCCGGGGCTGTCGAAGGTGGAGGTGCCGTCCTTGGTGAAGAACTCGTTCGAACCGGCCATGGATGCGCCGAACATGACCCAGCCGTTAAGGCCGCCCGGGCCGCCGCGCAGGCAGTAGCCAGATTTGCCGGGAAGGGCTGCGACCTTCTTGGAGGCATCGGCAAATTCCTCGAGTGTCTTCGGCGGCTCCTTCACGCCTGCCTGTTCCAGCAGTTTCTTGTTGTAGAACATGGCGCGGAGATAGAAGCCGTAAGGCAGCATATAGGCCGTGTCCTTGACATCGCGGCCGAGTTCGAGCGTGCGCTCGCTCAGGCCCGCGGTGTGCTCCCATTTGGCAAGATAGGGCTCAAGGCTCTCCAGCATGCCGTTATTGGCATAAAGCGACAGCCATGTGTCGGGCATTTCCATCACGTCAGGCACATCGCCGGCCGAGACCATGGTGGCGAATTTCTGGAAGGCTTCGCTCCACGGCAGGGAGATGATTTCCACCTTGGTGCCGGGATTGGCGGCCTCGAATTTAGAGACGATGCCTTTCAGCGTTTCCGTCCGCTCGGGACTTGTGATGACCTCGACCAGCTTCAAGGTCGTGTCCGCCAGCGCCGTTCCGGTCATCAGGGCGGTGAAGATTGCTGCCGTTACCAGTTTTTTCATGTCGTTCTCCCCTTTTTTGTGGTCAGTTTAAAAATGCGTCAGGCGGCGGTGGCCGCCTTGATCGCGGGTTCGAGATCGTTCCAGAGCGCTTCCGTACCCTCCAGCCCGACATGCAGGCGCACCGAACGTGCGCTGATGCCGAAGGTATGGGCGGAGTTCGGCTGCGCCTTCTGTTCGAGCACCACTTCGCCCGGGACGATGAGGCTTTCATGCCCGCCCCAGGAAACACCCAGTTTGAAAAGCTTGAGGCGGTCGGCAAAAGCGCGCACATCCACCCCTTCCTTGAAGATGAAGGAAAACAGGCCCGACGTGCCGTTAAGGCCGGGCGGCAGGCGGTTCGCCAGCCCCGGATGGCAGACCTTCTCCACCACATCCAGCGCCTGCAGGCGGGTTGCGATCTCAAGCGCCGAGGCCTGATGCGCCTTCATGCGCAGCGGCAGCGTGCGAAGCCCGCGAATGAGCAGCCAGGCATCGAAAGGCGACATCTTGCCGCCGAGATAGGGATAGGTTTCCGCCCGGATGCGGTCGATCATCGCCTTCGAACCGGCCACCACGCCGGAGACCACATCGCTATGGCCGCCCAGATATTTCGAGGCCGAATGCACGACGAGGTCGACGCCGAGCGAGATCGGCTGCTGGAAGACCGGGCTTGCCCAGGAATTGTCGATGACGGTGACCGCGCCATGCCGCTTGGCGATGGCGGCCAGCGCGCCGACATCGTGGGCTTCCATCACCCAGCTCGTCGGGCTTTCCATGTAAAACAGCTTTGCACCCGGCATCGCCTTTTCAACCGCCGCCTCATCGCGGCCGTCGACATAGGTCACCTCGATATTCATGCGCTGCATGAAAGTGCCGAACAGGCGGAATGCATCGGGATAGACATGGCGCACGGCGACGATCCGGTCGCCCGGCGACACGAAAGACAGCACGGTGGAGGAAATGGCCGACATGCCGCTTGCAAAACCGAGCGCATCTTCGGCACCTTCCAGCTTCGCCAGCATCTCCTCGAACAGCCGCACGGTGGGGTTAAGCCCGCGCGTATAGACCGGCCGCACCTTTTCGCCGCGATAGGTGGAGACCATTTCGTCATAGCTGGAAAAGGTGAAAAGCGAGGTCTGCACGATGGGCGGCACCACGGCCTCGAAGGCGTGGGCCTCGTCATGCGCAACGATAAATGAGGCGGGATCGAAGAGATCGTTGCCATGGTTCATTTCGACATGTCCTTGATATCCTCCTCGACGACAGCGAGGATTTTCAGTGTTTCTTCACGCGCACCGGCCGCATCGCCGGCGGCGATGGCGTTGAACAGCGTGCGGTGAAAGGGGAAGGAGCGGCCGGCGAAATCCGGACGGTCGAAGGGTTTCGACCAGAAACGTTCGAAACCTTCGCGCATCTGCTCCAGAAGCTGCTTGAACAGCGTATTGTGGGTGGCGTCATAAATCGACAGATGGAAGGCAAGGTCGGCTTTACCGGAGGTGCCTTCGGCCAGATGCACCCGCTCCATCTCATCGAGCCGCGTTTCCATGATGGCGATATCCTCCGGCGTGCGCCGGCGGGCGGCGGCCATGGAGGCCTCCACTTCGATGCCGCGCCGTACCTCCAGCGTCATCAGCAGCGCATCACGCAGGCTTTCGGCATCGATGGAAATCGGCATATGCACGGTGGCGGCGGAAATCGGCTTCAGCAGATAATTGCCGCTGCCTTTGCGGCTGTCGATAACGCCGAGCGCCTGAAACTTGCGAATGACTTCACGGATAGTGGAGCGACCGACGCCCAGCGCCGCCATCAGTTCCCGCTCGGCCGGCAGCCGATCTCCCGCCTTCAGCCCTGCCCGCTCCACATAGTCGGAAAGCGCGGCCTCGACCTGGCGCACGCGGTCGCTCGGCGGAATTGGCTGCATGAGTTCCCGGCTGGACCTGTCCAAGACGCATCCTCTAAATTGGTCTGACATCTTACCATTTCAAACGGAATGGCGATTGTCAACCGGCAAGGCGGCCGGGCGTGCACACCATTCGGTTGGAGTCGCGAAAGAGTACCGGCGCAACCGCTCGATACGGAAAAAGGTCGAGACCGGGGATGGCTGAAGTGAAGAGATTGATGCGCCGAATCACGGCGACTGCCGGCCGCCGGCTAAGTCACCGTCGCGGAGGAAACTCCACGCGCCAAAGCATCGGCATGCTCGTTGCCGACAGTGCCGGAATGCCCTTTGCACCATTCTACAACCACTTGGGGATGCCGCTCCAGCAGGCTGTCGAGCTGCTGCCAGATTTCCCTATCGGGGATCGGTCTTCGGCGGGAGCGCTGGTTGGGCGTGATCCGCTTCCAGCCGTTGTTGCGCCAGATCGCCCTATATCGATGGCAGCCTTCGATGACGTGAACGGAATCCGTCCAGAGTGTGACTGCCCGCGTTGGCGCCTCGGCGGCGATCCAAGATAGTGCGTTGAGGACGGCGAGGACCTCGAACATATTGTTCGATGATCCGGCAGTCCTGCCTGAAGCGGAATGGACTTGGTCGCCTCCCTCATGAACGACGAACGCCCATCCTCCGGATCGGGAGGCATCATCGAAGGAACCGTCGGTGAAGATTTGAAGGGCATCGGACATGAGGGGGCTTTGTAGCACCGATATGAAAATCGCTAAAGGAGCGCTATTGCATTACCACGAAAAGCAGAGAGGGCGGCGCAAGCCACCCTCCCCTAACTCACGATGAATGAACGAAAATCACTGACTGAGGACAGCCGCCTTGATCGTATCGATATTGTGGTTGATCATGTCGATATAGGTCGCGGCCGGGCCGTCGGCCGTGGAAAGCGCGTCGGAATAAAGCGTACCGCCGACCTTCAGACCGGTTTCACTGGCAATCTGGTCGATCAGCCGCTTGTTGGTGATGTTTTCGACGAAGATGGCCGAGGCCTTGTCGTGCTTGATCTGGTCGACCAGCTTGGCGACATCGGCCGCCGATGCTTCCGATTCCGTCGAAACGCCTTCCGGCGCCAGGAATTCGAGACCATAGGCATGCTCGAAATAACCGAAGGCATCATGCGAGGTGATGATGACGCGTTTCTCCGGCGGAATGGCGGCAATCTCGGTCTTCACCTTCTCGTTCAGAGCGGTGAGCTTGGCGACATAGGCTTCCGAATTGGCGGTGTAAGTGGCGCAACCCGCCTTGTCGACCTCGCAAAAGGCACCGGCAATGTTCTTCACGTAGATTTCCGCATTCTTGATCGACTGCCAGGCATGCGGATCGAACTCGCCATGATGGTGGTGCCCCTCATGGTCATGCGCCTCAGCCGATTCGTGCTTGTGGCCCGCCTCCTCTGCCTTGTGGTCGTGAGCTTCCTCTTCTTCTGCCTCCGGATGGGCGTGACCGGCCGGCTCGTCGGAAAGCTTCAGCGGTTCCACGCCCTTGGTCAGTTCCACCACCGGCGCCTTGGTGCCGCTGGTGTCGATCAGCCGCTTCAGGAAGCCTTCGAATTCCAGACCGTTGACCAGCACCACATCCGCCTTGCTGACGGCGACGGCATCGGCCGGGCGCGGCTCATAGACATGGGCGTCGCCATCCGGCCCGACCAGCGTGGTGATCTCGACGCGGTCGCCGCCAACGTTTTTCGCGAAATCGGCGATGATCGAGAAGCTGGCCACGACCTTGAGTTCGGCGGCGGAGGCCTGCGCCATCAGGACCGGGGAGAGGGAAAGAAGGCTGGCGCAGGTGGCCAGACGGAAGGTTTTGAACATGAATGGTTCTCCTTTTTCAGACGCTGTTTTCAGGCCGTTCTGTGGCGGCCGGAACCGAGAAGATCGCTGAGCACGCCGCGCGTGCCGACGAGGATGGAGAGCGCATAAATGACGCCCGCGGAAAGGATGATCGCCGGGCCGGATGGCAGCGACGCGTGATAGGACAGAAGCAGGCCGGCAAAGCAGGACACCATGCCGATGCCGATCGAAATGAAGCACATGGGCGCGACGCGGTTGGACCAGAAGCGGCTGGCTGCGGCGGGCAGCATCATAAGGCCCACCGAAAGCAGGGTTCCGAGCGCCTGAAAGCCACCGACCAGATTGAGCACGACGATGGCGAGGAAGAGAAAATGCACCGGACTGCCCCAGTTGCTGACCGAGCGCAGGAACAGCGGATCAAGGCATTCCGCCAAAAGCGCCCGCCAGAACACCGTCATCACCAGCAGCGTGGCAATGCAGATGCCGCCGATCAGGCCGAGCGCCTCGTTGTTCAGCGCCAGAACCGTGCCGAACAGCACATGCATGAGATCGACGCTGGAGCCGCGCCACGAGACGAGCAGCACGCCGAGCGCCAGCGAAATCAGATAAAAGGCGGCAAGCGAGGCATCTTCCTTCTGGATGGTGAAGCGCGAAACAGCACCCGCGCCCAGCGCCACCAGAAGGCCGACAACCAGCCCGCCGATGGTCATCGGCAGAATTTCCAGGCCATAGAACAGAAAGCCGACAGCCGCCCCCGGCAGGATGGCATGGGCCATGGCGTCACCCGTCAGGCTCATGCGGCGCAGCATCAGAAACACCCCGACCGGCCCGCAACTGATGGCCAGAATCAAGGCTCCCGCCAGCGCCCGCTGCATGAAGGCATATTGGATGAAGGGTTCGATGAAGATATCAGCCATGGCTATTCGAATTCGCGTGGGAATGGGCGTGAGAACGGGCTGGCGGCACCGGTGGACTTGTGTGGAGCAAGCTGGCTGCCGGCGTCTCGACCGGTTCGCACCAGGGCGCATTTTCCTCCCACGCCTCGTGGAAATGCCGCGCCTGCCGGATATTGTCCGCCTTCAGCACATCGGCCGTTGGACCAAGTCCAACGAGCTTTCGTGCAAGGAACAGGGTCTGGGGAAAATGCTGCCGGACCAGTTGATGGTCATGAAGAACGGCCAGAACGGTCCGCCCCTCCGCGACCCAAGCCTTGATCAGAACCAGCAGGTCAGACACGGTGCGCTCATCAACGGCGTTGAAGGGTTCATCCAGCAGGATCAGCTGCGCATCCTGCAACATGGCGCGGGCGAACAAAGCGCGCTGCATCTGGCCGCCGGAAAGCGAGTCGATATTGCGTTTTTCAAAACCGGAAAGCCCCACCGCTTCCAGCACATGGCCCATTGCCGCCCGATCCGCGGCACGGTGGCGGCCGAGCAGGCCGCGCTTCGGCCAGAGGCCCAGCGCGACGAGATCCCGCACCTGCGCCGGAAAGGACCGGTCGAGTTCCGATTGCTGCGGCAGATAAGCGACGGAAACGCCTGAACTCACCCGGCACTCGCCGCCGAGCGGCTTCAGAATGCCGGCAATGCCCTTCATCAGCGTCGATTTTCCCGAGCCATTGGCGCCGACGACCGCAGTGAGCGATCCCCTGGCGATATCGCCATCCAGATGATGCACCGCCGCGCGGCCGGCATATCCAAGCGTCAGATTTTTGAAAACAAGGCACGGATCGCTCATCGATCCCTCCGGGGCAGGATGTCATTTGATGGCTCTTGATATGTAATGTTATTACATTCGTCAAACGAATACGTAATGAAATAACATTAACTTTATGAAAGGTCGGCGCGCGCCGCCGAGCCAACTCCACCCGACACGCAATTTTTCGGCAGCCAGTTGACACACGGCACGCATGTAATGTTATTACGTTACATAAGAGAAGCACTGTGGCGATGCCCAGTCGCTCCCAAACCGCCTGCCGGGGCCGCCTGAACGTCCCCGCAACCCGTGCCGACAAACGAGGTCTTCATGTCGAAAAAACTTCCCGTCACCGTGCTTTCCGGCTTTCTCGGCGCCGGCAAGACAACGCTTCTCAACCATATTCTCGCCAATCGCGATGGTCTGCGGGTCGCGCTGATCGTCAATGACATGAGCGAGATCAATATCGACGCCGCACTGGTGCGCGATGGCGGCGCCAATCTTTCGCGCACCGAGGAGCAATTGGTGGAAATGACCAATGGCTGCATCTGTTGCACGCTGCGCGACGACCTCTTGACGGAGGTGCGGGCGCTGGCCGAACAGGGCCGTTTCGATTATCTGCTGATCGAATCCACCGGCATTGCCGAGCCGCTTCCGGTCGCCGCAACCTTCGATTTCCGCGATGAGAACGGCCGCAGCCTTTCCGATGTTGCGCGGCTGGATACGATGGTGACGGTGGTGGATGCCGCCAACCTTCTCAACGACTATGGTTCCTCCGACTTTCTGGCCGACCGGGGCGAAACGGCAGGTGATGGCGACAACCGCACCATCGTCGACCTTCTGGTGGAACAGATCGAATTTGCCGATGTCGTCGTTCTCAACAAGATGGGCACCGCCACACCGGAACAGCGAGACGCCGCCCGCAAGATCATTGTCGGGCTGAACCCGGATGCGAAACTGATTGAAGCCGATTTCGGCAAAGTGGAGCTGAAGGAGGTTCTGGGCACGGGGCGTTTCGATTTCGCCAGGGCCGAAGAACACCCTTTGTGGTTCAAGGAATTGCACGGTTTCAAGGATCACATTCCCGAAACCGAGGAATACGGCATTCGCTCCTTTGTCTATCGCGCCAAAAAACCATTCGACCCGGTGCTGTTCCAGCGCTTCATCGATCGCGCCTGGCCCGGCGTGGTGCGCGCCAAGGGCTTTTTCTGGCTGGCGACGCGGCCACGTTATGTCGGCGAGATCAGCCAGGCCGGCGCATTGGTGCGTACCGGCAGGATGGGCTTGTGGTGGTCCGCCGTGCCGAAGGAACAATGGCCGCGCGAAAAGCAGTTCCTCGACATGATGAAACCCTATATCGACCCGGTCTTCGGCGACCGCCGGCAGGAGATCGTCTTCATCGGTTCCGATCCGATGAGCGAAGCACGCATCCGTGCCCAGCTCGATGCCTGCCTGATCGACACCGAGGCCTTCACGCCGGATGCTTGGCGGCACCTGCCCGATCCCTTCGCCAGCTGGGACAGGCAGGCGGCTTGATCGGCCCTCACTGCACGACAGCCGCTTATCGGACGAGCGGGTTCGGTTTTCGCCTTCTCCCCGCCGGGGAGAAGGTCGCGGCAGCGGGTTGAGGGGGCAAGGCCGGTGGCATCCGGAGAGCTGGCCCCCTCATCTGACCCTTCGGGCCATCTTCTCCCCGGCGGGGAGAAGAAATAGCTGCAACACAGCGACAATCCTCAAAGAAAATTCAGCGTCACCAGCGTCAGAACGAGATAACGCCCGACCTTGGCGATGGTGACCAGCAGCAGGAAGACCGGCAGCGGTTCCTTCATGATGCCGGCGGCAACCGTCAGCGGATCGCCGATCAGCGGCGCCCAGCTTAAAAGAAGAGACCATTTGCCGTAACGCCTGTACCAGTTCTGCGCCCTTTGCAGCGCCGCTTCGCCGACGGGAAACCAGCGCCTGTGCCGAAAGCGCTCGATACCCCGGCCCAGCAGCCAATTGGCAAAGGAGCCGGCGACATTACCGGCGCTGGCCACCGCAACCAGTAGCCAGACCGGCTGGGCTTTCAAGAGAATAAGCCCCGCAAGCGCCGCCTCCGACTGCATGGGCAGGATGGTCGCCGCAACAAAAGCCGTCAGAAACAAGCCCGCATATACTGCAAGATCGGCCATGCCTTACCCTTCATCACCTGCGAATCCTGTCATCGCCGCCCAAGTGCCGGATGACGGCGGCTGCCGTCAAGCACGGTGGCGCTGGCCGCATCCGGCTTTAGCGCGGTTTGGCGGCGACGGCGTGGATAATATCGTCAAATGCGACATCCATTAGCGCCTTGTGAACAGACAATTGCCGGTTTTCGCCGGATGGGGACAGAACGAGGATCACGGTTTCTTTGGGCGGGCAATCCGGCAGCGCACAGGAAAGCTCGCTGACGGAAACGATGTCATCCGCCGAGAGGTGAAGCAGTTCCCGCGTCCATCGTTTCAGAAGCCGGGCCTGCGCGACGATCGCGGAGCCGCTACGGGAAAGCGGATTTGTTGCCGTCATCGGGAAACCTTTCGCCTCGCCTGCGAGGCCAATGTGTCGAAAAGATCGCGGATAGGCTGCTGCGGCATATCCATGCCGATCAGGACAATGCGGGTTGAGCGATTGCTGTCCGGCCAGCCGGCCAGCCGGGTCAGGGGATAAAGCCGGTGCTGCACGGCGTGCGCGACCACCGGGCGCTCAGGATCATCCGTCGCGCCAAAAATTCCCTTGAGCCGCAGGAGACCGGAGTGAACATTGCTGGTGACCAGCTCAAGAAAGGTGACGATCGCCTGCGGATCGAAAGCCCCGTCGAATGTCAGATCGAACGCTTCAACCCCGACGCCGTGCCGGTTGATATCGTGCCCATGGCCGGCATGCAGGCTCAGCCTGTCCGCTGCCAGCCACCCCGGCACATCCTCCGGCTTGCCGCGCAATGAATAATCCGCTGGCGCAAAAAGCGACGGCAGATTGAAATCACCTGCATTGCGATCATGAAAACGCGCCGCGGGATTGAGATCGGAGAGGCTCTCTCGCTGCATCGCCGTCGCATCGGCAAGATCGGTTTTGGTCAGAACGATATGGTCGGCGAAGGCGAGCTGTTTCCAGCCCTCGATGAAACTGTCGAGCATCATTCGGCCCGAAGTGACGTCAAAGGCCGTGACGACGCCAGAGAGATGAAAGTGCCGGGCAACGACGTGGTCGCGCAGGCCGATAGCGGGCGTGCCGCCGGCAATGAGGCTGTTGATGATCGGCGCCGGATCGGCAAGGCCGGTGGTTTCGATGACGACCCGCGATATTTCCGGCATCACCCCCTCCAGAAAGGCCTGATGCAACTCGTAAAGCGAGGTTCGGATATCGCTGGTGGCGGTGCAGCAGATGCAGCCCGTCGTGGTCCTGAAATATCGTTCCGAACCCGTGCGGACCAGGCCGTGATCAATGGGCACCGAACCGAATTCGTTGACGATGACGGCGGCATCGCGCATGGCCGGTTCGTTCAGAAGCTCGTTCAGAAGCGTGGTCTTGCCCGCCCCGAGAAACCCTGTGAGCAGGGTGACGGGTACCGTTCCTGCGGATTGCATGATGGCCGAATCACTCTTGAGCGCATCCGCCTTCTTTCGTTTCATTCCGAACACATCCACACCTTCAGCCAGCAAACCTTATGATGGCTTACTATGTTATGTAATAACATATCAACATGCCCGAGAAAGATTTTACGTGCTTTTGTCGTCGCCGGCCCGGTGTGGCGCGAAGACGCCTTTCAGCGACGGAGTTGGGCTGGCTGGTTTCACACCGCAGGCAGAGGAACGGGGGAGCGCCTGAGTTTCAGGAGAAAACTCGACCCTGGCATTAAGGAACCAATCCCCTTGCCCTGTGACACACCATGCCCACAAGCATACGAAAAAACCAAAGCGCCCAAAAAATGGAATAATAAAACCGTTTCGTTCACTTTCGTTTTAATCGTTCCACGTTCTATTGCATTTTCGTTAGAGTTCGCTTTAAATCAGGCCGCTAATACAGAAAGGGTCGCCCACAGCCATGTCGAGGAGGATAGGCTGGAATAAGGGGCTGTATCTTTTACTGTTTTTAAAACGGGAGGAATGACCTTGAAAAAACTCAGCTACCGCCTCGCTGCGGCATCCGCGCTTTCGTTTTTTGTCACATCGAATGCTTTCGCTGCGACGGAGATCCAGTGGTGGCACGCCATGACCGGCGCCAATAACGAAGTCGTGGACGCGCTTGCGAAAGAGTTCAACGAAAGCCAGAAAGACTACAAGATCACGCCCGTGTTCAAGGGCACCTATCCGGAAACGCTGAATGCCGGCATCGCCGCATTCCGCGCCAAGCAGCCGCCGGCCATCATTCAGGTATTCGACGCCGGTTCCGGCGTGATGATGGGTGCCGCCGGTGCCATCAAGCCAGTGGCGGATGTGCTGAAGGAAGGTGGCTACACCTTCAACAAGGATGAATATCTGGCCGGCATCGTCGCCTATTATTCCAAGCCGGACGGCACCATGCTGTCCTTCCCTTACAATTCATCCTCGCCGATCCTCTATTACAACAAGGACACCTTCCAGAAGGCAGGCCTTGACCCGGCCAACCCGCCGAAGACCTGGCCGGAAGTTTTCGAAGCCGCCAAGAAGATCAAGACCAGCGGTGCCGCGCAGTGCGGGTTCACCTCCACCTGGCTTACATGGATCCAGACCGAAAACTTCGCCGCCTGGAACAACGTCTCCTATGGCAGCAATGAAAACGGCCTCGGCGGCACGGATGTGAAGCTTGCGGTCAACGCGCCGCTCTTCGTCGAACACTTCCAGGCCATTGCCGATCTCGCGAAAGACGGCACCTTCCGTTATGGCGGACGCACTTCGGAAGCCAAGCAGCTGTTCATGTCCGGCGAATGCGGCATCCTGACCGAATCCTCCGGCGGCCTTGGCGATATCGTCAAGACCGGCATGAATTACGGCATCGGCCAGCTGCCCTATTATGAGGGTCATGGCCCGCAGAACACCATTCCCGGCGGTGCCAGCCTCTGGGTATTCGGCGGCAAGAGCGATGCTGAATATAAGGGTGTTGCCGAATTCTTCCATTTCCTCTCGCAGACCAAGATCCAGTCTCGCCTGCATCAGGTCTCCGGCTACATGCCGGTAACGATCGCGGCCTATGAGGAAACCAAGAAATCCGGCTTCTACGACAAGAACCCTGCTCGCGAAACGCCGCTGCTACAGATGATGGGCAAGCCGCCGACAGAAAACTCCAAGGGCGTGCGCCTCGTAAACCTGCCGCAGGTGCGCGACATCATGAACGAAGAGTTCGAGGCGATGCTGGCCGGCAAGCAGGATGCGAAAGCCGCCCTCGACAAGATCGTGGAGCGTGGTGACGCCGCCATCAAGCAGGCCGCCGGCAACTAAACGATCCCTGCCACCGCCCGCATTCTCAAAAAAGGGTGCGGGCGGCGTTTCCATCTCATCAGGAGATCGCCGTGCAAAGCGTCGTATTCCCCAACAAGATCCTGCCTTATCTGCTGGTCGCACCGCAGATCATCCTCACGGTGGTCTTTTTCTTCTGGCCCGCAAGCCAGGCGCTCTACCAGTCGACCATGCGCGAGGACGCCTTCGGGCTGAGCAGCAATTTCGTCGGGCTGGCCAATTTTTCGGCCGTGCTGTCGGATGAGAGCTATCTGAACTCGCTACAGGTCACGGTCATCTTCAGTGTGCTGACCGCACTCGTCTCCATGGGGCTGGCGCTGCTTCTGGCAACGGCGGCGGACCGGGTGGTGCGCGGCAAGGGCTTTTACCGCACCATGATGATCATGCCCTATGCCGTGGCGCCTGCCGTCGCCGGCATGTTGTGGCTGTTCATGTTCAACCCCGCCATGGGCACCTTCTCTTATATCCTGCGCCGCAACGGCATCATGTGGGACCCGCTGCTTGACGGTAATCAGGCCATGCTGCTGGTGGTCGCCGCCGCTGCGTGGAAGCAGATCAGCTATAATTTCCTGTTCTTTGTCGCAGGCTTGCAGGCAATTCCGAAATCATTGCTGGAGGCGGCCTCCATTGACGGCGCGCGCGGTTCGCGGCGCTTCTGGACCATCGTTTTCCCGCTGCTGGCGCCGACAACCTTCTTCCTTCTGGTCGTCAACACGGTTTACGCCTTCTTCGATACCTTCGGCATCATCCATGCCGTTACCGGCGGCGGCCCCGCCAAGGCGACGGAAACGCTGGTCTACAAGGTCTATAATGATGGCTTCGTGAACCTGAACCTCGGCTCTTCCGCCGCGCAATCGGTCATCCTGATGGTGATCGTCATTGCGCTCACCGCCTTCCAGTTCCGCTTCGTCGAGAAGCGCGTGCATTACGGCTGAGGATTTCACAATGATTGAAAATCGCCCGGTCGCCCGCATGGTCGCCCATCTGATGCTCATTCTCGGCATCATCGTTGTGGCCTTCCCGATCTATTACACCTTCGTCGCCTCCTCGATGACGTCGACGGATATCATCCGCCCGCCCATGTCGCTCCTGCCCGGCGATCATCTCAGCGCCAATTACACCGAGGCCATGGTCGGCGGTGTCGAAAGAGTGGTGGGCGTCAGCCTCGAGCGGCTGCTGTTCAACAGCTTCGTCGTGGCGCTCGCCATCGCCATCGGCAAGATCGTCATTTCGTTCCTGTCGGCCTTCGCCATCGTTTTCTTCCGCTTCCCTTTCCGCATGGGCTTTTTCTGGATGATCTTCATCACGCTCATGCTGCCGGTAGAAGTGCGTATCCTGCCCACCTACAAGGTCATCGTCGATCTTGGGTTGATCGACACCTATGCGGGACTGACGCTGCCGCTGATGGCGTCGGCCACGGCAACCTTCCTGTTCCGGCAGTTCTTCCTGACCATTCCCGGTGAACTGGTCGAGGCGGCGCGTATCGACAATGCAGGGCCGTTCCGCTTCATGCGCGATATTCTGTTGCCGCTGTCGAGAACCAATATCGCCGCCCTATTCGTGATCCTGTTCATCTATGGCTGGACCCAGTATCTCTGGCCGCTGCTCGTGACCAACGACGCCAAGATGAACACGATCATCATCGGCCTCAAGCGCATGGTGGATTTCACCGACGCTTCGACGCCCTGGAATTATGTGATGGTGACGGCGATCCTCGCCATCATCCCCCCGATTATCGTTGTGGTGCTGATGCAGCGCTGGTTCGTCAAAGGTTTGGTGGAGACCGAAAAGTAATGGCAAAAATTGCGCTGAAAGACGTCCGCAAGGTTTATGGCGGCAATGTCGAGGCCATCAAGGGCGTGTCGATGGACATCGCCGACGGCGAAATGATCGTGCTCGTCGGCCCCTCCGGCTGCGGAAAATCCACCCTGCTGCGCATGATCGCCGGGCTGGAAGGCATATCCGGCGGCCAGATCATCATCGGCGACCGTGTCGTCAACGATCTGGAACCCTCCGACCGCGACATCGCCATGGTGTTCCAGAACTATGCGCTTTATCCGCATATGACGGTGCGCCAGAACCTTGCTTATGGCCTGAAGAACCGCAACACGCCGAAGGAAGAGATCGAGCGGCGCATCACCGAGGCGGCCAAGGCGCTGGAGATAGAGCAGTTCCTGGAGCGCAAGCCGCGCCAGCTTTCCGGCGGCCAGCGCCAGCGCGTAGCCATGGGCCGCGCCATTGTGCGCAAGCCGGCCGCCTTCCTGTTCGATGAGCCGCTCTCCAACCTCGACGCCAAGCTGCGCGTGCAGATGCGGGTGGAAATCCGCCGCCTGCAACGTTCGCTCGCCACCACCAGCGTTTATGTGACCCATGACCAGATGGAGGCCATGACGCTCGCCGATCGGCTGGTGGTGCTGAACGCCGGCCGCATCGAGCAGATGGGTACGCCGATCGAGCTTTATGAGAAGCCGGCGACCACCTTCGTCGCCACCTTCATCGGT
Organism: Agrobacterium tumefaciens; assembly: GCA_025560025.1. Classification (NCBI taxonomy): domain Bacteria; kingdom Pseudomonadati; phylum Pseudomonadota; class Alphaproteobacteria; order Hyphomicrobiales; family Rhizobiaceae; genus Agrobacterium; species Agrobacterium tumefaciens. Next base: position 1,959,614 of record CP048486.1, on the reverse strand, counting down.
TCGCCCTCCATGAACCTTCTGGCGCACGGCACGGCCTCGTCCAATGGCTCTACCGGCTGGTCGGTGAACGGTGTTACAGCACTACCGCAGACCGTCGCCACGCTCGGCATTCGCCCGGAAGACATCACGCTTGCCACCGAAGCCCCGGCCGACGCCGCCTTCACCGGCACCGTGCAGGTGGATGCCGTGGAACTGGTAGGGGCGGAAAGCTATGTACACGGCTCCTTCGCCGATGGCACCACCATCGTCTTCCGCGTTCACGGTCGCTCGCAGCTGCGCATCGGCGAAACGCTGCGGATCGCCGCCCAGGCAAAGGATTTCCATCTGTTCGACGCGTCAGGCAAACGGATTTGAAACCGAGCGCACCGGCATAGCTGCATCCTGCGGCAATGCCGGTGCATTCATGCCGATGATATCGCCACTTGAGCGGGCTGGCGTGAGGCGAGTTTCTTCCCGAGCTTTTGTGACGGCAGCTCGATGAACCTGTAGCTCACATAAGCCATGATCACCGTCAGGGCGAAGGTCAGGATGATGGTGACGTGAACGGGATAGGGAGCCAGCTGCCGATAGGGAAGAACATATTCCACGATCGGCTGGGCGACCGGGCCAAGCAGATACACGGAATAGCTTATCGCGCCGAGCCAGACGAAAACCGGGTGCGTGATACGAAGCTTTGTCGTGAAGAGCGCAAACAGCGCCATTCCCGCATAATAGGCAATCGTATAACGGTACCAGGTCTCACCGAACCCCATATCCACATTATAGCTCAGAAGGCTGACGACAGGCACGGTGAAGATGATGAGGAGGGATGTGGCAAGGATGAGCCGCCGCATATGCGCGCCAGCCTCTTCACCCGCGCCGTGACGCCACAACAATCCCCAGAACATGACGGTCAGTCCAAGCGGAATGGCGACCGGCAATTTGATGCCCGTACCATACCGCGCCGCCCCCATGGCGACGGCGCAGAGCAGGAAGAACACCACAGCACCCGCTGCCGCCTCCGGCTTATGGAGGAGCCTGACATAGAACAGCATGGCGCTGACGACATAAAACAGGATTTCTATCTGCAGCGTCCAATAGACGCCGAGAATATTTTGCTGCCCCATAAACTGTTGCAGCATCGTCCCATTGGCGATGATCTGGCCAAGCGTGAAGACATCTCCGCGCACCAGCGGGATAATCAACAGAGCAAGGACCATCGACCCCCAGTAAGCGGGGTAGAGCCTGAAAAATCGCGAAATCGCAAAGCTGCGCAAGGGCGCCTTGTTTGCCTTCAGCAAGGAAAAGGGAATAACAAACCCGGAAACGGCAAAGAACATAACGACGGCGATCTTGCCGAGATCGAAGTATTCCGAAAAAAAGTAAAACAGATAATGCTCGACCGCATAGGTCGAAAATCTGTTCTTATAGGCAACCTCGGCAATATGAATGTATATCACCGCCAGGGCCGCTATGCCTCGAATGGAATCAACGTAAATCCAACGCCCGGGATTGCGCTCCGCGCTCATCAATACCTCATTCAAAATTTGTTATAAAAATACAATATTCAACAATGTAGACTTGATTATACTGCCGCCCAAGCAGGAATTGCAACAGGGCATGCTCTCTTTGTCGGCCTTCGCTCCCGAACAGCTGCGGCACACCGCATTCCGACCCTGAATCGGAACGCGGCGCGACGACGCCAACAATCTGGTGCGCTGTTTTAGAGGTGACGGCAAGAAACTCTGCCCGCTCCCCTACCAGACGAGCTCCACCTGCGGCCGGCCGTTGGAGGTTTTCTCCACCGTGCGTCCGGACGTATCGACGTTGCAGTGAACGCGCTGCCGGAAAGCGGAAAAGCTTTCGAAACTCACCACATCCACGGGATCATCGAGATGCAGGGTCAGCCGGTAGCGTTCGGGATCGCCGCCAAGCGCCTGCACGCCCAGCACCGAAGCCACGAAGGGCTGGCCGAGGTAAAACCCTTCCACACGCGACCCCAGAAGATAGGGGTTGAAGGCGGGGCGGTTACCGGCTGCGGCGTGCAGGGTATTCCAGTCGCGGAAGCCATATTGCGCGGCGATGAGTTCCAGCGCCTTCGAATGGGTGATTGCCTGCCCCTCACCTTCAAGGGCGGCGCGCAGGCCCTTTGCCTGCTCTTTCAGCCCTTCAAGTGCGGGAAGCGGTTTGGACACGTTCATAACGGTTCTCCAACATGCGCATGCCGACTATTCCGAAGGGGGTCCGCGTTGCCATCGACGACATGCAAAACATGGGATGACCGTTATTAAAGAAAGAGCTTCACCAGGGGCGCAAGCGCCTGCGGACGGCCGGGGCTCTTTGCCCGTGGCCGTCCCTATAGCTTAGAAAGCGCCGCCCGTCAAAGGGAGCGCCCGCCCCCGCAATCAGAAGCGATAGGTGATACCCGCGCCGATCAGCCATGGATCGAGCTTCGCCTTGCCGCTGATCGGCGTGCCGCCGAGTTCCGCCGTCCAGTCGGTCTTCAGGAAGATTTTCTTCACGTCAAAGTTCACGCCCCAATGCTCGTCCAGCATATAGTCGAAGCCCACCTGCACGGCCGCGCCGAGCTTGTTCTTGACGTCGAGATTGCTGAAACCGGGCTTTTCCGACTGATTGTAGAACAGCGAGTAGTTCACACCCGCGCCGATATAGGGCTTGAAGGCGCCGAAGTCGGTAAAGTGATATTGCAGGGTCAGCGTCGGCGGCAGCAGCCACGTCTTGCCCACAGGCGTGCCGGCCAGCACACCTTCGCCATTGATCTTGGCATAGGTGGTACCAAGGATAAGCTCGGCGGCAAAGTTTTCGGTGAAGAAATAGCTGATGTCGAGTTCGGGGATCACGGTGTCCGAATAGGACAGGCCCGCACCCGGCACACCGTCAACGCTGCCGCTGTCATGGGTGATGACGCCAAGGCCGCGCACGCGCAGCATCCATGGGCTTGCCGCTGCAATCGCCTCTTCGGCGGTGGGTGCCGGTGCTGCCGCTGCAAGATCGGCAGCCATCACATTGGCCGACATCAATGTGGCCGCGACGCCAACCGCGACACTGGCAAGCAAGGCGGTTTTTATGTTCCTGTTCGTCATTCCATCTCTCCTATAGCGCGCCGCAGCCGGGCAAGCCCGGGAAACCGGCTGATGACGGCGGGCCTTCGCGAATCCTCGCTTGCCGCAACCGCTTGGGGCCACTATCGCGAAGGGAGAAGCAAACGGATTGAGATGGATCAAACCGAAAGGCCAATGGCGAGCCAGAACGGCGAGCCGGCGTGCATTGTGACAATTGCGCAACGAACAGCCATGACAATGGTCAATATCGCGATTACCGCCGGTAATCTGGATTGCCGCCGGCGGCCGGAAAATACGAAGAGGGCCTGCGAATACAGGCCCCCTTGCTTGTGTGGCTTAGCCTTCAGGCTGCCTGCGGCACCAAAGTGGCAGAACCCGGTTTTTTAAGAAGCAGCACCGAGACAGCCGCGATCATGCACATCAGGCCGGCAATCTGGAGCGCGGGCATGTAGGTATCGAAGTCGCTCTTGAAGAAACCGGCGCCGAAGGCGGCGGTAGCCGCCCCCAGCTGGTGGCCTGCAAACACCCAGCCGAACACCAGCCCCGCCTTTTCGCGACCGAAATTCTCGGCGGCAAGCTTCACTGTCGGCGGCACGGTCGCAACCCAGTCCAGCCCGTAGAACACGGCGAAGACCGAAAGCTCCACGAAGCTGAAACCCGAGAAGGAAAGATAGATCAGAGACAGACCACGCAGCCCATAAAACCAGAAGAGCAGGAAGCGATTATCGAAACGGTCGGAAAGCCAGCCGGCGAATATGGTGCCGAAGAAATCGAAAATGCCGATTACCGCCAGCGTGCCCGCCGCCGTAACCGCCGCCATGCCGAAATCACCGCAGATGGAAATCCAGTGTGTCTGGATAAGGCCGTTGGTCGAAAGCCCGCAGACGAAGAAAGTGCCGAACAACACCCAGAACACCGGGTTACCGGACACGCTCTTCAACGTCACAAGCGGGGATGCCAGCGTTGCAAGGAACTTGTGGTCCTGCTGCGGCGACTTTGCCACCACCGTCTCGCCATAGGCGGGCAGGCCGACATCGGCGGGATGGTCTCGCATCAAAAGCAGCACGAGAACCATGGCAGAAGCAATCACCGCAACAGACAGTGTCAGGGCGGTGCGCCAGCCATAAGCCTCTGTCAAGGCCGCGAGCAACGGCAGAAAAACCAGCTGGCCGGTCGCGTTGCTGGCCGTCATCAGACCGATCACCAGTCCCCGGCGTTTGGAAAACCAGCGCGATGCCACGGTTGCGCCCAGCACCAGCGCGGTCATGCCGGTGCCGACGCCGATAACCACGCCCCAGAGCAGCAGCAACTGCCACACCTCAGTCATGAAAAACGAGGCGACGATGCCGCCCATGATCAGGGCAAGCGCCGTCGACACCACCTGGCGAATGCCGAAATGGTTCATGAAGGCGGCGGCGAAAGGCCCAAGCAATCCGAAAAGCACAAGCCTCACCGCCATAGCCGACGAAATATCGGCGATATCCCAGCCGAATTCCTGATGTAGCGGCTGGATCATCACCCCCGCCGATCCCATCGCCCCGGCGGTTGCCAGCATGGTCAGAAAGGTGGTTGCGGCAACAAGCCAGCCATAATGTATATTTCTGTCGGCCATCCAGCTGGCGAGGCGTGTGGAGAGCATGTTCAAAATCCCTTTCCAGCGGCCTGTGGCCGAAATTTTACGGGTATATACCCTATTTTGCGGGCAGATACCCGCTTCATCATCAAAAAACTACAGGGCTGCGAGCAGTTCCTGCAATTGCGCGGTTTTTTCCGGCCCAAGCCGGGCCTCGATCTCATCCTGCACACCGTCCCAGAGCGGCGCCCCAGCCTTCAAGATCGCATGGCCCTCCTCCGTCACGGTCAGCATCGCTTCACGCTGATCCTCACCATGGCCGATGGCCACCAGCCCCATGCGGGCCAGCACCTTTGTATTGCGGCCGACGGTGGAGCGATCCAGTTCCACCCGCGCGGCAAGATCCGTCAGCGACACCGGCGCCATGCGGTTGATATTCCGCAACAGGCTGAACTGGCCGATATTGACGCCAAGCGGCGCCAGGGCCTCGTCATAATAGGACGAGACCTTGCGGGATGCTTTGCGCAACAGGATGCAGTGGCAGCTATCGTTTGACATTTGTTTCGGGTATATACCCGCAATTCATCTGAGGCAAGAGACATCAGGCACCTATTTGCCCATGATCGCGAAATGGCGGTTGAGACGCCATGTTTCAAAAGCGCAGCCGGAAGAAACCATATAATGCCAGAGCCGTGCAAATCGCCGCCCCGACCAGATAGGGCAGATGGAGCGCGGCGATACGGCCAAGCGCGGGCTCGGCAAGGGTGACGAGCAAACCTGCGGCAAGCGCACCGAACGACATCGCGCCCCAGCCGAAAAACCGGTAAACCGAATTGACGCGGCCGAGCAGCTCATCCGGAATGAGCCTTTGCCTGTAGCTGACCGTCACCACATTCCAGAGCATGCCGGCTGCGGCCTCGAAAAACAGGCCCACCGCCACAAGCGGCACGGAGCCGGACAGGCCAAGCACCAGATTGAACAGCGCGAAGGTGCAGAGCGCCAGAACAAGGCTTTTCCGCGCGCCCAACCGGCGGGCAAGCCAGGGTGAGGCCAGCCCACCGAGAACGCCGCCGGCAGCACCACAGGTCAGCAAAACACCATAGGCCGCCGCCGACAGCTGAAGCACCTCCTGCGCATAAAGGACAAGGATCGTCATTCCGCCGATGAAGACGGCATTGATAATGCCCAGCATGAGGGCAAGCCGCAGGATCATCCTGTTATGCCGCATCCAGCCAAGCCCCTCCCGCAATGCGGGCCAGAAGGCAAAGGTGCCGGACGGCCTGCGCGGCGGCAGCACGATCAACCAGATCAGCAGGGCGGATGCCGCATAAAACCCGGCATCCAGACCGAAGGGAAAGGCGATACCGGCGGTAATCAAAAGGCCGGCCAGTGGCGGGCCGATGAACTGGCCCGTAACCTGTTCCGCGCTCCACATCTGGCCGTTGGCATGTTCGAGATCACCGGGGGCAACCAGCGACGGCAGGATCGTCTGCGCCGCATTGTCCCGAACAACCTCGGCGCAGCCAAGCAGGAAAGCGATCACCGCCAGCGAAAAAATCCCCGTCATACCGGCATCCGCCGCTCGAGGAAGCGCCGTGGTGGCGGAGATCATGGCAACGGCGCAGATCATCAGCGCCAGCCGGGCCAGATCGGCCCGCACCATCAGCAGGCGTCGGTCGCTCCGATCCGTCCAGACGCCAACGGGAAGCGCAAAGAGCAGCCAGGGCATCCGCTGCGCCACCGCAATCATGGAGATCAGCAGCGGATCGCTCGTCAGCAGCGTGGCAAGCCAGGGTATCGCCACCATGGATATGCCATCGGCAAGATTGGATACGGCACTGGCGGAGAAAAGAAGGCGGTAGTCGCGGTTTACCCGAAGAAGAGTTGCCTGCATGCCTGAACCCCGCTGCTGAAAATCACACCGGAGCACATACAGGCTGACGCAGAAAACGGGCAGGCTTTACGATATCGCCTGCCCTGCAAACCGGCACCCAATCCGATATCGCAGCTTTGCATGAAAGACTATTTTGCGGAAACAGAATTTCCGGCGGTCCGGTCCCGGCATAGAAACGGGCCGGACCGCCGGAACTGTTCGTCTCAGGCCGAGAGCCTGCGCCCGCTTGCCACCAGAAGGCCGGCAGCGCCTTCCAGCCAGCCAGCCTTCAGTTCCAGCGCCAGGAAACGGCTGCGCTCGAACGGGCCGGGCATGATCAGGTGCTGGGCCTTTTCGGCGAAGAAGCCGAAACGCTCGTAATAGGGGGCGTCACCAACCAGAAGAATGGCGCCGTGGCCGCGCTTTGTGGCTTCGGAGATCGCTGCACGCATCAGTGCCGAGCCGATGCCCTTGCCCTCATGGGCGGCGTCGACGGCCAGCGGACCGAGCAGCAGCGCTTCGACGACGCGGCCTTCGCGCGAAATGCCGGCTTCGACATTCCACAGGCGCACCGTGCCGATGACATGGCCATCCTCATCACGGGCGACCAGCGCCAGGCCTTCGGCCGGAACGCGGCCAGCGCGCAGCTTCTCGGAAGACTTGCGGCGGCGGCCGGCGCCCATGGCGCGGTCCAGCAGGTTCTCACGGGCAACGACATCGCCCGGATTTTCCTGATCGACATGAAATGTCTGCGGTGTGAAAAATGCCCGTACCGAATTCAAAAGAGCGGCCATTCTTGGCCTCCCGTCACACAACCGCCCACACGCGGCCCTTGATGAAAAATGGTGGAGCCGTTCCGGCCCGCCGACACGCTTTCCTCGGCTGGAAGAGGAGCAGCAAGCAGGGATTTGCGCAACAGCACAATCGGCAGGGCCGGAACGGAAGCTTGGTCGAGACGCCGCCCTTTTCAGCGGACGGCGCTCGGACTTTTATCGAAGCATCGGATTTCCCGAAAACGCACTACGCTTTTCGGTCGGATGCTTTAGATGACGTAGGCTTTCAGCGGCTCGAAGCCGTTAAAGGCAACCGCCGAATAGGTCGTCGTATAGGCGCCCGTGCCTTCGATCAGAACTTCGTCACCGATGGTCAGAGAGACCGGCAGCGGGTACATGTTCTTTTCATACAGCACGTCGGCGCTGTCGCAGGTCGGACCGGCCAGAACGCAGGGCTGCATCTCGTCCTGATCGCGCTCGGTGCGGATCGGGTAACGGATCGCCTCGTCCATCGTCTCGGCGAGACCGCCGAACTTGCCGATGTCGAGGAACACCCAGCGGTGGTTGTCATTGTCGGACTTCTTCGAGACGAGAACGACTTCCGCCTTGATGACGCCCGCATTGCCAACCATGCCGCGGCCCGGCTCGATGATCGTCTTCGGAATCTGGTTACCGAAGTGCTTGCGCAGCGCCGCGTCGATTGCCTGACCGTATTCTTCGGCAGCCGGAACGTCACGCAGGTACTTGGTCGGGAAACCGCCGCCCATATTGACCATCTGCAGGTGGATGCCCTGCTTGGAGAGCGAAGCAAAGACCCGCTTTGCATCGGCCAGCGCCGCATCCCATGCGTCGAGATTCATCATCTGCGAACCGACATGGAACGACACGCCGTAGGATTCGAGACCCAGCTGATGTGCATAGACCAGAACATCGACAGCCATCTGCGGCACGCAGCCGAACTTGCGCGACAGCGGCCATTCGGCGCCTTCGCCATCCGTCAGCACGCGGCAGAAGACGCGCGCGCCGGGAGCTGCACGGGCAACCTTCTCGACTTCCTCATGGCTGTCCACGGCGAAAAGATCGATGCCGAGCGCATGGGCGCGCGCAACATCGCGTTCCTTCTTGATGGTGTTGCCGAAGGAGATGCGGTCAGCAGTTGCACCGGCATCGAGCGCCATCTGGATTTCAGCCACGGAGGCGCAATCGAAGTTGGAGCCGAGCGAAGCGAGCAGCTTCAGGATTTCGGGAGCCGGGTTTGCCTTCACGGCATAATAGATCGCGCTGTTCGGCAGGGAGTGCCGGAACGCGTTGAAATTGTCGCGCACGACGTCGAGATCAACCACAAGGCAAGGGCCTTCGGGACGTCGGGTCTTGATGAAGTCGAGAATGCGTGCAGTCGTCATCGATATATTCCCTATAAAACCGGCTCCGGAAAATCCGGAGGACAAAGGACGCTCGAGATATGCAGACGAATCAGCCGGTGGAGGCGCAGATTCAATAGCATACGCTCAAGGCGCGAATGTGAACGACGCCCTGCCAGAGCATCATTCGGCTTTGTCTGCCATCGATTGGAGGGATTGACCCGACCGCACTTCAGGCAATGATGGTGTGCCTCTTCAGTACCCCGGCTGATGGAAAGCCGGCAGAGAACCAGAAAGGCCCGCACCGTCGTTGCTTCATATGTCCTCGCATTTCCCGGTTGGCCGGAATAGCGACTGGAGGGGTTAGTTCCAGGTACCTTACCTAAATCCTCACCACATCGAGGAATCGGCGGACACACATGGGCACGTGCGACTTTGGGCAGCCCGTGAAATAAGAATATTCGCAGTCATAATCAAGAGGATTTTTTCATCAAATCGCGGATTTTTTCGGCAGCGAATTTAGGGTTGAACAGTCAGCCCCCAGCGTTCAATTATATGGAACGAACCGGAGGATTCCCATGGACACGCTCACCCGCATCCGCGCCTTTATCGATGTTGTCGAAGCGGAAGGTTTTTCCGCCGCTGCGCGCAAGACCGGGCGTTCCAAGGCGCTTTTGTCCAAATATGTGCGGGAACTGGAAGATGATCTCGGCGCATTGCTTCTCAATCGCACAACCCGGCAATTTTCCCTGACGGAGGCCGGACACACTTATTACCGCACCGCATCCGACATTTTGAAGGAGATCGACAACCTTGCCGATCTGGTGCGTGAGAAGAATGCGGATCTGAAAGGCAAGCTCCGGATTTCGGTTCCCCGCACCTTCATCGACGCCGATGTCGGTCAGAGCCTGATCGATTTCGCCAAGGAAAATCCGGAACTGTCGCTCGAAATCGTCGCCGAGGACCGATTCGTCGATCTGATCGAGGAAGGTTTCGACCTTGCGGTTCGAATCACGCGGCTGGAAGATTCGGGCCTCATCGCCCGCAAGCTTTCCGATTTCCGGGTCTATGCGGTGGCGACGGCGGATTTTGTGGCCCAGCATGGACCGCTTGACGGGCCGCAGGATTTCTCCCGCGTTCCCTTCATCATCGACACCAACACCCGCTTCCACAATACGGTGCGTTATCTCGAGCCGGATGGCGGCTCGAACTCGGTCGCCATCAGCGGGCCAATTGAGGTCAACAGCCCGCAGGCGACGCTGCGCGCCGCCCGCGCCGGGCTCGGCATTGCGCTCGTGCCGGATTTCATCGCCAGGCCCTATATCCAGTCCGGCGAGCTGGTGACGCTGTTCGATGACTATATTTCCAAGGATCGCGGTATTTACGCGGTCTATCCGCATCGCCGCTACCTGCCCGCCAAGGTGCGCAGCTTCGTGGATTATCTCTCGGCGTGGTTCAGGAAGAATGGGTGAGGACGCGGGCGTTGGCCACAGACAGCCCTCACCTCCGTCATCCTCGGGCTTGTGTGGACGATTTGTGGTTTACTGGATGCATCAGCCTGGCAGCGCAAGCCCGGCTGATGCAGGCAGGCGGCCGTTTTTTCGGGCTGGTTTAAACAGCCGAGGTCAAGCAAGGCCCTGCCTGCTCCCTTTGACCCCGAACGGTTGATCGGGCTTTTGCCCGCACCACAAGCCTGGGAGCAAGGCCATGATACATGATATCGCCGTCGTCGGCATCGACGTTTCCAAGCAGTACTTCGACATCCATATCCCATCCCGCCGGTAAAAGCTTTCGTTGCGGCTCGTCACCGGACGAGATCACGCAGCTGGCCCGGCGCCTTAGGGGACTGGGGCCGGTCGCCATCGGTCTCGAAGCCTCGGGCGGTTATGAAAGCAGGCTGGCCGATGGTCTTCATGCCGAAGGCCTTGAGGTTTATGTCGTGGCGCCTGCCCGCGTGCGCAGCTTTGCCCGCGCCATCGGCCAGCTGGCCAAAACCGACCGCATCGATGCGGCCATGATCGCCCGTTATCTGATGGCGGTATGGCGTGACCTCACACCCTACGCGCCTGATCCGGCTTGCCGCAGGCTGCATGCGATCAGCACCCACCGCCGGCGCCTGCTGGCCGAAAGGAGCGGGCTGGTCAGCCAACTCGACACCATCGACGAACCGCTGGTGCGCGACCTGATCGGGGAGCGCCTGCGGACCATCGCTCAGGATATCGCCACATTGGATGCGGCAATCGGTGATGTGCTGGCGCAGACGCCGCGGCTGCGCAAAAGCCATGCCCGCCTTCGCCAGGTCACCGGCGTCGGGCCGGTCCTGGCAACGGCACTGCTCGCCGACATGCCGGAACTGGGCAAAGTCTCCGCAAAGGTCGCCGCCGCCCTTATCGGTGTCGCGCCCTATGCGCGCCAGCCGGGCGCATCGGACCAAAACGGGCGATGTGTTGGCGGCAGAAAGCATCTGCGCGACATCGCCTATATGGCCGTCCTCAGCGCCATCAAGGTCAGGGACCCTGTCCTCGGCGCCTTCTATCAAAGGCTCAGAACCCGCGGTAAGCCCTTCAAACTCGCCATGATCGCAACCGTGCGGAAACTCATCACCATCCTCAACGCTATCGCTCGATCAGACACCGCTTTCGCACAATAGGTCCACGGTTGCTTGACCCGGGGATCCACGACCAAGCCGCTTGTGGATCCTCGCCTCAAGGGCGAGGATGACGTCGCGTGTGCCGTGACGGAGATCGTCAAGCCGAAACGACGAAAGCGGGAGATGTTCCCCCGCCTTCTTTTTTGGAAACAAGGACCCGGTCAAACGTAACGGTTGACCACGTTCTCCAGATATTCCTGACGACCGGATTTCGGCTCGGGATTGATATCCTCGCGCTCCACCAGTGCCGCGATCTCGTCGAGCTTCAGCTCGCCGCGCAGCATCTTCTGGGCCTCGGGGGCGTCCCACCCGGCGTAACGTTCCGCAAGCGGCTTGGACAGCGCGCCGTCCTCGACCATTTTCGCCGCCGCCTTCAGGCCACGGGCGCAGCAATCCATGCCGCCGATATGGCCGATCAGCAGGTCCTGCGGATCGAGCGACTGGCGGCGCAGCTTGGCATCGAAATTGGTGCCGCCATTCTTGAAGCCGCCACCGGCCAGCACGTGGTAATAGGCAAGCGCCATTTCCGGCACGTTGTTGGGGAACTGGTCGGTATCCCAGCCGGACTGGTAATCGTTGCGGTTCATGTCGATGGAGCCGAAAATGCCGAAGGCATTGGCGAGAGCCAGTTCATGCTCGAAGGAATGGCCGGCAAGGATGGCGTGGCCCTGCTCGATATTGAGCTTCACTTCCTTTTCGAGGCCGTTCTTCTGCAGGAAGGCATAAACGGTGGCAACGTCATAGTCATACTGGTGCTTGGTCGGCTCCTGCGGCTTCGGCTCGATCAGGATCGTGCCTTCGAAACCGATCTTGTATTTATATTCCACCACCAGATTGAGGAAACGGCCCATCTGGTCCAGCTCGCGGGAAAGATCGGTGTTGAGCAGGGTTTCGTAACCCTCACGGCCGCCCCACAGAACATAATTCGCGCCGCCGAGCTTCTTGGTGGCGTCGAGGCAGGTTTTCACCGTGGCGGCGGAGAAAGCGAAAACATCCGGGTCCGGATTGGTGGCCGCACCCGACATGAAGCGACGGTTGGAGAAGAGGTTCGCCGTTCCCCAGAGAAGCTTGACGCCGGTCTGAGCCTGTTTTTCAGCAAAATAATCAACGATCTCGTTAAGGTTCTTCGTGTTTTCAGCGAAGTTTTTGCCTTCCGGGCGTACATCCGCATCGTGGAAGCAATAAAACGGCGAACCGAGCAGCGAGAAAAATTCGAAAGCGACATCGGCCTTCAGCTTGGCGGCCTGCATGGTGTCTTCGAACCACGGACGCTGAAACGTCTGCCCGCCAAAGGGATCGCCGCCCGGCCAGGTGAAGGTATGCCAGTAGGCCACCGCGAAACGCAGATGATCCTCCATGCGCTTGCCGGCAACAATCTCATCGGGATTGTAGTGGCGGAAAGCCAGCGGATTGGTGCTGTCGGGGCCTTCATATTTGATCTTGGTTATGTCGCCGAAAAAACCTGTGCTCATGGGGATCCTCCTTGGTTGGTTGAAATGATGGAGGGCGTGGTTACCCCCCTCTGTCCTGCCGGACATCTCCCCCTCAAGGGGGGAGATCGAATTGCTGGGCCGTCCCGCCCACCTCTATCGTTGCATCTAACGTGATGAGCTTAGCGCCTTGCCGATCTCCCCCCTTGAGGGGGAGATGCCCGGCAGGGCAGAGGGGGTAAGCGGCGAACTCGAAGCCTCAATGCGAAAGCGCCCTGATCGCCGGGTAAAGCGCGTGATACCGCCGGTAAGCCTCCTCATAGGCGCCGCCAAGCGCCGCCACCGGCTCGATGGTGCGCGCCGTCTGCGGCTGGGTGCAGACCGCGACCGGGTCGGCCCCGGTTGCCGCAATCAGACCAAGACGCGCGGCGCCGAAGGCAGCACCGAAATCGCCCTCCGCCGGAATATCCACGGGCACACCGAGCGATGTGGCAATCGAGGCCAGCCAATAGGCCGAGCGTGAGCCGCCGCCGATGGCGGTGACGCGGGAAATGGTGGTGCCGGCGGATTTCAGCGCTTCGAGATTGTCGCGGATGGCGAAGGTAACCCCTTCCAGCACCGCCTGCGTCAGCGCCTTGCGGTCGCTTTCATGGGAAAGGCCGATGAAGGAGCCGCGAATGGCGGCGTCATTATGCGGCGTGCGCTCGCCGGAAAGATAGGGCGCGAAGGTCACGCCGGTCGGGGCCAGAAGCGTTTCGCCCAGTTCGCCCGTCAGGTCGGCGGCGGACTTGCCGGTGAGGCGCGAATACCAGTTGAGCGCATCGGTGGCGGACAGGATGACGCCCATCTGGTGCCAGGTGTTGGGCAGCGCGTGGCAGAAGGCGTGAACGGCGCTTTCCGGCTTCGGCAGATAGGAGGCGTTGGCGGCAAACAGCACGCCGGAGGTGCCAAGCGACACGAAGGCGTGACCTTCCTTCACCGTGCCCATGCCGCAGGCGGAAGCCGCGTTGTCGCCGGCACCACCGGCAACCACGGCCCTGCCCGCAATGCCCCATTCGGAGGCGAGTTCGGACCGCAGAACGCCCGCCTCATCGGTGCCTTCCGCCAGCGAGGGCATATGTTTTTCATCCAGCCCGGTGGCGGAGAGAAGCTCGGCAGACCACTTGCGCGCGCCGGTGTCGAGCCAGGAGGTGCCGGCGGAGTCGGACATTTCGGAGATATATTCGCCGGTCAGCCACAGCCGCAGATAATCCTTCGGCAACAATACCTTGGCCACTTTCGCGAAGATTTCAGGTTCGTTTTTCGCCACCCAGGCAAGTTTCGGCGCGGTGAAGCCGGGGAAAACGATATTGCCGGTGATCTTGCGGAAACGCGGATCGGCATCGAGTGCGGCCGCCTCGGCGTAAGAACGCGTATCGTTCCACAGAATGCAGGGACGCAGCACCCTGCCGGCCGCATCGATCAGCGTCGCGCCGTGCATCTGGCCGGAAAGGCCGATGCCCTTGACGGCGGCAAGCTCCTTCGGAAACTTCTGCTTCAGCCCGGCGACTGCTGTCTGGGCGGCGGCGATCCAGTCGGCCGGGTTCTGTTCCGACCAGCCGTGATGCGGGCGCGAAACATCCAGCGAGCCGTTGGCCGAGCCGATGATCTTCTGATCGCCGTCCATCAGCAGGGCTTTGATGCCGGATGTTCCAAGATCGAGACCGAGATACATGTATTTCTCCATTCCGGCGCTCCATGCGCCACTTTCAGCGGTTTTAAGAGTCACCGCATTTCCGGATGGAAAGCCGGCGGCCACTTTTCCTGGAAATGCGCTCTCAGGGCAGATTGTCCCTGAGGAATATGTCGATACGGATACGTTCCTGCGCCGCGATGACGGACTGGCCATCGGCGCGCGCCTTCAACACGCGGATGGCGCTGCGCACCTCATGGCCGGCATCCTGGTTGAGCACAGCGTCGAGCACCCCTTCCCGCAGTGCATTGGCGGTGTTTTCCGTCAGTTCATGGGCGATGACAGAAAGCGGCCTCTCGCCACCCGCAGCTCTGAGCGCCCGGATGAGGCCGCGATTGCCGGCGCCGAGACTGTAGATGCCTGATAGCGCGTTGTTGCCCAGCGCACCAGCAACCAGCGCCTCTACGGCGGCAGGGTCATCCTTGCCCTCCAGTACCGGCAGAAGCCGCAATTGCGGAAATTCCGACTCGATGACGCTGCGAAAACCTTCCAGACGCTCACGATGGTCACGCACCAGCATGGAGCCGGCAACAACGGCGATATCGCCGCCGCGCCCGGAGAGGAACCGCCCCATGAGGCTCGCCGCCGTGCGCCCCGCCGCGACATTGTCCACGCCGGCATAATGGTCGCGCCGCGAGCCGGAGAGATCGGAAACCAGCGTGACACTGGCGATGCCGTCATCCGCCAGCCGGTCTGCCGCTTCCGCCACATCTTCTGAATCAGTGGCGACGAAAGCGACGCCCGAGGGTTTTTCCCGCCGCGCAACCTCGAGCGCTTCGGTCAGCGCCGCGGCGTTGAAGGGCGGCACCTCGATGATGCGGATTGCCGTGCGTTCCAGATGGGCGCGGCTGGCTGCGGCCCGCACCTCGGCCCGCAGCGTCGCCATGAAGGAATTGTCGTTGCCGGGCAGGATGAAGACCAGCGAATAGTTGCGCCCCTTGGCCAGATTGGCGGCGGCGATATCGCGCACATAACCAAGCTCGGCAATCGCCGCCTCCACCCGTGCGCGGGTGGCCGCATGCACGCCGGGGCGCATGTTCAGCACCCGGTCTATGGTGGCGAGGCTGACGCCCGCCCTCTCGGCGATGTCGTGAACTGTCGGCTTCATGGTTCCTCCCCTCGCCTTTGAATATCCAGCTTTGAGGGCGAGGTAAACCGAAAAATGATGTACGTACCTCATATTTTGCCGAAAGCCGGGATCATGAATTGGGCGTGGTTCCTGTGAAGACGTTGCGGCTGGTTTCTTCTCCCCGCCGGGGAGAAGGTGGCCCGAAGGGTCGGATGAGGGGGCAAGCTCTCCGTATATCGCTACCGTCGCCCCCTCATCCCGCTGCCGCGGACTTCTCCCCCTCGGGGAGAAGAAACAAGCAGCAACCACTCGCTCCATATTCGAAACAAAAAAAGGGGCCGTCATTTCCGACGGCCCCAGCTCTGCGGTGGATGGGAGGGGATTGTTTTAGTGCGCCGCGTCTGGCGGCGGCGCTGCCTTGGGTTTCTGGATCAGGATCGTCATGAAGATCAGGCTGCCGAACAAAAGCGTCAGCGCGAAAAACACATCCGCGAAGGCCAATATCCATGCCTGCTGCGACACCATGCCGACCAGTTTCTTGATCGCGACGGAAGCGCCATCCAGCCCGTAGGAATCATAGTTGGCGCCGACACTGTTCAGCCATTCCAGCGCCTGCGGGTTGGAATAGCTGACATGTTCCGCCAACCGCACATAATGATCGTCGGTGCGCTGCGACAGCATGGTGTTGATAACGGCAAGTCCGACCGCGCCGCCGAGGTTGCGGGTAAGGTTGAACAGGCCGGATGCATTGCGGATGCGGGCGGGCGGCAAGGTGCCGAGCGCGATGTTGTTGATCGGCACCATGCACATCATCAGCCCGAAGCCGCGCAGGATCTGCGGGATCAGAAGTTCATAGAAATCCCAGTCGGTGGTCACATAGGTCATGATCCATGTGCCGCAGCCGAAGCTGATGAAGCCGATCGCCATCATCGCCCGCGGATCGAGCTTGGTGGAGACCTTGCCGGCAATCGGCGCGGTGAAGAACATGGCAAGGCCTGACACGAACATGGTCTCGCCGATCATCAGCGCATCATAGCCCCTCACCCGGCCAAGATAGAGGGGGTAAAGATAGGTCAGCCCGTAAAGCCCGATGCCCATGACGAAGGAAAACAGCGAGCCGATGGAGAAGTTTCGGTCCGCGAAGGCGCGGATATCGACCACCGGGAATTCGACCTTGAAGGCGCGCCAGAAGAACACGACAGCACCGATGACCATGGCCACGGAGCCAAGCACGATATGTTCGTCGTTGAACCAGTCCTTGTTGTTGCCCTCTTCCAGCACATATTCCAGCGAGCCGAGGAAGACGGCCATGGAGAGCAGACCCCACCAGTCGAACTTCTTCCACAGCGAGTGCTCCGGCTTGTCGAAATCGATCAGGCTCCAGGTCAGGATCGTGACGATGATGCCGGGAATGATGTTGACGAGGAACAGCCAGTGCCAGGAAAAGGCATTGGAGAGATAACCGCCGACCGTCGGGCCGATGGTGGGCGCAAGCGTGGCGACGAGACCGATGATCGGCGAGACGACGGAGCGCTTCGACGGCGGGAAAATGGTGAAGGCGGCGGCAAAGACGGAGGGAATCATGCCGCCGCCGATAAAGCCCTGGATCGCGCGATAGACGATCATCTGGTCGATATTGGTGGCGGTGGCGCAGAGTGCGCTCGAAATCGTGAAACCGGCAGCGCAGGTGGCGAACAGCACCCGCGTGGACAGGATGCGCGCCAGCGTGCCCGACAGCGGGATCATGATCACTTCGGCGATCAGATAGGAGGTCTGCACCCAGGCGATCTCATCCGAGCCGGCGCCGAGGCCGGCCTGGATTTCCGCCAGCGAGGCGGAGACGATCTGAATGTCGAGAATGGACATGAACATGCCGAAGACCATCGCGAAGAACGCGATGAGCCTGCGCCTGTCCATCGGGGGATCGGCGGGGATGGACGCCCCGCCCGTACCGACAACCGTAGCCGCCATGATCTTGCCCTCAACGACGCATCAGCGATGCGCCTTACTTGGCTTCCGGGTTAACTTGCGCCGTTTTGGTCGCTTCAGGCGCCGTGCGGGTATCGACATCGACAACGACGCTCAGGCCTGCGCGCAGATTGTGCTTGGCAAGGTCTTCCTTGGAGAAGACGATGCGCACCGGCACGCGCTGAATGACCTTGGTGAAGTTGCCCGTCGCATTTTCCGGCGGCAGCATGGAGAAGACCGAACCCGAGCCGGGCGAAATCGACTGCACCGTGCCTTCAATGGTCGCATCGTCAAAGGCGTCCACATGCACACGAACCTTCGAACCCGGAACCACGCGCGCAAGCTGCGTTTCCTTGAAATTGGCGTCGATATAAAGCTCGTTCATCGGCACCAGCGAAGCGAGACGCTTGCCGACCGAGACAAGATCGCCGTTCTGAACCGCCAGATTGCCGATGACACCGTCATAGGGCGCCTTCAGAACCGTGAAGGAAAGATCGCGAGCGGCCTTGTCGCGGGAAAGCTGCAGCGAACGGACGGTGCTTTCGGCTTCCTCGCGCTGGGCGCGCAGAAGCTCGACATTTGCTTTCGCCGAAGAGATGGCGGCGTCACCGGCCACGACATTCGCCTTTGCCTGATCGAGCGCGACCTGCGCATTGTCGGAAGCGGCAACCGTGCCGACATCCTTCGCCTGCAGCTCGCTGGCGCGCTTCTGGGTGATTTCGGCACCGCGAAGGGCGGCATCCAGCGCGCCCTTCTGGGCGACGGCCTGTTCCAGAGACGCTTCGCCGCCAACAATCTGCGCGTCGATGCGCTTCAGAGACAGTTCTTCGGTACGAATCTGCGCTTCTGCCTGATCGAGCGCGATGCGATAGTCGCCGTCATCCAGCGTCACCAGCGGATCGCCCGCCTTGACTTCCTGGTTCTCCACCACGTTCACCTTGGCGACGTAACCGGAAACCTTGGGCGCGATGACGGCAATGTCACCTTCTATATAGGCATCATCGGTCGAGACCATGAAGCGGCCGTCGATCCACCAGTTGTAACCATACCAGCCGGCACCGGCGAGAAGGGCGATGGCAAAGATCGGCAGAAGCTTCGAGCGCTTCTTCTGCTTCGGCGCAGCGACGGTCTGTGCCGGGGTCTGAGGCGGGGCCTCGACCGGCTTTGCCGGAGAGGTCTCGGCCTTGGCGGAAACATCCGCCTCTTCCGCATCGTTGACGGCGCGAACCGCGCTATTCTTCTGGGCCGACATGAGATTGTACCGTGATAGATTGAAGAAAGTTTTTCGAACTGAACCGTTCGGTTCGATTGACATAATCTCTTTCCTGACACATATCAAGTGTTATCGAACCGTTTGGTTCGACGTCTGGTTAATTTTTTTTACGCCGTTGCCGTGCTAGGAGGCGATAACGATGGCAGGGGAAGACATGGATATGGAAGCGGGCTGTCCCGGAAGCCCCGGCGGGCGTTTTGCGGCGGGCGAGGACCCGGCCAAGCGTGAGCAGATTCTGGCGGGCGCCTGGCGCGTCTTCAAGCGCAAGGGCTTCGACGCCGCCAGCATGAACGACATTACCCGGGAAGCCGGCGTTTCCAAGGGCACGATCTATGTCTACTTCTCCAACAAGGAGGACCTGTTCGCCGCCCTCGTCGACCATCACCGGCAGGAATTCGCCACCTCCATGCGCAATATTCTGGCCGGCACCGAAGAGGTGCGCGAGGGGCTGAAGCAGTTCGGCAAGGCCTTTGCCAACAAGATGATCTGCTCGGAGATGATCCCGGCCATGCGCTCGGTCATCGGCGTCATCGACCGCATGCCGAAGCTGGCGCAGCGCTTTTTCATCGCCGCGCCCAACAATGTCCGCACCGTGCTTCAGGATTTCATCGAGCACCATGTCGCGCTCGGCCATCTGAAGGTCGACGACGTTGAGCTGGCTGCACGGCAATATATCGAGCTTTCCACCGGCACTTTCTTCAAGCTGCGGCTGTTTGGAGAAATCGACGGCCCGGTGCCCGAAGAGGAGCTGGACCGGGTGATTACCAGCGCCATCAAGGTATTCATGGCCGCCTACGGAACCGACAAGGCCTGAGATCATTCAGCAACGGCGCCAGCGCCGATACGCGGCTTGCGCGAAATTTCGATGAAATCTTGCCTGAAAGGCACTTCATCTCCTTGTTTCTCGCGTATTGCGCTATAAATCTCGTTGACCGAATTCTCGGCCGTCCTTGTTGCTGAAAGGAAATATTCCCTGATGGAGTCCGTTCTCCCTCTCCTGTCCGACCCCGCTGCGTGGGTGGCGCTCGTCACGCTTATCGTCATGGAGGTCGTGCTCGGCATCGACAACCTGATCTTCATCTCGATCCTCACCAACAAGCTGCCGCCCGAACAGCGCGAAAAAGCCCGCAAGATCGGTATCGGCCTTGCGCTCGTCATGCGCCTCGGCTTGCTCGGCACCGTTGCCTGGATCGTGCAGCTGACCACGCCGGTCTTCGAAATCTTCGACCATGCCTTCTCCTGGAAGGACATGATCCTGATCGCCGGCGGTCTTTTCCTGATGTGGAAGGCCACCAAGGAAATCCACCACAATGTCGACCCTGAAGATCACAAGGAAGACATGGTCGGCGGCCCCGTGGCGATGAATTTCGGCGCGGCCATCGGCCAGATCCTGCTGCTCGACCTCGTCTTCTCGGTGGACAGCATCATCACCGCCGTCGGCATGACACCACATCTGCCGATCATGATCGTCGCCGTCGTCGTGGCTGTCGCCGTCATGCTGCTCGCCGCAACCCCGCTTGCCAACTTCATCGAGCGCAACCCCACCATCGTCATGCTGGCGCTCGCCTTCCTGATGATGATCGGCACGACGCTGATCGCCGAAGGCATGGGCTTCCATGTTCCCAAGGGTTACGTCTATGCCGCCATGGCGTTTTCGGCGCTGGTGGAACTGCTCAACATGCTGGCCCGCAACGCGCGGCGTCGGAAGAAGGCGAGTGCTGAAGAGGCACATTGACCGCACTTCCGTCATGCCGGACTTGATCCGGCATCCAGTCAGCCCAAGTCCTTGGGCTGAAAAACTCCTCTCGCCGCGCAGACGCGCGTCGGCTGGATACCGGATCAAGTCCGGTATGACGGAAATAATTTCACCTCTTGCCAAAACAATGACCTTTGCGCATGCTTTTCTCATGCGCGAAGGTTACGTTTATATTCTTGCATCAAAAAGAAACGGCACGATCTATACTGGCGTAACAAGCGACCTTTCTCACCGTTTATATGAACATCAGAACAATTTGACGCCCGGCTTCACAACCCGTTATGGCGTTAAGACGCTTGTGTGGTTCGAAACATACGATCTCGTCACGGACGCAATTGCGAGAGAAAAGACGATAAAAAACTGGCCGAGGGCATGGAAGATCAAGTTGATTGAAGATCTCAATCCAGCCTGGGACGACATTGCCCATTTTCTTCTCTGACAATCCCTCCGCTCCGTCATGCCGGACTTGATCCGGCATCCAGCCAGCCCAAGTCCTTGGGCTGAAAAGACTCCCCTCGTCGCGTGAGAGCCGCGTCGGCTGGATACCGGCTCAGGGGCCGGTATGACGGAAAGATATGAATGACCATCCCACTCCGGAACCGCTTCACCCCGGCTTGCGTTCTTCGATATCCTCATCGATAGAGTCATTCCCGCCGCCTCTCCTTCGAAAGCATAAACCAGCATGACAACCGACCAGATTCTCGCCTTCACCGTGATCGCCGGCATGATGGTCGCGTTCATCTGGGACAGGTTCCGTTATGATGTTGTCGCCTGCAGCGCCTTGCTGGTGGCCGTGGCCGTTGGTGTCGTGCCTTTCGAGAAGGCTTTCTCCGGTTTTTCGGATGATATCGTCATCATCGTCGGCAGTGCGCTGGTGGTCAGTTCGGCGGTGGCGCGTTCCGGCATCGTCGACATGACCATCAAGAAATATTTCCCCGAAATGCATTCCAAGGGCCTGCAGCTGGCCTTTCTGATGATCGTCGTCGCCATCATGTCGGCCTTCATCAAGAATATCGGTGCGCTTGCCATCATGATGCCGGTCGCTTTCCAGTTCGCCCGCAAATCCGGCAGCCCGGTCTCCTATTATCTGATGCCCATGGCCTTTGCCGCCTTGCTGGGCGGGTTGATGACGCAGATCGGCACCTCGCCCAACATCGTCGTCTCGCGGTTGCGCGAGGAAATGACCGGGCAGAGCTTTTCGATGTTCGACTTCACCCCCGTCGGCCTCGGGCTGACGGTGATCGGCATCGTCTTCCTGACCTTTGGTTACCGGCTGCTGCCCGTGCGCAACCGGCAGCAGGCATCGGTGGAAGATATTCTCGACCAGTCGGCCTATACCGCCGAAGCGACGCTGCCTGCCGACAGCACCTATGCGGACAGACCGCTGCGCGAGCTATTGAAACAGGCGGATGGCGACGTGATCGCCAGCACCATCCTGCGCGGACCACGGCGCATCTCACCCTTTCCCGACGTCAATCTGAAACCGGGCGACACCATTCTTCTCGAAGGCAACCCGGAAGGCCTCGACCGCATCGTCTCGCAGGCGAAGCTGCTGTTATCCGGCAAGCCGCTGACGGAAAACGGCCAGAAAACCGCCGACCTTATCTCCATGGAAGCGGTGATTGGCAATGAATCCGTTCTCAACGGAATTTCCGCGCGCGAACTGGCGCTGTCCTACACACGCGGCGTCAATCTGATTGCAGTCAGCCGCCGCGGCCAGCGCGTCAACCAGCGGCTCTCCGACCTGACGCTGCAGGCGGGCGATGTGATCCTGCTGCAGGGAAGCCGCAAGAACCTGCCGCAGGTATTGCAGGAATTTTCGCTGCTGCCGCTGGCACAACGCGAAATCCTGCTGGGCGTGCAGCGCCGCGCGCTTTTACCCGTCATCGTACTTGCCGCCGCCATGATCGCCGCCGGCAGCGGGCTGGTGCCGGTCTCCGTCGCCTTTTTCGCCGCCGCTTTCCTGATGATCGTCGTCGGCGCAATCCCGCTCACCGAGGTCTATAAATCCATTGATGGGCCGATCCTCGTCATGCTCGCCGCCCTCATTCCCGTCAGCGACAGCCTGCGCACCAGCGGGGCGAGCGAATTGATCGCCGCCTGGCTTGGTCATGCCGCGCAGGGATTGCCGCCCTTTGCGGCGCTGGGCATGATCCTGCTCACCGCCATGGCGGTCACGCCCTTTCTCAACAATGCCGCCACCGTGCTGGTCATGGCTCCCATCGCCGCCGGGTTCGCCACCACGCTCGGTTTCCAGCCGGAGGCCTTCCTGATGGCGGTGGCGATCGGCGCGGGCTGCGATTTCCTCACCCCCATCGGCCACCAGTGCAATACGCTGGTCATGGGCCCCGGCGGTTATCGCTTCAGCGACTATCCGCGCCTTGGCCTGCCACTGTCGATCATGATCGTCATCGCCAGCATTCCGATGCTGCTTTACGTCTGGCCAGTGAACTAGGACTCTCGGCCAGGACGCTGAACCAGCGCGGGCTTCGTATTTCCTTGACGCCTGCGGCAGAATATGGCCTAAGCCGAAGCCGAACGGGAATGTGCAAAAGGCGCTTTCATTGCGTCTTCCAACATGATTTCCTGCCGCATCCAAACGAAAACATCGTGACAGACGGGTGAAACCGCCCCGATGTCACTGCCACGTCACGACGAGTGAATTTCATGACCACTTCCGGCGTTCGCGTCCGCATCGCACCTTCCCCCACCGGCGAACCGCATGTCGGCACCGCCTATATCGCGCTGTTCAACTATCTCTTCGCCAAAAAACATGGCGGCGAGTTCATCCTGCGCATCGAGGATACCGACGCCACCCGCTCGACCCTCGAATATGAGCAGAAAGTGCTGGAAGCCCTGCGCTGGACCGGCCTCACCTGGTCGGAAGGCCCTGACGTCGGCGGCCCTTACGGTCCCTACCGCCAGTCCGAGCGCAAGGCCATGTATTGGCCCTATGCCGAAGAGCTGCTGGAAAAAGGCCATGCCTTCCGCTGTTTCTGCACGCCCGAGCGGCTGGAAGAAATGCGCGAAGCCCAGCGCGCCGCCGGCAAGCCGCCGAAATATGATGGCCATTGCCTCAACCTGAAGGCCGAGGAAGTCACCGCCCGCGTCACCGCCGGCGAGGCCAATGTCGTGCGCATGAAAATTCCGACCGAAGGCTCGTGCGATTTCCATGACGGCGTTTATGGCGATGTCTCGATCCCTTGGGATTCCGTCGATATGCAGGTGCTTATCAAGGCCGACGGCATGCCGACCTATCACATGGCCAACGTCATCGACGACCATCTGATGAAGATCACCCATGTGGCGCGCGGCGAAGAATGGCTGGCCTCCGTGCCCAAGCACATTCTGCTTTACCGTTATTTCGGCTGGGACCAGCCCACGTTCATGCATCTTTCGCTGATGCGCAACGCCGACAAGTCGAAGCTTTCCAAGCGCAAGAACCCGACCTCGATCTCCTATTATTCCGCTCTCGGTTACCTGCCGGAAGCGCTGATGAACTTCCTTGGCCTGTTCTTCATCCAGATCGCCGAAGGCGAAGAACTTCTGACCATGGACGAGCTGGCGGCGAAGTTCGATCCGGAAGCGCTGTCCAAGGCCGGCGCCATCTTCGACATTCAGAAGCTGGACTGGCTGAACGGCCGCTGGCTGCGTGAGAAGCTTGCGCCGGAGGAGTTCATTTCCCGCACGCTGGAATGGGCGATGGAAAATGCCCGCCTGACCGAAGGCCTGAAGCTTGCCCAGAGCCGCATTTCCAGACTCGGCGAATTGCCGAACCTTGCCGGCTTCCTGCTGGCAAGCGATGTCGGCCTGACGCCGGCTTCCTTTGCCGGGCTCAAAAGCAAACCCGAGGAAATCCACGAAATCCTCACCACGGTTGCCGCCGATCTGGAAAAGATGCCGGACTGGAATGTGGAAGCGATCGAGGCGGAGCTGCGCGATGTCGCCGAACGCACCGGCAAGAAGCTGCGCGTCGTGACGCCGCCGCTGTTTGTGGCCATGTCCGGTTCCTCGCGCTCGCTGCCGTTGTTTGACTCGATGGCGCTGCTTGGCCGTTCCGTTGTGCGCCAGCGGTTGAAGATGGCGATTGCCGTTGTGGCCACGATGGTTGGCAGCGGAAGCTGATAGTTATGTGCTGGCGGTGACGCCGGCAGACTGAAATATACCCCTCTGCTCGGGGTACCCCCCTCTGCCCTGCCGGGCATCTCCCCCTCAAGTGGGGAGATCGACAAGCGGCTGACACCTTGCCCATGAAGCGGGCGGGCGCCGCATCTGATCTCCCCCCTTGAGGGGGAGATGTCCGGCAGGACAGAGGGGGGTAAGCCCGGAGCGCATAGGGTAACCGCAACGAACAAGGCCGCTGAAGGCGAATACGATGAACGACAAGACGACCGAAACCACCGCCCTTTCCTCCGACGCGACAGAAGTGCGCCGCCAGAAACTTGCGCTGCTGCGCGAGCAGATCGGCGATGTCTATCCGGCGCATTTCCACCGCACCATGAGCAATGCGGAGCTGGCGGAAAAATACGCCGATATCGAAGCCGACGTCGAAACCGGCGATACGGTGACGGTGGCCGGCCGCGTTTATTCCTCCCGCAATTCCGGCATGTTCATGGATATCCATGACGCCTCGGGCAAGGTGCAGATCTTCTCCCACAAGGATACGACGCCGGAAGCGGCGCGCAACCTTTTGCCGATGATCGATATCGGCGACATCATCGGCGTGACCGGCAAGGTGCGCCGCACCAAGCGCGGCGAGCTGACGATCAACGCCGAAGAAATCACCATGCTGACGAAGTCGCTGCTGCCGATGCCGGAAAAGTGGCACGGCGTCTCCGACATCGAGCTGCGTTACCGCAAGCGCCATCTGGACATTCTCTCCAATGAGGAATCCAAGCTGCGCTTCCTGCAGCGTTCGAAGATCCTTTCCGGCATTCGCCGCTTCATGGAGGCCGAAGGCTTCCTCGAAGTGGAAACGCCGATGCTGCAGACCATCTATGGCGGCGCGACGGCCGATCCGTTCAAGACCTTCCACAACACGCTGAAGATGGACATGTATCTGCGCATCGCGCCGGAACTGTACCTGAAGCGCACGCTGGTTTCGGGCCTGACCGACAAGGTCTTCGAAATCAACCGCAACTTCCGCAACGAAGGCGTTTCCACAAGGCACAATCCTGAATTCACCATGATGGAGTGCTACTGGGCCTATGCCGACTACGAAGACATCATGGGTCTCGTGGAGCGGCTGTTCGAGACGCTGGCGATTGCCCTGCACGGCACGACCGAAGTTGAATTCCAGGGCCAGACGATCTCCTTCAAGGGCCCGTTCAAGCGCGTGCCGATGCCAGACGCCGTGAAGGAAGCAACCGGTATCGACTTCCTCGCCATCAAGACCGACGAAGAAGCCCGCGCCGCCGCCAAGGCCGCCGGCTTTGCGGTGGAGAAGGACTGGACCTGGGGCGAATGCCTTGCCTTCATCTTTGAGGAGAAGGTGGAAGGCACGCTGATCCAGCCGAGCCATGTGACGCATTTCCCCAAGGACATCTCGCCCTTCGCCAAGGAAGTGCCGGGCGAACCGCGCCTCGTCGAGCGTTTCGAAAGCTATTGCAACGCCTGGGAAGTGGGCAACGCCTTCTCGGAACTCAACGATCCGGAAGAACAGCGCCGCCGCATGGTGGAGCAGCTGGAGCAGGCGCACGCCCGCGGCGAAAAAGACAAGCAGCTGGACGACGAGTTCCTCGACGCCATCGACCAGGGCATGCCGCCCGCCGGCGGCCTCGGCATCGGCGTCGACCGCCTGATCATGCTTCTGACCAACGCCCCGTCGATCCGCGACGTCATCCTCTTCCCGGCCCGCCGCAACAAGGCGGATTGACCGGACGAAAACAAAGGCGGCCGCATGGCCGCCTGCAAGAACGAAATTTTCTCGTTCGTCATCCTCGGGCTTGACCCGAGGATACACAGCCAACCAATTTCGTGATCGTGAATGGGTCCTCGGGTCAAGCCCGAGGATGACATTCACTGATGGCTGCGGTTCTCATATGATCGTCACCCCGCCTTTAGCCGGGGCCGGTGCGATTGCGTCACGGCCGAATGCCGGCTAGCACGTCCGGCACGACTGGGCGAGCTAAAGCTTTTTAATGCCCCGACTTCCCCGCAACCGGCTCTTCCGCCGGCGCACTCTCAGCCGGCTTTCCCTCCGCCGCCTGCGCGGTCGTCGAGCCTTTTCCGAAGATCAGTGATTTCAGATAGGTCATGCTGAAGATGCTGCCGCCATCGGCTTCCGGTGTGGAGGTCAGGAGGTCGTCGGCAGTGGATTCGCCATGGGCTTCGGGCGATGACGCCTCGGGAGAGTGGGTTTCACTATCAACAGCGCCGCCCTCCTTGGTCTGCGCGGGCGCAGCATCGTGTCCGCCCTTGGTTTCGCCGTGCCCCGACGCCGCTTTCGCGCCCTTTCCATCCTGGCTTTCGCCGGCGGCATCCGCAGCGGGCGTCGCACAATCGGTCATATCCGTCAGGCTTGCGGCCATTGCTTCGCTGTCTTCCAGCGGCAGATCGATGCGCAGCCCGTAAAACTGGCCGCTGCCATTGGCGGCGCCGTCATAATAAAAGGCCGAATAACGCTGGGCATCCGCGCCCTCGGGAATTTTTGCCGGATCGGCAATGAAGACCACCTGTGCGGCAATGGCACGGCCCCGCATTTCCGAGCGCAGTTGCGGACCATTCCTGTCGAGCACGGAAACCTGCACCAGATCGGGCTTCTGCTTGTCGTAAACTGCCTTGGTGACGCGCAGGGCGGTCTTTAACCGCTCCGTGCCGTCACCGCCATCGGTGCGGATGAATTTGCGCACCCAAAGGGAGCCGTTCTTGCGGATGTTGACCGTCTGGACTGCGTCGCATGAAAGCCCGTTGGCAGAGGCGTAGGATGGTCCAAGCAGCCGCTCGCTGCCGATAAACACGGCAGCAGAACCGGTCGCACCTGCCAAAAGCAGGATCCCGCCTCCGATCATAACGAGTTTGCGCGAAAACCGCATTCGTCCGAATACAGCCTTCACCCGCAACATCCTGACATCAAGTACCCCGCCTTATCGCCCTCACCCCGAAACGTGGCTCGAAAGATGAGGAACACACGCGGGATAAAGCCCTGGACCACGCTGTCCCGAGCCTTGCGATAGTGCCGCTTTCTCATTGAAAAAAGTTTAACCCGCCCGGCGTTGCACCTGCAAAAACGCACCATTTTCGGACATTTGCGAATTCTGCTAAATTGCGAATGATTTGCAATAGCGTTGACAAACGTGATTTTATAACAGATGGTATTGCGAATTAATCGCAACAACATTCGGTGACAGACGTGAATTTCCAGAAAATCCGGCATGCCATTTTCGCTTTTTCGCTTTTTCTTCCCGCCGCCGCCATCGCTCAGGAAAAGGCGCAGGAGAAACCCACGGTGGTCACCACCTTCACCATCATCGCCGACATGGCACGCAATGTGGCGGGCGATGCGGCCGAGGTGGAGAGCATCACCAAGCCGGGCGCGGAAATTCACAATTACCAGCCAACCCCGCGCGACATCCTCAAAGCCCGCAAGGCCGATCTGGTCCTGCGTAACGGTCTCAACCTTGAATTGTGGTTCGAAAAATTCCTGGCCAACCTCTCCGGCGTGCCGAGCGTGACGGTGAGCGAGGGTGTGACGCCGATGGCGATCAGCGGCGGCGCCTATCAGGGAAAACCCAATCCACACGCCTGGATGTCACCCGATAACGCCTTGATCTATGTGGAGAATATCCGCAAGGGACTGACCGAAATCGACCCCGCCCATGCAGATGTCTATGCCGCCAATGCCAAGGCCTATTCGGACAAGATCAAGGCCACCGTGCAGCCGATCCGCGACACGCTTTCCGTTCTGCCGGAAAACAAGCGCTGGTTGGTAACGAGCGAAGGCGCCTTTTCTTACCTCGCCCGCGATTTCGGCCTGAAGGAACTGTTCCTGTGGCCGGTCAATGCCGACAGCCAGGGCACACCACAGCAGGTGCGCGGCGTGATCGACGCCATGCGCGAGCATAATATCCAGGTGATCTTCAGCGAAAGCACGGTTTCCGCCGATCCGGCCCAACAAGTGGCCAAGGAAACCGGCGCGGCCTATGGCGGCATACTCTATGTGGACTCGCTGAGCGAAGCCGACGGCCCCGTCCCGACCTATCTCGACCTCTTGCGGGTGACGAGCGAAACCATCGCCAAGGGACTGTCTTCATGAGAATGGGCAATAAAAAATCAGGCGGCGGCCTGACGGTTCAAAATGCGACAGTGACCTATCGAAACGGCCACACCGCATTAAGAAATGCCAGCTTTTCCATTCCACGCGGTACGATCACTGCACTTGTCGGCGTCAATGGCGCCGGCAAGTCCACGATTTTCAAGGCAATCATGGGTTTCGTGCCTCTGGCCGCCGGTTCCGTCTCGATCTTCGACCTGCCGGTGAAGGAAGCGCTCAGGAAAAACCTCGTCGCCTATGTGCCGCAGGCCGAAGAGGTGGACTGGAGTTTTCCGGTGCTGGTGGAGGATGTGGTGATGATGGGCCGTTACGGCCACATGAATTTCCTGCGCATCCCCTCGAAACGCGATCACCAGATGGTCGAAGAGGCGCTGAAACGCGTCAACATGCTGGACTATCGCAAACGCCAGATCGGCGAACTCTCCGGCGGGCAGAAGAAGCGGGTGTTTCTGGCCCGCGCGCTGGCGCAGGAGGGTCAGGTCATCCTGCTGGACGAGCCTTTCACCGGTGTCGACGTAACGACGGAAGAGCAGATCGTCGCACTTCTGAAGGCGCTGCGCGACGAGGGCCGCGTCATGCTGGTCTCCACCCACAATCTCGGCAGCGTGCCGGAATTCTGTGACCGCGCCGTCTTCGTCAAGGGCACGGTGCTGGCATCGGGCAAGACCGCGGATACCTTCAACGAGGAGAACCTGCAAAAAGCCTTTGGCGGCAGCCTGCGCCACTTCGTGCTTGGCGGGGCGGACCTGCATAACGACGCCGATCCGCGCCGGGTGAAGGTCATCACCGATGACGAGCGGCCTTTCGTGATTTACGGCAAGAATGGCCAGAACGGACATGATCCGCAGGCTCCGAAAGAAAAAGTCGATGATAAACAGCCTTCTTGAGCCTTTCACCTATGGTTACATGCTGAACGCCATCTGGGTCAGCGCACTGGTGGGCGGCGTCTGTGGCTTTCTCTCGGCCTATCTGATGCTGAAGGGCTGGTCGCTGATCGGCGATGCGCTGTCCCACGCCATCGTTCCGGGTGTGGCGGGCGCCTATATGCTGGGCCTGCCCTTTTCGCTCGGCGCGTTCCTTTCCGGCGGGCTTGCGGCCGGCTCCATGCTGTTCCTGAACCAGAAGACGCGGCTGAAGGAAGACGCGATCATCGGGCTGATCTTCACCTCGTTTTTCGGGCTTGGCCTATTCATGGTGTCGCTCTCGCCCACTTCGATCAATATCCAGACCATCGTGCTCGGCAATATTCTGGCGATCACCGCTGAAGACACGATTCAGCTGGCGCTGATCGGCGGCATCAGCCTGCTGGTGCTGGCACTGAAATGGCGTGACCTTATGGTGGTGTTCTTCGATGAAAACCACGCCCGTACCGTGGGGCTGAAGCCTGAAGTGCTGAAGGTTATCTTTTTCACCCTGCTTGCGGCTTCCACGGTTGCCGCCCTTCAGACCGTCGGGGCCTTCCTCGTTGTCGCCATGGTGGTGACGCCCGGGGCCACCGCCTATCTCCTGACCGACCGTTTCGAGCGGCTGATCCTGATGAGCCTCATCATCGGCGCGGCCACCAGCTTCGTCGGCGCTTATCTCAGCTATTTCCTCGACGGTGCGACCGGCGGCGTCATCGTCGTACTGCAAACGGCGATTTTCCTTGCCGCCTTCGTCTTCGCCCCCAAACACGGGCTGCTCGCATCCCGGGCCAAGGCCCGCAAGGCGCTCGGAGAAACGCCATGAGTGAATATCTCGAACTCGCCATCCTGCCGTTTCAGCTGCCCTTCATGCAATATGCCTTCGTGATCACGCTGATGATTGCAGTGCCGATGGCGATGCTGTCCTGTCTTCTGGTGCTGAAAGGCTGGTCGCTGATGGGCGATGCGGTTTCCCATGCCGTGCTGCCGGGCGTGGTGCTGGCATATATCGTCAATATACCGCTTTCCATCGGTGCGTTCATTGCCGGCATGATCTGCGCGCTCGGCACCGGCTTCATCAAGGAAAACAGCCGCATCAAGGAAGACACGGTGCTTGGCATCGTCTTTTCCGGCATGTTCGGGCTGGGGCTGGTGCTTTACGTGAAGGTGCAGAGCGATATGCATCTCGACCACATTCTCTTCGGTGACATGCTGGGCATTGCGCCGTCGGACATGCTGGAGACAGGTCTGATCGCGCTTTTCGCCACATTGTTTCTGGGCATCCTGCGTAAGGATTTGCTGGTCAACGCCTTCGATCCGCAGCATGCCAAAGCAATCGGCCTGCCGGTGCGTATTCTGCATTACGGTCTGCTGATGGTTTTGTCACTGACGGTGGTTGGCGCGCTGAAGGCGGTCGGCATCATCCTCTCGGTGGCCATGCTGGTCGCGCCGGGCGCGATCGCCTTCCTGCTGACGCGGCGCTTCTCCACCATGCTGGTTGTGGCCATTGCGGTGGCGGTCACGTCATCGCTCTGCGGCATATGGCTGAGCTTCCTGATAGACAGCGCCCCTGCCCCGACCATCGTGCTTTTCATGAGCCTTGCTTTCGTTGCCACCTTCATCCGCACCACCTGGAAAGCCCACCACATCGATGCGGTAGGTGAAAGAGGGATTTAGAGCGCACCCAGCAAAGGCGCTCCCCCGGTTTCCGTCCGAAAATGCGGCAGGACAAAGAGTCCGGGGGTTGTCGCCATTCGAGGAAAGTGAAAACGCTCCAAAACAACGATTTTTGCGGGAGCATGGAACATTTTCGCCTTTTGCGCGTCATTTTCGAGAGTCCGCTGCGAGACGGCAGACTCTTGAAAATTAAGCGAAAGGGGAAGCTCCATGCTGAAATGGGCTCTTATTTTCTTTGTTATTTCTTTGATCGCGGGCGTATTCGGCTTTACCGGCATTTCGGCGGCGGCGGCGGGCGTGGCCCGAATATTGTTCTTCATCGCCGTGGTGATCTTCCTGGTCTTCCTCGTGCTTGCACTGATGGCCGGAAGCGCGGTCGTCTGAACGAAAAAAGGCGACCGGCTTTTACGCCGGTCGCCTTTAATCTGTGAAAACTGCACACTCTCCTGAGTCATCCTCGGGCTTGACCCGAGGATCAACGGCCGGAGGTTTGTATCCTCGGGTCAAGCCCGAGGATGACGTGGAGTTTGTGGAGATGTTAAAACCTCAACCGGCGAATACACGCCGGCCCCGTCTTCTCTCTCCCGCAATAACCCCTCAGCCTGTCCAACCACCATCGATCACATGGATCTGGCCGGTTGTGAAGCCTGCCTCATCAGAAGCGAGATACGTCACGAGCGCCGCGATTTCTTCCGGCGTGGCGATGCGGCCCATGGGCTGCCGGGCGATGAAATCGGCAAGCGCCTGTTCGTAGTTGCCGGTGGCGCGCAGGCGATCATGCAGGGACGGGCTGTCGACCGTGCCGGGGCAGATGGCGTTACAGCGAATGCCCTTGGTGACGAAATCGGCGGCAATGGCCTTGGTCAGACCCACCACCGCCGCCTTGGAGGCGGTGTAGGCGAAACGGTTCGGCACGCCCTTCACGCTTGATGCAACCGAGGACATGTTGACGATCGCGCCCTTGCCCTTTTCCAGCATACCGGGCAGGAAGGCGCGGCAGGTGCGGTACATGGCCTTGGCGTTGAGATCGAAAGAGAAATCCCAGTCTTTTTCTTCGCAATCGAGAATGGTGCCGGAATGAACGAAACCGGCGCAGTTGAACAGCACATCGGCATGGCCGATATCGGTGGCGAAATCCTTGACGCCGTCGCCATCCAGCACGTTCAGAACCCGCGTTTCCGCCCCTTTCAGGGTGGAAAGCGCCTGTTCGTTGATATCGGTGGCAATGACGCGCGCACCGAGCGATATGAAGCGCTCCGCCGTCGCCCGGCCGATACCCTGGCCGGCGGCGGTGATTACCACTGTCCGGCCGTTAAAATCCTGCACCATGAATAGCCTCCCGCTATAGCGCGCCCGCCCATCGGGGTTCAGGTCGCTGAATTTCGATGATCTCAAATATGGATCGACAATTCATATGTAAACGCGGTATTCATATGGCGTCAAGCAAACTTGCGCGGATGTCGGCTATCGGGCAACCATATTTTCAGGCTGCCCATCCGGCGACCACGCAAAACACCATCGAGGCCAGATGACCGACGACGACAGCGAAAGATACCGCGCTCCCGCCCTCGACAAGGGTCTTGATATTCTCGAGCTTCTGGCCCGTACCGATGGCGGACTGACGCAGATCGAGATCGCCAAGTCGATCGGCAAAAGCCCGAACGAACTTTACCGCATGCTGGACAGGCTGGTGCGCCGCGGTTACGTGCGGCGGCTGGAGGGTGACCGGTTTTCGCTGACGCTGAAGATGTTCGGGCTGGCGCATTTCCACGCGCCGATCCGCCGCCTCGTCTCCTTTGCCGCCCCTGTCATGCGCGATTTTTCGGCCAGCGCCGCGCAGGCCTGCCATCTGGCCGTCTATGACCGCGGTGGCGTCGTCGTCATCGCCCAGCAGGAATCCTCAACCTATTGGGCCATGTCCCTGCGCGTGGGCGCACAGATGAGCCTGTTCCACACGGGTTCCGGCCATGTGCTTCTGGCCTTCCAGACCGATGCGCAACGCGAGATCATGGTCACCGAACAGGTGCGTGGCGGCGGCGAGACCGTGCCTCAGGGGCTGGCAGAACGACTGGCGCAGGTGCGCCGACAGGGTTTCGAATCCATGGACAGCCTTCAGACCGCCGGCGTGCGCAATATCTCCGCCCCGGTGCTGACGCTCGACGGCACCGCCCTTGCCGTCATTACCTGCCCCTATATTACCCCGCTTAACGGCAAGGCGCCGACGCGCGAGGCCTGCGAAGCGCTGATCCGCGATGCGGCACAGCGCATTTCCGCAGTGGCGACGGGAAACGGCAACGACTGAAACACACAAAAACGCGACCGGCAGGGATCCGATCGCGTTTTCGCATGACTGGAGATTTATGTGGTGTAAACGCAAGGGGAACCGGGATGGTTCCCCTTTCTTTTATCAGGCGGCCGCCAGCGTCAGTTCCTTGCGGACCATCTCGCGCAGCGTCACGAGATCCTTGGCGAACAGGCGGATGCCTTCCGAGAGCTTCTCGGTAGCCATCGCATCTTCGTTGAGCGCCCAGCGGAATGCCTTTTCGTCAAGCGACTGCAGCGGCTCGGCCTTGATATTGTCAGGCGAAAGCTTGCGCTCCAGCTTGCCGCTGTCCTTGTCCAGCTCTTCCAGCAGCGCCGGGCTGATCGTCAGGCGGTCGCAACCGGCCAGCGCTTCGATTTCGCCGACATTGCGGAAGGAGGCGCCCATGACGACGGTGCTGATGCCATTGGCCTTGTAATAATTGTAGATGCTGCGCACCGACACGACACCCGGATCGGTCTCGGCGGTGTAGCTCTCACCGGTGGACTTCTTGTACCAGTCGAGAATACGGCCGACGAAGGGCGAGATGAGGAAGACCTTGGCTTCGGCGCAGGCAATCGCCTGTGCCTGGGAGAAAAGCAGGGTCAGGTTGCAATCGATGCCTTCGGACTGGAGAATCTCGGCAGCCTTGATGCCTTCCCAGGTGGAAGCGAGCTTGATGAGGATGCGTTCACGCTCGATGCCGCGCTCCTTATAGGCGGCAATGATGTGGCGCGCCTTGGTGATGGAGGCTTCCGTATCGAAGGAAAGGTCGGCATCGACTTCGGTCGACACACGGCCCGGAACGAGGCCGGCGAGAGCCGCACCCACGGAAATGGCGAGACGATCAGCAACGGCAGCGACGACGGCGTCGGACTGGCCGCCCTGCTTCTTGCCCCAGGCGACGGCTTCCTTCACCGCATCGGCAAAGGCCGGGGTGCCGAGAGCTTTCAGAACGATGGTGGGGTTGGTGGTGCAATCCACCGGCTTCAGGCGCGCAACCGCCTCGATATCGCCGGTATCGGCAACGACCGTGGTGATGGCGCGAAGTTGTTCGAGTTTAGACGTCATACCGAATGATCCTTCATGATCTCTTCAAAACTTGCCAAGCCGTCTTTTCGTTCCCGCACCATGGGTGCGCCCAAGGCCGAAATCGCGGTTCTGTCCGGCTCCGACTATCGCAAGCGACAGGGCCAAAAGTCAAGACATTTGCGCATCGCAATTGACATAAGTTTCACGCCTGCGATACTCGGTCGCTAATAAAGAATGGCGGAAACCGTGGCGAAACTGAGAAGAGAAACCCATACGGCCTATTCGGAAGCGGCGTCTCTGCGGCTGCGCGCCGCATGGCTCTATTATAATCAGGGCATGACGCAGAAAGACGTCGCGGAAAAACTCGGCATCAGCCGCTCCACCGTCATCCGCCTGCTGGACGAGGCGATGAAGCGCTCCGAAGTGCAGATATGGATCAACGAAGGCATCGAGGATTTCGTCGAGCTGGCCGGCCGGCTGGAGGCGGCTTACGGGCTGGATGAGGCGGTGATCATCCCTTCCCCCGGCCCATCCCCGGATAAGGCGAACGCCGAAGGCACAGCAAAGGCGGTCGGGCTGGCGCTCGGGCAATTCCTCTCCGAAGCGGTGCCGAACGAGGCCACCATCGGCGTCGGCTGGGGCCGCACCATGACCGCCTCGCTTTCCAGCTTCCGCCCGCCGCGCCGGGAAAATTGCAAGGTCGTCTCGCTGCTCGGCGGCATCGTCGCCGTGCACCAAACCAACCCGCTCGATTACACCTGGCGGCTGGCGAGCGCGCTTGGGGCCGAATGTTACATGTTCCTCGCGCCCCTCCTGGTGGATTCGGTTGAGACAAAACGGGCGCTGATCGAAAAATGCGGGCTTGCGACGCTTTACGATCTCGCCGAAACGCTCGATCTCGCCATCGTCTCCTGCGGCGATATCGGGCCGCATTCGACCTCGCTATCAGAAGGCTTCATTTCGAAAGCGACGCTGCAGGAACTCATCGATGCCGGCTGTGTCTGTGACACCATGTTCAACTTCATCGATGCCGAAGGCCGCTCGGTCGATCACCCCATCAACCAGCGCGCCATGGCAATCGATCTCGATACGCTGCGCAAGGCAAAACACATCGTGCTGGCCTCCGGCGGCGCCCACCGCGCCATCGCCATCCGGGCCACGATCAAGCGGATCGGCTGCAATACGCTGATAACAGACGAGGCGGCGGCGCGGGCGTTGATGGAACTGGTTTAGGCCTCGTCGGGCCATTCGCGAGCAATGTTCGCCCCCGTCATCCTCGCCCTTGAGGCGAGGATCCACAAGCGGCTTGGTCGTGGATCCTCGGGTCAAGCCCGAGGATGACGTCGCGTATGAAGAGCCCACGCAATATGCACCTAGATCAAAGGGATCTAAGTCAGATCGGAAAAGATAATCAATCCAATCACACCTTCCCCGTTTCCCAGCCAAGCATCGCGCGCTTGCGGGTTAGCCCCCAGTGATACCCCGTCAGAGCCCCACTTTTACCGACGGCGCGATGGCAGGGAACGACGAAGGACACCGGATTAGCGCCGACCGCCGCACCAACCGCACGGGACGCGGTGGGCTGGCCGATATCGCAGGCGATGTGTGAATAGGTAACCGCGCGGCCCATCGGGATTTTCAGGAGGCTTTCCCAGACCCGCACCTGAAAATCCGTGCCAAGCAGCACGACGCGCAGCGGCCTGTCCGCCGACCACATGGACGGATCGAAGATGCGGGCGGCATAGGGTGCCGTCGCTTCGCGATCCTCGACATAGTCCGCGTTCGGCCAGCGGCCGCCCATGTCCTCGAAACAGGCCCTTTCCTCACCCGGATCGGCAAAGGCGCAGCCGGCAAGGCCACGATCGGTCACCATGACCAGCGCAAGCCCGAAGGGCGAGGTGTGGAAACCGTAGCGGATCGTCAACCCGCCACCCTTGGCCTTCCATTCGCCGGGCGACATGGCCTCATGGGTGACGAACAGATCGTGCAGACGTCCAGGCCCCGACATGCCGACCTCGATCGAGGTTTCCAGCAGCGGCAAATCCTCTTCGCGCAACAGCCTCTTGGCATGATCGAGCGTTACGGCCTGCAGGAATGCCTTGGGTGAAAGGCCGGCCCAGCGGGTGAAGGTCTTCTGCAATTGCGTCGGCGACTGGCCGAGCTCTGCGGCAATGGCTTCGAGGGAGGGCTGCTCGCGATAATCCAGCGTCAAAAGCTCGATAACCCCGCGCACCGTGTCGTAATCCGTTCCGATGGGGGTGATGTCTTCGTTCAGCGTAATATTGGCGTTCATCGCAAATCTCCTAACGGGTAAGAGAAAACCATTAAAGCGACTTCGTCTCCACCCGTTTCTTGCGCGGTGCTCCGTTTCTACCGTCATACCGGCCTCGAGCCGGTATCCAGCCAGCCCAAGGACTTGGGCTGTAAGGAGTCTTTCCCGCCGCGCGGACGCGCGTCGGCTGGATTCCGGCTCAGGGCCGGAATGACGGGTAGTGAGCGGGATTATCGGCTCACATCCGCCGCCGCACAGTCGCCAGCGCGCCGCCGAAAGCCTTGGCGAAACTTTCCCGGTCATCCGGATTTAGAAACGACCCGATGTCGGTCGCCCGGCCTTCACCCGTCACATGCATGGAGACAATGCCGATCTCGTCATGCCGCCTCACCCTGAAGCGCGCCCAGAAGGGATTGAAGCGATGTTCTACCATCCGCCCGGCGGGAGAGAATTTGCGGATCGACAGGCTTGTGCGCGAGACGCTAACCTCTTCCCGCGCCTTCGCCGCCCGGTAATTGGC
Organism: Agrobacterium tumefaciens; assembly: GCA_025560025.1. Taxonomy (NCBI): domain Bacteria; kingdom Pseudomonadati; phylum Pseudomonadota; class Alphaproteobacteria; order Hyphomicrobiales; family Rhizobiaceae; genus Agrobacterium; species Agrobacterium tumefaciens. The sequence continues at coordinate 1,922,117 of CP048486.1, read as the reverse complement.
GCGGAAGGCGGCATAAAGCAGCAGAAAATCCAGCCCGAAGAACAGGCCGACCGGCCATGCCCCGGTGGCGAGGAAGAAGCCGCCATAGACAAGGCAGGCCAGGCCGGAGAGAAGCAGGAGCAGCCGGAAACCCCTTCTGCCAAGCGAACGGTGCGGAACGAGTTCCGCCGCGAAAATCGGCTGGTCGTTGAGCGTATCCACGTTGCTTTCCTCAAGGCGGGCTGGCTATAGATAGTCCATGACAGTCGCCAAAAAACGATCCAGCACCCAAACATTGAAAAAGTCAAATCCGGCATCCGCGCGCAAGCCTGCGCGGGTGAAAACGGCCTATTCCAAGGATGAGCTCACCGAAATCTTCCGACGTTTTTCCATTCAGCGGCCGGAGCCGAAAGGCGAGCTGGAACACACCAATCCCTTCACCCTGCTGGTGGCCGTGGCGCTTTCCGCACAGGCGACCGATGTGGGCGTGAACCGGGCGACCCGGGCGCTGTTCAAGGTGGCCGATACGCCGGAAAAGATGCTGGCGCTCGGCGAGGAAGAACTGATCGGCCATATCAAGACCATCGGCCTTTACCGCAACAAGGCGAAAAACGTCATCGCCCTGTCGCAGATGCTGATCGACAATTTCGGCGGCGAGGTGCCGAAAACCCGCGAGGAGCTGGTGACGCTGCCGGGTGTCGGCCGCAAGACGGCCAATGTGGTGATGTCCATGGCCTTCGGCGTGCCCACGCTTGCGGTGGATACACATGTGTTCCGCATCGCCAACCGGCTCTGTCTTGCGCCGGGCAAAACCCCTGACGAGGTTGAAGACCGGCTGATCCGCATCATTCCCGAACAATATCTGTTCCATGCCCATCACTGGCTGATCCTGCACGGACGTTATTGCTGCAAGGCGCGCAAACCGGAATGCGAACGCTGCGTGATTGCCGATATCTGCAAATCGCCGGAAAAGACCTTCGATATTCCAGCGCCTCTGGTGGAATTACCCGCGCAGCTGTTCGGTGTGGCCGGCGGCGAATGAGGGATCGCGCCGGCTGACGGCCTTGTGCAAATGCACCATCATCGAGGCGGCAAACAGCGGCGTCAACAGGTTGAGGAACGGCACCGCCAGGAAGGCCGCAATTACCAGCCCTGCCATGAAGACGGTGGTGCGGTGTTTTGAACGGAACAACCTCGCTTCGGCGGGCGAGCGGAAACGCATCGCCGCGAACTCAAAGAATTCCCGGCCGAGCAGATAGCCGTTCACCAGAAAAAACGCGATAAGATTGATACCCGGCACCAGAAGCAGCAACAGCGCGACAAGGTTGCCGGCAATGATGACGCCGAAGAACTTGATGGACGATAGCACAGCCTCACCCACCGGCATCGCCTTGCCCGGTGGGTCGTTCGGGTAGTTCTTTTTCTCAACCACGTCGGCGACATCGTCGAGAAACAGGCCGGCAATGACGGCGGTGACCGGCGAAATGAGCAGCGCCAGCGCCAGGGCAAGTCCGATGCCGGCGAAAATGGCGAAAACGAAGGTCAGCCAGCCCGCCCAGTCCGGCACGCCGGGGATCAGCGTATCCACCCACGGCAGGGCGAAATAGATGAAGATCGACCGAATGGCGAACCACAGCGCCGCCAGCACGAGAAGCGTCAGCCCCAGAACCTTCCAGAAAACCGACCGGGTTTCGGCGGCAAAGAGATTTTGAAACGCCAGCCTTGCCGCATCGAATATCATTCGGAACTCCCTTGCCGCTTCCTGCGTTGAAACTTTCTGACCCAGCGAGAGATAGGAGCTTGCCGTCGGCTGTACAAGAACCACAGCAAGCCGCCAACTGCCTGGAATTAAACCGCAGATGGAATTTCCCTTGAATAAAAGATATCTCTAAAATATAATAAAATACCTATTATAATTCGCATTCCGGTCCGGTGGAGGACATGGCCGGAAAAGCTTCCCCCACCGTCAAAACGCGGTTCGCACGCTGTTTGGCGCGCGCGCATGCATCATCGTTCAATAATCATAAGAATGAGGCGTTGGTGGAAAAGCTGCTGTTGAACCTCACGCGTGCCATGAAGGCTGGCACACCCTCCGAGCGCAAGATCGCCAAATATCTGATCGAGCATCTGGACGAGTTGCCATTCGAAACGGCGCAGACGCTGGCTGCGAAGCTCGGCCTCAGCCCGATGACGGTCGGCCGCTTCCTGCGCTCGCTTGGATACCGGCAATTCAGCGATATCCGCGCGGATCTGCGCCATGCGGAAGAAATGGGGGGTGAGGAGCAAACCGCATCCATGGCAGGTGGAGAACAGTCCAATCCGTTTTCCCAGCTTCTGTCACAACAGATCCAGGCCATCCAGACCGCTTTCGACATGACCTCCCAGCCGATCTGGCGTCTGGCAATGAACGAGATCGCCTCCACCCCCGATATTTTTCTGGCCACATCCCCTGAAAGCATGGGCACCGGCCGCCACTTCCACGGACGGTTGCTGGAATACCGCAGGCAGGTCCATTATCTCGGCAGCGATAGCGCCGCTTATGTCGCGCTATGGGATTTTGACCCGGCAAAAGCCCTTCTCATCCTCATGGATTGCGGCGGCAGCCTGTCGCCGCTGCAGAGCCTGTCTTCGACGGCGCGCAAGAGCGGTTACAGAACCCTGCTCATCACCACCCGGTTTTATGAATGGGGACCTGAAAGCGCGGATATCTGTCTTGCCATGCCGCACGCCCAGAATGGCGGCCAGGGCTTGCTGCAACTGGTCGCGCTGATGGAATTCACCCTTTGCAGTCTGATTGCGGGCGCGGACGAGACGCGCAGGACGCGGATGAAAAACCTCACAGGCCTGAAGCGCTCGCTCGGCATCTGATCTGCGCCCTGCGGGCATATGACCGAGCGGGTGCCGCATATTTCTTCTCCCCGGCGGGGAGAAGTCCGCGGCAGCGAGATGAGGGGGCGACGGTCGAGATATTCGGAGAGCTTACCCCCTCATCCGACCCTTCGGGCCACCTTCTCCCCGGCGGGGAGAAGAAATATGCGGCGACGCCATCGCCAAACATTTTGCAAAAAATCAGAGGCTTTCCAGCTCCTGGCGATGGCGGTGCATGGCGAGAAACCGGCGATAATCGCGCTCATAGCGGGGCGCAAGCGCCGTATTTGCGGAAATTTCCGCATTGCCCGGATACATGGCGGCGCCAGCCGCCGCAAGCCCCGCATGAACGCCCCCGGCAGCCGCCGCCGTCATCGCCGTGCCGAGAAGAACGGCATCGGCGGTCGCGGGAACCACGATGCGCTTGCCCGTCACATCGGCATAAAGCTCCATCAGGAGCTGGTTTTTCACGTGCCCGCCGGTGACATGCAGGCTTTCGACCGCATAACCGAAACGCTCCATGGCATCGAGCACATGGCGCGCGCCGAGCGCGATCGCCACGGCGGTACGCCAATAAAGACGGCAGAGACTGTCGAAAGATGTATCCAGCGTCAGCCCGCTGATAACGCCGACCGCATGCGGATCGGCAAGCGGCGAGCGGTTGCCATGGAAATCCGGCAGCACATGCAACCGATCGGCAAAGGCCTCGCCTTCAAGCGCGCGCAACTCCGTTACCCGCGCAACGATGCGGGCATGCAGCGCCGTATCCGGCTCACCGCCGGCAGCATGCATGCGCACGATATGATCGAGCAGCGCGCCGGTGGCCGATTGCCCACCCTCCACCAGCCAGTGGCCGGGCAGGATCGCCTGCCAATAGGGACCCCAGAGACTGTGACCGGGCATCTGCCGTTCAGACATGGCGACAAGGCAACTGGATGTTCCGGCAATCAGCGCCACATGCCGGCCCACATCCGCCGAAAGGCAACCGCCAAGCGCGCCGAGAGCACCGGCATAGGCATCGATCATGCCAGCCGCCACCTGGCAGCCGGTGTCCAGACCAAGATCTGCGGCGGCCTGCGGCGACAGCGAACCGATGCTCTCCCCCGGCATCACCGTGGTCTCGGGAAGCCCGGCCCGTTCTTTCAGGTCACCAAGCCCGGCCAGTCCGAGATAATCCGCCTGCCAGCCGGGATTTTCCTGCGCCAGGAAATTCCACTTCGCCGTCTGCGTGCAATTTGAACGCTTCGCGGAACCGGTCGCCTTCCATGTCAGGAAATCCGCCAGATCGAAGGCGAAGGACATGCGGGACCAGCTTGCCGGCATATGCGTCTTCAACCACATCAGCTTCGGCATCTGCATTTCCGGCGACATGCTTCTGCCGGCAAAATCCAGCACGCGGTGGCCGGACGCCGTCAGCCGGTCGGCCTCGTCGATTGCCCGGTGGTCGAGCCAGACGATCGTATCGAACCGATCTTTGCCGGTTACCGAAACCGAAACCGGTTCTCCGCTTTCATCGCGGATAACGAGCGAGCAGGTGGCGTCGAAACCGATTGCCGCTATGCTTTGCGGCGACACACCCGCATCGGCAAGCGCTGCCCTCACCGCAATGCAGACCGCGTTCCATATGTCGGTGGAATCATGTTCGGCGTGGTTTTCCTGCGGCCTCTGCATCAGGATGGGATGGGTGGAGCGGGCCAGAAGCCTGCCGGCCGGATCGAAAATCCCGGCGCGCGCGCTCGCCGTACCGACATCGACAGCCACGAGATTCTGACGCATCAAGACTTCAATTCCATCCCTTGCGCAACGACGTCCGGGCGGCGGCAGGCAAGGTTTGCTTCAGCCTGCGTCACGTGCCACCCAGCTGTCAAAACCGCCCTTCCCCACATAACCGTCGACAAGTTGGACCAAATCCGACATGGCGTCAAACGTGGCATCGGCCCCGAGACCCGCGATCTTTTCCCGGAATGCGGGAAACCGCGCATGCGAGCCGCCGGTAAAGGCAAAAACCGCCATGCCGGCCGCCTTCGCCGCCGCAATGCCAGCCGGGCTGTCCTCGATCACGATGCAGTGACGCGGATCAGCGCCCATCTCACGCGCTGCATGCAGGAAAAGATCGGGCGCCGGTTTGCCATTCTTCACCATGGTGGCGCTGAAGACATGCGGCTCGAATTTGTCGATCAGGCCGGTCAGCCCCAGCGAATAACGGATGCGCTCCGGCTGGCTGGAAGAAGCAACGCAACGCTTCAGGGCCACAAGCCTGTCCAGCGTTTCGGCAATGCCGTCAATGGGCCTGAGTTCGGTGCGGAAACGCTCGAACAATGTTGCGCGCATATGGTCGAGAAAATCGATATCGGTCTCGACACCGTAATCCTCAAACAGCGTCGCCGTCATGCTGGCGACGCTGCGGCCGAGGAAGCGCTCATAGGCTTCCTCCTCTCCCATCGTCACACCGAGATGGGAGAGCATGTCGAGAAGCACTGAAATCGAGACCGGCTCGCTGTCGACGAGAACGCCGTCGCAGTCGAAAATCAAAAGGGGTCCGGTCCGGTCTTTCATCTCACGTCACTTTTCAGCCAGCTTGTCATCCAGATAAAGCTGCAAGGTCTTCGCCGTGCCTTCTTGCCACAGCGTTTTCAATGCATGGGCGAAGCGTTTACGGAAAAGCGCCGATTCGGCAACCTCCCCGAAAATATCGCCCAGCGCGAGGAAGGCCATAGCATCGTCCTTGGCCTTGATGGCCGCCGCCTGAAGCCGCTCGGCGCTCGCATCGTTGAAGGCGATTTCCTTGCCGCTGTCGGAGGTGCCCTGGAAATAACGGCACCAGAGCGCCGAGACCAGCGACAGGCCGACAATATCTTCGCCGCGCGCCAGACGGTCGGCGGTGGATGGAAGAATGAACTTCGGCTGGCGGTTGGAGCCATCCTGCGCCAGACGCGGAATGGTGTCGCCGATTTTCGGATTGAGGAAACGCCGTTCGATCAGCCCGAAATAATCGGCAAGATTCGTGTCGGGAACCGGCGGAATGACCGGGATGATCTCTTCATTTTCAAGCTTTGCCAGAAACGCCCGGATCAGCGGGTGTTCCATGGCCTCATGCACGAAATGAATATCGAGCAGCGCCGCCGGATAGGCAATTGCCGCGTGGCCGCCATTGAGGATGCGGATTTTCATGTGCTCATAGGGTGCGACATCCTTGATGAACTGCACGCCGGCCTTTTCCAGCGCCGGGCGGCCGGCGGGGAAATTATCCTCCATCACCCATTGCTTGAACTCCTCGCAGAAGACCGGCCAATTGTCCTCGATGCCGAAATCGTCGCGGGCGATATTGCGTTCGCGCTCGCCGGTAGCAGGCGTGATGCGGTCGACCATGGAATTGGGGAAAGCGACGTTTTCGCCGATCCAGTTGGCGAAAGCCGGATCGGACAGAGCCGCGAGCCCGACCACGGCATTTTTGGTGACCTTGCCATTATGCGGAATGTTATCGCAGGACATGACGGTGAAGGGTTGCAGCCCTTTGTCCCGCCGTGCCTTCAGCCCGGCGACGATGAGGCCGAATACGGTTTTCGGCGAAGCCGGGTTCTTGCCATCCTCGGCAATGGCCGGATGCTGCGGGTTGAAAGAACCGGAAGCATCGATGAAATAACCGCCCTCGGTAATCGTCATGGAGACGATGCGGATTTTCGGGTCTGCCAGCGTATCGATGATGGCCTTGCTGTCACCAACCGGCAATATGTCGATCATCGGCCCGGTGACGCGCGCGCCGGTGCGGTTATTGTCCTGCTCCACCACCGTCGTCAGGAAATCCTGCGCAGCGAGTTTCTCGCGCATCACCGCATCGGAGGGCAGAACGCCCGCGCCGATGATGGCGAAGTCATGGTCCGCACCCGTGTTGAAGAGGTCATCCAGATAAACCGCCTGATGGGCGCGATGGAAATTGCCGACGCCGAAATGCACGATGCCGGCGGAAAGATCGGTCCGGGAATAGGCCGGAACCGCCGCGGTTTTTCTGGCGTCGTCAAGCGTTGCGAGGGAGAGTTTGCATGTCATGTCACGATCCTCGAAGGGGAAACGTTGTTCGTGCCAAGGCCGGGCGACAGCCGCCCGATACTCAGCTCATCCAGTTGCCGCCATCGACATTATAGGTCTGGGCGACGATGTATTGTGCCTCATCGGAGGCAAGGAAGATCGCCATGCCGGTCAGGTCTTCGGCACGGCCCATGCGGCCGAAGGGTACGGCCTCGCCGACCAGCCGCTTCTTTTCACCGGCGGGGCGGTTTTCATATTTCGCAAACAGCGCATCCACGCCGTCCCAGTGCTCGCCATCGACCACGCCCGGCGCAATCGCATTGACGTTGATGCCGTGCCGGATGAGATCGAGCCCCGCCGATTGGGTGAGGCTGATGACGGCGGCCTTGGTGGCGCAATAAACCGCCACCAAGGCCTCGCCGCGCCGGCCCGCCTGGCTTGCCATGTTGATGATCTTGCCGCCTTTTCCCCGAGCAATCATTGTTTTTGCGGCGGCCTGCATCATGAACAGCGTGCCGGACACGTTGATCGAAAACAGTCTTTCGTAGCTCTCGCGTTTGATCTCGACAATCGGTGCCAGATCGAACAGCGCGGCATTGTTGATGAGGATATCGAGCCCACCCGTCTGGCCTTCCACGGTGCGAATGGCGGTGTCGATGGAATGCTGTTTGGTGACGTCAAGTTCGACGGCATAGGCGTTCTCGCCGATCTCGCGGGCGGTCTTGCTGGCGCGTTCGAAATCGATATCGGCAATGGCGACGGTTGCCCCCTCACGTATATAGGCTTCGGCAAAAGCACGACCGATGCCGCGCGCCGAACCTGTTATCAGCGCGGATTTGCCTTCCAGTCTTCCCGTCATATCGCCTTGCCCTTTTCATCAAACCTGTGGATCTTGGTCTCGTCCGGGGTGATGAAGACGGTATCGCCATGCCTGCATTCGAACTCGCCGTCCGTGCGGGCAGTGATCGGGCCGATGCCTGACACCTCGAGATGCAGGAAGGTATCCGATCCGAGATGTTCGGCGACGGTGACCTTGCCCTGCCACAGCCCCGTTTCCTTCGACAGCACCAGATGCTCCGGCCGCACGCCGGCGGTGGTGGCGTTCTTGCTGCGGGCAAAGTCGCCGGTGATGAGGTTCATGCGTGGCGAGCCGATAAAGCCGGCGACGAAGAGGTTGGCGGGGGAGCGGTAAAGCTCCATCGGTGAGCCGACCTGCTCGATATTGCCGCGGTTGAGGACGACGATCTTGTCAGCCATGGTCATGGCTTCCACCTGGTCGTGGGTGACGTAGATCATCGTCGTCTTCAGCGTGTTGTGCAGCTCGGAGATTTCCAGCCGCATGGTGCCGCGCAGCGCCGCATCGAGGTTGGAAAGCGGCTCGTCGAACAGGAAGGCTTTCGGTTCGCGCACGATGGCGCGGCCGATGGCGACGCGCTGGCGCTGGCCGCCCGACAGCTGCGAGGGCCGGCGTTCGAGATAATCGGTGAGGTTCAGCACCCGGGCGGCATCTTCGACCTTTTTATCGATCACCGCCTTGTCGAGCTTGGCCATCTTCAGCGGGAAGGCGATGTTGTTCCTGACACTCATATGCGGATAAAGCGCATAGGACTGGAACACCATGGCAAGGCCACGCTCGGCCGGGGCCTTTTCGGTGACATCCTTGCCGTCGATGGCGATCTTGCCGCCGGAGACGTCTTCCAGCCCGGCGATGAGGCGCAAAAGCGTGGACTTGCCGCAGCCCGACGGGCCGACGAAGACGACGAATTCACCGTCGTTGATATCAAGATCGATCGACGGGATGACTTTCGCCTCACCGAAGAGCTTGGACACGTTCTGAAGGGAAATGCTGCCCATGTTTGTCGTTCCTTATTTCACGGCGCCGAAGGTCAGGCCACGCACGAGTTGTTTCTGCGAGAACCAGCCGATGACGAGAATGGGGGCGATCGCCATCATCGAGGCGGCCGAGAGTTTTGCCCAGAACAGCCCCTGCGGCGAGGAGAAGGAGGCGATGAAGGCCGTCAGCGGGGCCGCATTGGTGGTCGTCAGCCGGATGGTCCAGAAGGCTTCGTTCCAGGCGAGAATGACGTTGAGGAGCAGCGTCGAGGCAATGCCCGGCACCGCCATCGGCGTCAGCACATGCACGATCTCGTTCCACAGCGATGCGCCATCCATGCGGGCGGCTTCCAGAATCTCGCCGGGGATTTCCCGGAAGTAGGTGTAGAGCATCCAGATGACGATCGGCAGGTTGATGAAGGTGAGCATGATGGTCAGCCCGATGCGGGTATCGAGCAGGCCGGCATTGCGGAAGATCAGATAGATCGGCACCAGCACGGCGACGGCCGGCATCATCTTGGTGGAGAGCATCCACATCAAAATGTCCTTGGTGCGTTTGGTCGGCGAGAACGCCATGGCCCAGGCGGCGGGAATGGCGATGATCAACGCAATGATCGTCGAGCCGAGCGACAGCACCACCGAGTTCATGAACGGCTTGAAGTAATCGCGCTGGGTCTGCACCGTCACGTAATTCTCAAGCGTGCCCGAGGGAATGAGGCTGAAGCCGGCGATTGCCTCCGGCTCGGTCTTGATCGAGGTGAGGAAGGCATAGAGGATCGGGAAGAACAGCAGCAGCGCCACGGCCCAGGCCGCGATGGAGAAGCCGATCTTCGCACGTGTGGTTGTCTTGCGGGCCATGATGTTTCCCCTTTACCGGTCGAGGTTCTTGCCGACGGCGCGCATCAGGAAGATGGCGACGATATTGGCGAGGATGACGGCGATGATGCCGCCGGCCGAAGCGCCGCCGACGTCGTAACCGAGAAGCGCGGTGCGATAGATGAGGAAGGCGAGGTTGGTGGAGGCATAACCCGGTCCGCCATTGGTGGTGACGAGGATTTCCGCGTAAACGCCGAGCAGGAAGATCGTCTGGATGAGAATGACGACGGTGATGGCGCGCGACAGATGCGGCAGCGTCAGATAGATGAAGCGGTTGACGAAGTTGGCGCCATCCATCTCGGCGGCTTCCTTCTGCTCGCCATCGAGCGACTGCAGGGCGGTCAAGAGGATCAGCGTCGCAAAGGGCAGCCATTGCCAGGCGACGATGATGATGATGGAGAGCAGCGGAAACTGCGCAAACCAGTCGACCGGCTGCAGGCCGAAGAAGCGGGAGAGATCGGCAAGCACGCCGTAACCGGGATGCATGATCATGTTCTTCCACACCAATGCGGCCACCGGCGGCATGACGAAGAAGGGCGAGATGATCATGATGCGGACGATGCCCTGGCCGAAAATGTCATTGTCGAGCAAGAGCGCAATGGCGATACCGCCGATGACGGTGATCGCAAGCACGCCGCCGACGATCAAAAGCGTGTTCCAGATCGACTGGAAGAAGGCCGGGTCGGTGTAGAAATACTGGTAATTGAACAGGCCCGCAAAGCTGACATTGGCCGGGTTGAGGAGATTGTAGTTCTGGAACGAGAACCACAGCGTCATCGCCAGAGGCACGATCATCCACACCAGCAATAACAGTACCGATGGCGCAAGCATGACCCGCGCCAGACCGCTCGTGTTTCGAGTTGCCATTACACTAACCTCCCCTTGGGCCTGCGCGCCATGACATGCGCCCGGCATATCCGGAAGAACCGGCTCATTCTTGTTTTGATTTGAAAGGCATTAAAGCCGCATCGCGGCTTCCGGCCCGGAGAGTTCGCTGCCCGGCATTGGCGCCGGACAGCGATCTTCGGGAGGATTACTTGATGTAACCGGCGCGGGTCATTTCACGCGTTGCTGTCGACTGGGCGCCCGCAAGCGCATCGTCAACGCTCGACTGACCGGCAACAACCGCCGAGAACAGCTGACCGACCGTGGTGCCGAGCGCCTGGAACTCAGGGATCGCCACGAACTGGCCACCCGTGTAAGGCACGGGCTTTACGGTCGGCTTGGTGATATCGGCGGCATCCATGGCGGCAAGCGTCGGCTTGGCGAAGGCGGCGGCCTTTTCATAATCGGCGTTCTTGTAAAGCGAGGTGCGGGTGCCCGGAGGCACGTTTGCCCAGCCTTCCTTGGAAGCGACGAGCGTGGTGTAATCCTTGCTGGTTGCCCAGGAGATGAACTTTTCAGCCGCATCGGCCTTCTTCGAGCTCTTCGGGATCGCAAGGTTCCACGACCACAGCCAGTTGCCATGGTTCTTCAGCTCGCCATGCGTCGGGAACAGCGCATAACCAACCTTGTCGGCAACGGTCGAATCCTTCGGGTTTGATACGAAGGAGGCAGCCACCGTGGCGTCGATCCACATGCCGCATTTGCCCTGCTGGAACAGCGTCAGGTTTTCGTTGAAGCCGTTGGAGGACGCGCCCGACGGACCGGCATCCTTCATCAGGTCGACGTAAAACTGCAGCGAGCTCTTCCATTCCGGCTGATCGAACTGCGGCTTCCAGTTCTCATCGAACCAGCGGCCACCGAAGGAATTGGTGAGCGCGCTGATGAAGGCCATGTTTTCGCCCCAGCCGGCCTTGCCACGCAGGCAGATGCCGTTGATATCGGCCTTGCGGTCGGTAATCTTGCGGGCGGCGTCGCCGATGAATTCCCAGGTCGGATTTTCAGGCATCTTCAGGCCGGCTTTTTCAAACAGGTCCTTGCGATACATGATCATGGCGGATTCGCCGTAGAAGGGTGCCGCATAAAGCTTGCCTTCGGCGGAGAGACCACCACGGATCGCCGGCAGGATGTCATCCACGTCGTATTTGTCGCCAAGCTTTTCGAGCGGCAGCAGCCAGCCCTGCTTGGCCCAGATCGGCACTTCGTAGTTGCCGATGGTCATGATGTCGTATTGGCCGCCATTGGTGGCGATATCGGTCGTCACACGCTCGCGCAGTACGTTTTCTTCAAGCGTGACCCATTCGACCTTGATGTCGGGGTTCTTTGCCGTGAAGTCGGAGGTCAGCCCCTGCATGCGGATCATGTCGCCGTTGTTCACGGTGGCGATGGTCAGCGTCTCAGCGGAAGCAAGGGTCGAAAAGGCGAGGGCCGAGCATGCGCCCAGCAAAATGGTCTTCAGTGTCATATCTTCCTCCCAGAAGAAAAATGATGAGCATTCGCTTTGCTCTGGGGCATTTACTCACCCGTGGCCGAAAAATGTCAAGCGACTTCCTGTGCTGCGACGCACATGGAAAAATCAAGCCATTGATTTTATGATATTAATTTTTGCTCAATGCGTGAGCAAATATTCACTTGTCACTTCATCAGTGATGAGGCCGTTCAGAAGTTCACCCCTCAGCGCCGCCAGAATCGAGGCATTCTTGCGCGCGCCCTGCGCCATGCCGATGACGGTGCAGGTCTCTCTTGAAGGGATGGGAACGGAGGCGACGCGCTCGTTGACGGAATGCTCGAGAATGCGGCCATTGGCATCATACATCCAGCCGCAGATCTCGCCGACGGCACCGCTTGCCATCAGCGCCTTCATCTCATCGACACCGAGAAAACCATCGACGCAGAGCGGCGCGTTTTCACCGAGTTCGCCGACACCGACGAAGGTGACATTGGCCGCAGCACCCAGCGCCAGCGTGGAGCGCACCATGGACTGGTCGTGCAGCAATTCGCGTTCCTCCGCAGAGGAGCACAAAACCGGCAGCGGCATTGGAAAATGCCGGGCCTTGATGGCATCGGCCATGCTGAAGATGACGTTATAATACGCGGCCGAGCCATCCGGCCCGATATTGCCCGTCAGTGAGACGATGCGATGCTGCGGGCACTCCATTGGCGGCAGCTGGTCGACGGCGGCCTTCAAGGTACGGCCGGTACCGATAGCGAGCACAATGGGATCGGCATTTTTCAGCCAGCGTTCGATTTCCGCCGCCCCGGCCTCGGCAATGCCGACAGTGGAGGAGACGCCGGCCGGATCGCTCGGCACCACCTCGATATATCTAAGGTCGAATTTTTCCTTGAGCCGCTCGGCTTTCTCGAGACAGGCGGCGATGGGGTGATCGAGCCGCACCTTGATCAGCCGTTCGGCAACGGCAAGCGACACCAGCCGCTGCGCCGATTGCCGGGAAATGCCCATGGCGGCGGCGATTTCATCCTGCGTGCGGCCGGCGACATAATAAAGCCAGCCGGCACGGGCCGCATCGTCCAGCCGTCCATGTGCGTCGTTTCGTCTGGCCATGCCGCTGCCCTCTAGGAATTATGCTTGCGCATTTGCTGGCATTTTTTTGCGTCGGCTGTCAAACGGGGGATGCGGAAGAGAGCGTGCGGTGGACTGAAAAATGCATTGGCACAACGGTGCGGCGCGCTTCTTCTCCCCGAGGGGGGAGAAGGTGGCCCGAAGGGTCGGATGAGGGGGAAACGTTAGCGATATACGGAGAACTTGCCCCCTCATCCCGCTGCCGCGACCTTCTCCCCCTCGGGGAGAAGAAATGCGCGGCACCCACTCGGTCCCTTACCAGCCCTCAGCCCGAAGCCGACACTGTTCGATCACGCCGCTTCCTGCACCAGATGCCCTGCGGAAACCTCTCGGTAATGGCGCTGCGGCGGCACATAATCCACCGGCCGGATCGGGCTTTTGATCTCATCCGTCGCCATGTTGCGCCGGATCTGCCGCCGCGCCGGGTCCGGCACCGGAACGGCAGACATGAGCTTTTTCGTATAGGGGTGCTGCGGATTGTCGAAAACCGCCGCGCGCGGCCCGATTTCGACGATCTCGCCGAGATACATCACCGCCACACGATGGCTGACGCGCTCCACCACTGCCATATCGTGCGAGATGAACAGGAAGGCCAGATTGAGGCTTTGTTGCAGGTCGAGCAGCAGGTTGCAGACCTGCGCCTTGATGGACACATCGAGCGCAGACACCGCCTCATCGGCGACGATGACCTTGGGGTCGAGCATCAGCGAGCGGGCAATGGCGATGCGCTGGCGCTGGCCGCCGGAAAATTCATGCGGGAAACGCCGCATCATATCCGGGCTTAGACCCACTTTTTCCATCAGATCCGCGGCCTTTTCACGCGCCTGCGGCTTCGTTCCCAGCCGATGCTCGATGAAAGGTTCCATGATCGCCGTACCGATGCTCATGCGCGGATCGAGCGAGGCGAAGGGATCCTGGAAGATCATCTGCACGCTGCGGCGCATGGTGCGCAGCGTCGTCTTGTCGAGCTTCAGGACCTCGTAACCGTCGAGCGTCACATTGCCCGAGGTAGGCTCGATCAGCCGGGTGATCGACCGCCCCGTGGTGGACTTGCCGCAACCCGATTCTCCGACGAGAGACAGGGTTTCCCCCTCGGCGAGATCGAAGGAGACCTTTTCCACCGCATGCACGGCGCCGGATTTGCGGCCGAAAAGACCGGAACGGATATCGAAACGCGTGGTCAGGTCCTTCACGGAGAGAATGGGCGTGCGCGAACCGGATACCGTGTCCTTCACCTCCACCACGGGCTGGCTCTCGCCGGTCTTGATATCGATGATCGGGAAACGGGCCGGCAGCACGCGCTCCTTCATCGAGCCGAGCTTCGGCACCGCCGAAAGAAGAGCGCGCGTATAGGGGTGGCGACCGCGGTGGAAGATATCGTCGGTGGTGCCGGTTTCCACCACATCGCCGCGGAACATGACGATGGTGCGATCCGACACTTCCGCAACCACGCCCATATCATGGGTGATGAAGAGAACGGACATGCCCTCTTCTTCCTGCAATTGCTTGATCAGGTCGAGGATCTGGCCCTGAATGGTCACGTCGAGCGCGGTTGTCGGTTCGTCGGCGATCAGGAGCTTCGGTCTGGAGGCGAGCGCCATGGCGATCATCACGCGCTGGCGCATGCCGCCGGAAAACTGGTGCGGATAATCGTCGAAACGGTTCTTCGCATTGGGAATGCGGACCTTTTCGAGCAGGCGAATGACCTCCGCCTTCGCAGCGGATGAGGAAATATTCTGATGTACCGTCAGCGCTTCGGCGATCTGCTTGCCGATTGGAAAGATCGGGTTGAGGCTGGTCATCGGTTCCTGGAAGATCATCGAAATGTCCTTGCCGCGAACCTTGCGCATCTCCTCTTCCGGAAGGGCAAGCAGATTGCGCCCGCCCAGCATGACCTTGCCCTCGATGCGGCTGGTCTTCTTATCCAGAAGCCGCATAATCGACAGCGACGTCACGCTTTTGCCCGAGCCGCTTTCCCCGACGATTGCCACCGTCTCACGCGGCGCGATCTCGAAACTCATGTTGCGGACCACGGATTTCCAGCCGCCATCGACGCGGAAGGATGTGGTCAGATTTTCAACCGAAAGAACCGGGCTTACCGAGCCGCCGGTCTGTTCCATGGACGTTGCCGCCAAAAGCATGCCGATCTCCTGAAAAGCGAAAGGCGGCCATGAAGGCCGCCGGATGTCTTACGCAGCAAGCGCGGTTTCGGCCATCGAGACCCAGTAGCTGATGCCATAGGGCAAGGCGTCGTCGTTGAAATCGTAAGCCGCATTGTGAAGCCCGGCGGTATCGCCATTGCCGATGAAAATGAAGGCGCCGGGGCGCGCTTCCAGCATGTAGGAGAAATCCTCCGCCCCCATATGCGGGTTGGGATTGGTGTTGACGGCATTTGCACCGGCCACGCCCATCGCCACGCCGGTCGCGAATTCGGTCTCGTCATTGTGGTTGAAGGTGACGGGATAACCGCGGTCGTATTTCACCTCGGCCGTCGCGCCATGCGCCATGGCAGTGGCGGTGGCCACTTCCTTCAGGCGCTTTTCGGCAAAATCGCGGGTTTCCGGCAGCAGGGTGCGTACCGTGCCCGTCAGCGTCACCGAACCGGGAATGACATTGCCCGCGGTGCCGCCGTGGGTGGTGGCGACGGTGACGACGAGCGATTTCAACGGGTCCGTCTCACGCGAGACGATGGATTGCAGGGCGATGATGATATAGGCCGACGTCAGAACCGGATCGATGGAAAGATGCGGCGCGGCCGCATGGCTGCCCTTGCCGGTAATCGTGATCTCGAAGGCATCCGCCGCCGCCATGGTCGAGCCCTTGCGAATGGCGAATTGCCCGACGGGAATGCCGGGCTCGTTATGCATGCCATAGACCTGTGAAATGCCGAACTTCTCCATCATGCCGTCGTTGAGCATGGCAAGCGCGCCTGCCCCGCCCTCCTCCGCCGGCTGGAAAATGACCGCGACGGAACCCTTGAAATTGCGGGTCTCGGCCAGATATTGCGCCGCCCCCAGAAGCATGGCGGTGTGCCCGTCATGACCGCAGGAATGGGCCTTGCCCGGAATTTTGGAAGCCCAGGGCTTGCCGCTGGTTTCCAGAATCGGCAAAGCGTCCATGTCGGAGCGGAAACCGATGGTGGGGCCATCCCCGTGCCGCCCCCGGATGATGCCGACGACGCCGGTCTTGCCGATGCCGGTCTCGACGATGTCGCAGCCGAAGGAGGTCAGTTTTTCGGCCACGAATTTCGATGTTTCGAAGACATCGTAAAGCAGTTCCGGCGTCTCGTGCAGGTGGCGCCTCCAGCCGGCAACATCTTCCTGCATCTCGGCCACACGGTTCAATATCGGCATTCCCATTTTTCCTTTTTTTGTTCCCCGCCGGGTTGTCGGGAGCCATATTGCGTTTGGAATTTCTGCTTTTGCAAGTATGAATTTTGCTGCATGAGCGAAAAATAGGCCTAAAGGCGAATGGCACAAATTTTGTTCATCAATAAAAGTTTGGGGCTTGCTTTTCAAAAAAACTGACAATAGCATCATCGGGAATGGAGGATTATTCCTTAGCAAAGTCAAATACTTACAAGAACAGACCTTGCACATGACGACGGGAAAAGCGTCAAACATTCAAATAGATAAAATCCAAAAAAGGGGAAAACAACAATGAAGAAGCGCAGCGTTCTCTTTGCCAGCACGGTGGCGGCCATGGCTCTGGCAGGCTCTGCCGCCCATGCCGAGCGTGGCAGTGACGGCGAACTGAAAATCCTGTTCTGGCAGGCCGTATCGACACTTAACCCTTATCTTTCTGCGGGCACGAAGGAAGTCTACAGCTCGTCCATGGTGATTGAGCCGCTGGCGCGCTACGACGAAAAGGGCGAGCTGGTGCCGATGCTGGTCACCGAAATTCCGACGGTCGACAATGGCGGCGTCGCGAAGGACCTGCTCAGCATGACCTGGAAGCTGAAAAGCGACGTGAAATGGTCGGATGGCACACCGTTCACCGCCGAGGACGTCATTTTCACCTGGAAATATTGCCTTGCACCGGATGGCGGCTGCGCGCAGGCGGCGCAATATGAAGGCGTGAAGAATGTCGAGGCCGTCGACGCCCATACCGTCAAGATCAGCTTCACCGAACCGAAACCTTACCCCTATTCCGCATTCGTCGGCGCGCAATCGCCGGTTATCCAGAAGAAGCAGTTTGAAAAATGCGTTGGCGCTGCTGCGCCCGGCTGCACTTCCGCCAATTTCGGCCCCATCGGCACCGGCCCCTTCGTGGTCAAGGATTTCAAGCCGAACGACGTGATCAGCTTCGTCGCCAACACCAATTACCGCGACCCCGCCAAGCCCGCCTTCGCCACCGCAACCCTGAAGGGCGGCGGCGATGCCGCTTCTGCCGCGCGCGCCGTGCTGGAAACCGGCGAATTCGACTATGCCTGGAACATGCAGGTGGAGCCGGAAGTCCTCGCCACCATGGTGGCTGCCGGTAAAGGCAAGCTGGAAACCGCCTTCGGCACCCAGGTCGAACGTATCAATCTCAACTGGTACAATCCCGATCCGTCGCTCGGCGACAAGCGCTCCACCAAGGAGGGCGGCCCGCACCCGGCCATATCAGACCCGGCCGTGCGCCGTGCGCTTTCGCTTGCCATCGACCGCGATATCATCGACGAGGCCGGTTATGGTGAGGCGGGCAAGCCGACCTGCAATATCGTGCCGGCGCCGGAAGCCTTCGCTTCCACCAAGAATGACAGCTGGTGCCTGAAGCAGGATGTGGAAGGCGCAAACAAGCTGCTGGACGATGCCGGCTGGGTAAAGGGTGCGGACGGCATCCGCGCCAAGAACGGCGTGAAGCTCTCCTTCCTCTACCAGACCTCCACCAATTCTGTTCGCCAGGCCACGCAGGAACTGGTGAAGGACATGTGGTCGCAGATCGGCGTCGCTTCCGAGCTGCGCAATGTCAGCGCCTCGGTCTTCTTCGGCGGCGACCCGGCAAGCCCGGATACCTTCCAGAAATTTTATGCCGACGTCGAAATGTACACCAATAATTTCGACGGCACCGACCCGGAAAAATATCTGGCGGAATGGCTGTGCGACAAGATCCCGGCACCCGCTAACGGCTGGCAGGGGCAAAACATTCCGCGTTATTGCAACCCGGCATTCGACAAGCTGGTCGGCGAACTCTCCAAGACCGCAGACCTTGCCAAGCGCGGTGAAATTTCCAAGCAGCTGAACGACATGCTGACGGAGGAAGGCGCGCATATTCCGCTCATCCACCGCGGCAGCGTTTCCTCGCATTCGCTGACGCTGGAAGGCGTTCGCATGAATGCCTGGGATTCGGAACTCTGGAACGTCGCGGACTGGTCCCGCAAGAAGTAACACGCAGATGCGCCGGCTTCTCCCCCGGAGAGGCCGGCCTTCTGCATGCCCCTGGACCATGATCTGAAGACACATTTGCCGCGTTAAGGCGAAAACGCTCCCAATTTTCGTCCTGCCGCGCTCTGGGTCTGGAGAGTTTCAGATGTTTACCTTTACGCTCCGGCGGCTTGCCTTTGCCGTACCGACGCTGCTCGTCATCAGCTTCGTCATCTTCGCGCTGCTCGATCTTGCGCCGAACGACCCGACCGGCGATCTGCCGCTCACCATCCCGCCGGAAGTGCGTGAGCAAATCCGCGCCTCGCTTGGCCTCGATCAGCCCTTCTTCATCCGTTACCTGATGTGGCTGCAGCAATTCTTCATCAACGAACCGCTGAACCTCATTGAAAGGCTGACCGGCTGGCAGATCGGCGATGGCAGCCGCATGCGGGTGCTCTCCTGGGCGACACGCAGCCCGGTGGTCGATCTCGTCATTCAGCGCATGCCACAGACATTGTGGGTGGTAGGCCTCGCCTATCTCTTCGGTGCGCTGCTGGCGATCCCGATCGGCGTGATTTCCGCCTACAAGCAATATTCGATCTTCGACCAGATCGGCACCTTCGTCTCGATGGTCGGTTATTCGGTGCCGACCTTCTTCACTGGCGTGCTGCTAGTCGTCATCTTCAGCTCCTACCTGCAATGGTTCCCTTCCGTTTATGATACCAATCTTCAAGTGACAGACTGGGGAAGTTTCGTGGCGCAGGTGAAGCAGATGTTCCTGCCCGTGCTGGTGCTGACGCTCTACAATGTCTCGCAGATCAGCCGCTTCGTGCGCGCCTCGATGCTGGACAATCTGCACCAGGATTATGTGCGCACCGCACGCGCCAAGGGCGTGAAGGAAAAATCCGTGCTGCTCATCCACGTGCTGCGCAACAGCCTGATCCCGGTGGTGACGGTGATTGCGCTCGGCGTGCCGACGATCTTTTCCGGCGCCATCATCACCGAGCAAATCTTCCGCGTGAACGGGCTTGGCCAATTGCTGATCACCGCCGTTCAGGGCGCGGATATTCCGCTGGTGCAGACGCTGACCTTCATTTTCGCGGTACTGATCGTGCTCTTCAACCTGATTGCCGACGTGCTGTACGGCATTCTCGACCCGAGGATCCGCTATGACTGACGCCACCATCGCAGCGCCGACGGTTGCGGCCACCCCCACGCAATCCGCCCTTGCCGATATCTGGAAACAGTTCCGCGTTCACAAGGGCGGCGTGGCAGGGCTGATCGTTTTCGTCTTCATCCTGCTTGCTGTCTATGTCGGCCCCTATATCCACACCGTCGCGCCCAACGCCATCAATGTGAGGGAGCGCAACCAGTGGCCATCATGGGCGCATCCCTTCGGCACCGATAATCTCGGCAAGGACATGCTGGCGCAGGTTCTGGCCGGCGGCCGCATCTCGCTTGCCGTCGGTATCACCGCCATGCTGCTGGCGCTGTTTCTCGGCACGCTGGTGGGGGTGCTGTCTGGCTATTTCCGCAGGCTGGACGGTCCGCTGATGCGGCTGACCGACCTGTTCCTGGCCCTGCCGCTTTTGCCGCTGCTGCTCGTCATCCTGATGCTGTTTCGCGATACGCTGCGCGCCGCCTTCGGGCCGGAAACCGGCATCTTCATCCTGATCGTCTTCGTGATCGGGATAACCAGCTGGATGCATACGGCCCGTATCGTGCGCGGCGATGTGCTGACGATCAAAAGCCAGGAATTCATCATGGCGGCGAAATCGAGCGGCATGCGCGAATACCGCATCATCCTCAGGCATATATTGCCGAATGTGCTGAGTTCGATCATGGTCTCGGCCACGCTCGGTATCGCCGCCGCCATCATCACGGAATCCGCGCTGTCCTTCCTCGGCCTCGGCTTCCCCTCCGATTTCCCGACCTGGGGACGGCTGCTGTTCGACGGCGCAAACTTCCTGCAACTGACGCCCTCGCGCGTTTTGTGGCCGGGGCTGGCGATCTCGCTGACGGTTCTGAGCGTCAACTATATCGGTGATGCGGTGCGCGATGCGCTCGACCCGCGGGCGCTGAAGAGCTGAGGAGACGCGTTCCTGCGTCACAAGAACCTCTCCACGTCATCCTCGGGCTTGACCCGAGGATCCATTGCCACACGTGATGGTGGATCCTCGGGACAAGCCCGAGGATGACGTCGAATGCACGTTGACCAACTATCAAGCGCAAAGTTGCCACCTAGTGGTAATTCACCTGCTCTGCCTCAAGGATGCTGTCCGCATCCAGTGCCGCAATCGGAATATCGCTGCGCGCCGGAATATCGCCGGAAAGCTGAAGCGCCAGATAACGCCCGCAGCAAACCCGCAGGAAGGAGGTGAAATTGCCGAGATCGTGCCCGGCATCGATCGATTCATTATAGAGCTTGGCGATCAGCTGCACGCTGTTCATGCCGTCACGCCGCGCGATCTCGTCCAGCGTCGACCAGAAGAAGTTTTCAAGCCGCACGCTGGTGACCATGCCATCGATCCTGAGCGATCGCGTATGGCTCTCCCAGAGCGTCGGGTCTGCCTTGATGAAAAGCTTGCACATGGTTTCCTCCCTTACCACGCCTGAAAGATAGGCGGAAAACGGGGCCGGAAAAAGCCCCGTTTCGCTGGCCTATTTGCCGAGCACGGCCATGAATTGCGAAAGCCAGGCCGGATGCGCCGGCCATGCGGGCGCCGTTACCAGCTTGCCGTCGGTAACGGCCGCATCGATGGCGATATCGGCATAGGTGCCGCCCGCCAGTTCCACTTCGGGGCGGCAGGCGGGATAGGCCGAGCAGGTGCGGCCCTTCAGGACGCCCGCAGCCGCGAGCAATTGCGCGCCATGGCAAACGGCGGCCACCGGCTTGTCGGCCTCGAAGAAATGTTTCACCGCAGTCAGCACATCCGCATTGAGCCGCAGATATTCCGGCGCGCGGCCGCCGGGAATGACCAGCGCATCGTAATCCGCAACCTTGATATCGGCGAAGGTGGCGTTGAGCGCGAAATTATGGCCGCGTTTTTCCGAATAGGTCTGGTCGCCCTCGAAATCATG
This sequence comes from Agrobacterium tumefaciens, assembly GCA_025560025.1. Classification (NCBI taxonomy): domain Bacteria; kingdom Pseudomonadati; phylum Pseudomonadota; class Alphaproteobacteria; order Hyphomicrobiales; family Rhizobiaceae; genus Agrobacterium; species Agrobacterium tumefaciens. The sequence continues at coordinate 1,900,646 of CP048486.1, read as the reverse complement.
GATGGCCGTGGCAATGGTCTGGCCCGCCTTCTTGCCGGGGCAGACGGCGTGCACCGTGTGGCCGACCGCGAGCAGCGTCTGGAACGGCACCATGGTCTCATAATCCTCGGCGAAATCGCCGGTGATCATCAAAATCTTCTTCGGCATGTCTGCTCCTCCCGTTTTCGAATGCCTTTGGGCACCCTAACAGGCGGGATCGAGATGCGGGTATTATGGCAATACTACAAGCCCGATAAAGGTGGATCAGCGAGCCTGCGGCGGCTGCGGCCAGCGTCTCACACCGCCGCCCCAGTTCTCGAAGGCCTTTGAAAGCTTCAGCACGAACAAATCCTCGTAACGCGGCCCGACGATCTGCAAGCCGATGGGCATTCCCGATCTGGAGAAGCCGCAATTGATCGAGGAGGCCGGCTGTTCCGACATGTTCCACGGCACCGTGAAGGCGATATGTTCGAAGGGGAGTTCGGGATCATTGGTGGGCGAGGCCCAGTCGGCCGGATAGGACACGATGGGATTGACGGGTGAAATCACAACATCAACGGACTGCATCAACCGCCCGCAAGCCTTACGCATTTCCATGGTCTGGTTGAAACCGAAAACGGCGCGCGCGCCGGAAATATCCGCCCCCTTCTGCGCCCATTCATGAATATAGGGAAGGATCGCGGCGCGACGGTCCGCGCTCAGCGCCGCCATGTCGCCCCAGAACTTCGCCCGCCAGAAATCGTCCAGCCCGTCCAGCATTTCCCGCGTCAACACCGGCTCGACCGGGATGACGATAGCGCCGGCAGCCTCGAACAGTTTTGCGGCGGAAAGCACGGCGTCGCGCACCTCTTCGTCCAGCGGCAGGCCGCAGCCGGCATCCAGCATCAGGCCGATTTTCAGGCCTTTTACATTAATATCGAGGTTCATCCAGTTGATATCGTTGGGCGGCAGCGCCGTGCCATCGCGCCAGTCGGGACGCGAAAGCGTCGCCATGGCATAGGCGGCATCGGCAACGGTGCGGGTCATCGGTCCGGCGCAGCGGCCGGTATAATAGGGATCGACCGGGATGCGGCCTTGGCTCGGCTTGAAACCGAACAGGCCGGTCCAGCCGGCCGGCAACCGCACCGAGCCACCGATATCCGTGCCGATATGCAGCGTGCCATAACCTGCAGCCCCGGCAGAGGCCGCACCGGCGCTGGAGCCGCCGGGGTTCTGGGTGGGGTCCCACGGATTGCGGCTGAGCTTGTGGAAACTGGAAAGACCGGAGGACAACATGCCGTAGTCCGGGCAGGTCGTCTTGGCGTAAATAATCGCGCCATCCTCACGGCAGCGGGCGGCCACCGGCGCGTCGTCGACCGCAGGCACCAGTTCCACCGCTTTGGTGCCAAGCGGCACCGGATGGCCTTTCGTGGCGATCAATTCCTTCAACGAGACCGGAATGCCATCGAGGGCCCCGCGCGTTTCGCCTTTTTGCCAACGTTGCGTCGAGGCCAACGCCTGCCTGCGTGCATCCTCCGGATCGTAAGCATAAAGTGCATTCACCACCGGTTCGAAAGCATCGATACGCGCCTCCACCGCCTGCCAATATTCCGATGGCGAAAGCTTCTTATCCCGGTAAAGCGCCAGGATTTCGAGCGTGTTGAGGTCTATGAGATCGGTCATGGCATCGTCTCGTCAGAAAAACAGGAAATAAGGGCGATATCGGCTTGAAACGGTCAGCTGGTATCGCGCGGGTCCAGCAGGTCGCGCAGGCCGTCGCCGAGAAGATTGAGGCCGAAGACGGCGAGCGCGATCGCAAGGCCGGGCATGATGGCGAGCCAGGGTGCCACGCCAAGATAGGTCTGGGCATCGGCCAGCATCCGCCCCCAGGTGGCGGCGGGCGGCGGCATGCCAAGACCGAGGAAGGAAAGGCCTGCTTCCGTCAATATCGCAAGACCGAGCTGGATCGTCACCTGCACGATGATCTGGTTGGAAATATTCGGCACGATATGGAAAAGCGTGATCTTGGCGCGGTTCTGGCCGATGCTGGTGGCGGCGGTGACATATTCCCGCGACCATATCTGCAACGCCGCCCCCAGCGTCAGCCGGGCAAAGACCGGCACCATGAAGGTGGCGATGGCGATGATGGCGGTAAAACGGCCTGTGCCGATGAAGGCGCCGAGCATCATGGCCGACAGGATGGGCGGCACGGCGAAAATGATGTCGCAGATGCGCATGACCACGGTTTCGGTGAAACCGCGCAGCGCCGCAACCGCAACGCCGATGGTCGTGCCGATAAATGCGCCAATGGCGACGGCGGCGATGGAGGTGGAGAGCGAATTCCACGCACCGGCCATCAACATCGACAACACGTCGCGGCCGAAATGATCCGTGCCGAGGCCGCCATAAACGAAGGGCGATTTCAGCTTCTGGACGATCTGCATCTTTGTGGGGGACACCGGCGTCCAGACCAGCGACAGCAGGGCGACTGCGACCAGAAAGACCGTGACGGCGATGCCGAGGGCAAAGGCGGGGCGGCGACGGATCAATCGCATCATCGCGCACCTGCCCGCAGTCTCGGATCGATGAAGAGATAGGCGATATCGACCACGAAATTCATGACGATCACCAGCGCCGAGAAAAACAGCACAACGGATTGCATGACGACGATATCGCGCTGGGTCAGCGCCTGGTAGGCAAGCCGCCCGAGACCCGGCAGGTTGAAGACATTTTCCACCAGCACCGCGCCGGCAATGAGGAAGGTGAATTGCAGGCCGATCATGGTGACGACGGGGATCATCGCATTCGGCACCGCATGCCGCCACAGCGCCACCCGCTCGCTCAGACCCTTGGCTCGGGCAGTGCGCACGAAATCCTCATTCATCACTTCCAGCACGGCGGAGCGGCAGACGCGTGTAAGAACTCCGGCCTGCGACAGCGCCAGCGCGACCGCCGGAAGGATGAGCGCCGTGAGACCCGCTGAAAAGCTCGGCGTCCAGCCGGGAAAACCGCCGGCCGGCATCCAGCCGAGCGTGGTGGAAAAAACGATGATGAGCAGCAGGCCGACCCAGAAACCGGGCACGGCAATGCCCACATGCGAAAACAGCCCGGCCGCAAAATCCAGCGCCCCGTTACGGCTCCGCGCCGCCGCCACGCCGAGCGGAATGGCAATGGCCACCGAAAGGCAAACGGCCAGCAGCGCAAGCGGCAGGGTAACGGCGAGCCGCTCCAAGATCAGCCCCGCCACCGGCACGCCATAGGTATAGGATTGCCCGAGATCGCCATGAAACACGCCGGCCAGCCAGTGGAGATAACGCAGCGGCAGCGGCTGATCGAGGCCCATCTGCTTCTGCAGCGCCGCGAGCGTATCGGGGCTCGCCGAGGTTCCGAGCATGATGGCCGCCGGATCGCCCGGCAGCAGGCCCATGACGACATAGATGATGAGGGAAACGGCAAACAGGGTGATGACGAGGCTTAAAAGACGCCGGATGAGGACGGCTAACATCTGGCATCTTCTCCTTGCTTTGTTTCGCCTGCGGTCGAAGGTCCAGTTATCTCTCTCCCGTCATTCCAGCCCCGAGCCGGAACCCAGCCGACGCGCATCTGCGCGGCGGAGAGAGCCCTTTCAGCCCAAGGACTTGGGCTGGCTGGATGCCGGATCATCCTCGGGCTCGACCCGGGGACCGACATGACGGAAGAAACGGCTATCGACAAACGTCACTCTTCCCAATGCACATCCGTCAGCACATTCGAGGGAATGGGCTCGTTTTCCCACAGCCCCTTCACCTTCTTGTCCCAGACGCCGAGTTTCGGCATGACGAAAAGGAAGAGAGCCGGCACATCTTCCGCGAGGATTTTCTGGGCTTCACCATAGAGCTTTTCCTGCTCGCCGGCATCCGCTGTCTTTTCGACATTCGCCACGACCTCGTTGAAGGTCGGGTTCTTGTAATTGAAATAATAGGGATCGCGCGCATAAATATCGATATCCATCGGCTCCGCATGGGCAACGATGGTCATGTCGTAATCCGCGCCTTTGAGAACATCCGCCACCCATTTCGCCGGAAACTCGGTGGTCTCGATGGTCATGGTCACGCCGAGTTCGGCAAACATCGCCTGCAGGATTTGCGAGGTCCGCTGGGCATAGGCCATTTGCGGGGCCTTGATGGTGAAGCTGAAACCATCTGGATAACCGGCTTCCGCAAGCAGCGCCTTGGCCTTGTCGATATCAAAGGGGTGAATGCCCGTCGTATCGATATAGCCGCGGTCATTCGGGGTGTAATGGCTGCCGATGGCCGTGCCGAAGCCGGACCAGGCGCCTTCAATGACGGTGCCGCGATCCACCGCCATCATCAGCGCCTGACGCACGCGCTTGTCGCCAAAGGGCTTGCGGGCATTGTTCATGCCGGCCACGACCTTCAGCTCGGTATTGCCAACGAAGGTGCCGAGGCGCGCGTCGCCATCGAAGGAGGTCATCAGTTCCGGTGCGCCGAATTCCGGGAAGGCATCGATATCGCCGGATTTCAGTGCAGCGGCCTGCGCCTGCGGATCGGAGACGAAACGGAAGGTCGCCTTGTCGAGCTTTACCGAAACGGCCTTGTCCCAATAGGCGTCGTTCTTCTGCAACTCGACCTTGTCGCCCTTGGCCCAGGCCACGAATTTGAACGGGCCGGTGCCGACAGGAGTGGTACGGTTATTCTCCGCGCTTTTTGGCGCCACCATCACGGAGGCTGGCCAACCCAGCCAGTAGAGAAGACTGCCGGCCGGCTGCTTCAGCTTCAGCACCAGCGTTGCGGCATCCGGCGTCTCGATACTGTCGATGGCGGCGAAGAAGCGTTTCTGCGGATTGACCGAGCTTTCGCCACGCGCCCGATCCAGCGCAAATTTCGCGACAGCGGAATCGAAGGCCTCGCCATCATGGAAGGTCACGCCCTTGCGCAGCTTGAACGTATAGGTCTTGCCATCAGCAGAAATCTCCCAGCTTTCGGCAAGCTGCGGCTTCACCTTGCCTTCTCGGTCGATCTTCACCAGACCTTCGAAGACATTCTGCCAGGTGACCTGGCCGATGGCGACGGGGGCGGCGATGGTCGGATCGAGACCGGCCGGCTCCACCGCCATGCCAAGCGTCAGCGCTGTTTTCGGCGCGGCTTCGGCAACCGTTACCGAAAGCGGCAGCCAGAGCGCCGTGCCCAATGCAAGGCTCAGCGCGGTACGGCGCGAAAGCGTTGCCGCCTGCGAAAGATAAGTGCGTGGCATCATTGTCCCCTGTCTGGCGGCCGGGGCATTTTTTGCCCTCGGAAGACCGCCCGTTGCAAAAAGAGTGTCATGTTGCAGGCGCACACACAATCTCGATTTTTGTGTGCTCCGTGTAGCTGAAATGGCTACACGGAAATGCGGATGGAAATCAACCTTCCGGGCGGAAAGACCAAACCATCCCGCTTATCCCGCCGTCGCCTCGCGCATGAAACGCTCGATGAAATCGGCGAGCTTGGAGGCGGCGAAGGACAATTGCCGGTCGGGCGCAACGCAGAGATCGATCTGGGTATGGATGCCCTTCTTGCCGGAGAGCGGAACGGCGACCATCTGGCCGCTGCGGATTTCCCGCGCCACCGAAAGCGCCGGCAGCAGCGTGGCGGCGGCGTGGCCCAGCACCAGCTCCTTCAGCATTTCCAAAGAGCTGGTAATGAAGACGGGATCAAGCTCGATGCCCCCATCGGCAAACAGCGTGTCGAAGGCCTGACGCGCAGCAAAACTCTTGTCCGGCAGGGCGAGCGGCAGGCTGGCCAGCTCCTTGAGCGAGACTTCCGCCTGCCCGGCAAGCGCATGACCGGCGGGAAAGATCGCGTCATAGCTGATACGGGTGCGCGAGCGCACTTTCACACCGGAAACCTTCGGGGCAAACAGGCTGACGACCAGATCGGCTTCCGCAGCACCCAGCGCCTCCATCGCCTGGCGGGCGCTGGTAATATGCACCTCGAAGCGCAGTTTTGGGTATTTCAGGCTGAACTGCGCCAGCACCGGCGCGAGAAGGTTCGCCACCGTCGCGCCATTGGCATAGACCGTGACCCGGCCGCGCTGCAGGCCTTTCAGATCGTCGATCAGTTGGTGCACATGGTCGAGTTCCCGCAACGTCTTGCCGGCGCGGGCGGCGAGCAGCTCGCCCGCAGCGGTCAGCTTCACGCCGCGGCTGGAACGCTCCACCAGCGGCGAGCCGAAATAATATTCGAGGTTCTCGATCTGCCGGCTCACCGCCGTCGGCGCGACATTCAGATTTTCCGCCGCGGCGCGCATGGAATTGGTGCGGACCAGTTCGTCGAAATACATCAATGCGCGCAGTTGCATGGTCTGGATACCTTGTTTTGGCCGACACCGTCCGTCATGCCGGGCTTGACCCGGCATCCAGCGCGATCAAGTCCTTGATCGCAATAGAGTCTCTGACCGCGCAGACGCGCGGTCGCTGGATTCCGGCTCAAGGCCGGAATGACGGAAGATGTCATTTGACCCGACTATAGCGGCACCTCAAGCGCGCTTGAAGCCCTCGCTCGCCACCAGCAGCTGCCTTGTATAATCCGCGCTGAATTCCCGGCTTTCCAGCGCCTCCGCCTGCAACATTTCCACCACCTTGCCGCTTTTCATCACCGCAAGGCGATCGCACATATGGCTGATGACGCCGAGATCGTGGCTGACCATGACGAAGGTGAGATTGCGGTCCTTGCGGGCCTGTTCCAGCAGGTTGAGGATTTCCGCCTGAATGGAGGCGTCGAGGGCCGAAGTCGGCTCATCCAGCAGTAGGATTTTCGGCTCGACGATCAGCGCACGCGCAATGGCGATGCGCTGGCGCTGGCCGCCGGAAAGCTGGTGCGAATACCGGAAGCGGAAGCCGGAACCGAGCCCCACCTCATCCAGCGCGCGGGCAATGCGCTGCTCGCGATTATCCAGACCGTGGATGACCAGCGGTTCGAGCAGCAGCGCATCCACCGTCTGGCGCGGGTGCAGCGAGCCATAGGGGTCCTGAAACACCATCTGCACATCGCTATAGAAGCTCTTGTCGCGGCGCTTGCCGGCATAGGAGCGTCCGGCCACCATCAGGGAGCCTTCATCGAAATGGTTGAGACCGGCAATGGCGCGCAGCAGCGTGGATTTGCCGGAACCGGACTCGCCGACGATGCCAAAAGATTCGCCCTCTGCCACATCGATGCTGACGCGGTCGAGCGCGATGTAACCGTCGAAATCCACCACCATGTCGCGAACGGAAAGAACTGAACTCATGCGCGCCACTCCGGCTTGCGTTCCAGAACCGGCAGCGGATGCCGGTGGCCGCCGATTTCCGGCAGGCAGTTCAGCAGGCCCTGCGTATAGGGGTGCTTCGCCTCTTTCAGATTGGCGGAAGCAAGCTCTTCCACCACCTTGCCGGCATACATGACGAGAACACGGTCGCAGAAGGACGAGACCAGCCGCAGATCGTGGCTGACGAAAATCAGCCCCATGCCGCGATCCCGCACCAGCTTGTCGAGAATGTCCAGCACTTCGAGCTGAACGGTCACGTCGAGCGCCGAAGTCGGCTCATCGGCGATCAGCAATTCCGGGCCGCAGACCAGCATCATGGCGATCATGACACGCTGGCCCATGCCGCCTGAAACCTCGTGCGGGTAAAGATCGAAGACGCGCTCGGGATCGCGGATTTGCACGGCTTCCAGCATGGCGAGCGTGCGCTGGCGCGCCTCGCCGCTGCCGATCTTTTCATGGGTGCGCAGCGTTTCCATGATCTGGCGGCCGATGGGCATGACCGGGTTCAGCGAATATTTCGGGTCCTGCAGGATCATGGCCATGCGCTTGCCGCGCATGAGCCGCCTTTCCTTCGCCGAAGCTTTGAGAAGATCGATATCCCCGAAGCGCAGGGCATCGGCCTCGATGCGCGCACTTTTCGGGGTCAGCCCCATGATGGCGCGGCCGGTCTGCGATTTGCCGGAGCCGGATTCGCCGACAATGCCGAGGCGTTCGCGTCCCAGCGTGAAGGAGACACCGCGCACCGCCTCCACCAGCCCGGTGCGGGTGGGAAAGGAAACGCGCAGGTTCTCGACAGTCAGAAGCGGTGCGCTCATTGGTTCGCCTCCTTGGGGTCCAGCGCATCGCGCAGGCCATCGCCCAGAAGGTTGAAACCGAGGCTGACGATCAGGATCGCAATGCCCGGCATGGCGGCAACCCACCATTGATCGAGAATGAACCGGCGTCCGGAGGCGATCATCGCGCCCCATTCCGGCAGCGGCGGCTGCGCGCCAAGGCCAAGGAAGCCAAGACCGGCGGCAGTGAGGATGATGCCAGCCATATCGAGCGTGACACGCACGATGAGCGATGACATGCAAAGCGGCATGACGTGTTTCAGGACGATGCGGAAAGGCGAGGCCCCCATGAGTTTCACCGCCGCGATGAAATCGGAATTGCGGAAGGTCATGGTTTCGGCGCGTGCGATGCGCGCATAGGGCGGCCATGAGGTGACCGCGATGGCGAGCACGGCGTTTTCAATGCCCGGCCCAAGGGCGGCCACCAGCGCCAGCGCCAGAACCAGTTTCGGAAAGGCCAGAAAGATATCGGTGATGCGCATCAGAACGGCATCCACCCAGCCGCCGGCATAACCCGAGACGGTGCCAACGATGAGCCCGATGGGGGCCGCGATGATGGCCACCAGCAGCACGACAAAGAGGGTCAACCGCGAGCCATGAATGAGACGCGAGAGAATATCACGCCCCTGATCATCCGTGCCGAGCAGGTAACCTTCCGTCCCCGGCGGCAGAAGCCGGGCATTGCGCAGATCGCCCTGCACCGGATTGTGCGGTGCCAGCACATTGGCAAACAGCGCGACGAACAGCAGCGCAACAATGATGCCGAGGCCCAGCAGCGCCAGCCGGTTTTCCGAAAAGCGCCGCCAGATGACATAGGCACGGCCAAGGCGCGCCTGTCTGCGCGAGGCCGGCCGGTCGGAGAGCAGCCATTCGCGGCTGTAAGGTTTCAGTGTATCGGTCGAAATCGTCATCGGCTGCGCGTCCTTGGATCGAGCGTCCGGTAAAGCAGATCGGAGAAGAGATTGATGCCGACAAAGATGGCGCCAATTACGATCGTGCCGCCAAGAACGGCATTCATATCCGCATTCTGCAGGGAATTGGTGATGTAAAGGCCGAGCCCCGGCCAGGCGAAGATGGTTTCGGTCAGCACCGAACCTTCGAGCAGACCGGCATAGGATAGCGCAATCACCGTCACCAGCGGCACGGCGGCGTTGCGCAGCGCGTGGAACCAGATGATGCGGGTTTCCGAAAGCCCCTTGGCGCGCGCCGCAACGATATATTCCTGGGCAAGTTCGTTCAGCATGAAGGAACGCGTCATGCGGCTGATATAGGCCAGTGAAAAATAACCGAGCAGAGAGGCTGGCAGGATGATGTGGCGGAACAGGTCCCACAACACGTCCCATTGCCGCTGCCAGATCGCGTCGATCAGGAAAAAGCCCGTGACCGGCGTGAAGGTGAATTCATAGACGATATCCATGCGGCCGGGATAAGCGACCCATTGCAGCCGAGCGTAAAACACCAGCAGCGCCAGGAGGCCCAGCCAAAAGATCGGCACGGAATAACCAATGAGGCCGATGACGCGCACCACCTGGTCGGCAAAGCTGCCGCGCTTGACGGCGGCAAGCACACCGAGCGGTATGCCGAAAACGGCGCCGATGATGGTGCCGATCGTCGCAAGTTCGATCGTCGCCGGGAACACCCGCTTGATATCCTCCATCACCGGATTGGTGGTGAGGACGGAGATGCCGAAATCTCCCGAAAGCGCCTGCTTCAGATAAAGAAAGAACTGCTGCCAGAGCGGCAGGTTGAGGCCGAGCTGCTCACGCACCCGCTCGACCACATGCGCAGGCGCGCGGTCGCCGACGATCGCCAGTGCGGGATCGATCGGCACCACACGGCCAATGAAAAATGTGACCGCCATCAACCCCAGAAAGGTGGTGATGACGGTGACGGCGAAGCCGAGAATGGCCTTCACACGGGCGTTGGCACGGCGTTTGCCCTGCCTCGCCCGGCTGTTCGTTTCAACGATGCTCAAGAGACCGATCCTTCCGGATCATTCCTTGGAGATCGTATAGACGTAGTTGGTGTCGAAGCTCGGTCCAAGCTTCAGGCCCTTGAGCTTGGCGGAATATCCCGCCACTTCCGTCTGCTGGAAGATGATGACGAAGGGACCCTTCGCCAGAACTTCCTTCTGCAGGTTTTCATAGATGGCGGCGCGCTTGGCGCTGTCCTTCTCCAGAAGCGCCGACTGGGTTTCCTTGGTCAGATCAGGAACGTCCCAGGCATTGCGCCAGGCGAGCGTCTTGTTCTTGCCCTCATCGGAATTGTCGTAGTTGATGGTGAAGGTTTCGGCATTCGAGTTCGGATCGAAATAGTCCGAGCCCCACTGGCCAATGTAGATATCATGGGTGCGGGCGCGGTACTTGGTCAGCGTCTGCTTGCCATCGCCCGGAATGATTTCGAGCTTGATGCCGGCCTGCGCCAGCGTCTGCTGCACGCTTTCGGCAATGCCGGTTACCGGCTGCGTATTGCGCACATCCATGGACACGGTGAAGCCGTCCTTCAGGCCGGCCTTGGCCAGAAGTTCCTTCGCCTTGGCGACGTCGAGCTTGTAGGGGTTCTCGTCAAGCGCGCCGAGCTGGCCCTTCGGCAGGAAGGTCTGGTGGATTTCGCCGATGCCCTTGATGATCGTCGCACCGATGGCGTCGTAATCGACCAGATATTTGAAGGCTTCGATGACCTCGGGCTTCTTCAGGTTCTCGTTCTTCTGGTTGAGGCTGAAATAATAGACGGTGCCCTTCGGCGCGGAGGTGACGGCAAGGCCTTCCTTCTTGGAAACGGCTTCCATATCGCCCGGCTCGAGGTTGCGGGCCACATCGATATCGCCGTTTTCAAGCGCCAGGCGCTGGCCCGAGCTTTCCTTCATGTGACGATAGACGACGCGCTTCAGCTTCGGCTTCTCGCCGTAATAATTCGGGTTGGCCTCGAGGATGACCGCTTCATTGGCCTTCCAGCCAAGGATCTTGTAGGGGCCGGAACCGGCATAACCGGTCTTCAGGAATTCATTACCGAAATCCGTGTCGTATTTGTAATCGGCGCTCGGGGTAACGGACTTCGCCTTTTCGGTGATGAGCTTCTTGTCGACCACCGAAGCGACAGTTGCGGTGAGCACGTTCAGCACGAAGCTCGGCGCATAGGGCTTGTCGACCGTCAGTACGAAGGTGTTCGCATCCGCAGCCTTGGCTTTTTCATTGACGTTGTCGCCCTTGAGGCCGAACTGCGTCAGCAGGAATGCCGGCGACTTGTCGAGCTTGACGGCGCGCTCGAAGGAGAATGCCACATCGTCAGCGGTGATCGGATTGCCGGAGGCGAATTTCAGGCCGGATTTCAGCTTGAAGGTGTAGGTGAGACCATCCTCGGAGGTCGTCCAGCTTTCGGCCAGATCGCCGATCACCTTGGAGGTGTCGTTGAGATCGATGGAAACCAGCTTGCTGTAGGTGTTGCCGGTAACTTCGGCTGCGGACAGCTCGAATGCTTCGCCCGGATCGAGCGTGATGATGTCGTCGATGGCGAAACCTTCGACCAGAGTGTCGGCCGGCGTGGCGGCGAAAGCATGCGGCGCAGACAGCATCATCAGCGACAGTGCAGCGCTGGTGCTAAGGATACGCATGGACTTGTTGAGCGATTTGATCATAGGATCTCCCCTTTTGTTATGATATTGATTTAGTTCGCTTTTATTCGTCGTCAGGCCGGTTCATGCCAGGCCTGGGATAGGACGCGCAGCCAGTTTTCCCGGCAGATTTTGGCCAGTTCTCCGTCACCGTAGCCCGCCGATTTCAGCGCCGCAACCAGATTGTGATTGCCGCTCGCATCCGCAACGCCGACGGGTACCGTCGCGCCATCGAAATCGGATCCGAGCGCCACGCAGTCGATGCCCATGCGCTCCACCATGTAGTCGATGTGGCGCACCATTTCGGAAAGCGGGGTGTCGGCAATGTCGCGCGCATCCGCCCGCAGCATGGTCACGGCATAGTTGAGGCCGACCAGACCGCCACTTTCCTTGATGGCATCCATCTGCCTGTCGGTGAGATTGCGGGCGACGGGGGTGAGCGCATGCGCATTGGAATGGCTGGCGATCAAAGGCTGGTTCGTGGTCTTCGCCACATCCCAGAAACCCTTTTCGGTGATATGCGCGAGATCGATTAGAATACCGAGCCGGTTGCATTCCTTCACCAGCGCAAAACCGGCATCGGTGAGACCGGGCGCGGTATCGGGCGACATCGGATAGGAGAAGGGAACCCCGTGGCCGAAAATATTGTGCCGGCTCCAGACCGGGCCGAGCGAGCGCAGGCCGGCGGCATAAAACACTTCCAGCGCGTCGAGATCGGCTCCGATCGCCTCGCAGCCCTCCATATGCAGCACGGCGGCGAAAACATCCTCGGCAAAGGCTTTGCGGATTTCCGCCGTGGAGCGGCAAAGCCGCCAGGCGCCGGCACGATCGAGCCTCAGCGCGATCGCCGCCTTTTCCATGGCGATATCAAGCGAGGGCTGGCGTTCAAGCGGGGCGGCAAGCGGTGTGTTGTAGTGGCCGTTCTGGTCCGGCTCCTGCAAAATCAGATCGCCCGAGGGGATGTAGATGGCGCAGATACCGCCGCCAAGGCCGCCCGCCCTTGCGCGGGGACCGTCGATATGGCCTTCACGCGTGCCGTTTTTGAATTCCGCAACCGGGTCGGCGCCGGCCTTGCTGTTGCGCCACAACCGAAGCAGCACATCATTATGACCGTCGAACACTGCATGCATGTCAAGAAATTCCAGTAAGCGGCAAGACCAAAGGGGGTGGGCAGACGCCGGAATGACACCGCGCGAAAGCAAACCGGCGCATTTTTCGCCGACCGCTGTAATCTGTCGAAGATGATCTTAGGACGATCTCTCGCGGCTCCGCAAGACGCAAATTAGGCAACGATGAAATTATCACCACTTGCCTTTTACCGCGAATTGCGAAACGTCAATCCCGCCAGCCGTCTTCCGCCTTCTTCAGCAGCGGCGTGGCGAAAACACCCCTCACCCGCTCCGGCCATTCCGGCCCGAAAGCAGCGATTTTTTGCCGCCAGCGATCCGATTGCAGCATGGCTGCTCCGATCACCACCGGCCGGATGCCGGACGAGGCGAGAAGCGAAAGACCTGAAATGATGGAACTGCCGCTCGATATGACATCATCCACCAGCGCCACCCGCCTGCCCTCGATGAGCGGCAACATGCGCGGATCGATATAAAGCCGCTTTTCCTGTTTGGTGGTGATGGAGGACATGGGCACCGACAGTTCCTCCAGATACCAGAATTTGCGCGACGTCCCGAGCGGCACGTAACGGGAATGGCCAAGGTGGCGGGCAACGGCGGCGGCGAGCGTCAGCCCGAGCGTCGGCAGGCCGATCACCACATCGGGCTTGAGGGGGAGAAGCTTCTGGGCAAGATCGGCGGCCAGCGCCTCCAGCACCTCAAAAGAGGCCTGATTGACGATGAGCGAGGCCAGCGCGTGCTCGCCATCCGCCAGCGGCCGGATTGGCAGGCAGATCTGACGTCCATCATCCAGTTCCGCCGGAAAGAAGGCGGAATGCGGGCCTGCCGTTTCAAAAGTGCGGGGTGCAAGAATATCCTGCCAGAATTCATGCGGCGCAGCGGGGGACTGGGCGGCGGGCGATGCGGATTGCGGCATCGGTCTTTTCCTTTCAGGAACGGGGCGGCAAACGGCACTCGCAATTTTCAGTCACGCCAACCCGGTTCTTAACATCAGGCATTTCAACAACCGCAAACATGCGGCGGGTTCTTTTCATTGGCTTTTTCAGCTAGAAGGAAACAAAGCAACAGGCATTCGGACAAGCTCACCTATGGCGTGAGTTTTTCCCATATTCAAGGACAAGCTATGAGACTGCTGGACCGCATCGGCGAGGACCTGCCATTCCTGACGGAGCTTCGCCACGATCTCCACGCCCATCCGGAACTGGGCTTTGAAGAGGAGAGGACGAGCGCCATCGTCGCCGACCTGCTCGAAAGGGCGGGATTGAAGGTCCATCGCGGTCTTGGCGGCACCGGCGTGGTCGGCACCCTGCAGGTCGGCAACGGCACCCGCAGCATCGGTCTTCGCGCCGATATGGATGCGCTCGCCATGCCCGAAGTTCCAGACAGGCCCTATAAATCGAAGTTCCCCGGCAAAATGCATGCCTGCGGCCATGACGGCCACACCGCCATGCTGCTGGGTGCCGCGCGTTATCTCGCAAGGACCCGCGATTTTTCCGGCACCGTGCATTTCATCTTCCAGCCGGCCGAAGAGGGCCGCGGCGGCGCGAAAAAAATGGTGGAGGACGGGCTTTTTACGCTGTTTCCCTGCGATGCGGTTTATGGCCTGCACAACATGCCGGGGCTTGGCATTGACGAGATGGCCGTGGTGGAAGGACCGCAGCTCGCCTCTTCCGATAGCTGGCGCGTCACCTTCAGGGGCGTCGGCACCCACGGCGCCAAGCCGCATCTCGGCCGCGACCCGGTGACGGCGGCGGGCACCTTCCTCGCTTCGCTGCAAAGCATCGTCGGCCGCGTCGTCGATCCGCTGCAACCTGCCGTCGTCAGCGCCTGCTCGGTGCAGGCGGGTGACCCGAAGGCGCTCAATGTCATCCCCGATCTCGTCGAAATCGGCGGCACGGCGCGTGCCTATGCGCCAGACGTGCGCAACCAGCTTGAAACGGAAATCGGCAGGCTCGCCAGGGGTACGGCAGCCATGTTCGGCATCGAGGCGAATTACGAATTCATCCGCCGCATTCCGCCTGTCATCAACGAGGCCGATGCAACGAAACGGGCGCTCCGAGCCGCTAAAACCGTCTTCGGCAACAAGGCCCGCACCGCCTTCCCGCCCTCGACGGCCGGCGACGATTTCGCCTTCTTCGCAGGTGAAGCGCCCGGCTGTTACGTCTGGCTCGGCAACGGCCCGGCGGTGGATGGCGCGCTGCACCACAACACGTCCTACGACTTCAACGACGCCGCAATCGTTCCGGGTGCGGCCTTCTGGGCGACACTGGTGGAGCAGGAGCTGGCGGCGGAGTGAAAGCGGCCGCTCCGGCATAAGAGCCGGCGTGGCTTTCAGACGTAAAGCTATCTTCCAACAATCGCCTTGGGACAATGGCTAAATAATACTGTGTAGAATTTAGAATTATTGGCCGTGTACATCAATATTCAATAGACTCAACCAGATATTTAGTATACATACACGGCATAATCGCATTTTATTATTTTATTTCTGTTCAAATTCTCACGCGGGCAAGCATCATGACGAGACTTGTTGTGCCACAAAGTGCGATTACCGGGCGTCTGGCCCAAGCTAAATCTTATAAAAACCTGCCGCCCGATGACTATCGCGACCGTCTGATCAAATATATCCCGGCAGAATCCGTCGCCCTTTACGTTGCCGTCGATAAAATGGTCAATTCCCACTATGGGCTGAGCACGCTCGCGGCGGACAGCGCCGTCTCCACGCAGGCCGCGATCGTCAGCTGGGCCATTCTGGCCCTCGGCATCATCGGCACGCCCATCTATCTCTATCGCCGCAGACTGCCGGGCCAGCCCTGGATGCTGAATGCCGGCATCTCCACCATCGCCTTCGTGCTCTGGGCCTACACATTGAGCGGCTCGGTCTTTCTCGTGCACCAATGGTACAGCGTTTTCTGGGCCGGCCTGCTCGCGCCGATCTTCACCTTCGTCGCCGGATTTTTCGAACCCAAACCGGAGTAAGCGTCCATGCCGACCTATGAGGACCTGCGCGCCTATTTCGACGCTTCCGATGCCATGACGCAATTGGCGCGCGAGGCATCGAAAATCCCCATCGTGCACGGCTTCACCCTCGACGTGGATCCGTTATGGATGCTGCTTTACGATATGGAAGATGGCGTCCTGCCGGAGAGCGAGCGCTACCGGTATGAATATCTTCTTGACGGTCGCCCTTTCCGCGACTGGTGGAGATTGCCCCTGGCTTTTCCGGAATGGCCGTTCCAGACGCCCTATCAGGGATATAGGCGCCGCGACCTCAAGCGTGACGTTTCGCTGTGGGACGCAATCCCGCGCCCAACGAAAAGCGGTCCTGTCGTGATGACCATCGTTTACGGCCCGCTCAAGACCCCGGCAAAAGGTGCGCCTGAGCCTCTGGAGGACGGCAGCGACATTGCGGCGCTTCGCCAATTAACCGCTCTCATTAATGGGAGTCTCGCTTCCGCCCGGATAGAGGAACGTCCAAGGGCAAGGCTTGCCTTTGCTGCCGGTGATGAAATCACCGCCAGCGCCGGTGACACCGGCACCTATGGCGGGACGCTGACCAACGCGCGCAAAAAGCAATATGGCATGACCTGCGCCCATGTCGCCAACACCGGCAACGATATTTTCGACGTATCGGGAAAACGGATCGGCGCGGTGATACATCATACCAAGCTCCATCCCTTGCCGGCGCAGACGGTCTGCGATCCCGTGGTACTGCCGATACCCAATCCCTATCCCGGCAACGATCCGCCTGTGAATATGTTCGATTTCTCGCTGATCGAGCTGACCAAAGCACCGGCAGCGTCTTCCTTGGGCGGGGTGGCCGCCAGCCTGACGCCGGGGCAAAACGTGACCCTCAGGGGCAAAAGCGGCACCTATAAGTGCAAGCTCGGTTCGCTGGCGATCAGCTACGCCTTCACGGACGGCACCTCGACCTATTGTTTTCGCGACCAGATCGAGCTTCGGCCGCAGCCGGTCATTCCGATTGGCGGTGCGCTGGGACATCTCGTCACGCCCATGCCGACGCAGGGCGATTCCGGCGGCTGGGTTCTGACGGATGATACGACGCCGCTCTGGGCCGGCGTGTTTTTCGGCGAAGATGGCAGTCGCGGTTATTGCTCGCGCGCCAGCTGGGCGCATGACTGGGCCGAAAAGCAGGTGGGCGGCCCCCTCTCCGTTTAATCTCCGCGCTTATGCCTGCGCCGATTCACCGGAATGGGAAAAGAGCCAGAGTGCCCCGGCGCTCACCCCACCACCGCAATCACCGGGCTTTCCATCACCCTGCCCGTCAGGACATCGGCAATGCCCATATCCGTCTGGTGCGGGCCGATATTGCAGGCAAGCGTGGCGCCGAAGCAAGCCTTGAAGACGAGATAGGGCGGCTGCCATTCCACCACCCTGCCGACGGCTTCGCGCAATTCTTCGAAAGCCTTTGCCACCTCTTCAAGAGGCGCATCCGATACGAGGCCGGAGAGCGGCAGGGGAAGCAGTGCGGTGACCTTGCCTTCAGAGGCGACAGCCATACCGCCGCCTGCCACTATCACTGCATTGGCGGCGAGCGCCATGTCCTCGGCATTGCCGCCAAAAACGGTGAGGTTGTGGCTGTCATGCGAGACAGTGGTGGCGAAGGCGCCGTTCCAGCGTCCCCAGCCGGTAAGGAAGCCGGTTCTGGTGACCGGCTGGGCCTTGCCGTGGCGGTGGGTGACGGAAATCATCGTCGCGCCCTCAGGCGGAACGACGAAGCCGTCCTTCACCTCGGCCTCCACCTCGCCCCATTGCGTGAAGCGAGGACGGTCGATGGTGGCAAGGCGCACCCTCGCGCCCTCGGAGGCAACGCGGAAATCATCGGCTTCACGCAGCGGCAGCTTCATCGAGCCTTCGAGCGCCGCCGCATCACAGGCCGGAATGTCGACGAGCATATGCCCGCCTTCCGCAACCGCCCTGCCCCCTACCAGAACGTGGCGGGCCGCAAAGCTGCTCAAATCCTCGAAAATGACGATGTCGGCGCGACGGCCGGCAGCGATGAGGCCGAGATCGGCACGGCCGAGCCTTTGCGCAGCATTCAGTGTTGCGGCGCGCAGCGCCCATTCCGGCTTCAGGCCATAACCGACAAGGCGGCGTACCACATCGTCAAGTCCGCCGCCGCGCAGCAGGTCATCCGGGAACACGTCGTCGGTGCAGAGCGTCACCGTCTGCGGCAGATGGCCCAGCGCATTCAGCGCCTCCACGAATTCCGGCAGCAGGTGATCGTGCGAGCCGCGCAACTCGATGGTGAGCCCCGCCCTGAGCTTCGCCATCAGGTCTTCGGCCGAGACCAGCTCGTGATCGGAAGAAACGCCCGCCGCCATGAAGGCGTTGAGATCGGCATCCTTCAGGCCGCGCGCATGGCCGCAGAGAAGCTTCTCCGAGACGAGCCCCGCCTGCACGATGCCGCTCATGCGCGGATCACGCTCGATGACGCCGCGCATGTTCATGATTTCCGCAACGCCGCCAATCTGCGGCCAGGAGAGGATATCAGCGAGAATTCCGGCGTCGAAATCTGCACCGCCGCGCTCCAGCCCCGGTGCTGACGGCACTGACGACGGCGCAAGCAGAATGGCGCGCAGCGGCAGGTTTTCTATTGCTTTCGCCACCCAGCGCACCCCTTCCACACCGTGCACATTGCCGAATTCATGCGGGTCCCAGACGATGGTGGTAACGCCACGGGCGACCACAGCCTTCGCATAGACGGCCGGTGTAACCATCGAGCTTTCAATATGCATATGCGTGTCGATGAGGCCGGGCGAGACATAGGCGCCTGCCGCATCGATGATCCGTGCAGCGTCGCTGCGGCTTGCACGCTCGTGCACGCTGGCGATCAGCGCGCCGACGATGCCAATATCGGCAGCGCGAAGCTCTCCCGTGACGACATCCACCAGCGTTCCGCCAGTGATGAGAACATCAAATGGCGCATCGCCGCGTGCGGCGGCAACCGCGCGGGTGCGGAGTGCATCGTCGGTGAGATCCGCCGGCTCGCGCGTCGGGAATTGCGTCTTCATCGGGCGGCCTCCTGGCGCAGCGCCTCAAGAACGGCAGCCGTCGCGGCTTCGGCATTCACGCTTTCGGCAAAATGCGCGTTGAAGGCCTGAACCTTCTCCAGGCGCGTTTCAACCACGGTTCGCCCGCGTGTCAGCGCTGCGTGCAGTTCGACATCGATGCGTGCATGGCGCCAGCCAAGCAGGTCGGAGGTGAAGCCGACGGCGGCGACAGGATCGTAAAGCGCCATGGCCGGCCGGCCGCGTCTCGTGGCGATGCCGATGAAACCTTCCAGCAGATCGGCGATCAGCCCGGCGTTTTTACCACCGGCATTGCGGATCGGCAGCACATCGGCAGGCGAGGCGGTGACTTTGCGGCAGGCGTCCAGATCGACCATGCGCAGCGGCAAGCCGTGGGAGAGCACGATGGCCAGCGCTTCGGGATCGGCAAAGGCGTTGAATTCAGCCGAGGCGGTGTGGTTGCCGCTGGTCACGCCGCCACCCATCCAGGTCAGATCGGAAATTCTGGCCGCAAGATCAGGTCGGGCAAGGCACAGGGCGGCAATATTGGTGAGCGGTCCAAGCGCGAGGACACGCTTTTCGCCTGCTCCCTCCAGCCAGCTGCAGAGAGCGGCGAAAGCATTGCTTTTCGGCAGAGCCGGCGCATCCGGCAGGCTTTGGCCGACGGTCGGAATGCCGCTATCGCCCAGAATGCATTGCGCGGTTTCGAGCGCGCCCAGCACCGGCATGGCGCGGCCCTGATGGATCGGCATCGACCAGCCGAAGGCGGCAACGGCGCCGGCGGCATTGCGGCAGACCGCCTGAAGCGTCGCATTGCCGAAGACCAGCGAAATGCCGTCAATGGCAAGGCCCGACGATTGCACCACCATGATGGCGGCAATATCGTCAAAGCCCATATCGGTATCGATCCATACACCCATGGTCAGTTGAACACCTTGAGGCTCGCCGCCTTTTCAACCGGCAGATCGAAAGCGAGCGTATCTCCAATCGTATGGGCGGCAAGCGCCGCATCGGTTTCCGCCTTGATGGGCCCAAGCGGCGTATCCAGCAGATATTCGCGGCTGTTGCCGGCAAAGGAGGTGCCGCGCACGGTTCCCTGGAAAGGACCTGAACCAAGGGTGACCATGCGCGGCCGCCAGGCCAGTCCGGATGCTGAAAGGACTGGTCCGGGAAGCGGTGTCATGCCGTTTGCGGTTTTGAGCGCGCCGCCTTCCAGCGCGAAGATGTTTTCGAAACCGACGAAATCCGCCACGAAGGACGAAACCGGTGCGTTATAAATCTCTTCCGGCGTGCCGATCTGTTCGATCTTACCGCCCTTCATGACGACAATGCGATCAGCCAGCGCCAGGGCCTCGATCTGGTCATGGGTGACGAAGATCATCGTCACGCCGGTTTCCTTCTGCACGCGCTGCAATTCGGTGCGCATTTCAAGGCGCAGGCGGGCATCGAGGTTGGAAAGCGGCTCATCGAGCAGGAGCACCTTCGGTTCCATGACCATGGAGCGCGCCAGCGCCACGCGCTGCTGCTGGCCGCCGGAAAGCTCCGCCGGCTTGCGCGAGGCGAAGTTGGACAAGCCGACCGATTTCAGGCCGGAGGCGACCTTGTCCTCCAGCGTCTTGCCGCTCATGCCCTTGAGCTTCAGGCCGAAGGCGACGTTTTCATAGACCGTCAGATGCGGGAAAAGCGCATAGGACTGGAACACCAGACCCACGGCGCGCTTGTTGGCGGCGACACGGGTGATATCGGCCCCATCGAGATCGATACGCCCGCCCGCCACCGGCATCAGCCCGGCAATGGCGCGCATCGTCGTGGTCTTGCCGCAGCCCGAAGGCCCGAGAAGCGCGAGCAGCTCGCCCTTGCGGATATCGAGATCGAGATCCTTGACGGCAATGCTGTTGCCATAAGCGAGCGAGACTTTTTGGAGCGAAAGGTAATTTGCGTCAGACATAACGGGAGAACCCCAGAAAACGTTCGGCCATGAAGACGATGCCGATGGAAAGGAAGGCGAGCAGCGAAGAGAGTGCGGCCACGGAAGGATCGAAGACGATTTCCATGTAACCCAGCATGTCGATGGGCAGCGTGCGCACGCCAGGCCCCGACAGGAACAGCGATACCGGCACCTGGTTGAAGCTCGTCACGAAACCGAGAATGAAGGCAGAGAGAATGCCGCCACGAATATTCGGCAGCACCACGCGGAAAAACGCACCGAGCCGCGACGAGCCGAGCAGCACCGCCGCTTCTTCGATGTCCGAGCGCAGATTGTTGAGGCTGGCCGATACCACCCGCACCGCATAGGGCAGGATGAGGGCTGTGTGCGCGAGAAACAAAGCAAGCGTGATGCCGATGCCGAAGGGCACGACGAAATAACGCAGCAGCGCGAGACCCACGATGATGCCGGGCACAATGATCGGCGCGGAAACGATGGTGCGCACCGTCTCGGCAAAAGGCAGCTTGTAGCGCGACATGGCGTAGGAGGCGGGAATGCCGAGGATGAGCGCTGCAAAGGTGCCGCCGATGGCGAGGAACATCGACATGGCAAAGCTTTCCCGGAAGCTCTCAACGGTAAAGACCTTGGCGATCCATTTCAGCGAAAAGCCCTGCGGCGGGAAGGCAAGCGTATCGCCGGCCGAAAACGAGGCGGCAACGATGATGAGAAACGGCCCGATGAGGAAACCGACGACAAGCAGAAGCGTGAGCGGAATGAAGAGCTGCCGGGTCATTTCTTGTTCCTTGCGGTGGCGATGCGCTTCAGCAGGATATTGGCGGCAAAGCTCATGACGATCAGGATGAAGGCGATGACGCTGGCGGCGACGAAATTGTTGGAAACCGTCACCTGCTGGTAAAGCAGGGTTTCCAGCATCAGCACCTTGGAGCCGCCAAGAATGGCGGGCGTGATATAGGCCGTCAGCGAACCGGTGAAGACCAGCGTGCCGCCGACAACCAGCCCTTCCTTGGTGAGCGGCAGGATGACCTTCCAGAACACCTGCAACCAGTTTGCGCCGAGAACGCGCGCGGCGGCGATGGTATCCTTCGGCATATTCTCCAGCGCGCTGATGAGGGAGATGATCATCAGCGGCAGAAACAATTGCAGAAGACCGATGAAGACGGCCGTTTCGGAAAACAGGATGCGGATCGGCGCGTCACTCAGGCCGACAGCCTGCAGCGCCTGGTTGACGATGCCGGTTCTGCCCAGAATGACGATCCAGGCATAGGTGCGGGCAACCGGCGAAATCATCAGCGGCAGCACGACCAGATTGACCACATGGCCTTTTGCCCCCGGCGAAAGATTGACGATGGCGAAAGCCGCCGCATAACCCACCACCGCTGAGACGATGGTGACAAGCGCGCCAAGCTTCAGGGTGCGCAGGAAAACCGTCTGGTTCAGCGGATCGGAAAAGAAATCGGCGTAAGCGGACAATGTCCAGCCATCGGCGCTGTGGAAGCCCTCCGACAGAAGCATGAAGACCGGCACAAGAAAGACCGCCGCCGCAAAAATAGCGGCGGGCAAGGCAAGCGCCAGCGCTTCGGCCCGGTTCTGAAACATGGGTTTATTCCCTGAACGGCCACGCGGCCGGTTACGGTTGAAGCCGGCGTGCCGGCTTGCGGTCTGAAAAGGTTGGAAAAGCGGTCAGGGGACGACCAAACCGCTTTTCCTGAAACGGGGCGAGCCCTTGCGGACGCTGAAAATCACCCCGTTCCTGACTGAAACTGTCCCGGCTTATTGCCCGACCTTGGAGTTCCACTCCGACAGCCACTTGTCGCGGTTATCCAGCGTCACGTCGGAAGGAATGAGCTGCAGGCTTTTTGCGGTTTCGTCGCCATAGGTGATGTTGTTCGCCACCTCGTCGGAAACCTTGACTTCCCTGTTGGTCGGGCTGTCCACCAGCTTTTCGGCCAGCGCCTTCTGAACGTCGGTCGAGAGCCAGAAATCCATGAACTGCAATGCCAGATCTTCGTTCTTCGTACCCTTCGGCACCACGAGCACATTCATGCCGCCGGTCTGGCCTTCCTTGGGCGTCGCCCAGGCGAGCGGCAAGTCAAGCTTGGTGAAAGGCGCCCAGGAGAAGCGGCCGATCGGGGCGGCCCAGATTTCTTCCTGCTGCATCAACTGCACCAGCTGCGAGGATTTGACGTAGAAAGTGACAATATCATCCTTCTTTTCGCCCACAGCCTCGATGGCGCCGGAAAGATCAGGCGTATCCTTGCCGATAGCCTTGCCGAGCATGTAAAGCGCCGGCGGGCCCTGATTGGTGGTGACGTTCGGGAAAGCGACATGGTCGACGATGCCGTCCTTGAGGAGATCGGCCCAGCTATCGACCTTCATCTTGTCGGTGCGGTAAACGATTGAGGTGGCGTAGAAATTGACGCCGACGCTCATGCCGTCGCCATTCGGGTCCTTGGCGATATCATAGAGCTTGTCGATATTCGGGACCTTGGAAGCGTCGATCTTCTGGATCAGGTCCTTGCGGGTGGCGGAAAGCGCATCCGCCATGGAAACGATGGCGAGATCGACCACCGGATTGGCCTTGTTGGCCTCCATCTTGGCCAGACGTTCGACGCTGTTGCCGGTCTCGACGACCAGCTTGCAGCCGCATTGCTTTTCGAACGGCGTATAGACCAGTTCCTTGAATTCGTCCTGCGCGAAGGCATAGACCGAGATCGTCAGCGTCTTGTCCTGCGCCTGCGCGGCACCCATCGTCAGCATCAGGGCGGTGCCTGATGCAAGAATGATTTTTTTCATGGTGTGAGTTCTCCTGCTGTCGTGTTTTTGGCTTCAATCGCATCATGCTTTTTTCTGCCGGTGGAGCCGCGCATGATCAGCGCCATCGGTATGTTCGATATTTCAGCCTTCACCTCGGCGGCGATGCCGTTTTCGAAGCCCGCTTCGCCATCGATTGCGCGCAGCAGCGCCTCGACCGCCAGATCGGCGATGCGGCCCATATCCATGCGCATCGTCGTCAGCGGCGGCGTCACGACGGCCGAAAAAATCAGATCATCGAAGCCCGTAACACTGGCCTCTTCCGGCACCTCGATACCCTCGCGCTGCAATTCGGTAAGCGCGCGCAGCGCATGCAGGTCCGATACGCAGGCGAAGGCGGTAAAACCATCCGCAACCCTGTCAGCGAGGCCAAGACGGCAACCCGCGCCATCAGCCTTTTCAATGGCATCTATCCATAGCGTCTGCGTGGTGCAGGCCTTGCCGAGCCCATCGCGAATGCCGCCAAGGCGGTCGTTCTGCACGTTGGAATCGCGGTTCTTGCCCACCAGCACCACCCTGTCGTGGCCAAGCCCCGCCAGATATTCGCCGACCTGCCTGCCGCCATCCCAATGGTCGGCGGCAACTGTGTTTCCAGGTGTCGATGGACTGTCGATTACCGCCACCGGACAGTCGACATCGGCGATGCGCGTGCCCCGGCGGGGAACGACCACCATGCCATCCACCCCGCGCTCGATCAGACGGTTGATGGCATCCGTCTGCATGGCGATCTCACCGCGCGAGTCGGCGATCAGCACACCGTAACCGGCATTGACGGCCGCCTTTTCGATGGCCTGTGCGATCTGCGGGAAAAGAGGATTGGCAATATCGGGCAGAACCAGCCCCAGAACGCCGCTCTTGCCGGTGCGAAGCGCCCTGCCCGCCGAACTCGGCACATAACCAAGCTCGCTTGCGGTCTTGCGGATGCGCTCCACCAGCTCCGGCGAAACCCGACCCTTGCCAGACAGCGCATTGGACACGGTTGCAACCGACACGCCGAGTGCCGCTGCTATCGCGCTCAGATTGGTGGCAGGCCGTGAAGACGCCATGATGGTCCGAAAGGGCTGATTAAACGTTTAATCACGATAGTCGAGCAAAACCGCCCTGTCGAGTCCGGGGCGGGGCAAAACGGGGCGAAAACCGAGGCATAAAGTCTAAACGCCCGAAAAAAGTGCTATTATTTTTTAGAGCTGTGGATTGCTGGCCGCACGATAGGCCTCCACCTGCCGCACCAGCCAGTCGCGAAACAGCACGACCGGAACGTGGTTGGCGCGCGAAAGCGGCGCCACGGCATAATAGGAGCTGGGGCTTTTGGCCTGATGATCGAAGGCTTTCACCAGCTGCCGCGATTTCAGCTCATTATCGATCAGGAAAAGCGGCATCAGCGCCACGCCCAGTCCGGCGATGCAGGCCTGCGCCACGCTGGAAAACTGCTCGAAACGCATGCCCTGCGGCAGGGCAAGCGACAGGCCGAGGCTTTCGAACCAGTGGCTCCATGCGCCCGGCCGCGAAGCCATGTGCAGAAGCGGAAGCGCCGCAATATGTTCGCCCTTTTCGATTGGATGCGCCTTCAGAAACTCGGGACTGCACACCGGGGCGACCATTTCATGCATCAGAAAGGTGCTTTCCGCCCCCGGCCAGTCCGCCTGACCGATATGGATCGCCATATCCAGCTGCTCGCGCTCAAAATCGAATTGCCCGATACGGGTGGCGAAATTGATGGTGATTTCGGGATGGTTCGCCACGAAATCCGGAATACGCGGCAGAAGCCAGCGGGTGCCGAATGTCGGCAGCATGGCAAGGTTCAGTGTATTGCCATGCGTTTTGGTCATGATCTGGAGGGACGCGGAGCGTATCTCGCCAAGGGCTGCGGCAATCGATTTCGCATAGGCGCTGCCCTCGGTCGTCAGCGCCACCCCGCGTGCGCCGCGCTCGAACAGGCGCACGCCAAGCTGTTCTTCCAGTGACATAACCTGCCGGCTGATCGCCCCCTGCGTTAATGCAAGCTCGTCCGCTGCGGCGGAAAAACTGCCGAGCCGGGCAACGGAATCGAAGGCGGCAAGCGCACTGGTGGAGGGCAGAAGTTTGCGGCTGAGAGACGTCATGAGCCATTACTATATGTAATGCAAAAATGAGTAAACATGGCTTGTGCCGACTGGCTCGAATACCAATAATCCGGCCAGCAAATCCGGAGGCATCACGTGAGCGAACACGCAGCATTCAATTGGCAGGACCCTTTTCTGCTCGAAGACCAACTGACCGACGACGAGCGGATGATCCGCGACGCCGCCGCCGCCTTCGGCAAATCGGAACTTCTGCCGCGTGTCTCCGAGGCCTATCTTTCCGAGACCACCGAGCCTGAACTGTTTCGCCTGATGGGCCGCACCGGCCTTCTCGGCGTCACCCTGCCGGAAGAATATGGCGCAGCCAATGCAAGTTACGTGGCCTATGGTCTCGTCGCCCGCGAAGTGGAACGGATCGACAGCGGTTACCGCTCGATGATGAGCGTGCAGTCCTCGCTCGTCATCCATCCGATCTTCGCCTATGGCTCCGACGAGCAGAAGAAGAAATATCTGCCCGGCCTCGTCTCGGGGGAGCTGATCGGCTGTTTCGGCCTGACCGAGCCGGATGCCGGTTCCGATCCCGGCGGCATGAAGACCCGCGCTGAAAAGATCGCCGGCGGCTATCGCCTGCGCGGTTCAAAAATGTGGATTTCCAATGCGCCGATCGCCGATGTCTTCGTCGTCTGGGCGAAATCGGAAGCCCATGACAACCAGATCCGCGGTTTCGTGCTGGAAAAGGGCATGAAGGGTCTCTCCGCCCCCAAGATCGGCGGCAAGCTGTCGCTGCGCGCCTCCATTACGGGCGAGATCGTTCTGGACGGCGTGGAAGTGGGCGAAGACGCGCTGCTGCCCAATGTCTCCGGCCTGAAAGGCCCGTTCGGCTGCCTCAACCGCGCTCGTTACGGCATTTCCTGGGGGGTCATGGGTGCGGCGGAAGATTGCTGGTTCCGCGCCCTGCAATATGGTCTCGACCGCAAGCAGTTCGGCAAGCCGCTGGCCGGCATGCAGCTTTACCAGAAGAAGCTCGCCGACATGCAGACCGAAATCGCCCTCGGCCTTCAGGCATCGTTGCGCGTCGGCCGTCTGATGGACGAACACAGAATGGCGCCGGAAATGATCTCCATCATCAAGCGCAACAATTGCGGCAAGGCGCTGGACATCGCCCGCCAGGCCCGCGACATGCATGGCGGCAACGGTATCCAGATCGAATATCACGTCATGCGCCACGCCCAGAACCTCGAGACGGTCAATACCTATGAGGGCACGCATGACGTTCACGCGCTGATCCTCGGCCGGGCGCAGACGGGCATTCAGGCGTTTTTCTGAGGCTTTCCCGGCGTCGAGGAGTCAGGTTTTGCAGAGGCCTGAAACCTCTCCTTCGTCATGCTCGGGCCTGTCCCGAGCATCTGCAACCGATTGATCTAACCCTACGTGGTTGGATCCTCGGGACAAGCCCGAGGATGACGGCGCGTGTGAAGGGTTCTGCATCAAAAAAGGCCTTCGAAGATCACTTCGAAGGCCGTTTGCTTTTCAACTCAGGTGGCGGCTCAGAACGTGCCGCGCACGCCGATGCCGAACATGCGCGGTTCGGTCATGCTGGCCTCGATGCCGCCAATGCCGCGGTTTTCCTTCATCAGCGTCGGTGCGCGCTCGTCGAAGACGTTCTTGACGTAGGCGTAGAATTCAAGCTCTTCCTTGAACTTGTAGCTCGCCCGCAAATCCGCGATCGTATAGGGGTCGATCGCATAAATGGCCTTGTTGTCCGTGTCCGAATAATAACCGTCGAGATGGCGCACCTGCCCTGAAACGGTGAATTTATCGGTCACGTCCCAGCTGGCGCCGACGGTGAAGCTGTAACCCGGCGATTTGGCGAATTCCTTGCCGACATAGGCGGCGTTGCTGGAAATCTCGTCGATCTTCGTCTTCAGTAGACCCGCGCTGGCCTTCAGTGTCAGATTGTCGAGGACCTGATAATCCACGCCGATTTCCAGACCATAGGCATGCGCCTCCTCGGCATTGACGGTGTAGGATTCGCTGATGCCCGTGGAGACAACCACCGGCACGTTAAACTGGGCGTTCTTCATGTCCATGTAGAACAGGTTGCCGTTTACCGTCAGCGTATCGTCCAGCAGGTTGGCACGCGTGAACAGCTCGTAGTTCCAGATGGTTTCCTTGTCGAAGGTCCGCCATTTGCTGGTCGTCAGGTCGAATGCGACACCGCCGGGATTGTAACCGCGGCTGATCAGGCCGCCCACCGTCCAGTCGTCATTGATGGCGTAGGCCAACGAGGCTTTTGGCAGAATTTCCGAGAAGGTTTCGTCATAATTGACCGAGCTTCTGGAGGTCGCGCTCAACGTGCGATAACCGCTGCGCTGAATCTGGTCCTGCTGGTAGCGCAGGCCGCCGGTCAGGGTCCATTGGTCGGTCAGGCGATAGCTCAACTCGCTGAAAAGACCGAGATTGTCCTTGGTATCGTCAAATCTGGACGTCCCGCGCAGATAAAGAACTTCGTCGGCCTGCGTGTGGGCGTAATAAATACCGGCAACACCGCTCAGCACATCTTCCTGATCGCCGAAGGTCACGCGCGTTTCATGCGACGTGTTCTTGAGATCAACATCCGCATCGCCATTATTCGCAATGCCGACCCGGCGCTTGGCGATGGACGAGGAAAACTGCGTCTGGTTGAACAGTTTCACGCCGTTTTCGAAATCATAATTGACGTCCAGAATCCCGGTATTGGTATACTGGCTGAAGCTCGGCATCGTCGTGGTAATGTGGTTGAGATCCTCGAAGGGGCGCGACGCCGCCTCCTGGCTCGGCCGGTTCGAAGCGTTGTAGGAATAGGTCAGCTTGGTCGAAAGGCCGGGAATTTCAGCCGGTTCCCACAGAAGCTTGAAGCGTCCGTTGAACTCCTTGAAGTTCTGGTCCGTGCCGTCATGGGCAAAAGCCGAGCTAATGTAATCGATGAAGGTGTCGCGGCCGGAATAGTCGATCGCCATACGCGCCGCCAGCTCATCTTCGATCAGGGGGCCGGAAAGTGCGAATGAACCCCGCTTCTGGTGATAGTTGCCGATTTCAGCCTGATAGGATGCCTCCGGCGTAAAGGTCGGGTCCTTTGTATTGACGAGGATCGCACCGGCAATGGCGTTGGCGCCCTGCGAGGTTGTCTGCGGACCGCGGAAGACTTCGATGCTGTCGACATCCCAGATGGAGGAGGCGCCATAGATGAATTCATTGTAGCCGAGATAGTGGCCGTCGACATTGATCGTGGCGCGCGGCACCGTGCCGGTGAAGAAGGCGATGGAGCCCGTATTCGGTCCCTGCGTATCCTGCCCGCGAATGATGGGCGCGCTGACATTGTCGGTGTAGACGATGTTCGGAATATCCTTGATCGCCTCGGATACGGTCGGGTCGCCGGTCTTTTCTTTCTTGATTTTCTCGCTGGAGACGACTGAAACGGACGACGCCGTGTTCTTCATGTCGCGCGCGACTTTTTCACCGGTCACGACAATCGGCTTGAGAACGGTCGTTCCCGGCGCCGCAGCCTGCTGATCCTGGCCGAAAACCGGCGTCACAAACAAAGCCGACAGCGTCAAAACGCTAACCCCGCTCATCAAACGACCGCTAGAACGAAACCCCATCACACACCCCTAAATAAACATGAGTATTAAAGTCATATTCAAGTAACGGAAGCGTTATCTGTTTCGCAATAGAGAATGCGTTCTGTATTGCGGACAATCAGGGTTCCGCAAGGGGATGTGCCATATTTACAACAAAGTTTATCGACCTGCCTTTCCGAACCTCAACGATGGGACCTGGAACTGCATGGCGAGCGCGACAGAAATCGATTCCGATTTCCCGGCCGATGGGTTAGGCATGGTCACGCCATGAATGGGGGGAGCGGGCTTGAACGCCATGGATGAAGAGCCGGAAAATCTGTCGGAAAACGAGGGGGAGAAGCGCTCTGCCCTCATTCAGTCGGTGTCGATTGCGGCGCGCTTTCTCAATCTTCTCGCCAGATCGGACAAGGCGCTTGCGCTCGGCGAACTTGCAAAACGCGCCGGCACCGGCCGCTCGACCGCGCACCGTTACCTGCAAAGCCTCGTGCGCGAAGGGCTGGTGACGCAGGATCCCGCAAGCGGCAGCTACGATCTCGGTCCGGCGGCGCTTGGGATCGGCATCAGCGCGCTCAGGCGAATCAATCCAGTCGAAACCGCCGGTCGGCAGATGAAGAACCTGGCCTCGCAGATCGGCGCCAGCTGTGGTGTGGCGATCTGGACCGATCGTGGCCCAACTGTGGTGCAATGGCACCGGAGCGCCAGCTTCTCCATCAGCACCGTGGCGCTCGGCGATGTTCTGCCGCTGGACAACAGCGCCTGCGGGCTGGTTTTCCAGGCTTATCTGAGCGCTGACAGAGTAGCGGCAGTGCGCAAGCTGCAACCGGCAGCCTTTCGCGGCTCCCGTCCCGACACCGGAATTCTGCACGGCATTCGGGAAACAGGCGGCGCGGAACTCAACGAACATCTGTTTTCAGCCCTCACAGGCAAGGCCGCCCCGGTTTTCGACGCCCAGGGCGAAATCTGTTGCGTCGTCACCACCGTATCCTTCCTGGCGACTGCCGAGACCGAAGGCCATTTTCAGCAGCTTCTCGAAGCTGCCAGAAAGGCGACGAAGGAATCTGGCGGATCGTAATTCTATTCGGCCAGATGCTCCGCAAAGGTGCGGCCGGAATAGGCCGTGCGGAAAAGCCCCGCATCGCCAAGCCGGGGAAGCAGCCGCTCCAGCACCAGCCGCATTGACGCAACGGAACCGCTTGGCACCGCGACAAATCCGTCTATCGCACCGGCGGCCGTCCATTCGCGGATAGTCTCGAAGGCGTCCTCGACCGTGCCGATGATCTGCCAGTGGCCCGATCCCATTACTTCGGGCCGCCGCAGCAGATCGCCGACGCTCAGCGTTTCCCGCTCGATCAACCGGCGCAGCAGGTTGGCATGGGTGCGGCTTCTGGGTGTGTCGGGCGGCGGCGGCAGATCGGAGGCGGTGACGACCCGCGTGAGCGGCCAGTCCGATAGATCCAGACCCGTCAGATTATGAATGGATGCAAAGGTACGGGCGTGATTAGCCCGCCCATGGGTCGCCGCAAACAGGTCCAGCGCCTCTTTTTTCGTATCCGCTAGGTAAAGGCTGAGACCCGGCATCAGCTTCACCCCGTCGGGCTTGCGACCATGGTCCTCAGCGCGCCGTCGCAAATCAGCCCTGAGTTCGATGGCCGCTTGCATATCCGGCGTGGAGGCAAAGACCGCATCCGCCACGGATGAGGCGAAATCTCGCCCTTCCGGCGAAGCCCCCGCCTGCACCAGGGGAATGCGGCTGGCATGGGCCGGCAGGTTGAGCGGGCCTTTGACGCTGAAATGCTTCCCCGCGTGCGCGAGCGGCCGCACCAGCGACGAATCGGCAAAACGACCGCTTTCCTTGTCCAGCTTCAGCGCCTCGTTTGGAAAGCTCGCCCAGAGCTGCCGCACCACCTGCGTGAACTCGGCGGCGCGCTCATAACGCTCCTGCGGCGACGGCATTTCCTTGAGGCCGAAATTTTCATGGCCATCCAGCGCCGTGACGATGTTCCACCCCGCCCGGCCGTTGCTCAGCCAGTTCAGCGACTGTATCTGGCGGGCAACCACATAGGGCGGCAGGAATGTCGTCGAAACGGTGGATAACAGACCAACATGGCTGGTCTCCCGCGCGATTGCGGCAAGAAGCATGGTCGGGTCCATGCTCGCAAATGCGCCGCCAGTTTCCAGCCCTTCAGTGCGCAGGAAAAGCGTGTCGGGACGAAACACGAAATCCACATGCGCGGCTTCCGCCCGCTTTGCCAGATCGACGAAATAATCGCTGGAAAACACCCCGCCTATATCGCTGTCCACACGCCGCCATGCCTCGCCGCTGAGCCAGGTTGGGGCCAGCGACATGCCGACGTGAAGCTTGAGCGCGACTGACATAATTCACCTCGACTGAAATAATCCGAAAGAAATCCACACCCTGAATCGGCAAATTTCGATTTGTGGAGAGTTTTACTATAGTTTAGTGTCGCTTCAAGACCGCACCGTCGTCCTTGCCGGAAGGAAACTCGATTTCCGCTCGTTCGATGTTTAAATTCAATGCCTTATACTTTCCTTGCGGCGTCTCGACGCATGGATCCATGAATAACAGGAGTTGTATCCGGTGCTTGACGCCACGGACCTTCACGCCAGCTACGGCCCCATCCCCGTCTTGCAGGGACTGTCCACCCGCTTTCAGGCCGGCCGCGTCACCGCGCTGGTCGGTCCCAATGGATGTGGCAAGTCGACGCTGTTGAAAACCATCATGGGTTTCGTGCCTTTGTCATCAGGCGAGATAAGCCTTGGCGGGCGTTTGGTCGGCGAGATCGGGCGTCGGGAACTGGCCCGCCGCATCGCCTATCTGCCGCAGGAATGCCATTGCCCCGACTATATGACGCTTGGTGAATTGATCGAGCTTGCAGGTTATGCGCGTTACGGACTTGGCGGCGGTCCGTCCGAGCGGGACCGCGCACTTTTTGCGGAGGCGCTGAGGATCGTCGGGCTGGAAGACAAGGCAAGGGCGCAGGTCAACACGCTATCCGGTGGCCAGCGCCAGCGCGCCTTCATCGCCATGGTGCTGGCGCAGGACACGGACGTGATCCTGATGGACGAGCCGGTCAACCACCTCGACATGAAATATCAATATGCCGTTCTCGGCCTCGTGCGCGAGCTGACGGACAGGCACGGCAAGACGGTCATCGTCGTGCTGCACGATCTCAACCTCGCCTCCACTTTCGCCGACGACGTCGTCATGCTGAAGGCCGGGCGGGTTCTGGCATCCGGGCCGGTTGCAAAAACGGTTACGCCCGAAAATGTCGCTGAGGTCTTCGATCTCGAGGCCGACATATTTTCCCGGCAGGGGCGGCTCATCTGCGTGCCCCGCCTCGAGCGGCAGGAACAGGCCATTCCGGCATGACGTCGAAAATAACGCTGATCTTCGCCGCGGCCCTGCTGCTGGCCATTATTCTCGTCATCAACCTCGTGCTGATGGCTGCCGACATGCCACTTGCCGAAATCGTGGCGACACTTCTGCGTGGCGATGCCGAAACCTATGAACAGTCGGTTCTCCTCTATCAACAGATCCCGCGCTTGCTGATTGCGATTTATGTCGGCGCTACCACCGCCGTCAGCGGCTGTGTGCTGCAGGGCCTTGCCCGCAATCCCCTCGCCTCGCCCTCTACCCTGGGCCTGAATGCAGGTGCGACGCTTTTTGTGGTCTCCGGCGCGCTGGTGTTCGATTTCCCTTCCGAGGTGCAGGGGCTTGTCGCGCTTTTCGGCGCCGGTTTCGGCTTTGGCGCCTGCTTCCTTGTCGCCCGGCTGGCCGGACGGGCAAACGATCCGCGCGGCCTGTCGCTCATCCTTTCCGGCGCGCTTGTCTCGATGCTGTTGATCGGCATGACCAACGCCCTGCTTCTGTCAAACCCCACACGGCGGGCAGAATTCCTGAGCTGGGTCGGCGGCAACATCAACCATGTCTATGCCGAGCGCCTCACCGATTTCTGGTGGATCGGCGCCATTGCGCTGGCAATGCTGTGGTCGGTCGCCCGTCCGCTGACGCTTGTTCTGCTGGGTACGGAAAAGGCCGCCTCCGCCGGCGTCAATGTCACGCGCGTTTCGCGGGTCGCACTTTTCGCCACCATGCTGGCCTCCGGCTCGGCCGTTGCG
This sequence comes from Agrobacterium tumefaciens, assembly GCA_025560025.1. NCBI lineage: Bacteria > Pseudomonadati > Pseudomonadota > Alphaproteobacteria > Hyphomicrobiales > Rhizobiaceae > Agrobacterium > Agrobacterium tumefaciens. Next base: position 1,867,223 of record CP048486.1, on the reverse strand, counting down.
ATTTGCGGTCCGATCGGCTTTGTCGGCCTCATCGTGCCGCATATGGTCCGGCCGCTGGTCGGGGTGGACTTCAGGCTCGCTTTGCCCGCTTCCGCCCTTGTCGGTGCAAGTCTCTGCATACTCGCCGACCTTGGGGCGCAGACCCTGTTCAGGCCCTATGTGGTCAATACCGGTCTGTTCATGGACCTGCTCGGCGGCCTTGTCTTCATCGTCATCGTCAAGCGCTTTTATCTTTCGCCTTCGGCACGGGGGCTGTCATGAGGAAGCAATTCGCCACCGATGGCAAAGCGGTCCTTCGGCTGCCGGGCGGCCTGCAGCTTGGCATCGGCAATCTGAAGGCCGGCTTTGCGCTGATCCTGCTGGCGCTTTCGCTCGCCGCCATTTCCGCCAGCCTCGGCAATACCGAGACAGGTCTCATCGAGCTCCTGCACGGCCTTGTCGGCGGGCATCTGAGCGACGATCAGGCCTATGCGCTGTGGACGGTGCGGCTGCCGCGCATCCTGCTCGGTTTCATGGCCGGCTGGAGTGTTGCGCTGGCCGGCGCCATGCTGCAATCCGTCGCCCGCAATCCGCTCGCCGATCCCGGCCTGTTTGGTCTCAGCCAGGGATCGATGACCACCATCATGCTGCTTCTGGTGCTGGTGCCGGCCGCGCCAAAGACCCTGGTGGCGCTTGCGGCGGTCGGCGGCGGCCTGGCCGTAGCCTTCCTGCTGATCGCGCTTGTCGGACGCGAACGTTCCAGCGGGCTTGCCATCCTGTTGATGGGCATCGCAATCGAATCCGCCCTTTCCTCCGTTTCCTCCGTGCTTTTGCTCTACACGCCGACGGAAACCTCGCTGTCGCTGGCGGACTGGATGGCAGGTTCGCTGTTTCAGGCGAGCTGGTCGACCATTCTCGTTTTCGCGCCACTTTTCACGACGAGCCTTGCCGGCATTTTCCTCATCGGCCGGGCGCTCGCAGTGTTCGATCTCGGCAATGAGATGGCCATGGCGCTCGGTGAAACGGTCAAACGCTCGCGCCCGCTCGTCATCGTTTTCGCGGTCATCCTCAGTGCCGCTTCCGTCACAGCAGTCGGCCCCCTCACCTTTCTCGGCGTCATCGCCCCGCAGCTCGCCACCTTCGTTTCGCCCGCCGTCGGCCGCGCCAGGCTTTTCCTGTCGGGGCTCACCGGTGGCATTCTGGTCGTGACCGCCGATACGCTTTCGCGTGGTTTGGTGGCCGACACGCCGATGCCGATCGGGCTTGCGCTGACGCTGATCGGCGTGCCGCTTTTCATCCTCACGCTGCGCCTGCAGGCGCTGCGCAGAACCAACCGCCACTGAATACATTGAACAAAGGGAATGCCATGCGATTTGCCATCCTCGTTGCAGCACTTCTGACCGCCGGAAGCGGCCCTGCCGCTGAGCGAACCGTCACCGATGCCGCCGGCCGCACGGTCGCCGTTCCGGAACAGCCGCAGCGCATCGTCGTCATGCACGAGCCGCTTCTGGGCGTACCGCTGATGGATCTCGGCGCCAATGTGGTCGGCGCCTATGGCCGTAACAGCGACGGCAAATTTGCCACCGCCGTCGATTTCATCGACACTGTTCTCGGTGAAGGTCGCACGAAACCGAAAGGTTTCGGCGCAGTCGGCCAGATCGACCTCGAAAAACTGCGGGCGCTGCAACCCGATCTGATCGTCGCGACGGAAATGGACAGCGGCAAGGCCGAGCAGCTTTCCACCGTGGCGCCCGTCTATCTGCAAAAGGTAAGCACCGGCCACACCTATGGCTTCAGTGTCGAGGAAGATCTTTCGCGTCTGGCGGGCAGAAGCGACGCCTTCGCAGAGCGCCGCAAAATCTATGACGAAAAACTTGCCGCCGTCAAAAAAACGCTCGGGGAAGACGCGAAGGGCAAGACCTATCTCGCCATACTGCTGACCGACCAGATCAATGCGGTGGGCGACATGTCCGGTGCGGTGCAGGCGCTGGAGGATCTGGGTTACGCGCGGCTGAAAATCGACAACGCCACCTCGTCGGGCGGGCTCGGTTCGACCCTGACAATGCCGCTCAGCGCCGATGCTTTCGGCAAGCTCAACCCGGATCTCCTGGTGGTGATGAACAGCTATAACAGCCCCGCCCGTGGCGAAGCGGGAACGCGCGCGGCACTTGAAAAGATCATTCCGGGCTGGGAGCGCTTCGTCAAACCGGCACGCGAGGGCAGGATCGTCTTCCTCGATTCCACCAGGGTCACGACCCCATCCATCCCCAGCGCGCTCCACACGCTGGACGCCGTGGAAGGCTGGGCGGGCCATCGCTGATCGCTCTTCCCCAACGCAGATACCCGGCGCCAACCATGCGCCGGGTATAAACTTGAGTTTTTGAAGAAAGTTATATTGCGAGCTCCGGAACCGCCTGTTATGGTCCGCGCATCTGACGCAACACCACCGGATCGCCCGCCGGAAAATTCCGATGCGCGATTGTCCGGCAAGCCGATCCGGGACAGCGAGACCGCCGACCCCATCGGCGATATCCCAGGAAAGACAACAGCATGACCATGCCAGAAACCATAGACCCCTCCATTCCCGACCGCACCCCCAAACGCCATCGCCATGCCGTCAAGCTGCGTTGCCTCGATGTTAGCCGCGTGGAAAAACTCAGCCGGTCCATGGTGCGCATCGTTTTGACGGGGCCGGAACTGGAGGGCTTTGCCAGCCTTGGCTTTGACGATCACGTCAAGATGTTCTTCCCCCTCCCCGGTGAAACCGAGACCAATCTGCCGGTGATCGGCCCGAACGGTCTTGAATTTCCCGAAGGTGCGCCCCGCCCGCTGGCGCGCGATTACACGCCGCGCAGCTTCGATGCGGAAAAGGGTGAAATCGCCATCGATTTCGCCACGCATCATGACGGCCCTGCCAGCAACTGGGCAAAATCCGCCAAGGTGGGTGATAAGGCGTGGATCGCAGGCCCGCGCGGCTCGTTCACCATTCCCTTCACCTTCGACTGGCATCTGCTGATTGCCGACGATACCGGCCTTCCCGCCCTTGCGCGCCGACTGGAAGAGATGCCTGAGGGCACCCGCGTCGTCGCTCTGATCGAGGTCGAGACGGACGCTGATCGCCTGGAACTCGCCACGAAAGCCGACGCTTCGATCATCTGGGTAACGCAGAAGGGTGCAGGCGGGGCCGATCACGATGCCCTGACGCAAGCCCTGCGCGAACTCGACCTGCCGGAGGGCGATTTCTTTAGCTGGGTCGCCTGCGAATCGAAGACGGCCAAAGACCTGCGCACCCTTCTGGTCGGCGAATTCGGTGCAAATCCCAAGTGGACCCGCGCTTCCGGCTACTGGCGGCGCGGCGCAAGCGGCGTTCACGATCACTTCGATGAGTGAGCCGGTAATCGCGGCGGGGCGAGGCTGGAGGCGAAAATGATGACGACGGAACTCAAGGCTCATCTCGCCAAGGTTCTCGACGATGAGGTAGGGGATATCGGGCCGAATGCCAACCTGTTCGGCTGCGGGCTTCATTCGCTTGCCCTCATGCGCCTGATCCCGCCGCTTTCGCAACTCGCCGGCACGCGCCTTGACTATGATGATCTCGCCCGCCAGCCGACGCTTGCCGCCTGGCAGGCGCTGATCGAACGGTCGCGCGCGGAACATTGATCCCAACAAAGACGGGACTTGCCGCAGCGGGCGCGACGCCCCCGGACATGTCCCCCAGGCACTTCCAAGGAGAGGACCATGGCAGCAGACAATTCGCGCATGCTTGCGCGTCGCATCGAAGAAACCTTCGATGGTGCGGACACGTCCCCGCCGGGCGGATCGCAGCCAAGCCAATATGAGGAGCGGGTCTGGTTCTCGCAATTTCAGGACCCCGATCAGGTCTTCCGGCATATTCTCACCTACCGCATCGGCGGCGAGAGCGACCTCCTGCGCCTCACATCGGCCCTGGAGACAGTTTGTGATGCATGGCCGGAACTTCGCGTGCGGTTTTCCTTCGGGGAAGATGGCACCCTTGCCAAGAGTGTCGAAGCGCCATCGGCCTCTCTCGTGCAGCTGTTTCAGGCGCCTTCGACAGACGAGGCGATAGCCCTGTTGCACGACCTTCAGGCAAGCCCCTATGACGCGGAAATCGATCCGCCGTTTCAGGCGATCGTGCTTTTGAGCGAAGGAGAGGTGCTGCTGGCGCTTCTGGTGCATGGCCTGCTTGGCGAAACCCTGTCACCGCAGATTCTTCTGGAAGCTATTGCCGCCGCCTATGCCGGAGAGGCACCAAAGCCGCTTTTACCGCGCATCGCCGAAACCGGCGTCGTCAATCCCCTTCCGCTGCCCTGGTTGCAGGGGTCGGCCTCCGGCACGCATGTGATCTCTTTACGGGACAGTGGGGCGAAACCAGCGAGCCACAGCCACGGCGTCGATCTCCCGGCCACCCTGCTTGACCTCGACGGCTCAGCCACGACCGAAGCGCTTCTGGCACGCGCGGGCGCCCGTTTCGCACATTTTATCGCAACCAACGGTAACCTTGATACGGTTACCCTGCGCCTGCCGTTGCAATCGGGCGGCGAGACCGGCTTGCCGCTTCCTGCGGACGCGGTCGCCCGCGTGTCGATCCCGCGTGGCCAGTCGCTGCCGGAGGCCGAAAAGGCCGTGCTGGCGGGCCTGCAACGGAAAATCGGAAACAGCAGCAAACACAACGACGAAGCGGCCACCTTCACCTTGCAGGCGCTGGCAACGTCAGCTGAAACCTCATCCGTCGAACGCCTCCGGTTCGAGCGCCTGCCGCTCCCCTCGCTCCAGTCCGGCCTCGGCCTGACGCTTGCCGCCGGCAGCACCGTTGACGGCCATATCCGTCTGGAACTGACGGGTGGCAAGGAGACCTCGCCGCATGGGACGGCGTTCCTGCTGGAACGCTTCGTCACCCATCTCGAAGGCGGTGCGGATTTTTCCGCCATCACACATTCGATCCCTTCCGGAGGACTGGCGACGACAGCATCACCGCCCGCCACCTCTTACTCGAGCGACGACGAGATTGCCGCAACGATCCTTGCCGAATTCCGCGAGGCGCTCGTATCTCCCGACATGGGGCCGGATGACGATTTCTTCGACTTTGGCGGTCATTCGCTGATCGCCACTCGCATCATCGGACGCCTTCTCAGCAATCACGGCATCGAGGTGCGGTTCAACGACCTGTTCAGCTATCCGACCGCCGCATCGCTTGCAAAACAGGCGACGCGTCTCGAAACCGCAGCGCCTGCACAGTTGGAGTCCACGGAGACCGGTTCGCTCACGGCACCGCTTTCGCTGGCGCAGATGTCGCTCTGGAAAGCCTATGCCGCTTTCGGCTTCGGCGAGATATTCAACATACCCTTCGCGCTCGACTTCCTCGACCCTGTCGATGAGAGCGCCTTCGAATGCGCATTCCTCGATATTATCGAGCGCCATCCCGGTCTGCGGACCCATTTTTACGTCGAGAACGACACGGTTCTACAGAAGATCGTGCCCATGCACGACCTGCCTGGCTACAAATGGTTCTGGACCAGCGAAGAAAGCGAAGGTGTGGACCGGCACGCGGAGGCTTCCTGGCGGTTCGATCTTTCCCGCGAATTGCCGATGCGGCTGCGTTTCCTGCGCAATCCGCAAACCGGCGGCCAGGTACTCTCCTTCCTCTTCCACCATATCGTCCTGGACGAATGGTCGGTGAACCTGATGATGGACGAGCTGACGGAAGCCTATAGGGCAAGGGTGGCGGGCAAGACCCCTGTCTTTGCGGGCAAGCCGGCGCCCTTCCATGAATTCGCCAGAAAACAGGTGGCATCGGGCGTCAATGCCGACCATCTTGCCTATTGGACCGATATGCTGCGGGATGCACCCAAGGGCCTTGTGCTGCTCGGGCAGGACAGCACGCCGGCAGAAGCTTCACATGACGAGGCGCCGGCAGGCGGCTGGATCGAGTTCAAGCTGGAAAAACACGTCAGCGACGGGCTTTACGCCATCGCCAAGCAGAACAGCGCCTCCCTGTTCAACGTCGTTTATGCCGCCATCGCGGCGTCACTGCGGCATCTGGGCGGGCTGAGCGATCTCGTGGTCGGCACGTCGGCATCCGGCCGCACCGATAGTGGTTATTTCGACACGATCGGTTATTTCACCACTGTTGTCGCCCACCGTGTACGTTTCCGGGAAGAGATGACCGTCGGCGAGCTGATTTCCTCGGTGAAGAACACGGTCAACGGTTCGTTGGAACACAGCGAAATCCCGATCGATCTGGTCGAAGAGGCACTCGGCATGACGCCGGGCCGCGACCATCTGTTCGAGGTGTTCATCCAGATCCACGCCAAGAACAAGCTGAACGGCACGCTTTCCGGACCGGATGGCAAATCCGTCGAGTTCCGGCAGATCGATCCCGACAAACACGAATCCATGCTGGGGCTGCAATTCGAGGTGATGGAAGAGATGATTGGCGGCGAACGCTCCATCCGCGTGCTGATGAGCTACCGCTCCGACCGTTACGGCCCCGAGGATGTCGACCGGCTGCGCAGCACCACCAGCGGCGTCTTCAGCCGTTTTGCCGAGGCAGGCGCTTCGAGCCGGGTGCTGACGACACTGGCCTGAGTGCGGGCAAGCGAACACAGAAAAACCCGGCTTCGCATGGCGGCGCCGGGTTTGTTTTGCTGACAATTCCTTTACGTAGATCTGTTTGACGAAGCCGCAGCATTTGCGCCCCGTCACCCCGGACTAGATCCGGGGTCCAGTGCGATCAAGTCATTGACCGCGAAAGACTCTTCTCGCCGCGCAGACGCGCGGCGGCTGGATACCGGGTCAAGCCCGGTATGACGGGGAGAGATTTTCCGTCCTTTTTTGTGCAGAGGAGCCGGCCACTCAAACCGCCAGGCGGAACCTCGCGGAAACCTCTTCAGCCGCAACCGCCAGCGCCTCGCTGTGCAGCATGGCATCCAGAAACAGCGGCAGCTCCTCGCGATAGCGCGCGAAATCGTCCGCTTCCGTCAGCGCCGAGTCCGCGTCGATATGCAGGTTCAGATCGCTGCCGTCATCCTCGCCACGGAAGGTCAGGTTGAAGCCATCGCCGGGACCATTGGCGAGAATGTGCCGGGAGACGACAAGCTCCGCAAAGACCGGTGCGCTGAAAGGCAGGACGTTGATGAGCGGAGAGAAAAAGAACCGCCGGCCCTTCGATATCTCCTGATCGGCGGCGATCTGTTCGATGCGGTAGCGGCCATGCAGGCGCTGCTTGCGCAGATTGGCGGCATTGCGCGCAAGAAAGCCGCCAAGGGTTTCCTGCGGTTCGATTGTCAGATGGAACGGCAATATATTGACGAGCATGGCGGGCATATGCGCGCCGACGCTGCCCCAGCGGCTCATGAAGGGCAGCCACAGCGTCAGCACGTCGCGATCCGGGCGCGGCAAGTTGCGGTGAAGATAGAGGCCGGAAAGCAGCACCAGCAGGTCTGGCCAGCCGATCTCCAGTGCGCGGGATATATGTTGCAGCCTTGCGCTGAAACCTTCCGGCAATCCCGCATCGGCATGCAGGCCGCCACCGCCATAATCCTCACAATCCTTGTCCAGCACGGGCAAATCCACCGGCGGAGCAAGATAGGCCGTCCAGAAATCGCGGTCCTTTTCGAAACGGCGGCTCTGCCGATAGGCATCCTCCTCTGCCAGAAAACTGCCGAAGGGATGAAAATCGGGACCGGCCTCGCCCTTGCCGCAATAGTGCCCGTAAAGCTGCCCGCAGCGCTGCTCCACCAGCGTCAGGCCATAACCATCAACGACGATATGATGGGCGCGGATATACCAGAGGTAACGGTCGTCACTGATGCGGTAAAGCACCTGCGCAGAGAGCCTGTCGGTCCGAAGATCAAGCCTTGCCTCGACATCGGCATTCATCCGCAGCATCGCTTCTTCGAAGGGGGCGGAAACGGTGCGCAGATCCACAAGCTCGACAACCGGGGCCTGGAGCGGATCGCAGCATTGCTGCGGCGTCTCGCCATCCTCAGCCATGCGGAAACGGATCGACAGCACCTGCGATTCACGCACGGTGCGTTTGATCGCTTCAAGCAGGGCACCTTCATTCACGGCACCGGAAAGATCGATGTAATGGGCGACGGTGGAGACCGGCTCGTCGGGATGGAAGGAGAACTCCTCCCAGAAATCGAGTTGCGGCTGGGTCAGGGGAAGCCAGCCGCCGGCAGGATCAATATGCGCCATCTGTTTTTCCTTGGGTTATTCTATGATGTTCTGGCCGCGATGATGGAGCTCATGCCGCGGAAGCCGGTAAAAGCGAGCTGACCTGCCTGGCGCTGCGGCACCGTAAAAGCTGCTGCGGCGTCAGTTCCACGCCGAAGGCGCTGCGGATTTCAGCCGAGACGGTTTTCAGATGCGACGGCAAGAGGCCAAGCGCCAGCAGATCGCTGTTCATGTCCACATTCGCGGGCCTTTTGCCCAGCACGCCAAGATAGATATCCAGCACGCGGCGATCGCCCTGATCGGCCACCTTGACTGCCACAGCCGCCGGCGTTTTCGCCGGTTCTGGAACCGTCAGCAATTCGCGGGCGCGGCGGCGATCCGGTTTGCCATTGGCCGAGAGCGGCAGGTCGGCGACATTGAGAAAACGGCCGGGCACGTGGGATTCCGGCAGGTGTCTGCGGGCGAAATTGCGCAGATCGGCTGCGGAAAGCTCAAGGCCGGGCATCGGAACATAAAGGACGCCGATGGCGGCTTCTCCCTTTTGCTCGGCGCCGTAATCCACCACCAAGATCCGCTGGATGGAGGGGTGGCGGATAAGTTCGTTTTCCACATCCGGCAGCGAGACCCGCACCCCGCGTACCTTGACGTAACCGTTGACCCGGCTTGCAAACATGATCTTGCCATCCGGCCGGTAACGGCCCCGGTCACCGGTCCGAAATGCGCGGACCGCATTTGCGTCGGGATCGTTGACCGTCACGAAATCCGTCTGGGTAATGGCGCCATCCTCCAGATAGCCGATCGCCACATTTACGCCCACCGTGTGGATGCGACCGACGACGCCGACCGGGCAATGGCCGCCCTGATCGTTGAGGATGAAATATCGATTGGCTGGTAAGGGGTGTCCGTAGGGTATCGCCGTGGTGTCATTTGCCACGATCTCGTGCCAGATGCTCCAGATGGTCGTTTCCGTCGGCCCGCCAAGCGATATCAGCCGCATGTCGGGCTTCAGCCGGCGCATCTCCTCGATGACGGAAGGCTTGATGTAGTCACCGCCCTGCGCGACGAGGCGGAGCGAACCGAGCTGATCGCCGCGGCGGCAGGACAGGAGCATTTCAAGGATGGCCGGCACGGAGCACCACAGCGTCACGCCATGTTCGGCCACCAGTTCGTTCCAGCGAACCGCATCCTTTTCCTCGCCGGGTTCCGGCAGCACCAGCGTCGCACCGGCGGTAAGCGCGCCGAAGACATCGAAAACAGACATGTCGTGATGCAAAGGCGTGACTGAAATGAACACATCACTTGCCGTCACGCCCCATTCCGAGAGCGTGCTGCCGACGACATTGGCCGTGGCGCGATTGGAAAGCACAACGCATTTCGGTTTGCCGGTCGTGCCTGACGTGTAGAGATAATAGGCCGGATCCTCGCTCGCCGAAAGCGCGGCCAGTTCCGCCATGACAACGGGCACATCGGAAGTGGCCGGCGTCGACAGAAGCTCCTCGGGATCGATAGCCTCAAAGCCTTGCGGAACATTGCGGGCAACGATGATGGCCGGGCGGCAATTGGTCAGCAGGTAGCGCAGGCGGTCTTCCGGTGAACCGGCATCCACCGGCACCCAGATCGCACCCGAGAGCGCGGCGGCCAGCGTGACAGCCGTATGCTCCGGACTGCGTGGCAGGCACACCGCCACGACATCCCCGCGACCGACGCCACGCGCCTTCAGTCCTGCCATGGCCCGTGCCACCAAATCTGCGAGTTCGCCATAGGCGATACGCCGTTTGCCGCTTACCAGCGCCGTGCGCGACCGGTCACCCTCAAAAAGATGGGCGGCGATCCGTTCCAGAAATGGCGGGCAGACGAAGTTCCCCTCGTCACCGTTCAACCGGTAATGGGACAGATCGACAACCTGTCGGGGATTGAAAGAGAAAGTCCCGCTGGTTGTGATCGCGGCAATCGCGCGTTCGATGGCACCGAGAATATCCGCCACCATTGCGCCATCGATCGCCTGTTCCGCATAATCGATATCGAGGACGAGATCGCCATCCGGATTTTGCGAAAAGCGGAAATCCAGCGCCACCTGCGGTGTCTGGGTCAGCCCGTCCGTCCAGCGCAACGTGGACGCTTGCGAAAGCGTGGGCCAGGAGAGGCCGTTGGTGATGACCACCGGCAGTGCCAGCCCGCCCGGATTGGCATTGAGAAGGATGCGATTGAGATCGATCCCCGAAAATGCGAGGTGGTTGAGGCCCTCAAGCACATCCGTTTGCAAAGCTGCGGCCCGCTCCGCAAAATCGCCCCTGGCCGCATCCCATTTGACCGCGATGAAGCTCGAGCGATTGGCAAACGCGCCTTCCACCTGCGGGGCGACGGGAATGCCGACGACGAGAGCGCCTTCGTTCAGCCAAAGCGACAGCACATCGAGGATCACCGCCGTCAGCGCCGAATTCTTGAACAGCCGCTCTTTCGCGCCGATACGTGAAAAGGTGGTAAAGCGTTGTTTTTCCACGGTCAGGCTCTGGCGGCTGTAACGCGAAACGGCAATGGTTTCGAGCGCGGCTTTCCATGGCAATTGCGAGGGCACTTCCACACCCTCAAGTTTCCCGGCCCAATAGGCGGCATCTTCGGCGCGGGCCGCTGCGATATCCTGCTGCGCGGCGGTGGTTGTGACAGTTGATGCGGGCGGCACGACATCATCGAAGAGTTCCACCGCAAGGCTGGCTATTCCCCGTCCGTCAAGAATGAGGGCGTCGAAACGCAGGAAGACCACCGCCCCATCCCCTGCCGCAATTTCCGGCAAGCGAAAGACCGTTACCTGCCAGGGAGAGGCGGCAAGATCGAAATGGGCATGCGAGAAATCCCGCCGCACAGCGTCCATCCGCGCTTCGGCTTCGGCAACGGACAGGTTCGAAAGATCAACAATATCAAGGTTGAGCTTCGGCTCTTCTGAGACCACCTGCACCAGACGCCGCTCATCGATGCGGGTGCGCAGGCTTTCGTGCCGCCCGACCATTGCTGTCAGGCGCGAGCGAAACAATGCCGGATCGATATTGCCGCGATATTCGCGAAACTCCTGCATCGCCACGCCGCTGAGCGGCAGGTGGGTGCCACGACCGAGCAGATAGGCCTTTTGCAAGGCTGAGAGTGGCCGTTCCATGGGATTTCCTTTTGTCTGCGCTGTCGCTTCCGGCGCCTGCGAGCCGAATCGCTCCACAGTCTCGGAAACGAGATCGGGGCTTTCGGCGAGACTACGAAGAAGCGCGGTGTAGGTGTTAAACAGGGCTCGCAGCCAGCTTTCCGGCAGGGCGTCGAGCCGCACGTCCCAGTTGATCAGAAGCCCGCCATCCAGCGCCGCAACCTGCGCATCCAGCGCAACGCCCGGCCCTTGCGAGACGGTGTGGATCATCGGACCGAACACCCGCCCGACGCGCTCGGAAAACAGGTCGCCACCGGCAAGATCGACACCTGCGGTGAAGACCACCGGCGAGCTTTGCAAACCGCCGCGCTGCCGCGAAAGATCACGCATGACGCTGACGCCGGGATAGGACTGGTGCGCGAGACGCCCGTTCATTTCGTCAAAAAGCCGCCCGAGCAGCCGCTCCAGGCTCTCCGCGGGCCTGATGTCGACACCGAGCACGAGAACATTGGAGAACTCACCGACGATGTCATCGACCCCTTCCACCAAGGGCGCCCGCCAGAAACCCGGCACCGAAAGCCGGAATTTTTCCGTAGCCGTCGCCTGCGAGAGCGACAGGGCAAAAACACCGAGCAGGAGGGTGGACGTGGTCACGCAGCAGCGCCGCGCCAGCTGTTCCAGACTGCTGCGTTCAGCCGGTGAAAGCGTCGCGGCAAGGCGATCGGTATGAACGGCGCGTGACGCGTCATCGGGCAAGAACGGCAATGGCGGGGCGTCTGGAATATCGGCGATCTGTTGCCGCCACCACAGCCGATCCCGTTCACGCTGGGCCTTGAGGTCCGCATCGGAGAGAAGACGCTTCGCCCAGCTAAAAAAAGACGGCGGCGGCTCGGCCGAGAGCGCGCCTTCATCTGCGCCAGCCTCATAAAAACAGGCGAGGTCCTCCATCACGATTCGCACACTGGCCGGATCGATCGCCAGCATGTCGGTATCCACATGCAACCGGGTGCGGTCCGCAGGCAGCAGGCTGATCGACAGGGCCGCAGGCGGTGAGACACGGAGATCGGCCTGACGATGGCTCCACTCCTCACGTTTGAGGGCAAGACGATGCGCAAGCGCTTCCTCATCCAATGCGGTCATGTCTTCCACGTCGAGGCGGAGCGGCCGGCCGACGGGGTCCACGCTCTGGCACCCTTCCGCATCGATCATGAGGCTGAGCATGGGGTGACGCCGGCACAGTTTATCGACCGCGACAGCCAGTCTTTCCGCCTCCAGCCGCGGGCCTTTGAACTCGAGATAAAGATGCGGCGTAACTTTTCCGAGTATCCCGCCCGCCTCTCGACCGACCCAATAAGCACCCTGCATAGGGGTTAAATTTAGCATGTGACTTTGCACCGATTGACAAAACATGATTATCATAATCAAGTATAAGCCATCGTCAACCACTCGCACAGGAGGCATCCCATGAAAACTGGGGCACTCAGGACGAATGACGTCGAATCCGACGAAATTACTGATTTTAATAGAGAATTTCTGTTTACTTCCGGCACCGGGGAATTGCGTGCCAGAGGTATTCGCGAAAAGATAACGCTTCCCGCCCGGGGCGGCGAAGACGTTGCAAGCCCTTTGCAGCAAGCGATAAAGGGCGCTTTTGAGCGGGCGCGCAGGGCGGGACAGGACAATCCCATCGCCATTGGCGCGATCCCCTTCGATGTCAGCGAACCGTCATGCCTTTATATCCCGGACAACTATGAGTGGAGCACAAAGGGCACCGCTGCGGCCTCGACTGATTCGGCGATGCCGGCACTTGTGGGTCAGAACAGCCTGCCGGACGAGAGCGGTTTCAAGCATGCCGTCGAACATGCCATCGTCAATTTCCGCCACTCCGAGGTCCGCAAGGCGGTGCTTTCGGTGATGCGCGAACTGACCTTCGCCTCCGAGGTCAATGTCGAAAGGTTGCTCGCCAGCCTCGCCAAGCAGAACCGCGAGGGTTACCAGTTCCGCATTCCGCTGCCTGACAGCGGTGATCTGATCGGCGTCAGCCCAGAGCTTCTCATCCGCAAGCAGGGCGAAAAAGTCATCTCGAACCCACTCGCGGGATCGGCAAAGCGCATGACCGACCCGGTGGCGGACAAGGCCAATGCCGACCGTCTTGCCGCGTCGGAAAAGGACCACTACGAACATAGCTTGGTGATCCAGGATATCCGCTCGCTGCTTTCGCCCTGCTGCGCTGAAATCGACGTTCCGGAAAAGCCCTCCCTCATCAGCACCGCGGCTCTCTGGCATCTTTCGACGCGTATCGAGGGCCGGCTTGCCGATCCCGACACCAATGCGCTGCAGCTGGCGTGCCTGCTGCACCCGACACCGGCCGTTTGCGGTTTTCCCACCGAACGCGCCCATCGTCTCATCCGCTTCGTCGAGCCCTTTGAGCGCGGGCTGTTCACCGGCATGGTCGGCTGGACGGACGCCGAGGGTAACGGCGAATGGGTGGTGACAATCCGTTGCGGCACCGTGCAGCGGGAAACCGTGCGGCTCTTTGCGGGCGCCGGCATCGTTGAGGCCTCGGAACCCGAATCCGAATGGGCCGAAGTGCAGACCAAGCTCAAGACCATGCTGAACGCCTGCGGTCTTTCTGCCTGATTTCTCCCGGGGACAAACCATGACAATCGAATTTGAACGCTGGCCCGACGATCTGGCGCGCCGATACCGCGACCGCGGCTATTGGATCGACAGGCCGCTGAGCGACATTCTCACCGAACAGGTGAAGCGTCGGCCGGATGCAACAGCGCTGATCTGCGGCGAACGCCGCTTCACCTATGCCGATCTCGACCGGCAATCCTCCAATCTTGCCGGGCATCTCTCCGCCGCCGGCATCGGCACGGGCGACACCGCACTGGTGCAATTGCCTAACATCGCCGAGTTCTACCTCGTCTTTTTCGCGCTCATCAAAATCGGCGCTGCCCCCGTCAATGCGCTTTTCAGCCATCGCCGGCTGGAAATGACCTCCTATGCGGAGCAGATCGCGCCGAAGCTGGTGATCGGCTCGCGTTCCCACGAGCTTTTCGCCGATGACACATTTGTGGAGGCACTGAAGGCGGCCTCTCCAAAGCTTGCCGTGACCCTGCTGCTCGGCGAAACCGATCCGCAGCGCAGCCTGGAGCAACGGCTGGCCGCCCCGGCCGAAAATCCACCGGCTTACGCCCCTTCCGCCGCCGATGAGGTGGCGCTGTTCCAGCTTTCCGGCGGCAGCACCGGAACGCCGAAACTGATCCCCCGGACGCATAACGATTATGACTACAGCGCCCGGGCCAGCGCGGAGATTTGCGAACTTTCGCCTGAGACCCGTTTCCTCTGCGCCATTCCGGTGGCGCATAATTTCCCGATGAGTTCACCCGGCGCGCTCGGTGTGTTCCACGCCGGCGGCGCGTTGATCATGGCCGCCAATCCGGAGCCGCTTGCCTGCTTCGATCTGATCGAAAAGCACGGCGTCGACATTGTGCCGCTGGTGCCGCCGGCGGTGGCGCTATGGCTGCAGGCGGCTCCCGCCCATCGCGAACGGCTCAAGTCGCTCAAGCTCCTGCAGGTCGGCGGCGCAAGCTTCGCCGAAGCGCTCGCCCGCCAGGTGCCGGAGGTGCTGGGCTGCGATCTGCAGCAGGTGTTCGGCATGGCGGAAGGTCTGGTGAACTACACCCGCGCCGGGGACCCGGACCATATCGTCTTCACCACGCAAGGCAGGCCGATCAGCCCGGACGACGAAATCCGCATCGTCGACGAGGATGGCAACGACGTGCCCGATGGCGAAGCCGGCATGCTGGCGACCCGTGGCCCCTATACGTTCCGGGGCTATTACCGCGCCCCCGAACACAGCGCCCGGGTCTTCGACAAGGATGGTTTCTATTATTCGGGCGACGTCGTGCAGCGCACGCCCGAAGGTTATCTGCGGGTCGTTGGCCGGGTAAAAGACCAGATCAATCGCGGCGGCGAAAAGGTCGCCTCGGAGGAGGTGGAAAACCTGATCCTGCGGCATCCGGATGTGACGCACGCGGCGCTTGTGGCGATGCAGGACGAACTTCTCGGCGAAAAAAGCTGCGTCTTCGTCGTGTCGCGCAATCCCGCGCTTAAGGCGCCGGCCATCCGCCAGCATCTCGCCGGTCTCGGTGTCGCGGATTACAAGCTGCCGGACCGCGTGCGCTTCATCGAGGCCATGCCGCTCACCGCCGTCGGCAAGATCGACAAGAAGCGCCTGCGCGACCTGCTGACAGCCCCCGTTGCCATCAGCGCCTGACACGCAGCGCCAATCGAAAGGGACGCTCAAAAGGGCGTCCCCAATTCCAAAGATTACGCGCCGCCCGAGCCGGCGCAGCAAAAAACCGAGGTCATCATGACGATCCCCACCATTTCCGACTATCCGATGCCGGTTGCCGCAAGCTTTCCGGCCAACAAGACAAAATGGCAGCCCGATGCGAAACGCGCCGTGCTTCTCATCCACGACATGCAGCGTTATTTCCTGCGGTTCTACGAGGCCGACGGCAAGTTGATGACCGCCCTCATCGACAATCTCGCCAAGGTGAAGGCATGGGCCGTTCAGAACGGCGTGCCGGTCATCTATACAGCCCAGCCGCATAACCAGCCGCCCGGCGACCGCGCGCTCCTGAACGACATGTGGGGACCGGGTCTCACCGTCGTCGACCCCGAATTGCAGAAGGTGGTCGACAAGCTTGCGCCGACGCCCGACGACGTGGTGTTGACCAAATGGCGCTACAGTGCCTTCCAGCGTTCCGACCTCGCAGAGCGCCTGAAAAGCTGGGGCCGCGACCAGATCATCGTCGGCGGGGTTTACGCCCATATCGGCTGCATGATGACGGCGGTGGAAGCCTTCATGAAGGATATTCAGCCCTTCATGATCGGTGACGGCGTCGCCGATTTTTCCGAGGCCGAGCACCGCATGGCGCTGCAATATGTGGCAACGCGCTGCGGCGTGGTGATCGACACCGCAAGCCTTGTCGGCGCGGGAGAGGCCACCGGCACCCGCGAATGGCTGAAAGCCCGTGTCCTGCAAATGGTGGAGGATGAAAGCGACATCGACCCCGATGAGAACCTCATCTTCTACGGGCTGGATTCGCTGCAGGTGATGAAGCTCGCCGGCGAATTGAAGGAACGCGGTGTCACCGTCGGCTTCGATGAGCTTGCGCGTGTGCCGACACTTTCCGCCTGGTGGGCGCTGATCGACGAAAAGCGGCTCGCAGCCTGAGCGGACGGACAAGATGACGCAACAGAGATTTACCGGGCGGCGCGTGCTGGTGACGGGCACGGCCCAGGGCATCGGCCGCCGTATCGCCGAACGTTTCATCGAGGAAGGGGCCGAGGTCATCGGCCTCGACCTTCTGGCCGACACAGTGGGGGCTCCCTTCCGCCAGATCGCGCTCGACATCACCGACGCAGCGGCGGTGGAGACGACCTGCAAGGCGATCGAGAGCGAATGGGGCGGGCTCGATATTCTGGTCAATGCCGCCGGCATATTGCGGCTCGGCGACAGCGAAAGCCTGACGCCGGCGGACTGGAAGGCCTGCATGGATGTCAACGCCGCCGGGCCGTTCTATATGCTGCGGCAATGGAGCAGCACCTTCAAGCGGCAGCGGCGCGGCGCTATCGTCAATGTCGGCTCCAACGCCGCCGTCGTGCCGCGCATCGGCATGATGGCCTATTGCGCCTCCAAGGCGGCGCTGGTCAGCCTCAGCCATTGCGCCGCCCTTGAGCTTGCGCCCTATGGCGTGCGCTGCAATGTCGTCTCCCCCGGTTCCACCGATACGCCGATGCTTGCCGGCATGCTGAGCGATCCTTCCGGCAAGGACCGGCTGGTCGCCGGCCTGCCCGAGCAGTTCAAGCTCGGCATTCCGCTCGGCAAGATCGCGAGGCCGGACGATATCGCCGATACGGTGCTGTTTCTCGCTTCCGATCAGGCCGGCCATGTGACGATGCAGCAGATCGTGGTCGATGGCGGC
Organism: Agrobacterium tumefaciens; assembly: GCA_025560025.1. Lineage (NCBI taxonomy): Bacteria > Pseudomonadati > Pseudomonadota > Alphaproteobacteria > Hyphomicrobiales > Rhizobiaceae > Agrobacterium > Agrobacterium tumefaciens. The sequence goes on along the minus strand of CP048486.1, from coordinate 1,849,916 downwards.
GCGACGCTTGCGGCCTAAACGGGAGCGGGATGGCGAAAAGCGTGAGCGGTATCGCCAGCCCGCTCACATCATGATCTAGGCCGCTGGATGAAGGTGACGGACATGGCCATTGCAACGGCGTTTCATCGCGAAGTCGTCTCCGGCGATCCACCGGAGGCCATCTGGCCTTGGCCGGACGACAGCTGCGATTGCCATTGCCTCACCCTTTGTTACAGCGCCGAGGAAGGCTGCGGCGGCGAGGTCCCTCCCTTGCCGCCGCAGCTTTTACACGCCCTGCCCAGACGCAAGGCAGAATTCATCGCCGGGCGCAGATGCGCGGCCGAGGCCATCCGCCGCCTCACCGGCCGCTCCACCTTTCCAGGCATGGGAGAGGACCGCGCGCCGATCTGGCCAGAAGGCGTGATCGGCGCGATTTCCCACAGCCATGAACGGGCGATTGCCCTCGCCGGCTCTTCCGAGCGGTTGTGTGGCATCGGCATCGACATCGAAAGGCTCCTGACCGAGGAGGAGGCCGGCGATATCGCCGCGCAGGCCCTGACGGCAAACGAACGCCACAGCCTCGGGAATGACATCGATCCCTTCATGACCGGCTTGATCTTTTCGGCCAAGGAAAGCCTGTTCAAGGCGCTTTATCCGACAGTGAAACGGTTTTTCTTTTTCGACGCAGCCGAGCTGTCCGGCTTCGACAACAGCGGCTCTGCCTCTCTGCGGCTGACCGCCCACATAGGCGGTGAATGGCGCAGGGGAACGGAGATTCCCTTCCGTTTCTGCCGCTTCGACGGCTTTCTCGTCACCCGCATCCTGATCGGGCGCTAACGAAGAAAGCGGCCTCGTTGAAGGGAAAATGACCAGTTCCACTGCCCTTCCCGTCATTCGCATGAAATATTGAGACGGTAGGCACCTTGCTGGAATGATTCCAAACAAGCAACGGTGGAGACAGACTATGACCGACATCGATACAAGCAAATTGTCCTGGGACGAATGGGACGAACTGCAGAACCCGCCGCCGGCCGAAACCGATTTCGACCGCGTGGTTGAAACCGCGATTTCCCGCCGCGGCTTTCTTGGCGGCGTGCTTGCCTTCGGTTCGGCCGCGGCCGCCATGGGCACGCTCGGCAACCTGATGACCAGCACCTCCGCCGAGGCGCAGGAAGCTGCCGCCGGTCGTTTCCCCTTCAAGCCGGTCGCCGCCGCCACCGACCACACCATCCATGTGCCGGAAGGCTACAGCTGGAAGCCGGTCGCCAAATGGGGCCAGCCGCTGTTCTCCAACGTTCCCGATCTCGACCCCGCCAAGGGCGTCAGCGTTGAAAACTCCGACAAGGTCTTCGGCGAAAACACCGACGGCATGGAACTGTTCATGGTCGGCGCTCATCAGCTGATCGCCGTCAATCATGAATATGTGAACCCGGAAACCAACCTGCCGCACGCCGAAAAAGGCAACCCGAAGACGGCCGACGACGTGAAAATCCTGCAGAACATGCAGGGCGTCACCGTCATGGAAGTCGCGGAAGGCAATGAGGGCTGGGAAATCGTTCTCGACAGCCCCTTCAACCGCCGTATCCACCACAACACGCCGATGAAGCTTTCCGGCCCGGCCGCCGGCTCCGATCTCGTCAAGACCGCCGCCGATCCGAAGGGCATCGACTGTCTCGGGACCTTCAACAATTGCGGCGCCGGCCGCACGCCCTGGGGCACCTATCTCACCTGCGAGGAAAACTTCAACGGCTATTTCGGCACCACCGACGCCGCCTTCAAGCTGCCTGACGACTACAAGCGTTATGGCATCGTCGCCGAAACCCGCTACGCCTATGAGAAGTTCGACGCGCGTTTCGACGTCGCCAAGAACCCCAACGAGCCGCGCCGCGCCGGCTACGTGGTCGAGATCGATCCTTCGGATGCCTCCTCCACCCCGATCAAGCGCACTGCGCTTGGCCGCATCAAGCACGAGAACGCCGCCGTGGTGATTGCCCGTGACGGCCGTGTCGTCGTTTACATGGGTGACGACGAGCGTGGCGAGTTCCTCTATAAATTCGTCTCCAACGGCATTTACGTGCCGGGCGGCGACACCTCGAAACTGCTCGACGAAGGCACGCTTCACGTCGCCAAATTCGCCGATGACGGCGCCGGCGAATGGGTGGCTCTCACACCTGAGACCACCGGCATGAAGATCGATGAAATCTGCGTCTTCACCCGTCAGGCCGCTTCCAAGGTGGGTGCAACGACCATGGACCGCCCGGAATGGGTCGCCATCAACCCGGTCGCCATCGAAGCCTATTGCGCGCTGACCAACAACAGTCGCCGCGGCGAAATGAAGGACGGCAAGCTGCGCGCCAATGCCGGCGGCGACGCCATGGTCATCAACGCCGCCAACCCGCGCGAAAAGAACGAATACGGCCAGATCGTGCGCTGGTATCCGGAAAATGACGACCATGCGGACGGCAAGTTCAAATGGGACCTGTTCTGCATGGCCGGCAACCCTTCGGTTCACAAGGACGCCTTTGCCGGCTCCTCGAACATCAACGAAGGCAACATGTTCAATTCGCCTGATGGCATGATGTTCGACTCGACCGGTCTCCTCTGGATCCAGACCGACGGCGAAGACAGCAATGAAGGTAACTTCGCCGGCCAGGGCAACAACCAGATGCTGGCGGGTGACCCGGCCACCGGCCGTATCGAGCGTTTCCTCACCGCCCCGAAGGGTTCCGAAGTCACCGGCCAGACATGGTCCGGCGACAAGCGCACCCACTTCGTCGGCATCCAGCACCCCGACGCCCCCTTCCCGGATGGCGAAGGCAAGCTGCCGCGCTCGACCGTCATCGCCATCAAGCGCGACGACAACGCGCAGATCGGCTGACGTTTTGGCATCAACGAACCGGATGGCGGCAAATGGCCGTCCGGTTCCACTCTATAAACGCCGTGCGCCCGAAGGACGCACGGCGTTTTGTTATCAGCGATCTCGATACGTCGCTGACAGCACTCCCGGCAATTGTCTCTAAGGCTCGCAACGCCCGCACGCTCCGACGGCAAGGTTTTAAGCAGGGTGATTTTCCGGCGCAATTCCGCAAAAAATGTTGTAAATCGTCGGCTTGCCAAGCGAGGGAGGACGCCCATGCACGATATAAGGGTCAAGCGGATTTATGAGCCTGCCAGCGACGATGACGGCGCGCGCATCCTGGTGGACCGGCTCTGGCCCCGTGGCATGCGCAAGGAAACTGCACAGCTTTCCATATGGCTGAAGGAGATCGCGCCGAGCAACGAATTGCGCAAGAGTTTTTCCCATATGCCGTCACGCTTTGCGGAATTCACCCGCCACTATGACGCGGAACTGTTAGCCAATCCCGACGCCGTGGCGCGCATGAAGGCATTCATGGCCGAGGGGCGCGTGACGCTGCTTTATGCCGCCCATGACACCGAACATAATCACGCCCTCGTTCTTGCCGACTATCTCCGTTCGCACTGAATCTTGCCATCTCGCCCGCAGGCCGGGCGCTGTCTGCCTGGCAAGGTGTGGCCTTATTTAGCCGGTTTGGAGGCCGCGCTTTCGATATAGGCGATGAGATTGTCCAGATCTTCCGGCTTGCTGATGCCGGCCAGCGCCATCTTGTTGCCGGGTATTTTCTTCTTGGGCGCGCTCAGGAAATCCCGCAGTTCTTGCGGTGCCCAGACGAGACCGTCCTCGCCCGCTTTTTTCATCGCGGCCGAATAATTATAATCGGGCACACCGCCTGCCGCACGGCCGATGATGCCGTTAAGCTGTGGGCCGACCCTGTTTTTCGCGCCCTCGCCTATGGCGTGACAGGCGGAACAGCGCTTGAAGGCCGCCTCCCCCTTGGCAACATCGCCCTCCGAAAGAGCGGGAACGGTGCTTGCGGTCAGCATAGCCGCCGCGATGATGAGTGTCTTGCGCATCATGTCATCCTTGTCTTGCCGTATGAATGCGGCCCGCCCGCAAATGCGGACGGGCCAATGGTTCTCTCTTCAGGTCGTGCCCCAGGCAGGCGTGCCTTTCTTGTAGGGAAGGCGGTCTTCGAAACCGCCGGGAATCTCGTCGTAGACGAGAACTTCCGTGGCGCCGATCTTCGAGGTGAAGAAACCGAGCAGCGTCAGCTGCTTGACCAGCGTGAAGGCGTGCGGTTTTGCCGGCGTCTGTTCCGCCTTCGCCTGCTTGTCCAGCGCGGCAAGCAGCGCCTGCCGCTGTTCCGGCGTCAGTTCCAGAAAGGCCTTTTTGTGTTCGGCCTGACTGCGCTTTTCGATTTCAGGGATTGCGGAAAGAAAGAGTGTCCGCTGCTCGTCGGTGTAGCAATCGGCCGCATAGACGGCCATGAATGCACCCACTTCGGCATCCTTCGCCCCCGGCGTGGAGGTGCGCGGAATGATGGTTTCCGCCACCTCGTCCAGAAAGCGGATCTCCTCCGGGGTGAAGACGTGGGCAGCACCGGCTGGTTTGGCGGCGTTTTCCGTGGCTGTCAGGACATCCGCGCCGATCAGCGGAAGGCCGGTGGCAATGGCTATCAGTTTCAGCAGTTCGCGTCTGTTCATCACAGGTTCCCCTTCTTGCGTTCGGAAACGGCAAAATCGGCGGCACGCGCCGTCAGCGCCATGTAGGTCAAAGACGGGTTGACGCAGGAGGCCGAGGTCATGCAGGCGCCGTCAGTGACAAAGACGTTGGGTGCATCCCAGACCTGGTTGTTGCCGTTGAGGACGGAGGTTTTCGGGTCGCGTCCCATGCGGGCCGTTCCCATTTCGTGGATGCCCATGCCGGGAGCGTAACTGCCCCGCGAGGGCTTGACGTTCTTGATGCCGACCGCCTCGAACATCTCGACGGCGTCATTGACCATGTCTTCGCGCATGTCGAGTTCGTTCTGCTTCATCTCGACATTCATCGACAGGACAGGCAGGCCCCATTTGTCCTTCTTGTCATGATCCAGCTTCACGCGGTTGTCGTGATAAGGCAGCATTTCGCCGAAGGCAGTCATGCCGATGGTCCAGCCGCCCGGCTCGGTCAGGGCCTCCTTGTAGTCGGCGCCGATATTGAGTTCGGCGATCTCCCGCTCCCAGCGCGAACGGCTGGCAGAACCCTGATAGCCGAAACCGCGCAGATATTTGCGCTTGTCGTCGCCGGTATTGCGGAAACGCGGAATGTAGAAGCCCGCCGGGCGGCGGCCCTTGAAGTAGAAGTCCTCGAAGCCTTCCACCTGACCGGTGGCGCCCATGCGGAAATGGTGGTCCATCACGTTGTGGCCGAGTTCACCGGAGCTGCTGCCGAGGCCGCCTTCCCATACATCGGTGGCGGAGTTCATCAGCACCCATGTCGAGTTCAGCGTCGAGGCGTTGAGGAAGATGATGTCGGCGGTGTATTCGTAGGTCAGATTGGTTTCGGCATCGATGATCTCGACGCCACGCGCCTTCTTCTTGTCCTTGTCGTACAAGATTTCCTTGACGATGGAGAAAGGCCTGAGCGTCAGATTGCCGGTGGCGACCGCCGCAGGCAGGGTCGAGGCCTGCGTGCTGAAATAGCCGCCGAAGGGACAGCCCAGCCGACACTTGTTGCGGAACTGACAGCGGGTGCGCTCCTGATCGGGAAGTTCCTGGGTGATGTTGGCGCAGCGTGAATTGATGAGGTGGCGCGTGCCCTTGAACGCCTTCTTCAGCCGGCTGGCCACATCCTGCTCTACGAAATTGAGCGGAATGGGCGGCAGGAATTCGCCATCGGGGAGAATATCCAGCCCCTCGCGGCTGCCGGAGATGCCGGCAAAACGTTCGACATAATCATACCAGGGAGAGACGTCTTCATAGCGGATCGGCCAGTCGACCGCGATGCCGTCTTTCGCATTGGCCTCGAAATCCGTCTGCGACCAGCGATAGGTCTGGCGGCCCCAGAGCAGCGAGCGACCTCCGACATGGTAACCGCGGAACCAGTCGAAGCGCTTTTCCTCAACATAGGGCGTTTCCTGCTCATCGGCCCACATTCCGAGCGTCGCCTCTTCCAGCAGGTAATCGCGGCTGAGAACGGGGTATTTCGCCTTCATCTCCTGCGTGGCGCGGTTGCGATGGGGATAATCCCAGGCTTCCTTGTCGGCATTCTGATAGTCGGTGATGTGCTCGATATTGCGGCCGCGCTCCAGCATCAGGACCTTCAGGCCCTTTTGCGTGAGTTCCTTTGCGGCCCAGCCTCCACTGATGCCCGAGCCGACAACAATCGCATCATAATGATTGTTTGCCATGATAACTCCTCCGATGTGAGCTTGGAAAAAACGACAGGACGAAGCGCTTCCCGTCGCGGCGCGGCGGAAAATGGATATGCGTCTGTCGAACCTCATGCTCCCCGCCGAAACCGGCCGCCGGGGAGCGGTTCTGGTTTTACTGGCAGTGTTTACTGAATGGTCGGCAGGTGTTCGCTAAGGAACGCGTTGCCCTTGGTCACCACCGCTTCGGCATCGAGCGGAAGGTCATGCTCAAGGATGAACCATTTTGCGCCGGCCTGTTTGGCTGCCGGCAGGATCGTTTTCCAGTCGAGAACGCCGGTGCCGAGTGTGGCGAAGCCGCGCTCGTTTTCCGCCGTGCCCGCAGGCGCATTGTCCTTGGCGTGGATGGCAAAAACCTTGCCCTTCAAGGTACCGAGGAATTCTGCCGGATCATTGCCGCTGCGCGCCACCCAGGCGACATCGACTTCGGCCTGCAGCTTCGGGCCTGCCGCATCGAGCAGCAGTTCGAGCGCCGTCTTGCTGTCGAATTTGACCATCTCGAAGTCGTGGTTGTGATAGGCCATGGAGAGGCCTGCCGCGGAAAGCTTGTCCGCGTAACCGCCAAGCTCCTTGCCGAAGGCGGTCCAGCCGGCAGCGTCCTTCGGGCGGTCTTCCGGCTTCAGGAACGGCACCGTCACGACAGGATTGCCGACGGCCTTCTGCTCGGTGATGACCTCATCGAGATTGCCGCGCAGCTTGTCGATCGGCACATGCGAGGAAATGACCTTGATCTTGTGCTTTTCCAGCAGCGTGTTCAGTTCACCGGCGCTGACCTTCTGCATATCCACGGTTTCCACGGCGGAAACGCCAGCGCGGTTGAGAATGGCAAGCTGTTCTTCCAGCGTTCCGGAATTGCGCAGCGTGTACATCTGCGCGGCAATCGGCAGCACCTTGCTGTCATCTGCGAAAACCGGATTTGCGAAACCGGCCGCCAGTCCGACGACGAATGCCATGCCAGCGAATTTTGACTTGAACGTTTTCAAACGCGTAACTCCCTTTCCGTTTGATCAATATGACGACACGCGTGCCCACGCCTTTCCCGGCCGTCTGGCCGGGTCATGCCGGGCACTGCCTCCTGTGCCCTGCGTCGTCTCCGTGCTCGATATTGGGTGAGCTAGATGTCGATCCCGACCCAGGACGAGGTCCGACTGGACCGGACGGCCGCATCGATGAATGCGAGACCCGCAAGGCCGTCCTCTATGCCGGGGTAAATCACATCCCCGGCGGCCGTTTTTCCCTCCCTCTTTGCGATGATTGCATCTGCGGCTTCGCGGTAGATCGTCGCAAAACCCTCGAGATATCCTTCCGGGTGCCCTGATGGCACGCGGCTGACACGGTTGGCGGCATCGCCTGCACCCGCGCCATTGCGGGTGATCAGACGCTTTGGCTCGCCGTAAGGTGTGAACCACAGCTCATCCGGCACGCGATGGTGCCATTCAAGCCCACCCTTGTCGCCATAGACCCGAAGCGACAGGGCGTTTTCATTGCCGACCGCGATCTGGCTCGCCCAGAGCATCCCCTTGGCGCCGCTTGCATAGCGCAGCAGAATATTGGCGCTGTCATCCAGCAGCCGGCCCGGAACGAACGACGTCAGATCGGCATAAAGGCTTGTCGGGATTTCGCCCGTCACAAAGGCGGCGGCGTTGAAAGCGTGCGTGCCGATATCGCCGATTGCCCCGCCTGCACCTGAACGGCTGGGGTCCGTGCGCCATTCAGCGCCCTTTGCGCCGGTCTTTTCAACGGCCTCGGTCAGCCAGTCCTGCGCATATTCGGCCTGAACGTGGCGCAACTTGCCGATGTCGCCACTCGCCACCATTTCCCGCATCTGCCGCAGCATCGCGTAGCCGGTGTAATTATGCGTCAGGACGAACAGGCTGTCGGATGCCCTGACGATCCCGGCCAGTGCCTTTGCTTCCTCCAGCGTCGCGGTAACCGGCTTGTCGCAGATGACGTGGATGCCGGCTTCGAGAAAGGCCTTGGAGGGGGCGAAATGCAGGTGGTTGGGGGTGACGATGGCGACTGCCTCGATACCGTCCTCGCGTCCAGCCTCGGCCGCCGCCATGTCCTCGAACGAGGCATAGGACCGCTCCGGTGCAATGCCGAGCAGGGTTGCCGAAGCGGCAGCACGCGCGGGATCGGAAGAAAGCGCGCCGGCCACCAGTTCGTAACGGTCATCCAGCCGGGCCGCGATGCGATGCACCGCCCCGATGAAGGCGCCCTGACCGCCGCCAACCATGCCGAGGCGAATACGGCGGCTATCGAATTTTGCTATCGTGGAGGACATGAAGTTTCCTTTCAGAGACCGAGAAGGCGGCGATTGGCGGCATCATCGACACCGCTTTTGGCGAAATCGTCGAAAGCCCGTTCGGTCACGCGGATGATGTGGTTTTCAATGAAGACGGCGCCCTCGCGCGCGCCGTCTTCCGGGTGCTTCAGCGCGCATTCCCACTCCAGCACCGCCCAGCCGTCGAAGTCATATTGGGTGAGCTTGGAAAACACCGCGCCGAAATCGACATGCCCGTCGCCCAGCGAGCGGAAACGTCCCGGCCGGTCGACCCAGCCTTGATAGCCGCCATAAACGCCGGAACGGCCAGTCGGATTGAACTCGGCATCCTTGACGTGAAAGGCGCGGATGCGCTCGTGGTAGATGTCGATGAACTCGAGATAATCCATCGCCTGAAGGACGAAGTGGGAGGGATCGTAGAGGATGTTGGCGCGCGGGTGATTGCCGGCAGCCTCAAGGAAGCGCTCGAAGGTGATGCCGTCATGCAGATCTTCGCCCGGATGCAGTTCGTAGCAGAGATCGACGCCACTTTCCTCGAAGGCATCGAGAATGGGGGTCCAGCGTTTGCCCAGCTCCGCAAAGGCCAGTTCAACGAGGCCCGCCGGGCGCTGCGGCCAGGGGTAAACGAAGGGCCAGGCGAGTGCGCCGGAGAAGGTGGCGTGGCTTTTGAGGCCAAGATGCTGTGAGGCTTTCGCCGCATATTTCAGCTGGTTGACCGCCCATTCCTGCCGCGCGCTTGGTTTGCCGCGCAGTTCGGCGGGTGCAAAACCGTCGAACATTTCATCATAGGCCGGGTGAACGGCGACGAGCTGGCCTTGAATATGGGTCGAAAGCTCGGTGATCTCGATACCCATTTCCGCCAGACGGCCCTTGATATCGTCGCAATAGGTCCTGGATGCAGCGGCTTTCTCAAGATCGAAGAGCCTGGGATCGGTCGGCACCTGGATGCCCTTGTAACCGAGGGAAGCCGCCCATTGGCCGAGATTGTCGAGCGTGTCGAAGGGGGCCTTGTCCCCGACAAATTGCGCGAGGAAAATCGCCGGGCCTTTGATCGTCTTCATGTCCTTACACTCCTTGCATTCACAGTCTGGCCGCTACCGATGCGGCGGGCGGCAGGGCGCGACCGAGCCGCGCACCACCAGTTCCGTATCCAGCACGATGGTCTCGGCCGTGCGTTTGCCGTTCAGCCGGTCCACCATCAGCGCCATGGCCCTGCGGCCCATTTCCTGGCGGGGCTGACGCACCGTGGTCAGCGGCGGTTCGAAGGCATTTGCGAAAATGATGTCGTCGAAGCCGATGACGGAGACATCGGCCGGAACCGAAACGCCGCGCGCGCGCAACTCGCTGATCGCACCAATCGCCATCTGGTCGCTCGAGGCGAAGATTGCGGTGAAGGCAATACCCCCTTCAAGAAGGCTGCCAATTGCCTGACGTCCGGCCTCGATGCTGTAATCGCCCGTCACGACAAGTTCGTCGGCATAAGCGATGCCTGCTTCGGCAAGTGCCGCGCGATAACCATCGAAGCGCTCCTGCGCCAGACTTTCCGGGACCGGACCGGCGAGATGCACGATCCTTTGATGTCCCGCCTCGATGAGGTGGCGCATGGCGTTTTGGGAGGCGGCGCGGTTGTCCACCTTGACGGTCGGCAGCGCGAGGCCGGGCACCGTTTCCGACGCGATCACAATTGGCGGCAGCGCGTCGCCCTGTTCGAGAAGCTCGGCGGGAAACTGGCCGGTCATCAGGATCAGGCCGTCGGCATGTTTCTGGCGCACCATGTCGATATGGGTCGCTACGCGGTTCTCGTCGTTGCGGGCATCGCCCATCAGCACCTTGAAGCCCGCTTCGCCCGCCGCTTCTTCCACGCCCTTGTAGATCTCGAGATAAAACGGGTTGCCGATATCCCGAACGAGAAGGATGACGGTGTTGTTGGATTGGCGGCGGAAGCTTGCCGCCTGCGCATTGGGGACGAAGTTCGCCTGCCGGACGGCGTCGAAAACCTTCTTGCGGGTTTCCGGGCGAACCTTGTCGGGTTGCTGCAGCGCCCGCGATACGGTCGCGATGGAAACGCCCGCGAGAGCTGCCACTTCCCTGATATTCGAACCTTGGTCTTTGCTCATCTGTCACACACGCAACTGCTTTTGGCGGCCATAAAGCAGCATCAGCGCTAGCAACGTGACACCGAATATGATCTGCCGTGCCCATACATCGAGGTTGAGCGTTATCAGTACGCTTTGCAGAATGGTGAGCGCAACTGCCCCGGCCATGGTTCCGACATATCCGCCCGCACCGCCGGCAAGCGAGGTGCCGCCGATGACGACCGCGATGATCGACGGAAGCACATATTGGTCGCCGACGGAGATGAAGGAGGTGCCGGTGTAACCGATCACGCAGACCCCGGTCAGCCCGGCAAACAAGCCGGAAAGCCCGTAAAGCAGTGTGCGGATCAAAGAGACGGGCAATCCGGTGAGCGTCGCTGCCCGCTCGTTCGAGCCGATGGCATAGATAGCGAAACCGAAGGCCGTGCGGCGCAGCACAAACAGCATGATCGCGGCGATGCCCAGCCAGACGAACAACACGCCGGGAATGCCGAAGATGAATGGCCGGTTGATGAAGCCCGCCAGCAGGGGTGCGGCCGCACCTGATGGAACGCCCTGCGAATAGACGACCAGCCCACCCTGAATAACCGCGGTCATGCCGAGCGTCATGACCAGCGGCGGAATGCGCACGAAGGTAATACCGAGGCCGTTGATGAGGCCGATCAGGAAGGGGATGCCGCCCGCAACGAGAATGGCAAGCGGAATGCCTGCATTCTGGCCGTTCATCATATTGCCGGCAAGGACGGCGCCGAGCGAGATCATCGCGCCGACGGAAAGGTCGATGCCTTCGCGCCCGCCAAGGATGACGAGGTTCTGGCCCGCCGCGACGATGCCGAGAATGGCGGCAATCGTCAGCAGCCGCACGATCTGCGAACCCTGTGCGAAGCCGGGCGACAGCAATTCGCCGACCAGCAGCAGGAAGACCGATGCGCCAATGGCGATGGTCAGGGGATCGGTAAGGAGGGTTTTGAGTTGCAAGCCGGGATTGGTCATATCAACGCCTCGTCACCAGAACACCGCCGGCCAGCGCCGTCAGCACGATCAAACCCTGCACCAGTGTCTGGTACTCGAAAGGCAGCCCCGCAAAGAAAATCACATTACCGATCATGCCGAGCACCAGCGCGCCGGCAATCGACCCTGTCGAGCTGCCGAAACCGCCCGAAAGTGCGGTGCCGCCCAGAACCACGGCCGAGATTGAGGACAGCGCCAGACTTGCACCCAGCAGCGGGTCGCCCGAGGCCGTCTCCCCCGTCAGGCACAGCGCCGCCAGCGCCGAGAACAGACCGGAGATCATATATGCGCCGATGCGGATGCCCGAGAGGCGCAGACCCGTCTGGAAGGCCCCGGTGCGATTACCGCCCACCGCGAGAAGGTGCGTATGAAACGGAATGCGCGACACGATCAGTGTGAAGGCGATGCCCGCCAGCAGCACCCACAGCACGAAGGGCAAACCGATGAAGCTACCGGAATAGGTCTGCCAATAGGCTTCCGGCACCGGAAGACCCGCCTGTGGTAGCACCCAGATCGCCAGCCCGGCGAAGATGATGCCGGTTGCAAAGGTGGTGACGATCGGCTGGAAGCGCAGGCCGGAGATGAAGAGGCCATTGACCAGTCCGCAGAGCAGCCCAACAGCCGCACCCGCCGCCATGCCGGTGAAGACGGCGCCTGTCGTGCCGCCGAGTGCGGCAATAACGCTGACGGTGACGACATTGGCGAGCGCCACGATGCTGCCGACCGACAGATCGATATCGCCCGCCAGAATGACATAGGTCTGGCCGATGGCCACCAGAATCAGCGGCAGAAACGTCGTCAGGTTCGATTGCAGCACGGAGGGCTGAACGAAGGAGGGCTGCAGAAACGTGTTCACGGCGATGAGAAGCGCCAGTACGACGAGGGTGATGACCCATGGCTGCCTACGCAGAAAACCGGAGGCGCTCATGCGGCATCTCCATAGGCGGCGCGGGTCATATTTACGGATGTCATGTCGGCTCCGGTCAGTTCCGCAGAAATGCGTCCACCGTTGAACACAAGAATGCGGTCGGCATATTCGAGGATTTCCGCATCCTCCGAGGAATAAAGAAGGATGGTCGCGCCGGCATCGGCCTGCTGGCGCATCAGGGCGAAGAGATCGGCCTTCGCGCCAAGATCGATGCCCTTGGTCGGATCGTCGAGCAGCAGCAGTTTCGGCGCGGTGGCGAGCCAGCGGGAGATGAAGATCTTTTGCTGGTTGCCGCCCGAAAGCGTGCCTATCGGCATATCGAGGCCGGCAAACTTCGTCTTCATGTCATCCGCGACCTTCTGCACGAGCGGCTTCAGCGTCGCGGGACGGACCAGCCGCATCTTTTCGCGCACCATCAGCGCCGCAACGAGATTTTCGAAGATCGACCGGCCCTGAAGGGAAGCGTCACGGCCACGGTCGCCGGAGACATAGGCAAAGCCGCTATGAACCGCCTGCGAAGGTTTGCCGATGGTGATTTCACGGCCCTCAAACCGGATTTGGCCGGCCGCAAATGGGCTGGCACCGAAAAGACCCTTCAGCAAGGCCGACTGGCCCTGACCCTGCAGGCCGGCCAGACCGACGATTTCGCCCGGATAGGCTTCCAGAGAGACACCGCGCACGCCCTCACCCGCCACATCCGTCAGCTTCAGGCTCGGCGCAGCAGCCGAACGCCCGTTCTGACGGGCAGGAGCCGCCCGAACATCGCCGACCATGTCATGCACGACGGCTTCGCGCGTGGTTGCCGCCGTATCGAGTTCGGAAATCGTCGCGCCGTTGCGCATCACGGTGATGCGGTCGCAGACGGCGAAAACCTCGTCGAGACGATGGGAAATCATGATGGTGGAGACACCGTCGGCCTTCTTGGCCCGGAGTATCTCAAAAAAGCGCTGGGACTGGCGGCCATCGAGCGCCGCCGTCGCCTCGTCCATGATCATCAGGCTGGCATTCTGGGCGAAAACCTTGAGGATTTCGACGAGCTGGCGCTGATCGGGCGGCAGATTGCCGACAATCGCATCCGGCTCCAGCCCTTCGCCAGCCACGCCGTCAAACAGCGCGATCAGTCTCGCCGCTTCGGCCTTCAGCGCCTTGCCGTCGACAAAGATGCCACGTTTCGGCTCGCGGCCGAGGAAAATATTGTCGGCGACGGAAAGCTGCGGAACGAGGCTGAGCTCCTGATAAAACAGCGCAATACCGGCATTTTCGGCGTCCCGCGGGCTTTTGAAGCGCACGTCTTCGCCATTAAACCTGATCGCACCGCTGGTCGGCGCAACAGCACCCGCAACGATCTTGCAGAGCGTGCTCTTGCCGCAGCCATTGGCGCCCAGCAATGCGTGAATTTCACCGCGACCCACGGTCAGCCTGCCGTCGGAAAGCGCGCGCACCGCGCCAAAATTCTTCGTTATGCCGGCCGCTTCCAAAGCGTTCGCCATCGCATGTCCCCGAATAATGCTTGTCACAGGCGGCCGGCCAAGGCCCGGTCCGCACTCGAAATTCTGGTTCGGGTCGGCGTTCGCCGCCGACCCGAAACGGCTCTTACTTGAAGAACTCGCCGGCCTGTTCCGGCGTCACGGTTGCCGTGACGGACCAGTAGCCCGGCTTGCCATCGGCGGCCTTGATATTGTCGGCAAGGTTGTCATTGCTGACGAAGGGGATCGGAATATAGATGGCGTTACCATAGGTGCCGCCGAAAATGCCGTCCTTGAATTCCTTGCCCTGCAGCTTCAGGACAGCGACGTTGAGTGCGCTGGCCATGACGCCCGGAGGATTGACCGAAGCGCCGGAATTGAACTTTTCCTTTTCCCAACGGGTCATGAAGTCCTTGCGGATTTCACCGGTCGCAGCAATGTCCTTGGTCTTGCCGGCGGCTTCGATGGCGCGCCATGCGCCGTCCGCCATGCCGTCCTGCACCCACACACCGCTGATGTCTGGATAGGTGGCGAGCAGGTTCTGCATGGCCTGCTGGCCCTGCGCCTGATCCCAGCTCGCATTTGCTTCGTTCAACACCTTGATGTCAGGATATTTCTTGAACACTTCGCGATAACCGGCGACGCGGGCTTCGTTGGCGGGGTTGCCGGCGATGCCGTTGATGGCGACGACGCTTCCCTTGCCCTTCAGCGCATCCGCAAGCCATTGCGCGGATTGCGCCGCCCATGCCTTCTGGTCGATGCCGACATAGAGCGCATCCTTCGAGGACACTTCGGCGTCGGTTGCGATGACGAGAATGTTGCGCGCCTTGGCCTGCGCGAAGATCGGATCGAAGGCCGTCGGGCTGCCGGGGTTGATGAGAATTGCATCGACGCCCTGGTTCATGAAATTGCGGATATGACCGATCTGCCCCTGCACATCGACATTACCGCTCTGAACGATGACTTCGACCTTGACGCCCTTTTCGCCCCACGCTTTGGCGGCAGCCTGAGCCTCTTCGATCATCTGCGTGCGCCATTCGCTGCCGACGAAAGAATTGGAAAGACCGATCTTGAAACTCTGTTCCTGGGCGTGCGCCGACGTGCCCGCCGCCAGCACCATAGCGGCAGCAGCCATCAAATGTCTAAACATGAAATTTGCTCCTCCAAGCACGGTTTTTAACTAATGAAACCGTTTACATGCGTAAATGTAACCGGTTTCATAAATGAGTCAATCCCGAGAATGATTTTTGTTGAGATGGCGTGAAGGAGTGGAAAAAAGCGGTGCAGGCGCTCGGAAATACTCACAAAAGCGCGATGATCCCCGTATACAATCAGCACTGCGGCTTCAGAAAAGGGCGTTGAGCCTGGCCGCCAGATCAGCCTTCATTCCCCTGTGGACAAGAGGGGAATTCCCGCATCAAATCGCAGCACGATATCAGGCAGGAGAACGACCATGGAAATATTGCGCGCAGGAACACGGGCATCGGCCAAGGGGCCTGAAGCCTGGTTCACGGGTACGGTCCGCATCGATCCGCTCTTCAACCCCTTTGACGCAGAAAGGGTGCAGGGCGCGCAGGTCACCTTCGAGCCGGGCGCCCGCACCGCCTGGCACACGCATCCGCTCGGCCAGACGCTGATCGTGATGTCAGGGCTCGGCAGGGCGCAGCGAGAGGGTGGCCCTGTCGAGGAAATCCGCCCCGGTGATGTCGTCTGGTTCGCACCGGGCGAAAAGCATTGGCACGGGGCGGCGGCGAATGTCGCCATGACCCATATCGCACTTCAGGAAGCAAAAAAAGGCAAGGTCGTGGACTGGATGGAACACGTCACGGATGACCAGTACCGCGGTTGAGACGGCCAGGCCGGGATGACGCATTGCCTCCCGGGTGTTTGACAGCGTCAAGGCGCACCGGAAGGCGGCAAAATAGTCTGGACGCATGATTTAAACTTTGACTTGTATCCGCAATGGGTGAAACCTCTATCCCATTGCGGGAACATGGTGGAGAATCGTGGTCTTACCGGATGCAAGCTCCCTTGCCTTTATCACCGCCAATGCGGCCGCCTTTCCATGCGCGTAACGTTGAACCGGCGTGATGTGATTGCGGGACTGTCGATCGCCGGCCTGATGTTACCGGAAGCCATTGCCTATTCGGGCATTGCCGGTGTTCCGGCCCAGCACGCCATCCTCGCCGCCATCATGGGCTGCATCGTTTACGCCTTTTTTGGCCAGAGCCGATTTGCAGTCGTCTCGCCCACATCCTCCTCCGCCGCAATTCTGGCGGCGATGCTGGCGACATTATCCGTCACCCCCGCCCAGAAGATGCTGCTCGTTGCCATTACGGTCGCTCTGGTGGGCGTGCTGTTTCTTCTTGCCGCCGTCACGCGGCTCGGTGCGCTGTCGAGTGTGATTTCGCGCCCGGTGCTGCGTGGCTTTGCGTTCGGCCTCGCCATTCTGATCACGATCAAGCAATTGCCCAGCCTGTTCGGGATAAAGGAGACCACCGGCGAGCCGCTGGCCATTCTCCTGCAAATCCTCGCCCGTCCGCAGGACTGGAACCCTGACAGCATCGCGATTGGCGTAACCGCCCTTGCCCTATTGCTTCTCCTGCGCAGGCGTCCCGCCATTCCCGGCAGCCTCGTTGTCATCGTGGCCGGCATTGCCGTCTCGATGTTGCTGAACCTGGAGAGCCGGGGCGTCGCCGTCGTCGGCACCATCGATCTTGCCGGCATATGGGCCGGGCCGCTCTCGGTCTCGCTCGACGATGTCGCGCATGTCGCCCGTTTCGCGCCGCCGCTCGTCCTCATTCTCTTTGCGGAATCATGGGGCACGGTGCGCAGCTTCTCGCTGCGACATGGCGAGAACGTCGACTCCAATCGCGAACTCAGAGCGTTCGGACTTGCCAATATTGCCAGCGCCGCCGTGCAGGGCATGCCGGTCGGCGCGGGTTTTTCCGCAGGGGCGGCAAGCGAGGCGGTTGGCCCGCAGAGCCGGCTCGCCTCGGCCATCGCCGCAATCGGTCTTGCGGCCTTCAGTCTCGTCGCGTCCGGCTGGTTCGCCTTCATTCCGCAAGCGGTTCTTGCCGCCATCATTGCCGTGGCGCTTCTGCACGCGCTCGATCCCACACCGATCATCCGTCTCTGGCGGCTTGGTAACGATGCCTATCTGGCGCTTGCCGCCGCAGCGAGCGTGCTTGCCTTCGGCGTGCTGAACGGCATGCTCGTCGCCGTCGCCCTTTCCTTCGCCGTCTTCGTCCGGCGGCTTTCCCTGCCGCATGTGATGCATCTTGGCCGGCTGGGTGACAGCCACGACTTCGTCGACATGGAACGCCACCCGGATGCAACGGATGTATCCGGCATGATTATCCTGCGGCCCGCCCAGCCGCTTTTTTTCGGCAATGCGGAACCGATCCTCGCCGCCGTTACCAAACGCATCGCCGCCCGGCCGGAACTGCGTATCGCAATCGTCAGCCTCGAGGAAAGTTTCGAACTGGATTCCACTGCGCTGGATGCGCTTCTGGAGTTCGATGCCTCGATGCAACACGGCGGTATCGTGGTTTATTATGCGCGCGTGCATGATCATGTGCGGGATTTGCTGCTTGCCGGCGGCGGAAACGATCTGGTTGCGCGCAGCAATTTCAGCGTCGATGATGCCGTGACGGCGGCCATGCGCCGAGAGGAGAGCCATGCCCAACAACCTTGAACCGCATCTCAGCCCGGTTGAAATCCTCTCGCTCAGGCCAACCCAGATGACCGTCGGCCTGCGGGAGGTTGAAACCAAGCGCCGGCAATGGGCCGCCATCCAGGCGGAAAAGGGGGCCGACTTCCTCGGTCACCACATGGTTCCCGTTGTTGTCGGCTACAAGCAGCGCCTTTACCTTGTCGATCATCACCACCTCGCCCTGGCTTTGCACAATGAAGGGGTGAAACATGTGCTGACGAGCATCGTTGCCGATCTCTCCCATCTCGGCAGGCAGGAATTCTGGTCGGTTATGGACCACCGCAGCCTCGTTTATCCCTTCGATGCGGACGGCGTACGCCGCCCCACGAACGATCTTCCCAAACGGATCGTGGACCTCGAAGACGACCCTTTCCGCTCGCTGGCCGGCGCCGTGCGCGACGCCGGCGGTTTTGCCAAGATCGAGGCGCCTTTCAGCGAATTTCTCTGGGCGGATTTCCTGCGGCGCCGGGTTGACCACAAAGAGCTGCGGCATTCCTTCGAAGACGCTGTCGCGGAAGCGATGGAACTGGCGCGCTCGCGCGATGCCCGGCATCTCCCTGGATGGTGCGGAGCGGATCGATGACCACCTTTCCCTACATTTTGAAATCGATTGCTTGCACCGTCATCACGCTTTTCGGGCTGGGCACCGCCGGCCTTTCCGCACAGGAACTGCCGCCCCCCGTACAAGCACCCTCCCCGCAACCGACGACGGAGCAGAAGGTCGACCAGTTGCTGCAGCTTCTCGGACAGGATGATGTTCGTGCGCTGCTCACACAAAAGCTTGCCGCGAGAGGGGCTGAACCCTCGCCGCAACTGACGCCACAGAGCCAGTTGAGCGATCTCGACGAGTGGGCGAGCAAACGACGGGAACATTTGGCCCGAATTGCGGGCGACCTGCCCGTCATATCGACACAACTAACGTCCGCGGTGGCAAAGCTTGGCGACGAGATCGGCACTTATGGTTCCTTCGTCTTCCTGCTGCACATGCTGATCCTGTTCGGCGCAGGCATTGCCGGCGGCATCGCCACGAACCGGATCATCGTGATGCAGGCATCCCGCAAAAACGGCGCGGATATCGGCAAGCAAGCCTCGACTGTCGTGTCGCGAAAACTCCTTCCGGTCCTCGGTTATGGCCTTGTCGCCGTAACCGTTTTCCTTGCCATCCAGTGGCCACCCCTGCTGAGCGCCGTTCTGTTGCCCTGGCTTGCGCTCAGCGTCATTCTGCCCCTGCTTTTTGCCTTCACCGGGCTGCTGCGGCAGGTCGTCGGCCGTGAGGCCAATGTCCGGCGCGATTTCTGGATTGTCCGCTGGACATGGCTGCTGACGCTTGCCGGGATTTTCTGGGCACTGCTCCGGACACTGGAAAATCTCGGTGTCCCACGCGACACGCTCGGGCTATTATCCGCCGCCATGGTGGGCTTCCTGTTCCTGCTCGCCGGCATCTGGATCTGGCGGCGCCCCGGCGGCGAGCTGGGTTCGGAACGCACAAGGGCGATCGACGTCGCGCTGATCTTCGGCCTAATCATTCTCTTCGGGCTGCGGCTCGCCGGAGCCGGCGTCCTGTTCTGGATCGGGCTTTATGCGCTCGTTCTGCCCGGCCTCGCCACCACGCTCGGCATCGCCGCGCGAAAACTCGCGACCGATATAGGCGGCTATGGAGAGAGCGACCTTCGCCCGGTTCTGGCCGAGCGCGGCATGCGGCTCGCCATCGTCGGAACCGCGATAGTGTGGCTGATCTTCCTCGTCCGCGCCCATCCGGATTCCCTGCCCGATGGCACTTTGCTGACCTCGATCGTCGTTGGCATCCTGCACGGGGCGCTGATCCTGCTTCTTGCCGATCTCGTCTGGATCGCCATCAAATCGATGATCGCGCGGCGGCTGGAACTGAGCGCTCCGGCACCCGACCAACCGGGCGGCCAGCCGCAGGATGACCGGCTCTTGACCATTCTGCCGATCCTTCGCAACATGCTCGGCATCATCATTGCCGCCGTCGCGGTCATGACGGCGCTGTCTGAACTCGGCGTCAATATCGGGCCGCTGCTGGCAAGCGCCGGCATTTTCGGCATCGCCATCGGTTTCGGTTCGCAAACGCTGGTCAAGGACATCATCAGCGGCGTCTTCTACATGATCGACGACGCCTTCCGCGTCGGTGAATATATCCAGAGCGGCTCCTATCGCGGCACCGTCGAATCCTTCAGCATTCGCTCGGTCAAACTGCGGCACCATCGCGGGCCGATCTTCACCGTACCGTTCGGATCGCTCGGCGCCGTCGAAAACATGAGCCGTGACTGGTCGATCGACAAATTCATGGTCACCGTCGCCTTCGATACCGACATCGCCAAGGTCAAAGCCATCACCAAGGAAATCGGCAGGGCGCTGAAGGAAGACCCCGAATTCGGACCGTTCCTGATCGAGACCGTCAAGCTGAAAGGCGTGGAGCAATTCGGTGAATACGGCATGACGCTCGGCTTCGGCATGATGCTGCGCGCAGGCGGCCAATCTTCGATGGTGCGCCGGAAAGCCTATTCGATGCTGAAGGACGCCTTTGCACAAAACGACATCCAGTTCGCCAGCATGGCGGGCGCTTATCCCGCTGCATCACGTGCCGCACGGCCGCCGGAGCGTGAGGCGGGCGGCGAGACGGGGCCGGTGGAGGAATAAAATCCATTGGGCCGGCAAAACGTGCTGTTTTTAAAACCGGCAACCGTTTTTCGCCGGAGAAAATGGCTATAAGGTGCAGCCCGCAATTCATTCGAGGAACGCGTCGTTGTCACGTTATGCCCCCCGCATCCAGCATCTGAACTGGAACTTGCTGCGGACCTTTCTGGTCATCGTCGAGGAGGGCAGCATTACGCGGGCCGCCAACCGGCTCTTCGTGCGCCAGCCCTCCGTCACGGCCGCCTTGCAGAAGCTGGAGGAAACACTGGGGTGCCAGCTGATCCAGCGTGACAGCCGCCGTTTCGTGCTCACGGTACAGGGCGAAATGCTGCGCCAGGAATGCGCCGAAATCTTCCTGCGCGTCGAGCGCATCGGCGAAAAACTGTCGACGGAAGCGGATGATCTGACGGGCCAGATCCGCGTCCTGATCGTCACCAATCTCGTTCTCCCGCAACTCGATCAGGCGCTTCGCCAGCTGCGGCGGCGCCATCCGTCCGTCACCATTCGCATCGATGTCGCCAATACGCAGGATATCGTTCGCGCCATCGGCCAGAAACAGGCCGCTTTCGGCATTTGCCTGCTGCCGAAACCGCTTGCCGGAATGGATTGCAAATTCCTGCTCAGGGAAACATTCGGGATTTATTGCGGCGCCTCGCATCCCTTTTACGGCCGTGGTGACATCACCATGGAAGAATTGCGGCAGGAGGCCTTCGTCGCCTTCACCTGCAGCCAGGAAGGCGGCGCACTTGAACCGATGATCGCGCTACGCGACGGTGTCGGACTTGGCAAATGGACCGTCGGCTCCAGCCCGCATATGGAAGAAGTCCGGCGGATGATCATCGCCGGCATCGGGGTCGGAATTCTGCCGGTGGACGCTGCGCGCGGCGTTGCCGAAGATGAGATCTGGCAGATACCGCTGCTTCAGGATTCCCTGGGTGCAGACGCCTATTTCCTGCGTAATCCGGATATGGAACTGGGCGGTGCCGAGCGGGCCTTTCTGACGATTTTCGAAAACGAGCTTTTCGACGCCCAGGCAGCAGCAGCCCTTCTGGAAACCGGCGGCGAATAAAAAAGGATGGCAAAAGGCATGAAAACCTTTCGCCATCCCATTGATTTTTCATCTCAGTCGGCGCGGTTCGCACGTTCCAGCACAGCTTGAACCAGCACGTTCACGCCGGGCTCGATATCGGCGATCGTGACATTTTCCGCCTCATTGTGGGAAAGACCGCCCTCGCACGGGGTGAAGATCATCGCCGTCGGCAGATAGTCGGCAACATGCATGGCGTCATGTCCGGCCTCGGTAAGGAGGTCCATCGAGGAATAACCGAAGGCGCCGGTGGCGTTGCGAATGAGTTCGATACAGTCGGCATCGAAATGCATACCACCATATTCCCAGCCTTCCTTGACAACGATCTTGCAGCGTGACCGGTCTTCCAGTTCGGGAAGCTTCGCCTTGAAGGCCGCGAACATGGTGCTGACCACGGCGTCGTCGGGGTGGCGCATGTCGCAGGTCATTTCCACGAAGTTCGGCAGCGCGCCGAGGAGATTGGGTTCCGCCCTGATGCGCATCGTCGTGGACTTGCCGCCCGTTTCGTGATTGGCCCAGCCGATCTCGTTGATCGCCAGCGTCACTTCCGCAGCACCCACCAGCGCGTTCTTGCGCGCCGGCATCGGCGTCGGTCCGACATGGCCGGTTTCGCCATGCACTTCCACCACGAAACCGCGCACACCAAAGGCCCCGGTCACGATGCCGAGCTGCTTTTCGGCCGCTTCAAGCCTCGGCCCCTGCTCGATATGCAGCTCGAAAAGACTATCGAAGGCCTCCGCCGAAACGGCGTCCTTGCCCCTGTAGCCGATGCGTTCCAGCTCACCACCCAGCGTATGGCCGTCGCGGTCCTTGCGGGAATAGGCGAATTCCGCCGCCTTCGCCCCGGTAAACACTGCCGAGCCGATCATCGGCGGTTCGAAGCGGGCACCCTCTTCATTGGTCCAGTTCACAAGCGTGATCGGCCGGCGTGTCGTGAGCGCATGATCGTTCAGGGTGCGC
Source organism: Agrobacterium tumefaciens (assembly GCA_025560025.1). NCBI lineage: Bacteria > Pseudomonadati > Pseudomonadota > Alphaproteobacteria > Hyphomicrobiales > Rhizobiaceae > Agrobacterium > Agrobacterium tumefaciens. The sequence goes on along the minus strand of CP048486.1, from coordinate 1,827,463 downwards.
ACAAGCTCCAGCCCGGCAAGCACGCCGAGAATACCGTCGAAACGGCCGCCGTGAACCTGGGTGTCGAGATGGCTGCCGACGAGAACAGGCTTGCCATCCGGGTCGGTTCCGGCGCGCTCGGCGAAGATATTGCCCACGGCGTCGATCCGTATGGTCAGGCCTGCCTCTTCGCACCAGTCAATGAACTGGCGGCGCATCGCCGCGTCCTCATCGGAAAGCGCAAGCCGCTTCAGGCCGCCCTTTTCAGTCGCGCCGATTTCGGCGGAGCGCATCAACGTCGCCCACAGGCGTGACATGTCCGGCCGGATATTGCTCAAATTCTTCATTTCGGTCCCCTGTTATGGGTTCGCTGCGGCAATGCCCCGGCGTGGCCGGCAGCCCGCACACGACCTCTTCTCAATCCGTGGAATGATGGCAAAGGGGATAAGACCAAACCGGAAAATTCAAAAATAGATAGATTCAATACTTAGAATAAGAATGGCATTTTTCCCCGCCAAAAAAGAAAATTCAGCCGGTCAAAAGACAGGCAGAGACTGCGCAACCGGCCGGCAAACAAAAACCGAAACCGCGATATTACCATGATTTCATTATCTATTTCAAAATCCGTGGGTGAGATCGACATTTCGGAACATGCCCATGATTTGGTCTATAGCGCGGCTCTATGGAAGAAATCTGCATTATCTATTTGTCGGGAGCCTCCCCGTTTTCCATCATTGCGCAAAACAGGGGAACATCGCGGCGTATCGAATTGACGGAGAAGACCAGAAACGGTTTCTCCGCAAGGGATGCCCATAGGCTCATGCCTCGGCATGCATCCGGTTCCGCTTCGTCGTTTCCCCGTTTTCCTTCACAGCAACATAAAAGGGGAATGTTCATGCAAGGGGAAACCGCTCTCATGGGCGCCGTCGGAAAACAACAACCGGTCAATGTTCGCCGGATTGCCGTCGCAAGCGTCATCGGCACCACCGTCGAATGGTACGATCTTTTCGTCTTCGCCACCGCTTCCGCGCTGGTCTTCAACAAGGTCTTCTTTCCGAGCTTCGATGCGATTGTCGGCACGCTTCTGGCGTTCGGCACCTTCGCCTCGGCCTATCTCGCCCGCATCGTCGGCGCCGCGCTTTTTGGCCACTTCGGCGACCGGATCGGCCGCAAATCGATGCTGCTCGTATCGCTCGTGATGATGGGTGTCGCGACTTTCGCTATCGGCCTTCTGCCCAATTACAACCAGATCGGCGTCTGGGCTCCCATTCTGCTTCTGGCGCTACGCGTCGTGCAGGGTCTGGCGCTCGGCGGCGAATGGGGCGGCGCGGTGTTGATGGCCGTCGAACATGCACCGCAGAACCGGCGTGGCCTTTACGGATCGTGGGTGCAGATCGGCGTTCCGGCCGGCACCCTGATTGCAAACCTCGCTTTCCTCTCCATCGGCTTCCTCATGTCGCCCGAGGATCTCATTTCCTGGGGCTGGCGCATTCCATTCCTCGTCAGCATTCTGCTGGTGGGCGTGGGTGCTTATATTCGCCTCAATACCGCCGAAACGCCGTCCTTCGCCAAGGTGAAAACGGAAGAGGCGACGGTACGCATGCCGTTCATCGAACTGCTCTCGAAATCCTGGAAGACAGTCGTTCTCGGCGGCATCGCCACCATGTCCACCGGCTCGTCCTTCAATCTCATCGTCGCCTTCGGCCTGAGCTACGGCACCCAGGCGCTTAACATCGCCCGCAACGAAATGCTGATCATCGTGCTGATTTCCTGCACGGCGTGTATCTTCCTTCTGCCGCTCTTCGGCCTGCTTTCCGATAAGATCGGCCGCCGGCCGGTTATCCTCGGCGGTATTCTCGCCGAAGCGCTCGTCGCCTTCCCGATGTTCTGGTTGATGGATACGGCCACCTTTGCCGGTGCCCTCGTCGGTTACCTGCTGATGATGACGGCCTTTGCAGCCAATTACGGCCCGATCGCCACCTTCCTTGCCGAACTCTTCGGCACGAAGGTTCGTTATTCCGGACTGTCGATCGCCTATATGCTGTCGGGTGTTCTGGGCAGCGCCCTCACCCCCGTCATCACCACCTGGCTGCTTTCGGTGACAGGCAGCGGCGCATCCGTCGCCTGGTACATGATCGGCTCCGCCCTGCTCTCGGCCGTCGCCCTGCTGGCGCTCACCGAAACCGTGAAGCGCGACCTGGCCAAAACCAACTGATCCCAATCGACATATCACAAGACGCCGGCCCGCGCCGGCGTCTTTTCTTTTGGAGAGACACATGGAAAATCCCGACAAAATCAACGAAGCGCTCGAACTGCTCTTGGGCGTCGAGACGGCGACGATCGGCCATTTCAAATCGGAAGGTTTCATGGAGCCGGCGATACAATGCGTCATCGACGGCGTCCGCGCGGCCGGTCCCGCGCTGACGGTCAGCCTGCCGGGAGATGACGGAACGGCGCTTATTCACGCCCTTTCCCGGGCCACGCCTGGAGACATCCTTGTCATCGAGCGACCGAATGACGACAGGCATGCCTGCTGGGGCGCGGTAATGACCGCTGCGGCACTCGCCCGTGGCGTCTCCGCCGTCATCCTCGACGGTTACGTGACCGATATCGGCGCGATCCGAAGCGCCGGCCTGCCGGTCTGGTGTCGCGGCCGTTCGCCGGTGACGACAAAGCCGGGTGGTGGCGGCGATATAGCAACACCGGTCGTCTGCGGTGGCGTGGTGGTGAACAATGGCGATATCGTGCTGGCCGATGAAAACGGCGTCTGCATCCTGCCGCCCGGCGACGCGCTGGCGGCGGCAAAAGAAGCGCTCGTCATTCAGGCGAAAGAGCCCGGCATCATTGCCAGGCTCGAAAAAGGCGAGGATATCGTGAAAGTCTATGGGCTTTCGCCGCTGGAGCCTTAAAAGCGCTGAGTAATTTTAAGTGCTAGGGCAGCGACGCGGCACAGAGCGCGTGAGCCGATCCGCCCGCCGCGCCCTACCCGGATCGACCTCGCTTCAGATGACGGCGAGGCATTCGATCTCGATATCGAAGGGCAACGACCACGGCTTGATCGTCGCCGAGGTGCGCGCCGGAAAGCCGCCGGCAAAATATTCGCGGTATATCCCGTTCACCGTCGCCATCATCGACCCGTCGGTCACATAAATGGTGGTCTTGATGACGTCCTCGAATGTCGCTCCGGCCGCGGCCAACGTCACCCTGAGCGCTTCAAGCGATGCCCGCGTCTGGGCGGCGATATCGCCCTTGACGATGTCGCCCGTCTCAATATCCACCGGCGGCATGCCGCAGGTCGCAATGAAGTTACCCGAACGGACAAGAGCGGAAGTCGGCGCGCCGAGCCGGCGGATCGCCTCTGAAACCACCGGCACTTCCACGATTTCGCGTTTGGCCATGTCTCTCACCTTTCTGCATTTGAAGCTGCAGCTTCATAAACCATGGTTGCGGCGGCAAGATCGGCAAGCGCCGTTCCAACAGCCTTATAAAGCGTAATTTCCGTGTCGGAACTGCGCACGAAACGGTTTGCCCTGCAGAGCGCGGCGAGGGTCGACCTGACGTTTTCCTGCGAAAACAGACCGGCCTTGATCGGCTGAACGAGATCGCCAGCCTCGTGCAGCGCCTCTTCCGTATCGATAAATACAGAAGCCCGGCGAATGGCCTCGTCATCCGCCTCGCGCATGCCGGGCGTAAAGCCGCCAATGAGATCGACATGGGTGCCGGGACGCAGCCACTCCCCCTTGATGATCGGCATGGTGGCGAGCGTCGCGGCGCTGACGATATCAGCCTCGACGACCGCCTTTTCAATATCCTCGACCACGGAAGCGGCAAGCCCCGAAGCCTCTATCGACTGCGCCAGTCGCTCGGCATTGCCGCGATCTATGTCCCAGACGGCAACATGATCGAGCGGCCTGACGGCGCGGTAAGCATCCGGAATGAGGCTGGCGACACGGCCGGCACCCAGCACCAGAAGCCGTTTGGCATCCCTGCGCGCCAGATAATCCGCCGCGAGTGCGGATGCCGCCACTGTCCGCCGGCCGGTGATGACATTGCCGTCCAACGTGGCAAGCTGGATACCGGTCTGGGCGTCATAAAGCATGTAGGTCGACGTCAGCCCCGGCAGGTTTCTGGCGGCATTTCCGGGAAAAACAGTCACGATCTTGATCCCGAGATAACGTGACGACCGCTGTGCACCATGCCACGCCGGCATCAGCAGCAGGGTCGCGGCAGCCTCATTTGCCACGTCGATTGTGTGATGATGTCGGACCGGCATCTCGCAGCCTTCCGCGAAAGCGATGGAAAGCGCCTTGATCAGCCCGTCAAAAGGCAAAAGACCGGCTGTTTCCTGTGAATTGATCGTGAGCAAATGCGCCTCCCCTGGGTTTTCTGGCGGAGGTCAAAATGGCGCAAGCGGCCGCACTTTATAACGCCGAATCTCGCTATGATAAAAATAGGCTGGAGCGTCCGGGCGCTGTGGCGAAAGCTTTTTTGGTGAAGACGGCCAGGGGCGAGATGGCTCTTCTTGTTTATGTCGTTAAAAACGTCTTTGATCTTGCCGACAGAAACCAAGGGGACATAGGATGAATTCAGGGCGTCGCGGCGTTCTCGCACTTCTGGGCGGTCTGGTGCTGACGAGGCCCTCTCTTGGCAGGGCATCGGGCAAGAAACCGGCATTTGCCCAATCCCGCTCCGAATATGAGCCGCGCCATGTCCTTTGTTTTCTCGGTGAGGAAAATGGATTGGCGGCACTCCAGCAGAGCGCTCGCGCCGCAGTGGACACATTTGCCGCCGATTTCAGTCTCGACGAGGACTATTCGCAGGATGAGCCGGACGATCGGATGGAGCGGTCCTTCAATGTCTGCTGGGATCGTGTCTACCCGGATGCCTATCAGGAGGCTGACGAGAATGCCGTCGCCGGGCACGGTTCCGTTCTTTATGTGCTTGGTCCATCCATGGCGGCGGACACAACCGTGACGACATCCGCAAAGGCCTTGATGTTCGTGCAGCACATGCTCGACCACGGCGCAGTCGCGGTGAAAGGCGAAAGCGCCGGCGTTGCCCATGGTGCGCGACGGTGGAAGGAACTCTTCGAGCAATCGCGCCGAGAAGCGGCTTCCGATGATCTGATGGCACTCGCCAGAACCTGCCGCCTGGCCTTCGCGCGCCGTCCCATCGGCGGCGATGCGGACGGAATGGGAAGCGTCGGCTTTCATCTGGGCGGATTGCCCGACGTGCAGGTGCACTTCACCCGAAAAGACGAGCAGAAGCCCTCAACCAATTCCGAGCAGCTGGTGATTGCAAAGCTGATTGACGATATCGCCGATCAGATGACACGCGACGGCGTCGAAACGGCCCTGAAAGATCGTAACCTCGAATTGTCGGACGATACCCGGTACGAGGAAGATGAGTATAAATTCAATCCGTTCGGTGTCGTGACCGTGCGGGATTACAAGCTGTGACATGGGAGCAATCGGCAGTTCCATGCGGCCTGCAACGGTAAAGTGAGCGGCAAAAACTTGCCATGCGCGGACCGCCTGCCTATGAAGGAGCCATCGCCGCAAGAGCAATTCATACCATAGAGACCGATGCATGAGCCTGTTTGCGAAGACCACCCGCGCGGCCGCCGTCATCCTGACACTGGCCTGCCTTCCTTTCCATGCGGTGGCGCAACAGATAACCGTCGTGCCCGCCGGAAACCGTTCAGCCGAGCAGCCGGAAATACCGCGGACCTCGGCAATCAGGACAAAGGCGTTCTACACGACCTATGAGGAAAAATTCCGCAAGACGATCGATCTTTTAAACAGCGAACCTGCCCTGCTCGGCAAGATCCGGAAGGCCGCGGCTGCTTACGGCATCGACCCGATCCACATCGTTGGTGCGATTGTCGGCGAACACACCTTCAATGTTTCGGCCGTGGATCGCTTGCAGACCTATTACATCAAGGCCATTTCCTATGCGGAACTCGATATAAAATTCAGCTATCAGGGCGTCTCTTTGAAGTCGTTTCTCGAGCGGCCGGAGTTCCTCTCCTGCGAAGCGCTCGCCACCACGTCCGAACAGTGGAGCTGCCGCGACACGGTCTGGGACGAAGATTTCCGGGGCAAGGTGGTCGAGGGGGTCAGTTACGAGGCAATATCGTTCCAGCGGGCCTTCTTCCAGCCTTTCTATGCCGGACAGACTTTCGGCCTTGGTCAGATCAGCCCCTTGACGGCCCTGCAGGTGACCGACCTGGTGAACAGGACCAGCGGCCTGCCGAAACTTTCTGCGGAGAAACCGGCGGATATTTACCGCGACGTCATGGATCCCGACCGGAGCATCATTTACATCGCCGCCATTTTGCGGGACGCGATCGACGCCTATCGGGAAAAAGGCTTCGACATTTCCGGCAATCCGGGCATTACCGCCACCCTCTACAATGTCGGCCAGCCCCGGCGTCGCGCTGAACGCCTGCGCACCGCTGTGGATGCGGGTGCCAAAAACCGTCTGCCGGTCGAAAACTATTATGGATGGCTGATCAACGACCGCCTCGACATTTTGAAGAATATTCTCGATGGCAAGGCGATTGACCGACGGACGACCTCGGATATCGGCGAAAAAACCCGGTAACCGCCTGGTTTTTCTTGATGATCGGCAATCGCGCAAAGAACCCGGCACATGGCATCTTTGCGCCGGATATCACCTTATTTCTGCACGCCAAGATTGCCATTGCCTGCCGGCACACGGCTGAAGCATGCAAAAACACTTTTCCATCCACTGAAAACCTGCTAGTTCCGGCTGCACAAGAATTGACTGATAGTGGGATAATTCCGCGATATGCCTGACGAAGGCGACAGTAGCGACGATAGTCGACACCGAACGAGGCTGGCTTGCGTAAAGCGAAGCCAGCCTCGTCCTTTCTTGTTTTCCTCAACGAAACGGGTTTCAGCCTCGGATGTTCAGTCCGGGGCTTTGCGCGTTCGCACCCGTTCCCATAAAGGCCCCTGACCATGGAATTCCTCGCAGATCCGAACATCTGGATCGGCCTCGTTACCCTTATCGTCCTCGAAGTTGTCCTCGGCATCGACAACCTCGTCTTCATTGCGATCCTCGCCGACAAGCTGCCTCCGCACCAGCGCCACAGGGCGCGACTCATCGGCCTGTCCTTGGCGCTTATCATGCGCGTCCTGCTGCTGTTTTCGATTTCCTGGATCGTCACGCTGACAAGGCCGCTCTTCACCATCGCGGAATTCTCCTTCTCCGGACGTGATCTCATCCTCATTCTCGGTGGCGCTTTCCTTCTCGCCAAGGGAACGATGGAATTGCACGAACGGCTGGAGGGTGATCACAAACCGAAGCAGGGCAAGGTGGTCCATGCGGTCTTCTGGCAGGTCATCGTGCAGATCGTCGTGCTCGATGCCGTCTTCTCGCTGGACAGCGTCATCACCGCCGTCGGCATGGTCAATAATCTCTGGGTGATGATCACCGCCGTCTGCGTGGCCATGGCCGTGATGATGGCGGCATCGAAACCGCTGATGACATTCGTGTCGAAACATCCGACCGTGGTCATTCTCTGCCTTGGTTTTCTCCTGATGATCGGCTTCAGCCTCATCGTCGAAGGTTTCGGTTTCCACCTGCCGAAGGGTTATCTCTATGCGGCCATCGGCTTTTCCGTGCTGATCGAGGCGGCAAACCAGCTCGGCAGACGCAACCGCGAAAGACGCATCACCGCCGGCGACATGCGCGAGCGGACCTCAGACGCCATTCTCCGGCTTCTCGGCGGCCGGGTCGGCGAACAGCCTCTCGGCGACACCGCCGATGTGATAGCGGAACAGGCGGCGCGAAGCGATCTGTTCAAATCCGAGGAAAAAGACATGATCCGCGGCGTGCTGACGCTTGCCGAACGCCCTGTCGTTTCGATCATGACGCCACGGACGGAAATAGACTGGCTGGATGTCGATGCCGATCCCGACACGCTGAGAAACCGCCTGCTCGAACTCGACCATTCCCGTCTGATGCTTGCACAGGGCAGACTGGATTCCTTCCTCGGCGTCGCCGCCACGAAGGACCTGCTGCGCGATCTTCTGCGGGATGGAAGACTGAACCTCGAAAGCTCTCTGCGGCAGCCGCTTGTCGTACACGAGAGCGCCACCGCCTTGCAGGTCATGGAACAGCTGCGTAAATCGCCGCTGCAGATGGCCGTCATCATCGATGAATATGGCACGCTTCAGGGGATCACCACCCCGACGGATATTCTCGAGGCGATCGCCGGCGAATTCCCGGACGAAGGCGAGGAACTGCTGATTTCGGAAAAGGCCGAAGACGGTTCCTGGCTTATCGACGGCGCCGTCGATGTCAGAAGGGCATCCTACCTTCTCGACATCGACCTTGTGGACGATGCCGACCGTTATTCCACCGTCGCGGGCTACATCCTGTGGCGTCTCAATCGCCTTCCGGAGGTCGGCGAGCGTGTTGCCGGAGATGGGTTCGAATTCGAGATCGTTTCCCGCTCCGACAGGAACATCGAGAAAGTCCGGGCGTGGAACAATGCGCTTCATGAGGCGTGAGCCGGGGGAACCCGGAACTCAGATCGAGGAAAATCTCTCTTCCGTCATGCCGGGCTTGACCCGGCATCCAGTCACGGCGCGTCTGCGCCGTGAGAAACAAGTCTTTTGCGATCAAGGACTTGATCGCACTGGACCCCGGATCTAGTCCGGGGTGACGGGGTGCGGATGCTACGGCTTTGCCAAACGCATGAGTCCTGCGGAACCTAATCAGCAGTCGCCGCCATCTTCAATGCGCGGCATCGATCATGCTAATCCACCCGGCGGCACGGCGGGCGGCATCCGCAAGCACGGGCTTCGGCGCCTTGTACCATTCGTTTTCCGGCAATTCGCGCTTCACGCGAACAAAGCTGACGGCATCGTCAAGCGTCGGGAATTCCACTGGCAGCGTCAGATGCAGAAAAAGCGCAACGACGGCGACGGATCGCGAACGGCCGCCGCGGCAATTGATCAGCACGTTGCCGCGCTCCCGCCGGGGATAGGACGGCTTGTCGGGCAGGATCTGTTCCAGCGCCGCCCGTAGGATATAGTGGGCCGCAACCATCTGGGTATCGGGATTTCCATCGCCATCGATCAGGCCGATCTTGTAATAGCGGATTTCACCCGGCCCATAGACACTGCCCTCATGATCGGAAACGATCTGCGGCTGCTCTACGAAATTGAAATCCAGATTGACGGCGCAATTGACGACGGTGGTGATGCCGCTCTCACGCAGAAGCTTGAGATCACTGGCGCCTTCCTTGCCCGAAATGAAAAGGTCAACGCCATAAAGCGGGTGCCGCTCATAGATGCGGCTGAGCTTCGGCAACTCGCCGGTTTCCTGTTCTCGGGATAGGGTCTTTTCCGGTTGCGGCATGTCATGTCTCCATCGGCGCCGATATGGCCGCCGTCATGTCTTTGCTTGTTCAGGCGTTGGCAGCCGCCTGGTCTTGTGGGATCGCTGTCCTGGCGATGCGGCTTGCGGATATGGACCGCGCCACCCGCTGCAATGTCGGGTAGTTCGCCCCCTCGCCCGTGGCGATATAACCGGGGCAGAGAAAATCGGCCGATCCCTCCGCCACCTTTCCAAGGGTCAGCGCTTCATAGGTTCCGCCGGCATTCTTCAGAATGAGGATGGCTGCGGCCACATCCCAGGCATTGACGCCGAAACCGGTAGCCGCATCCGTCCAGCCCGCCGCAACATGGGCGATGCTGAGCGCGGCGCTGCCAGGCCGGCGCAATGTCGAGAAGGTCTCGACAAGAGCGCCGAAATTGGCGAGCGCCGCGTCCCGCCCATCCAGCCGGAAATCTCGCGAGACAGGATAACCGGTGATCAAAGTCGCCCGGGTCTCGTCTGCAACACTGCGGGAGCGCAGCTTGTCTCCGTCCAGATAGGAAGCCTCAAGGTCGGCGGAAAACATCTGATCCGCCACGGGATCATAGACCACGCCGGCAACGGCCTCGCCGTTAATGACGGCGGCAATCGATACGCACCAGAAGGCAAGGCCGCGTGCGAAATTCGCCGTGCCGTCGATGGGATCGACATACCATTGCACATCACCGCTGCCGATCTGGCCGCCCTCTTCGCCCATGATCGCCGAATTGGGTTCCCGTTCGAGAATGACGGCGCGGATCGCGGCTTCGGCGCGTTTGTCGTGAATGGTGACGATGTCGTGGAGATCGACCTTGTAGTCCACGGCCATGTCCGATCGGAATGCCGTCAGCAGCGGATCGCGCACGGCACGCGCCGCCGCCTCGGCTATTTTCATCAGCCGCACCGAGCGGGAAAACGCCTCCTCGTTTTCAGGTTTCTGTTCGGTTGAAGAAGGGCTTTGCATCGGCATATCCAGTCTGTTCGTTCTCAAAGGAGGGACCGGCGCGGCAGGGGCCGCGCCAGCCGGGATCATTTCCTGTAATTGACGCGCCAAATATCCTGCCATTCCTCGCGACGATCGAAATCGTCGAGGCCCGTGGCGGAATCATACCCCATCAGCCTGTCGGCAACCTTCATCAGTCCCGAAGGCTCGTCAGCCGGCATCTTGATGTCGATGTTAGTCGGCAGCTTGCCGTCCTTCATCTGCGGGGCGATGCCCTCTTCCGTCAGGACGTAATGGACGAAAAGCTTCGCCATATTCGGGCTTTTGGTCTTCGACGCGATCAGCCCAAGCTTGATGTAAGTCCAACCGACCCAAGGATCGAGACCGGTGCAGAGGCCGAGCTTGTAGCCCTTGTCGGCATTGTCGCGGAACTTGGCCGAACTCAGCAGACCAAAAAAGGGTTGCTTCTGGCCGGGCGCGCCGACGGCTTCCGCCACGGGGTCGTCGCCATCGGTGGCAAGCGGGCCGTTCTGCGCCAGCGCCTTGATCCAGGCTGCGGCCGCGTCCTTTTCGATATCCTTGCCGAAATGCGCCTTGTAGGCGGCCGCCACCTTTTCATTGCCATGGGCTTCGAGCTGGTTGAACCAGTCCGTATAGGTGCTCTTGCTCAAGGGATCGACCATGGCGACCTTGCCTTTCCATTTCGGCTCGGTCAGTTCCCAGATGTTGCTCACCGGGCATTTGTCATAGGCTTCCGTATTATAGGCCCAGACATTGGCGTTGGTGGAAATTGCCAGCGGGTTCTGGAACTGCGCCGGGATCTTCGCCACCATGTCGCCCGGCAGATAATTCTCGACAAAACCCGCCGGCAGAAGCTGCGCGAGCGCCGATGGCGCATCGGTGATCAGCACCACATCGCCCTGCACGTTGCCGGACTGGCTCTCGCGGATGATCATTTCCAGCTGACTGTTGGCGGAAACCTTCACGCCTGTCGCCTTCAGCCCGTATTTGGCGCTGAACTTGTCCGCCATTTCCACGATCTTGCCGGTGCTGTCGTAGATATTGATCGGCTTTTCCTGCTTCGCGGCCGCCAAGATCGCATCGAGATCGAAGGTTTCTTCGGCCGTGGCACTCATTGCGGATAAGCCTGCAACGACAGTCGCTATCGCCGTCATCGATAAAAATCTGCTTCTTCTCATCGTTCCCCTCCCAAGGAAAAGACAAGGCAGGCTCGCGCCCGCCCTGCCGTTATTTTTTGTAGTTCACACGCCAGAAATCCTGCCAGCCTTCGCGCTTGTCGAGATCGTCGGCCGCCGTTGCAGCATCGAAAGCCATCAGCTCGTCGAGATGATCGGCGACCTTCGAGGGTTCATCCGCCGGCAGGGCGATTTTCGTGTTGCCGGAAATCTTGCCGTCCACCGTCTGTGGCGCGATGCCCTCTTGCGTCATCAGGTAATGCAGGAAAAGCTTTGCCGCATTCGGGCTTTTGGTCTGCCCGGCAATCAGGCCGAAGCCGGGATAGAGGAAGCCGGAAAAAGGCTTTACGCCGCTGCAAAGACCGAGCTTCAGCCCCTTGGCCTCATTGTCACGATATTTCGCCGCCGAGGTGATGACGAAGAAGGGATCGGTCTGCCCCGGAGCACCCGCCGCATCGGCAACCGTGCTCGAATCCGACAGCAAAGGAGCGTTTTCGGCAAAGGCCTTCACCCAGGCGGCCGTCGCGCTTTTTTCAGCCGTTTCCAGCTTCTTGCCGTAAAGGTCCTCATAGGCCCTGGCGACATCGGCATCGTGATGGGTTTCGATCTGGTTGAACCAGTCGGCATAAAGCGGCTTGTCGAAAAGATCGAGCATGGCAAGCTTGCCCTTCCAACGCGGCTCCGTCAGCTGCCAGATATTGGTGACCGGGCATTTGTCATATTTCTCGGTATTATAGGTCCACACATGCGGATCCGAGACGACCACGAGCGGATCGCGCAGCTTTTGCGGAATATCACCTTCCATATCCGGCGGTGACCAGCTGGTGGCGATGCCTTCCGGCAGAAGTTCCCCCATGGCGGAGGCGACATCCGTTGCGACGCTGACATCGCCGACGACATTGCCGGCGCGATGTTCGCGGATCATCAGCTCGACCTGCGTTGCCTCGTTCACTTTCTTGCCGCTCGCCTGCACGCCGTATTTGGCGGTGAAGGCCTGCGCGGTATCGACGATCTTGCCGGTCACCGCGTAGACGGTGATCGGTTTTTCCTTCTTCGCAGCGTCGATAAGCGCATCGAGATTGAAGGCGTCCTGCGCATGGGCAGCGCCGCCAAGCGAAAGCGAGAAGATGAGGCTGAGTGCGGAGGCGGCCATCCGCCGCCGCCCGCCGCCATATCGGTTCTTGGTCATGATAGTCACTGCGTCGTTCCCCCGTTATTTTTTGTAGTTCACGCGCCAAAAGTCCTGCCAGGTTTCGCGTGCATCCCAGTCTTCAAGGCTGGTGGCCATGCTGTAAGGCAGAACGCGATCAAGCACGGCGCCGATGCCGGAAGGCTCGTCGGCGGGCAGTTTCACGTCTTTATTGGTGGACATCTTGCCGTCGATCGCCTGTGGCGCGATGCCTTCCGCGGTCATGACGTAGTGAATGAAGAGCTTTGCCGCATTCGGGCTATCGGTGCCCTTGGTGATCAGGCCGACGCCCGGATAAAGCCAGCCGATCCACGGCTTCAGCTCCTTGCAGAGGCCGAGTTTCATGCCCTTGTCGGCATTGTCGCGGAACTTCGCCGAGCTGATGAGGCCCATGAATGGCTCTTTCTGGCCGGGCGTACCAACGGCCTCGGCCGCCGCCGCATCGGCATCGGTCAGAAGCGGCGCGTTGGCGGCCAGCGCCTTCACCCAGGCCGCCGTCGCGCTTGTCTCTGCGGTCTCCAGCTCCTTGCCGTAAAGCGCCTTATAGGCGGCCTTCACCTCGCCATCGCCATGCGCTGCCATCTGGTTGAACCAGTCGACATAGGATGCCTTGCCGAGCGGGTCCTGCATCGCCACCTTGCCCTTCCACTTCGGATCGGTCAGTTCCCAGATGTTGGAAACGGGGCATTTGTCGAAAAGCTCGGTATTGTAAGTCCAGACATTGGCGCTGGTGACGACGGTAAGCGGATCCTGATATTCCGGCGGAATATTGCCCGCGAGATCCGGCGGCAGCCAGCTTTCGACAAAGCCCATCGGAATAAGCTGCGCCATCGCCGCCGGCGCATCGCTGATGATCGAGACGTCACCCTGAATATTGTTGGCCCGCGCCTCGCGAATGACCATTTCCAGCTGAGCGGACGCCTTTACCTTCGCGCCCTCTGCGCCCACGCCATATTTTGCGGCGAAGTTCTTCGCCATTTCCACGATCTTGCCCGTACTGTCATAGACGGTGATCGGCTTTTCCTTTTTGGCAGCCTCGATCAGGGCATTGAGGTCGAAAGGCTCCCCCGCCTTCGCCACGCCGCCAAGCGTTGCGGCAATTGCCGTTGCACACAGGAGACGGCAAAGGCCGCCCGTCATTTTCCGCTTCATACTGCTCCTCCTTCAGCAAGCGATTGTCAGTCTTTTCGTCGTTTTCAGTTGTAGGAACTGCTCCTCAGCACCGTGTCCGCCTCGGTGATCCGCTGCCCCTTGGCGTCGAAGGCATGCAGGGCCTCCGGCGGCACGTGGAAAAACACGCGGTCGCCGCTGTCGATGCGCGGCAGGGCATGGGTGGTCAGGAACAGCGTGTGGTTCTCGCTCCTCAATTCGAGAATCCAGCTGCCACCTGTGGGAAGCACGCCCGTCACCGTCATTTCTCCGAGGAAGCTGCCCTGTGGCACATCCTCCCGCCTTGCCGCATAACCCATCACCTCCGGCCGCATGCCGACCGAGGCAATGCCGCGCAGTTGCGGATAACGCGTTGTGAAATAGGCCTCCGCATTGTCGGCGATATCGGACACACCGGGCTGGCCGAAGGTCAGGATATTGATCGGCGGACTGCCGACAAATTCGGCGACGAAGCGGTTGGCCGGGCGGTCGTAGATATCGTTGGGCGTGCCCATCTGCTGCAGGGTGCCCTCGTTCATCACCGCAATGGTTGTGGCAAGCGTCATGGCTTCCCACTGGTCATGCGTCACGAAGACGATGGTGGTCTTGAACTCCTTGTGCAGTCGCTTCAGCTCGGCGCGCATTTCCAGCCGAAGCCGGGCATCGAGGTTAGACAGCGGCTCATCCAAAAGCAGCACACCCGGATTGACGGCCAGCATGCGGGCAAGCGCCACACGCTGCTGCTGCCCCCCGGAAAGCTGCGAGGGATAACGGTCGCGGTACTTGGCGATGTCTAGCGCCTGCATGACGCGCTCGACGCGTGCTTCACGCTCGGCCTTCGGCAGCTTGCGCAGGCGCAGGCCGAAATCCGTGTTGCGCTCGATGGTCAGATGCGGCCAGAGCGCGTAGCTCTGGAAGACGAGGCCCATTTCGCGCTTTTCCGGCGGCACGAATATGCCGTCGTTGACCGAGTCTATCACCCTGTCGCCGACACGGATTTCCCCGCCGGAAAGGTTTTCAAGGCCCGCGATCATGCGCAGCGTCGTGGTCTTGCCGCAGCCGGAAGGGCCGAGCAGGCACATGAATTCGCCGTCGCGGATTTCGAGATCGAGATCGGAAACCGCATTTGCGGAATTCACACCGTAGTTTTTCTGCGCCCCGCGCAGGTTGATGGTAGGCATCAGCTTCCAAGTCCTTCTGCAAGATTTGTGCGGGTCAGTTTCTGGGCCAGCAGGGTGCCGAAATAGGCAATGCCGGCGATGATCAGCACCACGGCGTTGGCGGCCTGCGTATAGTGGTAATCGACCAGCCGCAGCGAATAGGTGGTCAGGACATCCGTGCTTGGCACGGCGAGGATCACGAACAGGCTGAGGCCCTTGATGCCCGAGATGAAAGGCAGCAGAACCCCCGTCACCAGCGATCCCTTCTGGATCGGAATGACGATCGAGATCATGCGGCGGAACCAGCCGGCACCGGCAATCTGCGCCGCCTCTTCCGGGTCCTTTCCAAGCTGTGTCATGGCCGAGATACCCGCACGTGAAGCATAGGGCATCTGGTCGGCGATCAACGCCAGGATAAGGATTGTCACCGTGCCATAGAGTGCCGGCATCGGCCCGCGTGGCACCGCAAACAGCGAGAGATAGGCGGCGGCAAAGGCGATGCCCGGCACCAGATAGGGCAGGAACGTGACCTGACGCAGATAGACCGAGAGCGCCCGCACCGGCGTGCGGATGACGACGTAACCGACCAGCAGGCCGAGAACGCCTGATGTGAGCGAGGCAAGACCGACGATCATCATCGTGTTTTTGGCCGCCGCCCAGAGATCGGGGCTCAGAAGAACGCCGGTCTGCAAGGCCACCGTGTTGAGATTGCTGCCAATCCAGTAGTCGAGCGTGAAATTGTCGAACGTGAATTTGGCCGGCATCTTCATGACGGTCGAGAGAGCGAGTGTAAGCAAAGGCAGGCCAACGCTGAGAATGAAGACAGCGGCCGCAAAGCCCGTTGCCGGAAGACGCATTCTGCCGAGACGGCTTTGCCGGTTCATGGAACCCTTGGAGCCGATCGTCACGAAACGCCGGGCTTCGCGAACGAGGCGAGCATCGATCATCAGCGTGATGATGCCGATGAGCATGATCGAGGCCGCAACGACACCGGCAACACCGGTCTGGCGCGAGGCAATGCTGCGGAACAGCGATGTCGACAGGACCTCGAACTTCACGGGAAGGCCGAGAACATAGGGTACGCCGAACTCACCGAGGCACTTCGCAAAGATCAGCACCATGGAAGAGAGCAGCGCCGGGCGCATCAGCGGCAGGATGACCTGCAAAGCCACCTGGTAACGATGGGCGCCGAGAATGCGGGCAGAATCCTCCAGCTGCGAGTCGAAACGGCGCAGCGCCGAACCGAACAGCAGGATGACGAAAGGCGTGTAATGCAGGGCAAGGATGATGGTGATCGGGAAGCGACCATAGGCCACCCAGTCCGGCGGTGTCAGGCCCATCGCCTCGAACCAGCCCGGCTGGCCACCGACGGTGCGGTTCTTGAACAGCGTCGTCCAGGCAAGAGCGAAAGTCCAGGCAGGCAGCATATAGGGCACGATCAGCGCAGTCGCAAACCAGCGGCGACCGAACATATCCGTGCGGCTGATAAGCCAAGCAAGCACCGTGCCGATAACCAGCGAAAGCGCAATCGCCCCCAAAGCAACGGTGAGTGTGTTGAAGAGCGGATGCCAGAAAAGATCCGTTGCGACGGGCGAGAAGAACGCCCTGTCGAGATAATAAAGTGTGAGATCACCGACATCCTTGCCGAGACGCCGTTCGTGACCAAACTGGACGCGGACGGCATCGAGCACAATCGAGATGATCGGAACGACGATCAGATAGGTGAAAAGCAACGCCGTCAGCACGCCGATGAGTGTCGTCGGCTCCCTGAGCGCGACCTTGAGGCGATATCGCCAGGCCTGCCATGCCGAAGGCGCGGTCGTCGGGGGACGCCCCAGTGCCTCCGCCTTCGTTGATTCGCTTAAAAGAGCCATTATTCCTCCCCATATGGCCGCAACATTGCTCCGACACGCGGGCAAGCATCCGCCTGCGCGCAACCTGCGATACAGGCGGCGCGTGCGTCGAACATGAGCAATGTGTCAATGCTTCAGCAGCGGGCATATCAGGCCCGCAAGCAACGATGATCCAGCTCCTCCTGGGAACATCGCCGGCAAGCAAAATATAGAATGAAAATTCCATAAAATGCCTGACCTTGGAATGCATGATCGATCCTAAACGGCATTTTGTCAACGAAAAAATGCACACGCGATCATTGGTTTATCATATTGTTTTTAAATGATTTTATTGATTCATTTTTGTAAATTTTTACGCCGGCCCATGCGCAATCGTCTTTTCCGGCAAAATGATGATGAAGAGGACGATATATTTGCTGGCAAAAGCAGGGATCGCCTTTCCTGCACAGGAGCGCCTGCCAGCAGAAATATTACGATTGGAATAGTCGATCCCCTATGGCCTGTGATATCAGACATGAGGTTTCACAAGGGGGAGTTGAATGACGCGAGGGTTCGTGACGGCCGAAGAAGTGGCGAAAAAGGCCGGTGTTTCGCGCTCCGCCGTCTCGCGCACTTTCACCCCTGGCGGCAGCGTATCGAAGGCTGTCCGGCGCAAGGTGTTGAAGGCCGCACACGAACTTGGCTACCGCGTCAACCGTCTGGCCCAGGGCCTTAACAATGACCGTTCCAATCTCATCGGGGTGGTCGGGGCCAATCTCAGCTCGCCATTCATTTCAAAGCAGCTCGATCTGCTCAGTATCGGCCTTTTGCGTCGCGGTCTGCAGTGCCTGCTGTTGAACGCGGCGGATGCACGCAAGGATATCGCGCCGCTGATCGAGCTGCTCTTCGAGTTTCGCGCTCAGGCGATTATCGTCCTGTCCGGCGAACCGCCGGCCTCGATCGTCGACGAGTGCATCGCCAACGGCGTACGTCTCATCCTCATCAACAGGCTCCTCGACCGGACCGATACGAACATGGTGCTGAGCGACGATTCCCACGGTGCCGATCTCGCCGCCACGCGGCTTGTGGAGGCAAAATGCAGGAAGGTCGCGGTCGTTTCCAGCGGCAGCCAGACGCCCGCACAGTTGCGCCGCGCCGGCGCTTTCACCCAGCGCATGACCACCGAAGGCATCGAGGTCGTCCCCTGGTCGGGCGGCTCGACGAGTTATGACAGCGGTTATCAGGCCGGCTGCGAATTGCTGGTCGACAAGACGATAGACGGGGCCTTCTGTGTGAACGACCTGCTCGCGCTCGGTTTCATGGATGCGGCGCGGCTGGAAATGGGCCGCCGGGTGCCGGAAGACGTGTCGATCGTCGGTTTCGACGATATTCCGCAGGCCGGCTGGAAAAGCTATCAGCTGACCACCGTTGCCCAATCCTTCGACGCGCTGACCGAGAAGGTCCTGACCGCGCTTGACAGCGACGAGCCGGAAACGCGGCTTCAGGTCGTGCCCGTTGCGATGGTCGAGCGCATTACCGCGCGTTAGACAAATGCACACAGGGCATAAAATTGCTGCGCGATTTTGCTCTAACCCGCCTGCTTGATCCGGCTTTCGATCAGAAGACCGCTTTCATCGAGAATTGGATGGGCGACGGCGGCGATATGGGCGTTGATGCGTTTCAGATCGCGCAGCATGTCGAGATGCACGGAGCTTGTCTGGATGCTGTCGGCCCGGCCATCGCGCAGACGCTGGAGATGACGGTCCGAAGACTGCTTTTCCAGTCGCCGCACATCCTCCTTCACCTCGACCAGCCGGCGGGCAAGATCGGCATTGCGGGTTGCGAAAACCGATTGCGCCATGCGGATATTGTCGAGCGTGATGGAGAAAAGACGCTCCAGTTCGCTTTTGCCGTCATCGGAGAAGCTGAGACCGAGGTCGATCTTCTTGGCGATTTCCGGGCGGATACCCTTCTCGATGATGTCGCCGATATGTTCCAGATTGATGGCATATTCGACGATATCCATCGCGCGCCGCTGGTCCTTCTGGCACAATCCATCCCGGCCAACCTTGAGGACATAGACCTTGATGGCGTGCTGGATACGATCGACCCGACCTTCCAGCGCGCTGATATCATTGAGTTTCGAAAGATCGCTGTCGCGCATGGCGTCGCTTGCCTGACGCAGCATGCGCTCGATCAGGTCACCGACCAGCATCACTTCGCGGCTCGCCCCGGCAAGAGCCGCAACCGGCTGGTTCAGATCGTGCGTGTCGAGATAGCTGCGGCTGCTTTCGGCTCCCTCTTTTTCCGGCAGCAGCGCGGTCGTCACCCGCAGCAGCAGGGGCGATAGCGGCCATGCGATGACGGCAACCGTGAGGTTGAAGATGAGATGCGCATCAACAGCAAGATTGGCGTGCGAGAAAGGCGACATGTCGAGCAGTGCCGCGCCATACCCCGCAAGCGGCAGGGCTGCGACACAGCCGGTCGTGCGGACGATGAGGTTGCCGAGCGCCACCCGGCGCGCCGCAACCGGCGCCTTCAGCGTTGCCAGCACCGGCGGAACCGCGCCGCCGAGATTGGCGCCGAGCACCAGCACGATGACAAGGCTCGTTTCGATGCCGCCGCTTGCCGCAAGCGACAGGATGAGAACGACGATGGCGAGGCTGGAGGACGCCAGCACGGCCAGTACCGCCGAAAAGATCAATGCAACCGGCCAGGCATTGCCAAGCATGGAAATGAAGAGGTTCAGCGACTGCGACTGCCGGATGGGATCCGTGGCCGCCGAGAGAAGATGCAGGGAAAGCAACATCAGACCGACGCCGGCAAGGGCCGCACCCGCGCCCTGTCGCTGCACCGATTTTCCGCGCAGCAAAATGACGCCGGCAAGGATCAGCATGGGCGACAACCAGCCAAGCCCGAGTGCGACAATCCACGCCGTTGTGGCGGTGCCGACATTGGCGCCGAGCAGCACGATCTGCGCCATCGCCGGAGCGATGAGGTCTTTTTCGACGAAGGAGGCGACCATCAGCGCCGTGGCAGTCGAACTCTGCAGGGCGATCGTCGCCACGAGGCCGGCGATGAAGGAGCGAAACCCGCCGCGGGTACCGGCCGCCAGCCCGATGCGAAGCCTGGCGCCGAAAGCGCGGGACATCCCTTCCTTGATCTGCCCAAGGCCGAAAAGCAGCAGGGCCACCGCACCGAACAGATTGATGCTGACAACGACCGATTCCACTAGATCACCTCGCCTGTCCTGCCTGCCGCCACTCTTCCCGGAGGGGCCGCTGAGATGCCCCGTTCACATCGCCGATTGCGGCGAAAAAATCTTCGTATCACACCGCCATGGATTGACGTTGCGGTGTGAGACGCAGTTCCAGATGCTGCGAACCGCCTTCGGCACGCTCTAGAAACAGCCCGAGGGCGCCGAAGAAGATTTCGATAAAACTCTTGACCGAACCGTCGTGATGATCGGGCTCGCGGCCAAAACGCGCCGCCAGCACCCGGTAAAGGGAAAGCCGTTGAGGCTCGATATGCGCAAGCGCCAGGCCCGCGCCCTGACGCAGGCAATACCAGTCGGCAATCAGCTCGAACATCGGCAGTCCGGAGGACAGGACGGCATCATGCGGGGCAATATTCTGCTCTCCCAGCAGGCCGATAACCTCCGATACGGTTTTATCCGCAATCGCCGCCACGATCCCGGCTGGCCACTCCTTTGTGAAATAACGATGCCTGATCAGCGCGCGTTTATGGCCAAGCAGGAAATCACCGTAATCGCCCGCCGCAAACGCCGCATCCTCATCCTCGCCCGCAAGTGCGGTTTCCTGCGCATAACCCCGGCAAATGCGATCGTTGATCGGCAGGGCGGCCATTTCCACCGTTTCGACGGAAACTTCGTGCTGCGAAGGATGCACAATCTTGAAGGCGGGCGGAAAGGCGACCAGGGACGGCACGGCGATATTGGTGAGCGAGGTTTCGCCCTCCCCGCGGCGGGTCACACCTTCCACATGCAGATGCCCGCTAAAATGAAGTTTAAGCCCGGCCTTGATCAACGCATCCTCAACTGCCTTTCGAGGCGTGCGGCGCACGACATTGGTTTCGCCGAACAGCGCGCTTTCGGCACCGCTTGCGCCATCGAAGGGATCGAGCGCCGGATAGTGGGAGAAACCGAGCAAGGTCTTGCCGAGCGCCTCCGCCCTCTCACGCACATCGGCAATCCAGTCGATGATGAAGGGTTTGCTGCGCAAGAGCGCATTCCAGCCGCCGGAGGTGCTGTCGGTGAAGGCTGATTCTTCACCCCTCTCGAAAGTACCGTCGAGCGGTTCGAAAATATTGGCGTCGATCATCAGCAGCCAGAGGCCGGGTTCCGGCTCCACCAGATAGGAAGCGTCCATCAGCTGGTAGACATTGCGGCCATCGGGCGAGCGCACCTCGTAGAGGCGGTCTTCCGCCGCATCGGAAAGCCCGAACGGTGTTTCCCAGTGCAGGTAGTCCGGCCGGCGGAAATAACCGAAGGCCGCCATTGGCTCCAGGCCCGCAGGATAACCCTCGCAATACATCCGGTCGCTGATCACGACCCGTTCGCCGGCCCGCCGCGCATCGCTCGAAACGGAAAGGCATTTGCCGTTCTCCGTCAGGAACTCCTTGGTATGGTGCCGGCCACGCGGGCCGAAAATATCGTGATTTCCGGGCAATGCATAAAAGGCGGTGCCATGGGCATTGCGATGGTGCTCCAGAATACCCTTCAGCGTCTCGGAGGTCGCCCGCTGGCCGTCGTCGGTATAGTCGCCAAGCAGCACCACGTGGCGAATGCCGCGCTGCCGCACCTCTTCGAGCGCGGCATGCAACGCATCGGCGCTTTCGTTGAAAACCCGGGTGGATTCGCGCGTATCCGACCAGCTGCGCATGGTGATGCGCTCACCACCGATCTCTATGCCGGGGAAACCGAAATCGGCCGCCGTGTCATGAAAATGGGCATCGGCAATGACGGCGACGGAGGGAAGCGTGCGTTTCAGCATGATTGAACAGTCTTTCTGCCCTCGACCATGTCAATCCAGTCGGAAGCACGGCGGGCTGCGGCATAGAGCATAGGTTTCGGCGTCTCGAACCATTCATCCGGGCGCAATTCCCGCTTCGTGCGGATCACGGCCAGTGCATCGTCAAGTGTGGGATAGAGATGCGGCTGCTGCTTGTGCAGGAAGAGCGCGACCAATGATACGGACCGGCTGCGGCCGCTGCGGCAATTGACGAGCACATTGCCACCATCGGGGAAGGGATAGGTTTCCCGCTTCGGCATGGTCTGGCGAAGCGCACCGTCGAGGATGTAGTAGGCCCCCAGCATCATGGTGTCGGGGCTGCCTTCGCCATCGATGAGACCGAGCTTGTAATAGCGGATATCGCCATAACCCACGGCACGCCTGTCGCCCTCTTCCGCCGTTGCCTGCACGAGATTGATATCCAGATTGACGGCGCAATTAACGACGGTGGTAATGCCGTGCCGGCGCAGGAGCCCGAGATCGCTCGCACCATCGCTGCCGCCGATATAAAGCGCAGCATTATGCGGGCCGAGCCCTTTCGCAATCAGGCTGATCGCAGGCCGGGCATAAACGGGTCCATCCATGTCATTCCTCCACATACACCAAGCACCCTTCACGGAAGGGTGCCCGTCTAAATTCACGCCGATAGGGCCTGCTGCCGATCCGAAGGCTGCCGCTCTGCCAATGGTATCTTCGATGCCTGGCTGACGCCGCTCGCAACGCCGCCAGCTGCGGCCAGCACCGGCCCACCATCTTCAAGACTACCAATCTCCAGGAAGGGGCAGACATCGCCGCCAGCTTCGCTGACGAGTAACAGTCCCGCAAGACAATCCCATGAATTCATGTGCAATTCGAGATAGGCATCGGAACGGCCATCGGCAACATAGGCAAGCGCCAGCGCGCCGGAACCGGCACGGCGCACATTGGTGCCCATATCGAGCAGGTTCTTGACGACATCGAGATAGGTGGCATTGGCTATACGCGTCGACCAGCCCATTTCGATTGATGCCGCATCGAAACGTTGCGTTTCCGCAACCCGGATCGGCTGCCCGTTGCGTGTCGCCCCCTCGCCGCGGCGGGCGAAATAAAGCTCGTTGAGCGCGGGATTGTAGATCGCGCCGATTTCGGTTCGCCCATTTTCAACATAGGCGATAGAAATGCAGAAATGCGGTATGCCACGGGCGAAGTTCGCGGTGCCGTCCACGGGATCGACGACCCAGACACGGTCGCCGATTACACCGCCGCCCTCCTCGCCAAAAAAACTGTCATTGGGAAAGCAGGCCGAGATCGCACCG
Organism: Agrobacterium tumefaciens; assembly: GCA_025560025.1. Taxonomy (NCBI): domain Bacteria; kingdom Pseudomonadati; phylum Pseudomonadota; class Alphaproteobacteria; order Hyphomicrobiales; family Rhizobiaceae; genus Agrobacterium; species Agrobacterium tumefaciens. The sequence goes on along the minus strand of CP048486.1, from coordinate 1,804,297 downwards.
CGAATATGCGCTTCGGAGGCAGCATCCGTCACCGTCAGAAAGTCCTGCGGACCCTTCATCGAGAAGCTGCGCGTCGCCTCACCCTCAAAGCCTTTCAGCACCAGTTCGCCTGCGGAAAGAATAATGCTGCGGCACAGTTCGGCACGGGCTGCCAACGTATCCGGATAGGGCATCAGGTCCATGCGAAATAACCATCTCTAGAAAGATTGAACACGCGTTCATATTGCACGCGCGTTCAATCTTTTCAAGCATGATTTTTGAGGGAATTGGCTCAATCAAATCAAGCCCAACAGATAATATCGCTTTGAAACGTTATTCCGGTTTGGTGACACCGGATTGACGGTGCTTATGCCATTTTGGCACGATGCGGATGGAACGGTTTCGCCATGCACGAGTTCCTGTCCTGTAACCCCAAGCAGGAGAAAGAAAAGTGGATCACACCAATCATGTACGCCTCGTCAAAACCGAACTGGTTTCGTCCGTTCTGGAAGGCGCGACTGTTTATGGCGCGGATAACCACAAAGTCGGCAAGGTCGATCATGTCCACGGCGTCGGCGCTGGCAGCACCGCGATCATTGATGTCGGTGGCTTTCTCGGTATCGGCGCAAAGCCCGTCGCAGTACCGCTCAGCGACCTCGATTTCATGCGCGACGAGGACGGTGATGTCCACGCGGTCACCTCATGGACCAAGGACCAGCTCAAGGACATGCCTGAGCACCGCCACTAATCTTCAGGAAAAGCCCGACAAACAGCCGGGCGAAGAATAACGACAAGCCTCTCCCCGTTCGGCCTCGTACCGAAGATTTAGGGGGAGAGGTTTTCGGATTTTATTCGCAAAATTTGCGAGACGCGGCCGTTTCAGACGGCAAGGAAACCGCCGTCGATGGGCAGTACGGCACCGGAAATCATGCTGCTATCATCCGACAGAAGCAGCGCGATACTTTGCGCAACATCTTCGGCCTCGGCAAAGCGCTTCAAGGGATGGCGAACCATCATCGGTTCGCTCTTGGCCGGATCGTTCCACGCTTCCGCAGCCAGTTCCGTCAGCGTGATGGTTGGCGCGACAGCGTTGACACGAATGCCATGCGGACCGAGTTCCTTGGCGAGAACCCGCGTTGCACCTTCAAGTCCGGCCTTCGACGCCGCATAGCAGAGGTGATCCTGAAAACCGCGGTGACCGGCAATGGAGGTGATGTTGACGATCGCACCGCCGCCACCCTTCGCAACGCGGGCACGGGCGAATTCCTGGCAGGTAACGAGAGCGGCGCGCAGGTTGATGCCAAGCACGGCCTCATAGCCTTCGTCGCTCATATCGAGCACGCTTTCGAGCACATTGATGCCGGCGCTGTTGATCAGGAAATCGCACGGCCCCGCCTCGATCATGGCCGCCCGCGTTGCGGCCACATCGGCGAGATCGACGCGGATCGAACGGCCGCCGATTTCGCTTTTCAGGCTGTCGAGATCGGACTGCGTGCGGCTGATCGCCACGACTTCCGCACCGCGTGCAGCCATCAGCTGCGCACAGGCGCGGCCGATTCCTTTTCCTGCGCCGGTGATGATGACGGATTTTCCGGAAAATTGCATGGAATCCTCGTTATTTAGCGGCCAATACGGCCGGATGATCTAAGCTTGTGACGCGTTTCAGGAACGGCTGGCGGAGCGAATGGCCCGCGCCGCATTCTGGAGCGCCAGAAACGCGTCGTACCGCGACTGATGAACCTTTTGAAAAGCAGGATCGGGCGAAGCACATTTGGCAATCCGCGACATGGCGGGCATCGCTGCCATCAGATCCGGATAGGTTCCGGCGGCAACGGCCCCAAGCATCGCAGATCCGAGAAGCACCGGCTCTTCGCATTCGGTGAGTTCGACCGGAAGGCCAGTCGCATCGGCCAGCAACTGCCGGGCAAGCGGATGAGCGCCGGCCCCGCCGCTGACACTGATGGTTTCCACCGGCGCGCCGTTGCGGGCCTGCGTTTCGATAATCTGGCGAAGCCCGTAACCGAGGCCGAGAAGGCCCGCCACATAAAGCGCGACGAGCGAATCCACTCCGGTCTCCATGCCATAACCGGCAATGACCGCGCGGGCATGGGGATCGGCAAAGGGCGCACGGTTGCCGAGAAATTCCGGCACCACATGAAAATCCTCGGCGATCTCAGCTGCGGCGGAAGCGGATGCTGCAAGGCTGAGCGCGCGGTCGGCAAGCCACACCGCCAAGGCTTTGCCTTCCTTCTCGGCAAGCACCTTCGCCTCGGCAAAAGCGGGGTGCAACTGCACCAGATAATCGATGGCCGCACCGGCGGCAGACTGGCCCCCCTCATTCAACCAAGCGCCGGGCACCATGGCGGAATAATAGGGCCCCCAGACACCCGGCACGAAGGCGGGTTCGGCGGTGGTCGTCATGGTGCAGGACGAGGTTCCAAAGACATAACCGAGGCATCGCGATGCATCACCGCCCGCAGCCACCGTGCCAACGCCACCGGCATGCGCATCGATAAGACCTGCCGCAACCGCCGTGCCTGCAACCAGCCCCATGGCTTTTGCCGCATCTTCGGTGAGGCCCGCGCCCAATGCCGTACCGGGATGGACGACGCTTTCACCGATGCGACGGAAGCCCTGCTCGGCGAGATCGCCAAGCCCGATGTGGTTGAAATATTCCGCATCCCAGCGGTTTTCATGGGCAAGATAGGTCCACTTACAGGTTACCGTGCAGGCGGAACGATCAAGCGCGCAGGAAGCCTTCCATGTCAGAAAATCCGTCAGGTCGAAGAAGTGCTCGGCGCGGGCATAGATATCCGGTCGGTTTTCACGAAGCCACAAAAGCTTCGGCGTCTGCATTTCGGGAGAGATGCGGCCACCAACATATTTCAGGACGGCATGTTCGCCGGCATTGATGCGTTCCGCCTGTTCAACGGCGCGGTGATCCATCCAGACGATGATATCGCGTTCGGGATGATCCGGCGCGCCAACCGGCAGGGTCTCATCATCCGGTCCACGCACCACCAGCGAGCAGGTGGCATCGAAACCGATGCCGGCAACTTCGGCCGGATCGATACCGGCGCGGGAAACGCTTTCGCGCACGCTGTCGCAAACCGCCTGCCACACCTCACCGCTCGATTGTTCGGCAATGCCGCCATCCTCGCGGTGCATGCTGATCGGGCGTTTGGCGGTGGCGAGAAGCTTGCCCGCGACATCGAAGACACCGGCCCGCGCCGAGCCTGTCCCGACATCGACGCCAACAAGGTAGGAAGCCATTTGCGATACTCCTCGGAGGGGATCATCCGGTGCTTGAACGATGTGGAGCGGCTGGACCGGTTCCGATTTTCCCAGCCGCCCCTGAAGTTTTTAGACGCGGTCGAAGTTGGTCGGCAGCACCAGCATGTCACGGATGGTGACGGTGCGCTTGCGCGTCAGCATGTAGATAACGGCATCGGCCACTTCGCTCGCATCGATAAGGCTACCCGATTCCTTGGCCTTGCGGAGGTTTTCCTCCGGCCAGTCTGCGAGAAGCGCGGACACGACCGGGCCTGGCGAGACCTGCGCGACGCGCACGCCATGCGGGATCATCTGGCGGCGCATGCCCTGCACGAAGCTGGTGATCGCCCATTTCGAGCCGGAATAGACCGGCTCCCAATAGGTCGGGAAATGACCGGCGATCGAGCAGGTGACGATGATATCGCCCGTCTTGCGCTCCGACATATGCGGCACGACGGCCTGCACATTCTTCATGACGGCGTTGACGTTGAGGTTCAGCATCTTGTCGATGGCTTCAGGCGTCGTTTCGGTCAGCTCACCGCCGATATAGGTGCCGGCATTGCAATAGAGAATGTCGATATGATCGACCTTCTCGAGGATTTCCGGGATCATGGCATTGCAGCTGTCGGCATCGAGCAGGTTCGTCACCTGCGGGATGGCGCGGTCGCCAAGCCTGGCGGCCAGATCTTTCAAGGCTTTCTCGTTCCAGTCGACCATGACCACGGTCGCGCCCTGTTCCAGAAGCGCTTCTGATGTGGCAAGCCCGATGCCGGATGCGGCACCGGTGATGACCGCGATCTTGCCTTGCAGCGATTCAGACATTTAATTCTCCTGCGTTTATGAAGATGTTTCCGGGCCGGCTCAGCGCCAATCGCGCCCGATATAGATGGCCAGCAGGATGATGCCGCCCTTGATGACATCCTGCAGATAGGGGTTGATGCCCATCAGGTTGAGGCCGTTATTGAGAATACCGAGCAACACCGCACCGATGAGCGTGCCGAGAATGAGACCCCTGCCGCCGGCAATCGCCGTACCGCCGAGAACGACGGCCGCAATGGCATCCAGTTCGAAGCCGACACCGGCATTGGGCTGACCACTCATCAGACGGCCGGTAAGGATGAGGGCCGCAAGTGCTGCTGTGACGCCCGAGATGCCATAGACGGCAAGTTTGACGCGCCGGGTCTTCACGCCTGAAAGGCGGGCCGCCAACTCGTTGCCGCCAAGCGCGTAGACGTGACGGCCGAAGGCCGTGCGCTGCAACAGCACCCATGCCACCGCATAGATCACCACCATGATGATGACCGGCACCGGAACGACACCGACGCGGCCGACGCCGAACCAGGAGATCCAGCTCGGAATGCCGCTGACCGGATAACCGCCGGAGTAGATAAGGCCGAGACCGCGTGCCATGCCCATGGTGGCGAGCGTGACGATGATGGCCGGCATCTTGCCCCAGGCGACAAGCGCCCCGTTAAAGATGCCGATGCCCAACCCGATGAAGAGGCCAGCCGGCAGGGCAACTGCGGGCGACAGGCCAGTATTCACCATGAGGCCGGCGGACAACGTGCCGACAAGCGCCATGACCGCGCCGACCGACAGGTCGATGCCACCGGTGAGGATGACGAAGGTCATGCCGACGGCAAGGATGCCGACGACGGACACCTGCCGCAGCACGTTCATGATGTTGTTGACGCTGAAGAAATTGTCGCTCGCAAGACCCATGAGGATCGATACGACAATCAGGCCCGCCAGCGGCAGGGCCAATGGTGAGCGCAGCAGGTTGCCGAGACTGAAACCGCCCGTTTTCGCGGCAACGCCGGTGTTTGCATCAAGCGACATGTTCAACCCTCCCGGTGGTGGCGTTTGTCATTATTGTTTCTGAATTGATGTCTGCGCCCTCGACGGTGGCGACGATACCGCCGGAGCGGAACACGCAGACGCGGTCCGACATGCCGATCACTTCCGGCAGCTCCGAGGAGATCATGATGATCGAATGGCCCTTCGCGGCGAATTCGCGCATCAGCGAATAGATTTCCGCCTTCGCGCCCACATCAATGCCGCGTGTCGGCTCATCGAAGATCAGCACGCGCATGTCGTGGTTCAGCCAGCGGGCGATGACGATCTTCTGCTGGTTACCGCCCGAAAGCGTGTCGACGCGGGCAAAGGGACCCTGCGCCTTGACCTGCACCTGCGCCATGGCCTTTGTCGTGTATTCCAGTTCCTTTTTGAGATCGAGGAACCAGTGGGCCTTGCGGTATTTGCGATAATTGTTCAGCGAAATATTCTGCAGGATGGAGAAGCTGGTAATCAACCCCTCCTCCTTGCGGCTTTCCGGCAGCAGGCCGATGCCGCGCATCAGCGCCTCATCAGGGCCGGAAAAACGCGTGTCCACGCCGTCAAGCTTGATCTTGCGGCGCGAGGCGGAATGCGCGCCCAGCATGGCGAGAACCGTTTCCGTGCGGCCCGAGCCGACAAGTCCGGCAAAGCCGAGAATTTCACCCTTGCGCAACGCAAAGCGCGAGACGGGGCCACCCTTCTTCAACTGCAGCTCTTCGACTTCGATCACCTTTGCGGCGGAAGGATCAAGCTGCGGCTTCGGCGGGAAGCTCGCTTCGATACGCCGGCCGACCATCATCTCGACCAGACGGTCATTATCGACCTCCGACGTCAGGCAGGAACCGATCAACTCGCCGTCGCGCAGAACGGTGATGCGGTCGCAGATCTCGAATATTTCCTCGAGGTGATGCGAAATGAAGATGATCGCCACGCCCTGACGCCGCAGCTCGCGCATGACCTTGAACAGGTGTTCGGTCTCGGATGGGGTGAGCGTCGCGGTCGGCTCGTCGAGCACGAGAATGCGGGCATCCAGCGACAGTGCCTTGGCGATTTCGACGAATTGCTGCTGGGCAACCGAAAGACGATGCACCGGCACGTCGAGCGGAACATCCACGGCCAGACGGCTCATGATCTCGGCCGCGCGCTTGCGCATGGCGCCCTTGTTCAAAAGGCGCAGCGGCCCGCGGATCTCGCGGGCAAGAAACATGTTTTCAACGGCATTGAGATAGGGGATCAGGCTGAATTCCTGAAATACGATGCCGATGCCGGCGGCAATCGCCTCGTCATAATTGGCAAAGCGGCGATCCTGCCCGTCGATGCGGATCGTTCCCTCCGATGGCTGCAAAATGCCGCACAGGATCTTCATCAAAGTCGACTTGCCCGCGCCGTTTTCGCCCAGAAGCGCATGCACCTCACCGGCGCGCGCCTCAAGGTCGACGCCGCGCAGGACTTCGATCTTGCCAAAGCTTTTTCTTATTCCATTCAGTTCCAGCATTTCACCCTCCTCAATGGTCGGGATTTAACCCCGCCCCCGTACAAGACGGGGACGGGGCCTGGGAGGAGTTCTTACCAGCTGAACTCGCCGGCGTTTTTGCTGTCGACGACCATGACGTCGATCGGCACTTCCTTCGGCACGACGCGGGCACCCCACTTCTGGGCAAGCGCCATGGCAAGGCCGACACGGACCTGGTCACGCGGGAACTGCGCGGTGGTTTCGATGAAAGGGCCACCGTCGGCAATTGCCTTCACCGCTTCCGGAGCGCCGTCAACCGAGGTCAGCTTGATGTCCTTGCCGGACCCCTGGATCGCAGCGAGTGCGCCCATCGCACCACCGTCATTCACCGAGAAGATACCGGCAAGGTTCGGACGCGACTGGATCATGTTTTCGACAACACCGAGAGCAACGGAGCGGTCCTGACGACCATTCTGCGTGTCGACCAGCTTGATGTCGGCGAATTCGGCAAGCGCTGCCTTGCAGCCTTCAACGCGCTGCAGGATCGGCACGACCGGAATGCCGTCGAGGATTGCGACTTCGCCCTTGCCGCCGAGCGCTTCACCGAGGTATTTGCACGACTTGTAGCCTGCATCACGGTTCTTGGAGCCGACGAAGGTATCGACCGGGCCATTGGCATTGGCGTCGACGGCAACGACCGTCACACCCGCAGCCTTGGCGGCATGCACGGCGGCTTCGATGCCGGCGCTGTCGGTGGGGTTCAGGAGCAGGATGTCGATCTTCTGCTGAAGCATGTCTTCAACATCGGAAATCTGCTTTGCCACATCATGACCGGCATCGGTGACGACGACGTCAGCGCCGATGCTTGCCGCAGCTTCCTTCAGCGCTTCCTGCATCGACACGAAATAGGGGTTGTTCAGCTCCTGAAAGGTCATGCCGATCTTCAGCTTTTCCTGCGCGAGCGCCGGAGCGGCCATCATTGCAATTGCGGCTGTCGCCATCAGCAGTTTCGATTTCATCGTCATTGTAACTTCCTCCCGTTTGGAAAGTTTGGGCAATAAGGGCCCGTTTCCGGACAGTCCTCTGCCCGAATTGGTGAAAATCCGTGATGTCTCGCTGGTTTAGTCCGCCATGACCGCCGCCTTCTGGGCCGCGAATATGGTCCGGAACCTCGATGGCGACATTCCCTTCAGCTTCAGGAAATGCCGGTTGAAATTCGAAAGGTTGGAGAAGCCCACATCATAGCAGACCTCCGCCACCTTCACCTCCTGATCCGCCAAGAGCATCTGGCAGGCAAGATCAATGCGTAACTGATTGCGATACCGCACCAGCGTCGTTCCCGTATGACGCTTGAAGGCACGGGAAAAGGCGCTCGGGCTCTGGCCCACCATGTCGGCAAGATCGATTTCCTCGACCTGCTCCGTCAGATGCTGGCGCAGATGCGACAGAGCGCGGTTGATACCGCTGTCACCGATGCCGGTCAGATCAAGTTCGTAGCTCAGGCTTGCCAGCACCTCGGAAGACGGCGCATTGACCAGGAGGTCGAGAATTTCCCAGAAAAGCGCCAGACGCGTCAGACCCTGCGCTTCGATCAACCGAAGAATCAGCGGGCGAACGCGGTCGCTCGTCTCGTCGTCAAACAGAATGCCGCGGCGGCTGCGATCCAGCAGCGCACGCACCACATCCATCTCCGACATGGAAGCGCAGGCATCCTCGATAAAGCTCTCCGGAAACTGGATCACGAGAGAGCGTGTCGGCACGATCTCGTCCGGCTCGATCTCGCTGATCCAGTTCTGGGGGAGATTGGGACCGGTCATGATGAGCTGACCGGGGCCGAAGCGACCGACGAAGTCACCGATATAGAACGTGCCTGAAGTCGCCACGACCAGATGAATTTCATATTCGGGATGGTAGTGCCAGCGCACGGTGCGGAACGGATAGCCATGCCGCCAGGCAGCGAAGGATTCGCCCTTGCGGATGTGCACCAGTTCCAGATCGGGCTGCATCAATATTCCTCCCTTCAGTCACGTCCGCCGCATTTACGGAGCAAAGCCATTCCTCTTTATGGCTCGTCCCAGGCGTTGACGGAGAGCATATGGCTTGCCGCGCATAGTTCCACATCATGCCGGGGAAATTGCTGATACTTTTTTGACTGTTTTTTGTCGGGAATTGAATAGTCCGATGCGGAAGGCGCCGACGATGGCCGCCGCCATGCCGAATTTCCTGCGCAATTTTGCGTGATACGCCCATATAATGCGCATGGAGCAAAAAGAGATGATGAATTTTTAGAGCGCGATCCACCTGTCACCGGCAGTTCGCGCTCATACTTTTCCGCAGGGTATTTGCCGCTCGATCATCAGCGGGCAATGAGCCGCAGCGACTTATTGCGGCATCAGAATTTGCAGTTTCACGTCCGTTTCCCTTGCCTCCACCGCGCGATCAAAACCGGCGATGCTGTCTTCAAAGGGAATGGTTGCGGAAATCAGCGGCTTCAGGTCAACCTTGCCGGATGCGATGAGGGCGACCGCCCGGTCATAGACATTGGCGTAGCGGAAAACCGTCTCCACCCGAAGCTCCTTGGCCTGCAGGCCGACAATATCGACCGGAACCGGATCGACCGGCATGCCGACGAGAACGATTGCACCGCCGGGCCGCGCCAGTTTCGCCATTCCGAGCACGGCAGGTGCAGCACCGGAGCATTCGAAGACGATATCGCAACCCCAGCCGTCCGTCGCAGCCGCAACCGCTTCGGCGAGGTTGTGCTCGCGGATATTGACGGTTTCGATCCCGTCATAGGCGGCTATGATATCCAGCTTCGGCTGGGCGAGATCGGCGACGATCACCTTGGCGCAACCGCCAGCCAGGGCGGCCAGCGCCACCATCATACCGATCGGGCCGGCACCCGTCACCACGGCAATATCACCGGGCTGGATGCGCGCTCTCAGCGCTGCCTGCATGCCGATGGCGAAGGGTTCGACCATGGCGCCCTCGGCAAATGAAACATTGTCGGGCAGCTTGTAGGTGAAGGCTGCGGGATGAATGACTTCCGGCGTCAGGCAACCATGGACGGGAGGGGTCGCCCAGAAGCTGACGGCCGGATCGACATTGTAGATGCCAAGCTTGGAGGCACGCGATGTCGGGTCGGGAATGCCAGGCTCCATGCAGACACGGTCGCCGGCCTTCAGATGGGTCACCTCGGCACCGGTCTCGACAACCGTTCCAGATGCTTCATGGCCAAGCACCATCGGCGCCTTCACGACGAAATGGCCGATTTTGCCATGGGTATAATAATGGACGTCCGAACCGCAGATGCCGACCGTATGGGTGCGGATGCGCACATCCTTCGGCCCGAGCTTGCTGGCAATATCAAACTCCCTGAGCGAGAGCTTTCCTTTTTCTTCGAGCACCAGTGCCTTCATCTCATTCTCCGTCGTTTGCGATACGCTTCACAGCGAATTCAAACAGCGTGATGTGGTGCAACTTCGGCAAAAGTAAACAGAAATCCGCCGGATCGGCCGGTTTTTCTTCACAGCGGAAAAACTGTATCGAGGGGGCCGGAATTTCTCATCATCCGCAACCAGTTGCCGCTTTTTCAAAGCGCGAAAAATGACGTGATTCGCCGGCACCCTTTAGCCCGCCAAACAAGCGCGCCGAGCCACCTACATCTTTTCGCCGGGCAACTGGCTCGCCTGCTTTACCCACTCGATGAACTGCGCTTCATCGAATGCGCCCTCGTGAATATCGAGGTAGCGAACTTTCTGTTGTTTGGAGGTGCCGGGCGGCATCGGCTGCAACGATGCGCCGTCGAAGAAGGTAACCTTGACGTATTTCGTAAAACAATGAAGGGCGAGAAACCAGACATCCCCCTCCCTCCCGTAAAAAGGCGAGTTCCACTTCACCGCCTTGTGTACGTCGGGAACGATGTTCTCGATCAATGCGTCGATGCGAGCTCCGAGAGCACTTTTCCACTCCGGCATGGCTGCAATATAAGCCTGCACCGGCGCATCGCCATAGCCTTTGGCAATCTGGGGATTGCCGCCCGAAAGGAGCTTCGGCGCTGCATCCGGATGTTTGGAGCCTGCGATACTGGCAGCTTTCTCCGATTTTCTGTCGACCATCACGCTCACCTCGTGCATTGACGATCACGCTGGCCATTGGGCCAGCGCGACCCCGCCAGAGCCAGGCAATGTACACATGGCCGTCAACACGGGCCAGCACGAAATCGAACTCAGCGCGCCTATGCAACCAGCACGAAGTGCCCTTCACCGGCCTCTTCGTAAACGCGCTTCGGCGGCACGTAATCGGCGGGGCGGAACGGGCTTTTGATCTCCTCATTGGAAATCCGCCGCGTCTGCCGGCGTGAAGGATCGGCAATCGGCACTGCTGCCATCAGCCGTTTGGTATAGTCGTGCTGCGGGTTTTCGAACACGGCCTGACGTGAGCCGATCTCGACGATCTCACCGAGATACATGACGGCAACGCGGTGGCTGATGCGCTCCACAACGGCCATATCATGGCTGATGAAGAGATAACCCAGACCGTATTTTTCCTGCAGGTCAAGCATCAGGTTGATGACCTGCGCCTTTACCGACACATCGAGCGCGGAAACGGATTCATCGGCGATCAACAGCTTCGGTTCCAGTGCCAATGCGCGCGCAATGCACACGCGCTGGCGCTGGCCGCCGGAGAACTCATGCGGGAAACGATCGGCCATCGAGGCGGAAAGCCCCACGCGTTCGAGGAGATTGCCGACGCGCTCATGGGCTTGCGAAGCGGTCGCCAGCCCATGCGCGATAATCGGTTCCGCAATCGCCTGACCGACACGGATGCGCGGGTTCAGGCTTTCAAACGGGTCCTGGAAGATCATCTGCGCCTGGCGGCGAATATCGGCAAGCTCACCCTTGCCGGCTTTCAACACATCCTTGCCGCCGATGCTGACCTTACCGGAGACGGGATCCGTCAGCCGGATGATCGAGCGGCCGGTGGTGGACTTGCCGCAACCGGATTCGCCGACAAGCGAGAGGGTTTCGCCCTGCCGCAGCTCCAGCGAGACGCCCTCGACAGCGTGAATGCGGCCGATCGTCTTGCGCAGGAAACCCTGCTTGATCGGGAAGCGCGTGATCAGATTGTCGACCTTGAGGATCGGCGGCGTATCCCGCTTGACCGTATCCTCCGTCGGCTTGACGGGCTCGATCTCGCCGGTCGCCATGTCCACGCGCGGGAAGCGCAGCGGCCGGTCCCTGCCGGTCATCGAACCGAGCTGCGGCACGACGGAAAGGAGCGCACGCGTATAGGGGTGGCTGGCGCCGGCAAATAGATCATGCGTCGTGCCGGTTTCAACCTGCTCACCGCGGAACATCACCACCGTGCGGTCGGAGATTTCGGCGACAACACCCATGTCGTGGGTGATGAAGAGAACCGACATGCCCTCCTCTTCCTGCAGGGTCTTGATCAGTTCGAGGATCTGCGCCTGAATGGTGACATCGAGCGCCGTCGTCGGCTCATCGGCAATCAGCAGCTTCGGGTCGCAGGCAAGTGCGATGGCGATGACGACACGCTGGCGCATGCCGCCGGAAAAATTCATCGGATATTCGTTGAGACGCGATTTCGCTGAGGGAATGCGTACCTTCTCCAGCAGCCGCACGGCTTCGGCTTCCGCCTGCGCATGCGACATGCCGCGGTGCTGCACCAGAACTTCGGTGATCTGCTGGCCGATCTTCAGGACCGGATTGAGCGATGTCATCGGTTCCTGAAAGATCATGCCAATGCGGTTGCCGCGGATTTTCTGCATGGCCTCGAGCGGGAGAGACAGAAGGTCCTTGCCCTCGAAATCGATACGGCCGGTCACCCGCGAATTACCGGGCGACAGAAGCCGCATGATCGACATGGCCGTGACGCTCTTGCCGGAACCGGATTCACCGACGACGGCGACGGTCTCCTTCGCATTGATGTCGAAGCTGACATCGTTGACGACATTGCGCCATTCGCCGCCGACGCGGAAGGCCGTATTGAGGTTTGAAATCGACAGGATCGGATTGGTCATTGGTGCGGTCATGGCATCAGCCCTCCCGTCGCGGATTGAGAATGTCGCGCAGGGCATCGCCGATCAGGTTGATCGCGACGATGAGCAACAGCAGGACGAGGCCCGGAAAGAAGCTGATCCAGTAATCGCCGGAAAGCAGATATTCGAACCCGTTCGAGATCAACAGACCGAGCGAGGGCTCCGTCACCGGCAGGCCGATGCCGAGGAAGGACAGGGTCGCTTCCAGCATGATGGCATAGGCGACGCGCATGGTGGCGACAACGATCAGCGGCGGCAGGCAATTGGGCAGAATATGCCGGAATAGAATGCTGCGGTCCGGCAGCGCCATGGAGCGGGCCGCATCCACATAGGCACGCTTGCGCTCCACCAGCGCGGAGCCGCGGATCGTACGCGCATAATAGGCCCATTGCGTGACCACCAGCGCCAGAATGATCTTGTCAACGCCCTGACCGAGAATGGCGAGGAAGATCAGCGCGATCAGAATAGCCGGGAAGCTCAGCTGAATGTCAACGATACGCATCAGGATGGAATCCAGCCGACCACCGGCATAGGCGCTGATTAGGCCGATGGAGGCACCGATGACGAGTGCAATCGCCGCACTCGACAGGCCGACGAGAATACTGGTGCGCAGGCCATAGAGAATGGCGCTGAACAGGTCGCGACCCTGCGTATCGGTGCCGATCAGATAGGTCAGACCCGACATGCTTTTCGAAAGCGGCGGCAGGCGGCCGTCCATAATGTCGAGCTGGGCGAGATCGTAAGGGTTCTGCGGCGCGATCATCGGCGCGAAAACGGCGGCGAGGATAAAGACCGTCACCAGCACGATGCCGATCAAGGCGAGCTTGTCATGCAGCAGCGCGTAAACGACTTCCCGGCCCGGCGAACGGGAGGTCGCGCGGGTGTCGCTGCTTGTGGCGGCGTGAACCGAAACGGTCGGGGACTTGCTGTCGGTCATCACGAATTCCCCTCAAGACGGACGCGGGGGTCGACCAAGGAATAAAGAATGTCGACCAGAAGATTGATGACGCTGAACATCACGACGGTGATCATCAGATAGGCAAGGATAACGGGGCGATCGAGAACGCCGATGGCGTCGATGATCAGCTTGCCCATGCCCGGCCATGCGAAGATCGTTTCGGTGACGACGGCGAAGGCAATCAGCGAGCCGAGTTCGAGGCCGATGACGGTAATCAGCGGGATCAGCGTGTTCTTCATGACATGCACGGTAACGATACGGCGCTCCGTCAGACCCTTGGCCCGGGCGAAACGGACAAAATCCAGCTGCATGGTTTCCATCACGCCGGCGCGGGTGAGACGGATGACGAGCGAAATCTTGAACAGCGCCAGATTGAAGGCCGGCAGCAGAAGATGGGACAGGCCGTCCAGCGTGAAGAGGCTGAGCGGCACGCCGAGTACGGACACGGTGTCGCCGCGGCCGGATGCCGGCAGCCAGCCCAGATAGACGCTGAAAAACATGATCATGACGAGACCGATCCAGAAGGTCGGCAGGCTGAAGCCGAGGATGGAGAAGGTCATGATCGACCTGGAGATGAGGCCCTTCGGCTTCAGGCCGGCATAAACGCCGAGTGGAATGCCGATGACGAGCGCCATGAACAGCGCAACAAAGGCAAGTTCCAGCGTGGCGGGCATGCGGTTCAGGATCAGCGTCAGCGCCGGCTGGTTGAACACGAAGGAATTGCCAAGATCGCCTGAAAGCGCGCGGGTCAGGAACAGCCAGTATTGTTCCCAGACCGGCTTGTCGAGACCGAAGGACTGGATGACCTGCAGCCTTTCAGCCGGCGTCGCGGTCGGGCTCAGCAACACGTCGACCGGATTGCCGACGAGGTAGAGGCCGGCAAAGACCAGAACCGACATGACGAGAAGGGTGAGCACGGTCTGCATCGACCGGCTTAGGATATATCCGCTCATGATCTTGAGCCTCCCGGTGTTTGTCCGCCGAGTGCTTCGCCGCCATGACGGGCGATGCGCTCGATCAGCAATTCGATGAAACCGGTCTCGTCAATATCGGTGACGACGGTGGCATTGGCCGCCCGGTCCATCTTCCTGTAGAAATCGGCATAGGTATAACCCATTGTCAGGCCTGTGACCTGTACGCCGACAAAAGCTTCGCAACTGGTGAAGAGTTCAGGGCGGATCAGCCACGCGATCGTGGTCGCATCGTGGATCGGCCCGCCCGGGCGACCGAAGCGTTTGACGTCGCTACGGTCAAAGGTGGAGAACAGGTTGAAGAGCGCACCACCCGCTTCACCGCCGGCGCGGAATCTTTCAAAATGTTCGGCCGTGAACAGCGCCTTGAACGTCATGTCGAGCGGCATCAGCACGATCGGCACACCAGACTGGAAGACGATCTCGGCGGCATGCGGGTCGGCGTAGATGTTGAATTCCGCCCATGGCGTGCGGTGGCCGAGCGCGGTAAAGGCACCGCCCATGGCAACGATCCGGCCGATGCCGCGCGCGACATCCGGATGCTGGACGAGCGCCAGCGCAATATTGGTCATCGGCCCGATGGCGCAGATGGTGATCTGTTCGCCGGCATCTACTGCGGCGCGTGCGGTTCGCACGATGAACTGCACCGCATTTTCTTCTTCCGGCACGACCCCGCCGGCCTTGACCAGCGCGTCATCGAAAGCGCCGATACGGGCATATTTGCCAAGCACCTGCTCGCGCACCAGCGGTCCGCCGGCACCGGCATAAACCGGTACGCCGCGCCTGCCGCTCAGGCCCACCAGCTTGCAGGCATTGACGACGGTGTCGTGCAGCGGCACGTTGCCGGCAACGATGGACAGGCCCAGAACCTCGATCTCCGGCGAGGCGAGCGCCATCAGGATGGCGGCGGCGTCATCGACGCCGGGATCCGCATCGATGATGACCTTATGCGCTTTCATGCCACCACCTTTTCGGCGTAACGTGACAGCCGTTCCAGGAAGAAGGCGATGACGCCCTCGGCATCAACCCTGGTGACGATGTCGGCATTGGGTTCGAGACCGCTCTTGCCGTACCAGTCGGCAATCGTCTGTCCCATGCAGAGTTCGCTTTCATATTCGACGAAGACCCGCGCCTTCTGTGTTTCGAACAGATGCGGCGCAAGGATATAGGCCATGACCAGCGGATCATGCAGCGGGCCGCCGCGCGAACCGTAGCGGGGAACGTCATTGCGGTCCCAGAAGGCCATCAGCTCGGCCAGCGTCTGCGAAATGCGACCGCTGACGCGTGAAAACTCGGTGACATGTTCCGGCTTCAGCATCACCTGATGGGTGGCATCAAGCGCCAGCGCGACAATCGGGATGCCGCTTGAAAACACAACATGGACGGCGTGCGGATCGGCCAGAACATTATATTCCGAGGTCATCGTGCGATTGCCGGGTTCGCGATAGGCGCCGCCCATCATCACGATACGCTCAATGCCCTCGGCGATCTGCGGCTTCATCCGCAACGCAACCGCAACATTGGTCATCGGGCCAAGGCAGCAGAGCGTGATACGCTCGCCCTTTTCAGCCGCCCCGCCCAGCGCTTCGATCAGGAAATCGACGGCGGACATGGTTTCCACCTTTTTGGCAGGCTCCGGCAGAACGGTGTTTCCGAGCCCGGTCTTGCCGTGGAACTGGCCATGGATCGGCTCACGCAGCATCGGGCGGAAACAGCCGGCATAGACCGGGATATCGGTTCGTCCACCAAGCTCGCAGACCTGCAGGGCATTGCGCACCGTCCGCTCCAGCGGCTGGTTGCCACAGACCGGCGTGATGCCAAGGATATTGAGTTCCGGCGACACGAATGCGGTGAGGAGCGCAATGGTGTCATCGATACCGGGATCACAATCGACGATGATCGAAATCGGCTTCATTCTCAAATGCCTTCAATGTGTGGTGTGGGATGGGAAAAAAACTCAGAGCGCGCCGACATCGCGCAGCACGTCGGCGATCTCCGCCCGCGCGGCTTCACTGAGCGGCAACTGCGGATGGATCGGCGCGCCAACGGCGAAACCCTGCAGCTCAAGCGCCGTCTTGATGCAGGCGGCAATCGAATATTTCGCGAAGATCTCGTTGACCTTCCACATCGGCCGCTGCATCTCCATCGCCAGCATCCAGTTTCCAGCCCTTGCGGCTTCATAGAGCGCGATGCTCTGCCGGGGCACGATACAGGCGGGTCCCGCCATCCAGCCCACGCCACCAATCATCATCACGCAGACCGGAATATGCGCGGAGGCGGCAAAGACCTGCATCCGTCCACGGGTTCGTTCGATGATGGAAAGCAGGCGGCCAGTATTGGTCGAGGCGTCCTTGATGTAGCTGACATTATCGATATGGCTCAGCCGCTCGATCACCGGGAGAGAGAGATCGGAACGCTGGAATTGCGGATTGGTGTAGAGCACCACCGGCCGCCCTTTGGCCGCTTTCGCAATTGCGGTGAAGTAAGCTTCCACACCCTCGTCGCTGACAGGGAAATAGGCTTCGAGAATGGCCAGAATGCCATCCGCCCCCGCTTCCACCATATATTCGGTCTGGGCCACCGCATCGGCGGTCGAGGTCGACGCCACGCCGGCGACAACGGGGACCCGGCCGCGATTGGCCGAAATCACCGTGTCGACGACGCAGCGTCTCTGCTCCTGGGAGAGATAGGCAAATTCGCCCGTGCTGCCGAGCGGCGCGAGGCCGTGAACGCCCTCGCCGATCAGATGATCCACCAGATCCGTCAGCACACCTTGCATCACCTTGCCGGATGCATCGACCGGCGAGACGAGATAGGGAAATACACCGCTGAAAGACATGGCGGATCGCTCCTTTTTCGGATCAGTTCGGCTTCACGTAGTAGGGAAGCGTGTAGCCGTCCGAGCGGCCGGCATAGCTGATGTCGCTCTTCACCGCCCATGTATTCGCCAGATAAAAGACCGGGATGACGCCGAGGTCACCCATGGCGACTTCGGTTGCCTTGCGCAGCAGTTCCTCGCGCTTGGCATCGTCAAGCGTCGCGCGCGCCTCATTCAGATCCTTGTCGAATTCCGGGTTGGAATAACGGCCGCGATTGCCCTGCCCCGCCTTCTCGCCATAGGTTTCGAGGATAGGCCCAAGCACGCCGGAGGCTTCGCCGGTTTCGACAGCGGCGCCACCCATGATGAAGCTGAATTCGAGGTTCGAGGCACGGGTGAAATAAACGCTGCCCGGCAGGGTCGCGACTTCGGTTTTGACGCCGACGCGGCTAAAGAACTGGCCGATCGCCTGCGCGACCTTGCTATCGTTCGGATAACGGTCGTTCGAGGCGTGGAAGGTCAGCTGGAAACCGTCGGGATAACCGGCTTTTGCCAACAGTTCCTTGGCCTTGTTCGGGTCATAAGCATCGACCTTGATTGCCGGATCGTA
This sequence comes from Agrobacterium tumefaciens, assembly GCA_025560025.1. NCBI lineage: Bacteria > Pseudomonadati > Pseudomonadota > Alphaproteobacteria > Hyphomicrobiales > Rhizobiaceae > Agrobacterium > Agrobacterium tumefaciens. The sequence continues at coordinate 1,786,338 of CP048486.1, read as the reverse complement.
ACCGAAATAACCTTCGGGAACGACCTGGCCGGCCGGAACGCCCTGTCCATCCATGATGCGGTCAACAAGTGCTTCACGGTTGATCGACAGGGACAGGGCACGGCGCACTTCCGGCTTCAGAAGCGGGTTCTTGCCATCCGGCCCCTTGGCGAAAGGCGATTCCTCTCGGGCCTGATCCATGTGCAGATACATTATGCGGTTGCCGGCAATATTGACGACCTTCAGCTTGTCGGATGCCTCAAGCCTGCGGGTATCGGCCGTCGGAATGCTTTCGATCATGTCGACATCACCCGAAAGCATGGCGGCAACGCGCGCGCTCGGGTTCTTGAAGACGCGGAAGGTCACTTTGTCCCAGGCAGCCTTTTCGCCCCAATAGGTATCGTTCCGGGCAACCACGACATTGTCGTCCGGCGACCAGGAGACGAATTTGAACGGGCCGGTGCCGATGACACCCTTGCCGGTATTCATCTCGCCCGTCGTTACCTTTTCCATTTCAGCCGGCAGAATGGCGATACGGCTGAGGTTGTTGAGCAGCAGCGGCGTCGGGCCGGCCGTCGTTATGCGCACGGTCAGCGGGTCGACGGCGGTGACCTCGGTGATCGCCTTCACATAGGCGGCAAACGAGCTTGGGCTGTTGGTCGAGGCCAAAGGGATGCGCTTGATGCTGGCAACCACGTCCTCGGCGGTAAAATCGCTGCCGTCGTGGAATTTCACGCCTTCGCGCAGCTTGAATTCCCAGGTCTTGTCATCGACGACTTTCCAGGAAGTGGCGAGTGCGGGCTGTATCTGCTGCTTCTCGTCCTGATTAACGAGGCCATCGAAAATATTGCGCGCCATCGCGCTGTTCGGGCCAACGACGTAAAATTGCGGATCCATGGACGTTGTCGAAGCGGAAAGACCAACGGTGAGGTCCTTTGCCTGACTTGCGAGCGGCATGGCGAAAACAGACGCTGCCAATGCGGCTGCGAAAGCAGAAAACTTCATGATGAGGACTCCTCCGGGTTGTTCCAGCGCGCACTCTCCCTGCGCGATCAAAAGGAGTTAACGCTTCTCTATGGAAAAGAAAAATTGCATTTGGTACAGAGTTCATGCCTGAATGTTATGGGAGGAGTAAAGGTTGCGGTTGAAACCACGGCAGGTCGAAGCTTTCCGCAGCGTCATGATGACCGGCGGCATTACGGCTGCGGCGGAGGCCATGAACGTGACGCAGCCGGCGGTCAGCCGGCTGATCCGCGATCTCGAAGACATCGTGCAGATGACCCTGTTTGAAAGGGTGGGCGCCCGGCTGATGCCGACGGCGGAAGCGACGAAGCTCTATCGCGAGGTGGAACGCCTCTATCTCGGGCTCGACCAGATCGGACAGGCAGCCGCCGACATCCGCCTGCACAAGAACACCGTCCTGCGCATCGCCAGCGTCACATCCCTGGTGCGGCCCTATCTGCATAGGGCGATCATCGACACGATCGGCGACCGGCCGGATATTCCACTGGTGATCGACGTTGAGAATAGCCGATATATCTGGGACATGGTCGAGCAGAACCGTTACGATCTCGGCCTCGTCTTCAGTTCGCCGCGCATGGTGGAAAAAAATGCCTTCCGCCTGCACAGCGCCGGCGCCGTCGCCGCCATGGCCCCCGGCCATCGGCTCGCCGGGCGCAACGTCATAACGCCGGCCGATCTCATCGATGAACGTGTGCTTATTCCGGGCAGGAATTCGCCGCTGAGGCTTTCGCTGGACAGGGCCTTCTCCCGTGAAGACCATCAACCTGTCAGCACCATGGAAACATCGATGCTGAACTGCTGCCACTTCGCCGCCGCCGGCATGGGCGTCGGCATCGTCGATCATACCAGCCTTCGCTCCGCCGGGGCCGAGGTGGTTGCAATTCCGTTCGAACCAAGGATCGAGGTCTCTTATTTCGCGATACGCCCGAGCGGCGGCCAGAGGATCGCTATCCTCGATGACATCGTCGGACGGATGCAGGAGATGTTGCGAGCAGAATGACCCGCAACGAAGCAGAGCTGGCAAAGATTAAAGGCCGCCCTTCCGACCTCACGCCGCACTCACGCTCATAAACGACTCGGAGCAATGCCGTGCCGACAATTCAAGAAATAAGCAATTGCCTTTTCCAAATGGTCGAAATTTGGGCAATCGATCCCTCGTTTATAAAATCCATAAAATTACTATGACATTAGGTTCCGGCCATCGGGGGATTAACGACGGACGGTAAACCTGATCATCATCAGGAGCATTTTTAATGTCATCTCAGGGATTTATCGGCGGCTTCATAAAGTCGACCATCGCCGCGGCGCTGCTTGCGAGCGCAGCATTGTCTGGAACCGCTCATGCCGGTCCAACACTCGACAAGATCAATCAGCGCGGTACGATCAAGGTCGGCGTTGGCACTACGCCGGGCTTTTTTTCCCCGGACAGCAATGGCCGGTGGCAGGGTTTCTTCATCGATTACGGCCGCGCGCTGTCGATTGCCGTCTTCGGTAATCCGGACAAGGTGGAATTTACCAATTCCTCTCCGCAGCAGCGCCTGCCTGCCCTGCAGAGCGGTGAATTCGACATTCTTCTTTCCGGCGTCACGGTGACCGTTACCCGTGCCTTCAAGCTCGGCTTCCACTTCGGTCCGACGATTTTCTATGACGGCCAGGGCATTCTGGTCCGCAAGGATCTCGGCGTCACCAAGGCGGCCGATCTGGACGGAGCCACCATCGGCGCCCAGAGCGGAACGACCGGCGAACTCAACGTTGCCGACTTCTTCCGCAAGACCGGCAAGAAATTCACACCGGTCACCATCGAAGACACCGGACAGTTTATCGCTGCGCTGGAATCCGGCCGCGTCGACGCCATCACCCAGGACTCGTCCGATCTGGTCGGCAAGCGCACCCAGCTGAAGAAGCCTGACGACTATATCGTCCTGCCGGAGCGGCTGTCGAAAGAGCCGCTGGCGCCCGCCATCGCCGGCGGTGACGACCGCTGGCTCGAAATCGTGAACTGGACCGTCAACGCCACCATCCAGGCGGAAGAATGGGGCATTACGTCCAAGAACGTCGATGAGTTTCTGAAGTCTTCCGACCCGGCGATCCAGCGTTTCCTCGGCGTCGACCCTTCGCTTGCAGAGGCGATCGGCCTTGATCCCAAATGGGCTTATAACATCATCAAGACGGTCGGCAATTATGGCGAAATCTTCGACCGGCATCTGAAGCCGCTTGGCTGGGATCGCGGCTATAACCGTCTCTGGACGGATGGCGGCCTGCTCTATTCGCCACCGTTCCGCTGAGAAGACCGAGCCTTCACAGATGTCCACAATCACAACGCCGGGCCCTCGCAGGCCCGGCATTTATCGTCGGCTTCTCATGTGGTGGGGTCATCGCCCCATCGCTCAATTGGCAATCATCGCATCGTTCGTCGCATTGCTCATCTATCTCGGGATCAACGTCACGGCGACGATGGCGCGCATCGGCGTTTCACCCGGTTTTGACTTTCTCTGGCGTTCGGCAAACTTTGAAATCGGTGAAAGCCCGATCGCTTTTGCCGCCGGCGACCCCTATCTTCGCGCCATGCTCGCGGGCCTGCTCAATACGCTGAAAGTCTCGCTGTTCGGCTGCATATTCGCAACCATTCTGGGAGTGGCGGTCGGCGTTGCCGGCCTGTCCGGAAACCTGCTCCTCGCCTCACTGGTACGGTGGTATGTGGAGTTGATCCGCAATACGCCGCTCCTGCTGCAACTCTTCTTCTGGATCTCGCTCGCCAAGGCATTTCCGGCACCGCGTCAGGCGGGCGCCCTGTTCGGATCGATCTACCTCACCAATCGCGGCGTCTATGTTCCGACGGTCTCGGTGGAAGGTTTCCCGCTCGCCGGACCAGTGTTTGTTTTCACCATTCTGCTTGCCGTTGGCCTTATGCTTTTTGTGCTGTTGAAGTTGAAAAGACTGAACGGATGGCGCATCGGCATAGCCGCCATTCCCGCAGCGGCAATTGCCACTTTCTTCGCCCTGGCAGCGAACTTCACGTTTGAAACACCGGCATTGGCCGGCTTCAACATCCGGGGTGGTTATAATCTGACGCCGGAATTCGCAGCACTCCTGACCGGTCTGATCATCAAATTTTCCGCGGCAATCGCAGAAATCGTCCGGGCGGGCATCCAGTCGGTCAATCGAGGCCAGTGGGAAGCCGCCCGCGCGCTTGGGCTGCACAATGGGCAGATCATGCGGCTGATCGTCCTTCCGCAGGCGCTGCGCGTCATCACCCCGCTCGCCACATCGAGCTATCTCGATCTCACGAAGGATTCCAGCCTGGCGGTCGCGATCGGTTATCCGGATCTCGTCAGCATCGTCAACACCACCGCCAACACAACCGGCCAGTCGCTGGAAGCCCTCATGATCCTCATCGGCACCTATCTCGGCATCAATCTGGCCGTTTCCGCCCTCATGAACCAATACAACAAGAGGGTGGCGCTGAAGGGGACGGCACGATGAGCAAGCCGGCCGAAAATATCTCCCGCCAGCCGGTTCAGGGTCGGCTCGGCAAGCTGCGAACCGGCCTCTTTGGCACCATCGCCAACTCGGCCATCACGCTTTTGACACTGGCGGCATTGGGCTGGCTGCTGCCGCCCTTTTTCAGATGGGCCCTGTTTGACGCCACATGGAGCGGAACATCGGCGGATTGCGCTGCGCGCGACGGCGCCTGTTGGGCCTTCATTGCCGCCAAGCTGCGTTTCATTCTGTTTGCCTTTTATCCGCCGGAACTCCAATGGCGCCCAGCCCTCGTCGTTGTCATTCTTGCTGCTCTGCTTGTCACAAGCGCTCTCCCCCGCTTCTGGCGCAGGGAACTATTGCTTGTCTGGCCGATTGCGGTCCTTGTGTCCTGGATGCTGCTGACGGGCAGTTTTGGCAGCTCACCGGTTCCGTCCAACCAATGGGGCGGGCTGCCGGTGACACTTTTCGTTTGGGCCATCTGCTTTGCGGCCGCGACGCCGATTGCGATCCTTCTGGCGCTCGCCCGTCGCTCGAACCTTGGAGGGCTCCGCACCCTTTCCATCGTCTATATCGAGGTGATGCGCGGCACGCCCATGGTCGCGATCCTATATATCGCCATGTTGATACTACCCATGGCACTGCCGGAAGCACAGTTCGACAAGATGATCCGGGCGATGATCATGATCACCCTTTTCTGGGCGGCCTATATAGCCGAAGTCGTGCGCGCCGGCCTGCAGGCGATACCATCCGGCCAGCAAGAAGCAGCCACCGCGCTCGGCATCGGATACTGGCGGACGATGCATCTCGTCGTCTTGCCCCAGGCGTTGCGCATCGTCATTCCCGGCATGGTCAATCTGGCAATCGGCTTCCTGCTGGCAACGTCCCTGCTTGCCGTTATCGGCGTCTTCGACCTGCTCAATGCCGCCCGCGCGGCGGCAACCGATCCGGGCTGGCTCGGCTTTTATAACGAAGCCTATTTGCTGGTGGCTCTTATCTATTTTGCCATCTGCTTTGGTGCATCCCGCTATAGCCTGTGGCTGGAGCGCCTTCTGCGAAAGCGCCCCACATAGAGGAATGGAAATTCTCGCATCGGCCATTTTTGAGATGGACGTCTACATACGCTCGTTATTTTTGAGAAATATAGATTTTTCTTCCTAAATTCCGTTAAATCCGATGGTTTTTCGCATAAGGTTTGTATATATTTTTTGTAGAAAATCATCACCAAGGGACCTCGGATATGAACTTTGCATCCGCCTCGTCTGCATTGACACCGGACCATATCCGTCGCTCCCGGCCGTGTTGTCGCTTCTCCCTGCCGCGAACGCGGGCGTCGTCAAAAGACGACCCGTACCGAGCCAACCCACAAAGCCAAAATTGGCGGAGAAGCGAAATGCAAAGACAAACAATCGAATATCAGGGACTGCCGGTCGGCATTGCCGTTCCCAATGACGACAAGCTGCGGTTCATCGCGGTTAAATTCCACGTCATCGATCTGGATAACCTCCAGTTTTCCAGCGTCGCGGAGCTGAAGTCGGCGATCAGGGCGCATCTGGGCAATGAACAGGCCCTGGCAGCCTGACTTATCCGAGACGACATCGTTACGAGTGCCGTTTACCGGCCAATCACGTAATTTCCAAAAAACGGAAACAGGACATGGCCTTTCAAACTGCTCCCCTCGAAGATACGGCCTCGCTGCCAACTCTCGACTTTTCCCGCTTCCATGCGCCGGAAGAACGCGCCGCTTTTGTCCGCTACCTGCGCAACGTGCTCCATAACCATGGATTCTTCTATCTCACCGGCCATGGTGTCGACCCACGGCTGGTTGAAGACGTCCTGTCGATCTCGAAGCAGTTTTTCGCCTTGCCGCTCGAAGAAAAGCTCAAGATCGAAATGGTGAAGTCACCACATTTCCGTGGCTATAACCGTGCCGGTCAGGAGCGGACGAGGGGCGAGCAGGACTGGCGTGAACAGCTCGATATCAATACCGAAGGCGCGCCGGCTAAGATCGGCCCAGACTCGCCGCCATGGAAGCGGCTGTTTGGCCCCAATCAATGGCCTGAAGCTTTGCCGGAGCTGAAACCGCTGCTGCTGCGCTATCAGGCGGAAGTAACGCGGATCGGCATTGATCTCCTCAAGGCAATTGCCGCTGCTCTTGGCCAGCCGGAAAATGTCTTTGCCGAGATTTATGAACCACAGCCCACGCAGCTTCTCAAAATCATCCGTTACCCCGGGCGCGACGTGGCCGAAACCGATCAGGGCGTTGGCGCTCACAAGGACGGCGGCTTTGTCACCGTGCTTCTTCAGGATACGACAGCCGGGCTGCGGGTACGCACCGAAGCAGGAGACTGGATCGACGCGCCGCCAGTGCCTGGCACTTTTATCATCAATACCGGCGAATTGCTGGAACTCGCCACCAATGGTTTCGTCCGGGCGGACGTGCATGACGTCGTAGCGCCGCCTGCAGGTGTGGAGCGTTTCTCCGTCGCATTTTTCCTTGGCTCGCGTTATGACGCCACCATACCGGTCATCGCATTACCGGACGAGTTGAAACGCTCGGAACGTGGCATCACGGTTGATCCACTGAATCCGATTTTCAGGGAAGTCGGGCAGAACCACCTGAAAAGCCGCCTGCGCTCGCATCCCGACGTCGCGCGTGCGCATCACGCCGATCTTCTGTCACCGGAACAGCAAAACGCCTGATCAGCCGCGATTTTGCAGGCCATTTCGGAAGGCGTGGCCCCATCGGCAACCCGGAAAGGCATGGGCGCACATCGGTTTTGATACCGCCCATCGCCACTACCAATCTTTCCCCTCCGAGACCTTTTCAAGGCTCTTTCGTCGCAGCATCGGCCGCCGATTCAAGATGGCGAGGATGACGGGGATCGTCGTGGGGTTTCAGGAAGAAGCGGCGGGCGACATCGAGATAGCCGTCATAGACCAGACCGCCATTGATCTCGACAAGGGTGTTTCGATGGCGGCGATAGAGCAAGGGGATTTTGTACCAGGGGACAGCCGGCAATTTGTGATGCAGCACATGCAGATTGTTGTAGAGAAACAGCAACCCGAACAACGGACTGTTCTCGACGATCGCCGTGCGCTCATCCTGATGGTCGGCATAACGATGTTCCGCATAGGAGCGGAGCCTGCTCAGCGCCGCGCCGACATAAACGAAGCCGAAGAGATAGAGCCACAGCGGCATTCCGCAAATCCCCACCACCCAGATCAGAACAGTCGCAACGCCCATAGCGTGCCGCGCCCAGAGCGCCGCCCGCGGCCTGTCGCCCTTCAAGACCAGAGACGCCTCCTGCGCGAGGAAATTAACGATCATGACCAGCGGGCCAAGTGTCAACCGGCCCAGCAGGGTGGTGTTCCAGAGTGCCAGATATCGACCGACCAGGCCCATCTTCTCCCAGGCGGCCTGGGTGAAATAGGAGGATTCCGGATCTTCGATCGGATCGGTCAGGTGTTCGTCGCGATGGTGGGTCAGATGCCCTTCCCGGTAAATGGCATAGGGCAACCACAGGGATAAAGGCGGCCAGCCGATCGCGTCATTGATGGTGCGATAGCGGGTGGGGTGCCCGTGGATGACCTCATGCTGGAGCGATCCGTGCCAGGCAATCAGCCACCCGCCAATGGCGATCACGACAACAACAGGCAGAGATTGCCAAAACCAGGTCACCGCCAGGAAGCCGCCGTAAATGACAACCGCCAGGGCTACCGTCTGCCATTCGATGGGGGCTATGGCCAAGGAACTGACGGGCGAAGGGAAAATATCGGAAGGCGGAAGACGGGACATGAAGCAGGTTCCGGCTGAAACGTAAAAGCGATGGATTTCGCCCGCCACTATAAAGCTGGCTACCGGATGCCGCGCCGCACGGCTTTGCAACAGAACCGCAAAAAAGGGAAAAATGGTTGTGTAACAGGGCTCTAGGTAAAATATTTATTCTATAAAATTTGTGTGTTATTGGTTTTAATCCCCATCGAATTGATGAGCGCCGCCCGCATCGTGTGAGCGGGCGCTCCAGACCGGAGGGACATTTCTTGACATTCAATACCACACGCAGGCAGGTGCTCTTCGGCGGCGCGTCCATTGCGGGTCTCGTCGCCCTTGGCGGCATTGATCCCGTTTTTGCCGGTGCCGACCGTTCCAGGATCGTCGTCCGCGTCGAGAAGGACCTTTCAAATCTCGATCCGGCCAATCGTTCAGGCCCGATCGATCTCAACGTCCTCTGGTCGGTGCAGCAGGGTCTGATCTCCTTCAAGCCGGGCTCGACGGACTGGGAACTCGATGCCGCCGAAGAGCTGGAACAGGTGAGCGACACCGAAATCCGCTTCAAGCTGCGCAGCGGCCTCAAGTTCACCAATGGCTATGGAGAACTGACGGCGGAAGACGTGAAATTCTCCTTCGAGCGTTTCCTGAAGCCCGATGCGGACGGCAAGCCAGTCACCTATGCCAAGGACTGGTCGGCCCTTGATCGCGTCGAGATCACCAGCCCCCTTGAAGGCCGCATCATCCTGAAGCAGCCGGCGCCGGCGCTCTACACGATTGCACTGGCCGATGGATCGGGGCGTATCATCTCGAAAAAGGCTTTCGAAGCACTCGGCAAGGATATCGCCACGAAACTGATCGGCAGCGGCCCCTATGTTCTCAAGGAATGGGTCCCACGCGAGCATTTCACGCTCGAAATAAACCCCGACTACAAGGGGCCGATCAAGCCGCACTTCCAGCAGATCGTCGGCAAGCCGATCGGAGAACAGAAGACTTCGGAAATCGCCTTCCAGTCCGGCGAGATCGACTTCACCGCAATCGACCCTGAAAACGGAAAGGCGCTGGCGAACCTGCCGGATGCGAGCGTGACGGAAATTCCCGCCATCGACTATGTCTGGTTCGGACCCAATATCGAGAAGGCTCCCTTCAATGATATCCGTGTTCGCCAGGCGATCCGTTATGCCGTTGATATCGACGCGATCCTTCAGGGCGCCTATTCCGGCATCTATCCGCGTGCCAATTCGCTGCTCGCGCCGAGCCTGCTCGGATACTGGAAAGAAGCCCCCGTCTACGCAAGGGATCTGGAAAAGGCGCAGGCATTGCTGGCCGAAGCCGGCCATGCAAACGGCTTCAAGACCAAGCTGACCATTGAAGCGACGGCACGTTACGAGGCAATTGCCCAGATCATTCAGGCCAACCTCTCCGAAGTCGGCATCGAGGTGGAGATCGAGGCATTGGAATCCGCTGCCTATTGGGCGCTGGGCAAAAATGACGCCAGCAAGGATCTCGAACTGTCGCTTGTCAAATTCAACGGGAAATTCGACCCCGGCTTCCAGACGCAATGGTTCACCTCGGAACAGGTCGGCCAGTGGAACTGGCAGCGCTGGAAGAATGCGGAATACGATGCGCTGCATGAAAAGGGCGGCGTCACCGTCGATCCCGCCGAGCGCGAGAAGATTTATATCCAGGCTCAGAAACTGCTCGACGAATCCGCCGCCTTCATCTGGATCACGCACAATCTGAATGCTTTTGCCTCACGCAAATGGCTGAAGCCCGGCGTTCTTCCGAACGGCAACAACTGGCTCTACACCGCCTTTACGGAAGCGACGGCCTGACCCCGTGCGTGTTGTTTCAATGACAGGTGAGGATGCGCTGCGATGAGGAGCGCATCCCTGCAAATTCATCTCGCCTTCAAGCTGGCTACGGCGCTTCTCGCCGTTGCCGGCTCCGTCATATTGCTGATGGCGCTCACTCGGCTTATTCCCGGCGATCCAGCAACGGTAATCCTCGGTTCACGCGCGACGCCCGAGGCCGTGGCGGCACTCAACGCCCGTATTGGCCTCGACAAACCGCTGATCGAACAGGTTTTTGCCTTTTTCGGCCGTCTCCTTTCCGGCGATCTCGGAGAGGATGTCTTTAACGGCCGCCCGGTCCTCACCCTTGTTGCGGCGGCATTACCGAACACGGTGGCTCTAGCCGTTTCCGCCATGTTTTGCGCCATCGCGCTCGGGGTTCCGCTTGCCCTCATCTCTGCCCGCTGGCCCGGCGGCAGGGTGGACCGGCTTATCGCTTTCTTCAGCGTCGGTTTTATCTCGACGCCAAGCTTTGTCGTCTCGGTGTTCCTCCTGATGATGTTTTCGGTGAAGCTGCGGTGGTTTCCGGTGTTGGGGGCCGGAGAGAGCGGCGATATCGGCGACCAGCTTTGGCATCTCGCCTTGCCGACAGCGGCGCTCGCCGCCGGCTGGATCGGTTATATCGCCCGTCTGCTGCGCGCCTCCCTTTTGGAGGTGCTCGGTGAAAACCAGATCCGCACGCTGCGGGCATATGGTGTCAGCGAAACGAAAATCCTCATAAAATATGCCCTCAAACCGGCAATATTGCCTACCGTCGCGGTGCTTGGCATGGGCTTTGGCGAGCTTTTAGGCGGAGCGGTCTTCGCGGAAGTCATTTTCAACCGTCCCGGGCTCGGTTCGTTGATCTATGACGCCATTCGCACCCGCAACTATCCGGTGGTTCAGGGCGGCGTCTTTGTCATCGTGCTGCTCTACGTGCTCACCAATCTCATTGCAGACCTCTCCCAGAGCCTGCTCGATCCGCGCGAGCGCGCACGGCTCGTATCTGGAAAGCAACAGCAATGACCGTCCTCCGCGACCTCTCCCGCCGCCCCGGCGGCACATTCGCAATCTTTGCGGTTACATTGCTCTGTCTGGTGGCAATCGCTGCTCCGCTGATCGCGCCCTATGGTCCGAACGCGATTGCACCGGCCAGCCGCTTCATGGACCCATCATTGCAACATCTTCTGGGAACCGATCATCTCGGGCGTGACATATTAAGCCGCCTTATCTTCGGTACGCGCATAGCGCTCGGCATCTCGCTCTCCGTCATCGCGATCTCGCTGACGACCGGCGTCGCCCTCGGCGTGGCGGCAGCCCTCTCCTCCCGTGTCGTCGACCTCTTCATCGTCGGCATCTTCGATGTCGTGACCTCGTTTCCAAGCATCATCCTCGCTCTGGCGCTCGTCGCCGTCTTCGGCCCCGGCCTCGGCAATGTCGTACTGCTTGTCAGCATCGTCTTCATTCCCCATTTCGGCCGTGTCGCCCGCGCCCAGACGATCGCGATCCGCAACAGTCCCTTCATCGAGGCGGAAAGGGTTCTGGGCGCCGAGACCTGGCGGGTCGTCCTGCATCACGTCACGCCCAATATCATCGGCCCGATTTTCGTATTGGCGTGCATGGATATCCCCGTCGTCATCACTATCGAGGCGGGGTTGAGCTTTCTCGGTCTTGGCGTGCGCCCGCCGCTTGCCAGCTGGGGCAACCTGCTGAACGACGGCTATACCTATCTCGACCAGTCGGTATGGCTCGCCACTTTTTCCGGTCTGGCGCTGATCCTCGCGACACTCGGTTTTGCGCTTCTCGGTGAAGCCCTGCGCGACACACTCGACCCGAAGCTGAGGAAAAGCCTGTGACAGACGCCCTCGTCCTCATCGAAAACCTCAACGTGTCTTACAAGAGCGCCGGGCATAGTGCGCATATTCTCGACGGCGTCGACATCACCATCGGCCGTGGCCAGTCCGTCGGCCTCGTCGGTGAAAGCGGCAGCGGCAAGTCAACGGTTGCCTTCACCCTGCTCGGCCTGCTTGCCGACAATGCGGAAATTTCGGCAAATCGCGCGACCTTCAACGGACGTGAGACAAATCTGGCATCAGGGGAAACGGCAAGCCTGCGCGGCACCGATATAGCCATGGTCTTTCAGGACCCCATGACCGCGCTTAACCCCATGTTCACGATCGGCACACAGCTCGTCGACATCCAGCGCCGGCGATTTCCAAAGGAAAGCCGGCGGGCGCTGTGGGCGCGGGCGGAAGCGGTGCTCTCGGATGTGGGGTTGCAGGATGCGGCCCTGCGGATGCACCGCTATCCACACGAATTCTCAGGCGGCATGCGACAGCGTGTTGTCATCGCCATGGCGCTGCTGGTCGAACCAAAGCTATTGATTGCCGACGAGCCGACGACCGCGCTTGACGCGACGGTTGAAGCCCAGGTGGTGGAGATGCTGCATCGGCTGCGGCAACGGACCGTCGCTTCGATGCTGGTCGTCAGTCACAGCATGGGGCTTATCGCCGAGCTCTGCGACAGTGTCATCGTGATGTATGCGGGAACGGTGGTGGAAAGCGGCCGGGTGGCGGATGTTCTGCATCGCCCGCACCATCCCTATACCCGAGCCTTGCTCAACTGCGAGATCGACCCTTACGCCGCCTTCGACCGCCTGCAGGATCTTGCCACGATTCCCGGGACTGTTCCCGATCCATCCCACCGGCCACAGGGCTGCATCTTCGCCGAGCGCTGTCCCTCCCGCCATGATCGCTGTGTAGAAAGGCCACCCCGCCGACAGGCCGGGAGCGGCCAGACCTTCTTCTGCTGGCTGGAGGCGGCATGATGAGCACCCCTGCCCTCTCATTGAAAAATGCGGTGATCCGTTATGACCGGCTAACCGCCGTCGATGGCGTATCGCTGGATCTGTTCCCCGGCGAAACCCTTGGCCTTGTCGGGGAAAGCGGATGCGGAAAATCCTCGCTTGCCCGGGCCATTGTCGGGCTTCAGCCGCTTGCCGCCGGTACGCTCTCGGTCGGAGGAGAGACGCTTACTGATGTGACAAAGGCGCGCCGCAACGATCTGCAGCGCCGCATCCAGCTCCTGTTCCAGGACCCCGCCGCCTCACTTTCTCCGCGCATGAAAGTGCGCGCGCTTCTGGCTGAACCGCTAAAAATACGCAGGGTACATTCGGCCGAGAGCTGGGCGCGCATCTCTGCCCTTGCGGAAAGCATCGGCCTCGGCGAGCAGCTTCTTTCACGCTATCCGCATCAGCTAAGCGGCGGGCAGGCGCGGCGCGTTGCGCTGGTGCGGGCGCTTGCCGCCGAACCTTCGATCATCGTCGCCGATGAACCAACGGCTGGCCTCGATATCTCCATTCAGGGCGAATTGCTCAATCTCCTGCGCGTGCTTCGGGATCGCCTGAAGCTCAGCTATCTGCTTATCTCCCACAATCTCAATGTCGTCGGCCGCGTCACCGATCGTGTCGCCGTGATGTATCTTGGCCAGATCGTCGAGAGCGGGCCGACGGCCGACTTGTTTCACAGTCCTGCGCATCCCTACACACAGGCACTGCTCTCGGCCAATCTTACACTCGATCCCGGCCGCCGGCGTGAGCGCATCGTACTTGCCGGAGAATTGCCAAGCCCGGGCAACCCGCCCTCCGGCTGTCGTTTCCACAAACGCTGTCCCCTGGCGCGCCCACGCTGCGCAAGCGAGGTGCCGCGGCTTTTTTCCGCCGGCTCATCCGGCCGCAGCGTCGCCTGCCACTTCCCACTCACTGTGGAAGCGGAAACCCTGCCTCAGGCGATAGCGGGGTAACCATGACGCGCGGCATCCCGATCAAACTCGGCCAGGACTTCATAATCGGCATCGCCAAGCAGGCTGATGCCGCGCAAAGACAGCGTATCGCAGACGTCGGCAAGTTCGGGGTCGGCGATGGTTTCCGCCAGAGCCCGTCGCAATATCACCAGCTCCCTTGCCGGTGTCGCAGCGGCCGTGATGAAGGGCAGACCCGGTCCCTTTGCCGTTTCGGCAAGGATGCGCACACCCGCAACCCGTTGCGGATCGAAGCGCAGGGTGTTGCCGAAGGTAATGCAGTCGATGGAAGCGACATCCGCCTCGCCTCTCGACACCGCATCGATACTCGCCAGATGACCGCCTGTCTCCTGCACGGACGAAAAGAACCGGCCCTCATCGGCATGTGGCGCCACGAAAGCGCGGAACAGATTATAACCGGAATTGCTGCCGGGTTCATTGATGGCAGCCCGCGCGCCCCGCAATTGCGTGATCGACTGCGCCTGCGACGCCGCGTTGACAATGATGAAGCTGCATTTGAGCGGACCGTCGCAGCCGGGCAGATTGTAAACCGGGGTCGCCACCAGCTGCACCTTGCCACGCAGGTGCTGCACATAAGGATATCCGCAGGTCTGGCCGAACAGCAGATCGGGCCTGAGCCAAGCCTCATTGTAGCGGATTTCCGCATCCAGCGTCTGCGGCGCATCAACGCCAGCAGCACGAAGACGCTTGCCGAGCGCGGTCCAGAACAGGGCCGTCGCCTCCTTGACCGGCGAAGGGCTGACATACATGGCAAGGCTGGCAAGCGACATTGGGGAAACTCCAGAACGGCAACTGGAAAACCTATGCAATACATAGATTTAAAGTGCAATGCGATTTCTTCGTCGAAAGGAAGCCTGCAATGAACCTGCCCCTGCAAGACACCCACTCTTCGCCTTCGGCCATCACCGATATCACCTGCGACGTGCTTGTCATCGGCGGCGGTCCGGCCGGCTGCTGGGCGGCGTTGGAGGCCGTGGGTGCCGGAGCACGCGTTGTTCTGGTTGACAAGGGTTATTGCGGCAGTTCGGGCGCAACGGCCTCCGCTGGCACGCAGATCTGGTATGTGCCGCCGGATGAAGCCGCACGGGATGCCGCCATGGCAAGCCGTGAGGCAATGGGCGGCTATCTTTCCGAGCGGTCATGGATGGCGCCCGTGCTCGACAAGACTTTCGAAAGCGTCAACCGGCTGGCAGAATGGGGATATCCTTTCCCCAGCGACGACAATGGCGAGCAGCAGCGCATCTCCGTTCAGGGGCCGGAATATATGCGGCTCTTGCGTCGCCGGGTAAAAAATGCCGGTGTCACCATTCTCGATCATCACCCCGCAATCCGGCTGTTGACAGAAGGCGCACGCGTTGCTGGCGCAATCGGTCTGCGGCGGCAACAGGGCGGGCACTGGCGTGTCGCCTCCGGAGCGGTGGTACTGGCGACGGGCGGCTGCGCCTTCATGAGCAAGGCGCTCGGCTGCGATGTCCTGACCGGCGACGGCTATTTGATGGGCGCCGAGGCCGGTGCTGAACTGTCCGGCATGGAATTTTCGTCGGCCTACGCAATTTCACCGGCCTTCGCCTCCATCACCAAGACGGCCCTTTACCGTTTCGCGCAATTCTATCGCAAGGACCATAGCCTGATAGAAGGCGCAGGCTCGGCCCGTGGTCGCTCGATCATCGCCCGCACCCTGCTTTCGCAACCCGTTTACGCTCGGCTTGACCTTGCCGGAACCGATGAGGTGAAGGCGATCCTGCGGCGCGCCCAGCCGAATTTCTTCGTGCCGTTCGACCGTCGCGGCATCGATCCCTTCACCGAATTCTTCGAAGTAAAGCTTCGGCTGGAAGGCACGGTGCGCGGTACCGGTGGGCTGCGGCTGACCGGGCTCGACTGTGCAACGACGGTTGCCGGCCTTTATGCCGCCGGCGACAACGCCACGCGCGAACCGATCTGTGGCGGCTTCACCGGCGGTGGCAGCCACAACGCAGCCTGGGCGATTTCCACGGGCGCCTTCGCCGGCGCCTCGGCCGCAGCCTTTGCCCGCGAGACGGCGGGGATGCCGCGAAGTGACCTTCCGCAGCACAACACGCAGACCGCATCACACACGGAGTTCACCGACCCGGCAAGCATCATCAAGGCGGTACAGGACGAGGTCTTTCCCCTCGACATCAATTATTTCCGCACGGAATCCGGCCTTTCAGCAGCATTGGCGCGGCTGGATGCTCTGTGGACGAAGGCGGTCTCGGCAACGGTTGCCGATGAGAGCCAGATATTGCCGTTGCGTCAGGCGCAGGCGATGATCGCCACTGCGCGCTTCATGTATCGCGCCGCCCTTGCGCGCACGGAAACACGCGGCATGCACCGGCGCGACGATTTCCCGAAGCAGGATCCCGCCCAGCATCACCGGCTCATTCTCAGCGGCCTCGATGCAATCGCCATCCGGCGGGAGCCTGTTGATCCCGGCATCTATAAGGAGGCAGCGGAATAATGATCGAGGTTCTGGATACTGACGCCTGCACGGATTGCAATCTGTGCGTTCAGGTCTGCCCAACCAATGTCTTCGAGGCGATGCCGGGAGGCCCGCCCGTCATTTTACGGCAGGATTCGTGCCAGACCTGTTTCATGTGCGAGGCCTATTGCCCGGTGGATGCTCTTTACGTCGATCCGGATGCCGAGGCCGTGCATGGCCTGACCTTGGACAGCGTGCGGGAGAGTAACCTTTTCGGCAGCTATAGAAAGGCCATAGGCTGGCACAAGGACACGCGCAACCGCCGCCACATCGACGATCACTTTCGGCTTCCGCAATGAATTGTTGCCGGTCGGTATCAGGCGTTCCTGATCCGCAATCCTTCCAGAAAGGCCCGGAAGCTCGCCACGGCGCGTCTTGAGGTCGTTTCCGGGTCGTCGGAATTCGCGATCCACTGGGCCGCACTGCTGCTCGCCGCATTGATGAAACGGGCGCATGCCTCCGGGTCAATATCGCCAATAATACCCTCTTGCCTGAGTGCATCCAGGCTGCGTGCAACGGCCGAGATACAGCCATTGGCATTTGGCCAGCGGGAGGGGTCGCCCAGCACGGCCGGTCCGTCGCGAAACATGATGCGCTGGATTTCCGGCTCGAGAGCCATGCGGACATAACCGACATTCTCCTCAATGAAACCCTCCCACCGCGTCTCGGCCCTTGATGATATCTCGCAGAGCCTCTTCGTCATCTCCGCATCGATCTCACCCACAACCGCCTGCAGCAGGCCTTTCTTGTCGCCGAAATGGTGATAGAGCGCACCGCGGGTCAGCCCCGCCTCGGCAGTGAAGTCGTCCATCGACGCCTCGGCATATCCAATGCTGCCAAACGCCTTGCGGCCGGCAGCCAGAAGCTTCGCCCGCGTCTCGGTAATCATTTCACTACGGGGTTTGCGCATTTTTTCTCCTTGCTCGACATACGCGACGTATATTAGTTGACATACGCCGCGTATGCAATTATCTAATTTGCATACGCCACGTATGTGTGTGGTGGATACTCCCTAAACAAGGTGCATCCGATGTCTAATCCGTATAGAGAAATTTTCCGGGCTCCCGGCGCCAAAGGCTTTTCCGCCGCCGGTTTCTTCGCCCGCCTTCCGATTGCGATGGC
The DNA here is from genome assembly GCA_025560025.1 of Agrobacterium tumefaciens. Taxonomy (NCBI): domain Bacteria; kingdom Pseudomonadati; phylum Pseudomonadota; class Alphaproteobacteria; order Hyphomicrobiales; family Rhizobiaceae; genus Agrobacterium; species Agrobacterium tumefaciens. Next base: position 1,768,814 of record CP048486.1, on the reverse strand, counting down.
CCCGATCGGCATCGTCGCCATGCTTTCCCAGACCCACGGCGAATACTGGCTTGCCGGCGCCGTCTCGGCAACCTTCGCGCTGACCAATGCCGCCGTTGCGCCGCAGATTTCCCGTCTGGTGGATCGCAAGGGCCAGAGCAGCGTCCTCATCCCGGCAACCACCCTATCGGTTATCGCCTTTGCGATTTTGATCATCGCCACGAACCAGAAATGGCCGGTCTGGACACTGTTCCTTTCGGCTTTCCTCGCCGCCGCCATGCCAAGCATTCCGGCCATGATGCGCGCCCGCTGGACGGAGATTTTCCGTGACAGGCCTGAGCTTAACACGGCCTTCGCCTTTGAATCCGCCGCCGACGAGCTGGTTTACATTTCCGGCGCATCGCTTTCCGTCGGTCTTGCGGTCTCGCTCTTTCCGGAAGCCGGGATGATGATCAGCACCACCTTCCTCGCGCTTGGCACCTTTGCTTTCCTTCTGCAACGGTCGACAGAACCCAAGGTGCGCCCGGTGCAGGGCGGACAGCGGCAGCGTTCCGCGATCTTCCTTCGCCCCGTCCAGATCATCACACTTGCCCTGATTTTCGTCGGCTCAACCTTTGCCACAGCCGAGGTCAGTGCCGTTGCCATCACCAAGCAACTCGGCCAGCCGGAGGCCGCCAGCCTCGTCATCGGTGTCTATGCCATCGGTTCATTCGTCGTTGGCCTGCTGCTTGGCGCGATCAACCCCAAAATACCGCTGCATCGTCAGTTGCTGATTGCCGTGAGCGTTCTCGCACTGACGGCCCTGCCGCTCCTCTTCGCTACCACGGCAGTCGGCCTGCTCGCCTTCGCCGTGTTCCTCAGCGGGGTTGGAATCTCCCCCATCTTCATCACCGCATTCGGCCTGATCGAGCGCCGTGTGCCGGAATCGATGCTGACGGAAGGCGTGACCTGGGTGATGACCGGCATCGGTATCGGCATGGCGCTCGGCGCTTTCATCTCCGGCTGGGTGATCGACAATTTCGGCGCAGGCAACGGCTTCTGGGTGTCGGTTGTCGCCAGCCTCTCGACAGTCACCATCATCGGCCTCGGCCAGCGCAGCCTCGCCGCGGAGGGGCGGCACTTTGGCGCAGAATCCGTGGCGCAACCCGCTGAATAACAATCCTCAACCGTTGACTGCCGCGATCCTCGCGGCAGTCCGTCTCACGCCCGCCCTCCCGGTGTTCATTTGGCGGCTATCTGACTCATCCAGATCATGACAGCCACGGCACCGCCATCCGCATGTCCCTTCGCACGATCGCCAAGATAGCTCGCACGCCCGAGGCGCGGCGTCATGGTCCTCGTCGCTTCGGCACCCGCCTGACCGGCTGCGACGGCCTCACTCCATGCAGCCTCGGCAGACTGCCCATCGGCGAGCCTGTCCCGGAATGTGGCGGCAGCAGGATAAAGGGCATCGACCATCGTTCTGTCGCCGGGCTTCGCACCGCCTAACTCGGACACCGCTTCGACCGCGGCGACGAAAACATCGGCAAGCTCCCTTGCCGTCGGCGCATCGGAACCGGCGAGTTGCCGGGCCGCTCGCATGAGGCCGGTAGCGTAGAACGGCCCCGAGCTACCGCCAATCGCTTTGCGCATCGCATCGCCCATGGCCGACAGCCCGCTCGAAACATCCGCAAACGCCTGAGCCGGAAGCGCGAGGATCGCTTCGGCGCCGCGCTTCATGCTGGCCCCAAGGTCGCCGTCACCTGTAATACTGTCGAGATCCGTCAGCTGTTGTTCAGCGGCAATCAGGGCCTTTGCGACATCTTCAGCCACCTGCCGAAGACGTGCACCTGCGGCGGTCATTTCCCGATTTGAAGGAACGCCCTCCGGCAGCTTTGAAGCGGCAAGCATGCGATGCCGGTTCACCGCCCCGCCCCGTGGCCAGGCAGTCGCATCGGTTGCCGCGTCGATGAGTTCCAGCGTCTGCTCATCGACATGCATGATGGAAAGCGAAAAGCCCGGCATGTCCAGCGCCGACAGGAAGGTGCCTGCCCATGCGCGTTCGACGGTCACCCCTTTCGCCTCGAGAATGTTAAGCGCTGAACGGGCGACAATCGACAGCTCCATGGGAGGCGTCGAACCCAGGCCGTTGACAAGCAGCACGACGCGATCACCGCCCTTGAGCTTTCCATCAGCTTCGATCGTGCCGAGCACAAGCGACGTCAGATCATCCGCCGAAGCGATCTCCATTCTGCGAACACCCTGTTCGCCGTGAATGCCGAGACCGACCTCGATTTCCCGCTCGCCGAGCGTGAAGCCGGGCTTGCCGACAGCCGGCAGCGTGCAGGAACCGAGCGAAATTCCCATCGACGAAAGCCCGGCCGCCGCCGCGCGCGCCACCCGCGCGACTTCATCGAGCGGCAACCCGCGTTCGGCAGCAGCACCGGCCAACTTGTGCACCAGGACCGTTCCGGCGATACCGCGGCGGCGATCGACGGGCACGGTGTCTTTCAAGGCAACATCGTCGGCGACGACAACGATCTCCACGGGGATTCCTTCCGCCCGGGCAAGCTCTGCCGCGAGGCCGAAATTAAGCCGGTCGCCCGTATAGTTCTTGACGATGACCAGCGCACCCGCCGGACCTGCAGCCGCCCTGATCCCCGCCAGCACGGCATCGGTACTCGGCGACGTAAAGACGTCTCCGGCCACGGCAGCCGTCAGCATACCTGCCCCGACATAACCGGCATGCGCCGGTTCATGACCGCTGCCGCCGCCCGAGAGCACCGCGACTTTGCGCTGATCCGCTTCCGGAAGACCAGATCGTATCACCACGTTTTCGTCGGCGAGAAGAATACTGGCCGGGCTGAGAGCCACCACGCCCTCCAGCATGTGGCGAACGACGGTGGACGGATCGTTGATCAGCTTCTTCATTTTTCTCTCCCGAAAGACTCTTCACTTTGCGAGCGCGAGGATAGAGTGCTGATCGGCCGTGTCAAAGGCATGAATGGGCCTTGCCCGGACATAATTCAAAACGAAATCAGTCCCCGACGCATCCTTCTCTTTCGCCGAGATCATAGATGCACCCAGTCAGCCAGGCGGGCCAGTCCCGTTCAAAGAAGGATTTCCGGCTTTCATCAAAGACGCGGTTGGGCCGCGTCGAAATCACCATATCCTCACCTTCAAGCCGGACGACGATCTGCTCGCTCCGATGGTCGTCTTTCTCCCTGCGAAAGCGGAATTCCTGCAACGGCCCTTCGGTAACATTCGGAACCAGTTCACCGTCAGCATCGCAGATCGCGCGAGCGCCTCGGCTGCCGCCGCCGCTGCGAATGAAGTGATCCAAGGCTGTCAGGACGGCCTCGGACGCGATTGCCATCTGTTGCCACTGAACCGCACGCACCGCCTCGGCAGCCCGCCCGAAAGCGATCCCGTTCGAACGGATTGTCGCATTGAGTAAACGCGCCTCGGCAAGCGCCTGCGAAACACTGCCGGCGTCGCATATCATCCCCGCTTTGTCGCTCATGCGGGACTGGATTTCGGTGCGGATGTCCCTGGCCGGCAGATGACTGTTCTCTTTCAGAATTGCGAGAATATTGTTGATCCCTGCGAGAGCCACCGCTTCAATATTTGCCGATGACGGGGACCTTGCCCGACCACTTGCGCCAATATGCTCGGCTGCGCGTGTGCCAAACACCTGCCCGGCATTCAGAGCCGCCCCGCCCGGCCGCGTGACACCATGCGTACCGGCCGCCTCGCCCACGGAATAGCACCCCGCCAGATTGGTCCGCCCCCAGGTATCGACCATGATACCGCCGTTCATGTGCTGGTTGTTCACCGCAAATTCCAGCGGCTCGCCGGCGATGTCGATCTTGTAGCGCCGGTAGAGTTCGATCGCGAGCGGGTTCATATGCCGCAGCCGGTCGATCGGCTGTTCCTTCATCGCACCGGCATTTTCGATGTAGCCGCTGACATCGGGGTCGAGGCGATCGAGGCTGAACGGAAGGTCACCGGGAACCGCCAGCGGATTGCGATTGAAATCCATGAAGACCCGCCGCCCGGCCGCGGACTCACGGAAGATCGCAAGGTCGACCAGGCTCGAGCCGAAATCGAGCATGCGGGTCGAATGAAAAGGCCATTGGTAGCCTTTCCGGAAGATGTTGGAGGCCATTTCCTGCGTCGTGCGATAGTAGTCCGCCAGGAAATGATGCTCCCTGCCCTCGGCATCCAGCGAATAGATGTGGGGGATGGCCTGAACATAGGTTCCCGAGAGGTTCCAGGGAAATCCCTCCCGCCGCGTGCCGATGCCGAACTGGCTTTCCGTGAGGTTGACGAGGTCTATCCCTGCCTCCAGCGCCAGCCCGAGCGAGCCGAAGCAGCCATTGGGATAGACGCTGTCGCGATAAAGCTCGCCCGGCCCTCCGGCCGCAAGGACAATCACGGGACATACGAACAGGGCGATCCCGAACGGGTTGGTGTCGCTGCGCTCATGGGGCTGCATGGCGAGGACGCCGACGACCCGTCTTCCATCGCCAGAACCTTCCGTCAATATTTTGACGACGGTGGTGTGATTGTGAAACGGGATATCGAGACGGATCGCTTCATCCGCAAGCACCTTGACCATCAACCGCGATGTCCTCGGACCGCAGCTGGTTGCGCGGCCGACTTCGTCGTGGTCGGTCTGATATCGCAGCGTCCCGCCCAGCGGGTCCTGCGGCAAGGGCAGTCCGAGGAATTGCAGCGAGGCCATCATGCGCGCGGAGCCGACCGCCTCGACATAGGCGGTGTCCTCGTCCATGGCGCCGCCGCTGCGGATGGCGCGCGCCATCGCCTTGAAGTTGTCGCCCTGATCGGCCGTGTTTGCGGTGTGGAGGGTCTGTTTGTCCGATCCGGAACAGGCCGACGTTCCGCCCCAGGCGCTCTGGCTGAGGATGACGACATCATCGCCGCGCCGCTTCATTTCCACCGCGGCCCGCAGCCCGGCGGCACCGGAACCGACCACGACGCAACCTGCCCGATGAACCGGGACATCGATGCCGCCGAGCGCGATCATCTCCCTGGGGCCGGGCGCATTCGGCAAACGCGGCATGTTCACATCCGTGAGCGCGTCAAGAATATGCTGCGGGACGGTCGCGTCCATGAGCGTTGTACTCCTCGTAAATTCGCTTTCAGGCTTTGTCTCAGCTTCGCATCGGGACCGTCCGATCGCGGAATGACTACCGAACCTGCGCGCGCGCCCTTGGACGCGTTTCATTGCGTTCATGCGAGAAAATCGCAGGCGCAAGGGGGCCAAGTCCTCTTATCAGGTCAGCACCCTTCTCCCCGACCATGATCGTCGGCGCATTGGTGTTGCATGAGGGAACGCGCGGCATGACGGAGGAATCGCAGACCCGCAGCCCTTCGAGACCATGCACCTTGAGATCGAGGCCAACGACGGATTCCGGCCCGTTGCCCATTTTGCAGGTGCCGACGGGATGGTGATCGGTCTTGGCATTCGCGCAGCCGTAGTCGAAAAGCTCGTCATCCGTCATGACCTTGGGACCCGGAAGACGTTCCGCCAGAATATAGGGCTTCAATGCCGCCTGCTGGAATATCTCGCGGGCGATCTTGAGGCCTTCCAGCGACATCTTCCGGTCATGGGGATCGGACCAGTAATTGGGGTCGATCAACGGCGCGGCGGCCGGGTCGGCGGATGACAGCCGCACGGTTCCGCGCGATCTGGGGTGAAGATAGGCGGAGTTCAGCGTAACACCGGCATTTTTCAGCCGCTCCACACCCGCCTCGATACCCGACCCCAATCCCAGATGGAACTGGATGTCCGGCGAGCGCGCATCCGGGTCCGCATACCAGAAACCGCCCGTTTCAAACAGCGAGGAGGCGACCGGGCCGGTGCGGAACAGAACATATTCAAGCCCCGCCCATATCGTTCGGTGAAGCTTGGCGACGCCATCATAGGTATGGTCGCCGGTGCACTCGGCAATCACGAAAAGATCGAGATGATCCTGAAGATTCGAACCGACGCCGGGCAGGTCATGCAGCACCTTTACGCCTACGGATGTCAGATGATCCGCCGGACCGATACCCGATTGCTGCAGAAGCTTCGGCGAACCGATGGCGCCGGAAGAGACGAGGACTTCCCTTTCGGCGTGGATGATCTCCAAGCCGGACTTTCCCACCACCTCAACGCCTGTGGCGCGGTTTCCTTCCAGCACGATGCGGGAAACGCGGGCGCCAAGTTTGACCGTAAGGTTCTTGCGATTTCGGATCGGGTTGAGATAGGCGAGTGATGCCGACGACCGGCGGCGATTGCGCTGCGTGAGCTGATAGAAGCCGACGCCGGCCTGCTGCCGTCCGTTGAAATCGTGATTATAGGGAATGCCCAGTTCCTGCCCGGCCCTGATATAGGCATCGCAGATAGGTAGCGCCGAAACCGGCATGGAGACCCCAAGCGGCCCACCATAGGAATGATAGTCATCGGCAAAACGCTGATTGTCTTCCGCCCGTTTGTAATAAGGCAGGATATCGCGATAGCTCCAGCCATCGCAGCCATCCGCGGAAACCCATGTGTCGTAATCGGCCGCATTGCCGCGCGTATAGAGCTGGGCATTGATCGATGAGCCGCCGCCGAGCACCTTGGCCTGGGTGTACCGTAACACCCTGCCCTTCATATGCTTTTGCGGCACCGTCTCCCAGCCCCAGCTCGCCACGCCTTTTGTCATCTTGGCAAAACCGGCCGGCATGTGGAAAAGCGGGTTCCAGTCCCCCCCGCCGGCTTCGAGCAGCAGGACGTTGACATCGGGGTCTTCGCTCAAACGGTTGGCGAGCACACATCCAGCGGGGCCGGCACCGGTGATGATATAGTCGAAACGCATCGAACTATCCTGTTACACTAGAGGGATCTGATGGCCGCCGCCGGCATAAAGCGACATCGCGGTCATGACATGCGAGGGTGTCGGGGGCTTCAGCCTCATGGAGCGAGATCCTCCGTCGATATATGGTGGGCAACTCTCAGCGCCTGGCTCGCAATGGTGAGCGCCGGATTGACGGCGGCGGAGGTCGGCAGAAAGCTGGCGTCGACAACGAAAAGGTTGCGGTGGTCAAAAGAGCGGCAGAAGGGATCGAGCGGCGCAGCCGCCGGGTCGTTGCCCATGCGGATCGTGCCGCACTGATGCGAGGGCGTACGCTTGTCGAAAGGTTTCGACAGGACGATCGGAAAACCGACAGATTTGAGAATGGCTTTCAGCTTCGCAACCAGCGCCAGATGAGCATCCCAGTTGGTTCGCCGCCAGTGGAGGACGATGCGGTTTCCGTCGATCATGATCCGGCTGTCGGGATGAGGAATGTCTTCGCTCATGGCGTAGAAATCGATCGCATGTGCGGTCAGCCGCTGAAGCAGCCATTCCGGCACGCGGGGCATTGCCCCCTTCAGGATCGCCGGAGAAATCTTGCCGAGCAGCTGAACATTGCCAAGAGGCGGCCCGCCCTCGCCATCAGACAGATAGAAGTCATTGAAGCCGAATGTCTTTTGATAGACGGCCGTGTTGCGGAAGCTTGGCGACACGGCGATCACAGCCGAGGAATTGTGGTTCATGAAGTTTCGCCCGACCTGATCGGACGAATTCGCCAGACCGCTCGGATGTCGCTCATCCGCCGAGCGCAGCAACAGCGCGGCTGACTGTACGGCCCCTGCAGACAGGATCACCAGTTTTGCCGTGACCGAGCGGTTTTCGCCCTTCTTTTCGTAATGGACGCGCTCGATGTTGCCGCTCTGTCCCGCCTCAAGTCTGGTTACCCTGGCGGAGGTTTCGATTCTGACGTTTGGATATTCGAGGGCTTTGAGGAGCGCAGCAGTTTCCGCATCCATCTTGCCATCCCGGGAATTGGGATGGGCATCCCATGGGGTTCGGCCTTTCGAGAGCCATTTTTCAATATCGATGGCCAGAGGCAGTGAGAAAGGATGCAGGCCTTTCGCCTTCAGGCGCGCCCGGACATCCGCCACCGGCGGCTCGTCCGCAACGGGGGAAAATGAATATGCAGTAGAATGCTCGGGTTCGGTCGGGTCCGCACCCAGCTCGCCGCGCACCTGATACATCGCCTCCGCCTTGCCGTACCAGGGTTCCAGTTCCTCATAGGGGAACGGCCATGCGGGCGAAACACCTTCCCTGTGCCTGATTTCGCTGAAATCTTCCTTGCGATAGCGCGACAGCACGGCACCGTAGAATTTCGAATTTCCGCCGACATTGTAATAATTGCCGGGATTGAACGCAGCGCCATTGGCCTCGTACCAGCTCTCCTTGGGGCGAAAATGGCCCTTCTGAAAGATGGCGCGCTGGTCGCGATTGACCGGGCTGTCGGCGATATAATCACCGGCCTCAAGGATCAGGATGTCGGCGCCTGTCGCCGCAAGACCTGCGGCAACCGTCGCGCCACCGATACCGGAGCCGATAATGATAATGTCTGGGCTCTTCATCATGCTGTTACCAGGTACTTCAGGCGATACGCGCCTGACTCGTCGGATCGAAGAACACGGCCTTGTCGAGATTGAAGGCAAGACGGGCGTTCTGGCCGGCGTGAATGCGGGCATCGGCGCGCAGGCGGGCAACGACCTCCTTGCCGCCGAGCTTGGTGACGGCGAAAGTATCCGATCCGGCCGGCTCCACGACCTCGATGTGGCACTCGCCTTCGGCAAGCGTGCGGGCGTTCCTGTCCGCCCCTTCCGGGTCGGTCAGAGCCTCCGGACGGATGCCGAAAATGACCTGCCGGCCTGCATGGGACGCCAGCGCCTCCTTGCCGGCGGCGACAGGAAGGCGCATCGGCGCCCCGTCGGGTCTCGCAAGGGAAACGGAAAGACCGGCCGCGTCCTGTTCGATGGTACCGGTCAAAAGATTCATGGCGGGCGAGCCCATGAAATCGGCGACGAACATGTTGGCCGGATTGTTGTAGATCTCGGCAGGGGATCCGAATTGCTGCAGAACGCCGTCCTTCAGAACCGCGATTTTCGTCGCCAGCGTCATCGCCTCGATCTGGTCGTGGGTCACATAGACAATCGTGGTCTTCATCCGCTGGTGCAGGCGCTTGATCTCGGTGCGCATGTCGACGCGCAGCTTTGCGTCGAGGTTGGACAGTGGCTCATCGAAAAGAAAGACCTGCGGATTGCGCACCAGCGCGCGGCCCATGGCGACGCGCTGCCGTTGGCCGCCCGACAATTGGCTCGGCTTACGGTCAAGGAGATGGCCGATCTGGAGAATATCGGCAACCTGCTTGATCGCCTTTTCGCGCTCTTCCTTCGGAACCTTGCGGATCTCCATTCCAAAGGCGATGTTCCCGGCAACGGTCATGTTGGGATAAAGCGCGTAGGACTGAAACACCATGGCGATATCGCGCTGGGAGGGCGGCAGACCGGCGACGTTGCGACCGTTGATCGAGATCGTGCCAGATGTGATGGGCTCCAGACCGGCAATCGTGTTGAGCAGGGTGGATTTGCCGCAGCCGGAAGGTCCGACGAGCACCAGAAAACCGCCCTCCTCGATTTCGATGTTGATGTCCTTTAGAATTTCCAGCGCGCCGTAAGACTTGCGCAGATGCGAGATTTCGAGAAACGACATGGTTTATCCTTTCACAGCGCCGGACATGAGACCCCGGACGAAATAGCGACCGGAGACGATGTAAACGATGAGGGTTGGCAGGGCGGCGAGGATCGCGCCCGCAAAATGGACATTGTATTCCTTCACCCCCGTAGACGAGGAGACGAGATTGTTAAGCGCCACCGTCATCGGGGTCGAAGACGCACCCGAAAACGAGGCCCCGAACAGGAAGTCATTCCAGATATTGGTAAACTGCCAGATGACCGAGACCACGATGATCGGTCCCGATGACGGCAGCAGGATGCGTCGGAAAATCTGGAAGAAACTCGCCCCGTCGATCTGGGCCGCCCGGACGAGTTCCGTCGGGAAGGCTTCGTAGTAGTTGCGGAAATAGAGCGTCGTGAAGCCGAGGCCATAGATCACATGCACCATGATCAGGCCCCAGATCGAACCCGCGAGACCCAGCGTTCCGAGGATGCGTGCCATGGGGATCAGCACGATCTGGAACGGGATGAAGCACGAAAGCAAAAGCAGCCCGAAGAAGACGTTCGAACCGCGAAAACTCCATTTGGTCAGAACGTAACCGTTCAGCGCACCAACGATGGTGGAGATCGCGACAGCCGGAACGACCATCAGGATCGAATTGATGAAGAACGGCTTCAGACCTGTCGGCTGAACACCGATCTGCGCCGTGGACCAGGCGGAAAGCCACGGCTCGACGGTCCACACCTGCGGCAGGTTCAACATGCCGCCCTGACGGATTTCGTCCAATGGTTTCAGCGAATTGACCACCATCACGTAGAGCGGCAGCATGTAATAGAGCGCAAAGAATATCAGTGCGAGATAGATCAGCGCGCGTGTCAGATGACCGTGACTGATTGCATTTTGCTGGTTTGGAGCGCCGCTCATCAGCGTTTCCCTCCGCGAATTTCCGAATAGAGATAGGGGACGATGATCGAGAAGATCATGATGAGCATGATGATCGCCGAGGATGCACCGATGCCCATGGAATTGCGCGTGAACGTGTAGGAATACATGAATGTCGCCGGCAGCTCGGTCGCCTGCCCCGGCCCGCCGCCGGTTAACGCGACCACAAGGTCGTAGGCCTTGATGGCGAGGTGCGCGAGAACGACGAATGCGGACAGGAAGACCGGCCGCATCAGCGGAATGATGATGCGGCGATAGGTCATGACGGTCGAAGCGCCATCGATCTGCGCCGCCTTGATGATTTCATTGTCGACACCGCGGAGGCCGGCCAGAAACATCGCCATGACAAAGCCCGACGATTGCCAGACGGCGGCGATCACCACGCAGTAGATGGCGTAGTTGCGGTCCTTGATCCACGCAAACTGGAAGCTTTCCCATCCCCACAGATGCATGGTGTTCTGCAGGCCGATGCCGGGATCCAGAAACCATTTCCACGCCGTGCCCGTGACGATGAAGGAAAGCGCCATGGGATAAAGATAGATCGGTCGCAGGAAGCCTTCGCCACGGATTTTCTGGTCCAGAAGGATCGCCAGAAACAGGCCGAGAACCGAGCAGATGATGATGTAAAGGGACGCGAAGATCGCGAGGTTGCTGATCGCCCGCCACCAGTGCGGCAGCGCCCAGAGCCGCTGGTAGTTCATCAGCCCGACGAAATTATAGGAGGGCAGCATCTTACTGTCCGTCAACGACAGGAAGCCCGTATAGGCAATGAAGCCATAGACGAAAATGATAATGACGACGAAGCTTGGAGCCAGAACAAGCTTCGGTAACAGCTCCTGAAGTCGACTACGACCAGTCATCGCGCAGATATCCTTGATCCTTGAAACAGCGCCCGATGCTTGCCGTTTCCGTCAATGAGAGCATTTCCAGGAAAAGTGGACCCCGGTTTTCCGTTCGGAAATGCGACAAAACAAAGAGTTTAGGTAGCCGAAGGCGACAGGCTGCCTGCACGGCGCCCGGACGGTTCGACTGCGATTTCATGCGAGCATTGGTGCGGCGGGGGCATGCCCCCACCGCATTTTTGCGCGTTTACTTTGCGGCTGCGACGGCAGCAGGCAGTTCGACGATTGCTTCATCCGGTGTCAGTTCACCGTTGAACTCACGGGTAACGACGTCGTAGATCGCGTTTTTGACGGCAGCCGGGTTGGCGTGACCGTGGGCCATCGAGCCGAAGAGCTTGCCGCTCTTGTCGGCTTCGGCAAGATCGGCAATCGCCTTCTTGCCGCAGGCGTCGAAGGCCTCGTTGGACACGTCGGACCGGGCCGGAGCCGAACCCTTCACGACATTGAATGCCGACTGGAAGGTTGGGCTTTCGATTGCCGCCGCCATTTCCATCTGCGCCGGCACCTTGTCGGCGGCCACCTTGAACATGGCGAACTGGTCGGAGTTGAAGGTCACCGCGCCCTGCGTTTCAGGATAACGGACGCAGACAAAGTCCGTGCCCGGCACCTTCTTCGCCTTGACGAATTCACCCTTCGCCCAGTCGCCCATGAACTGAACGCCGGCCTTGCCTTCGATGACCATGGCGGAAGCAAGGTTCCAGTCGCGGCCGGAGAAATTGTCATCCACATAGGTACGAAGTTTCGTCATGCGCTCGAAAGCGGTCTTCATCTTCTCGCCGCCAAGGGCTGCCGGGTCGAGGTCGATGAATGCCTGCTTGTAGAAATCGGTGCCGAGCGACAGCACGACCGCGTCGAAGATCGTTGCGTCCTGCCATGGCTGTCCGCCGGCAGCGATCGGGGTGATGCCCTGCGCCTTGAAGTTGTCGAGCATGGCGACCAGCTCGTCCCAGTTCTTGGGCTCCTTGCCGCCAGCCTTGTCGAGCGCCGCCTTGTTGATCCACATCCAGTTGGTGGAATGCACATTCACAGGTGCGGCGATCCAGTGGCCGTCATATTTCGAGAAGCGCTGCAGGGCTTTCGGAATGACCTTGTCCCAGCCATCCTTGGCCGCCAGCTCATCGAGGTTGCCGAGAGCGCCTTCTTTCGCCCAGTCCTGAATGTCGAAACCGAGCATCTGGACGGCGGTCGGCGCATTGCCGGCGGTAACGCGGGCGCGCAGCACCGTCATGGCTTCGGTGCCGCCGCCGCCGGCGACAGGCATATCGGTCCAGGTAATGTTCTTCGCCTCAAGGTCCTTCTTCAGGACGTCGAGTGCGGCAGCCTCGCCGCCGGATGTCCACCAATGCAGAACTTCGACATTTTCCGCCGCCTGTGCAGCGCCGGCCATCATTGACACTGCCAATGCAGTGGTTGTCAGAAATTTGCGCATATGTTCCTCCCATTGTCGCAAATTAAAGCGAGGAGATCCCCGCCCCGTCACCCGTCCTCCTCAGACGCAGTCAGTCTAACCGGTCAGGCCGGTTTTTTCAGTCTGCGGCATCCACCAGCTGGTTCGGCCGCCGATATGCATGTTCAGGGTCTTGGTTTCCGTATAGTCCTCGACCGCATGGCGACCGAGTTCCCGGCCGAGACCGGACTGCTTGTAGCCTCCGAACGGCAGCTCGCTCGCGCCATCCATGAAGGTATTCATCCACACCGTACCGGCCCGCACGCGGCGCCCGATCGTCAGGCATGTATCGAAATCGCGGCTCCAGACCCCTGCCGAAAGACCGTAGTCGACGGAATTGGCGATCTCGATGGCTTCCGCGGTTGTCTCAAATGTCAGAACCGAAAGGACCGGTCCGAAAACTTCCTCACGCGCAACGGCCATGGCCGGCGTGACATCCGATAGAATGGTAGGCGCCATGAACTGACCCATTCCCAAGTCCAGCTTTTCTCCCCCATGAGCAATCTGTGCGCCGCTGTTTTTCGCATCTGAAACGTAACCGGAGATTTTTTCAAGATGCTGCGGCGTAATGATCGCGCCGACCTGTGTCGTCGGATCCAGAGGATCGCCTACCTTAACATTCCTGGCAAGCTCGCCGACGCGCTTGACCACATCCGCCGCGATGCTTTTGTGAAGAATGAGGCGCGACCCGGCATTGCAGCACTCGCCGGCATTAAAATAAGCTCCGAAGACCGCCGCATCGATAAATGCATCGAGATCGGCATCAGGGAAAACGATCTGCGGGTTCTTGCCGCCCAGTTCGAGCGAGACCTTTTTCAGGCTCTGCGCGGCATTGACCATGGTCAGCTTGCCGACGCCCGTGGAACCCGTGAAAGAGACCATATCGACTGACGGATGCGAGGTCATGATCGAACCGACCTCGGCGCCGGTTCCGGTCACGATGTTGACGACACCCTTCGGCACGCCGGCTTCCTGCAGGATTTCGCCGAGAACGAGCGTGGAGCCGGAACTGAGTTCCGAGGGCTTTACAACCGTAGTGCAGCCGGCCGCCAGCGCGAAAGGCAACTTCTGACCGACAATCAGGAAAGGGAAATTCCAGGGCGTGATGATCGACACGACACCGATCGCCTCACGCAGAACAACACCGAGCGTGCCGTCACCGAGCGTATTATAGCTTTCGCCATGCAGATCTCTGGCAAGTGCGGCGGCATAACGCCAGATATCGACGGAACCGGCTATTTCACCACGCACCTGCGTAATCGGCTTTCCAGCCTCGATGGCATCGAGATAGGCAAGCTCTTCAGATCGTGCGGCAATGAGGTCGGCAGCCTTCAACAGAATTGCCGAGCGTTCGGAGGCAGTCATGCGCGGCCATGGCCCGGTATCAAAAGCGGTCCGTGCCGCCGCTATCGCCCGTTCCGCATCAGCCTTGGTTCCGTATTGAAAGCGGCTGACGACGGAGCCATGGCCAGGCGCTATCCGCTCGATCGGATCGACATTGCCTTCGACCCATTGGCCGTCGATGAACATCTTGAAATCCCTGGCGGACCGGTCGCTCAGCATTTTCGGATTGATCAGAACCGTCATCACCATTCTCCGTTAAATATTGCCGGACGCTTTGCGCTAAATGCCGCCACGCCTTCCTTCAGGTCGCCGGTCTTGGCAGCCAGGATGGAACCCAATGCCTCGACCGCCGTGCCATTGTCTTCACCGCTTGCCGAAGCGATCATCAGTTTGACGATCTCGGACGCAGCAGGGCCACGCGCGGCAATACGCTGCGCATAATCTTTCGCGGCGGTCAGAGCATTGCCAGTCGGGGTGACGGCATCGACAATCCCAAGCGCGAGCGCTTCCTGCGCGCTGAATGTCTCACCGCCGAGCGCCATCCGGCGCACGGGCTGCGCGCCGAACCGCCTGACCAGCCGCTGCGTACCCGACCAGCCCGGCACCATGCCGAGGCTGGTTTCCGGCAGACCGATCTTGATCTGCTCCTCGGCAATACGAATGTCCGCGATACCCGCCAGTTCGAGGCCGCCGCCAAGCGCATGGCCGTTCAGCGCGGCGATCAACGGCACCCGCAAGGTCGCAAGCCGTTCGAAGACCCGGTGACCATGGCGAACCCAAGCGTGGCCAAATTCCTGAGGCTGCATGCCGCCCCATGCCCTGATGTCGCCACCGGCGGAGAAACCCTGCCCCTCGCCGGTCAGGATCGCCACACGGACCGCGCTGTTTGCCTCGACCTCATCGGCGGAGGCCATCAGCGCCTCGAGCATATTGAGATCGAGAGCATTGCGTTTTTCCGGCCGCGATACCGTCAGGATCGCGATGTGACCGTCGACCTCGACGCGGACCGTGCCGTTAGCCATGGAAGGTTCCCTCCAGCACGCGGGCGCTTTTTTTGGGCAGCGCAAGTCCGATATTGGCTTCGGTAAAAAGCGAGCCGTCCATCACCTTGAGATCGTCGGCGACGATAAGCTCGAATTCGGACTGGTCGAGAATCTGGGTCTGCAAATCGATGCCCGGCGCGATTTCCGTCAGCACGATGCCTTGCGGCGTCAGTTTCATCACGCAGCGTTCGGTGACATAGGTGATGTCCTGACCCTGTTCGATTGCCCTGCGGCCGGAGAAGGTCACGTGTTCGACTTCATTGACGAGCTTCTTCAGCTTTCCTTCTTTTTCGACAATCAGCTTGCCATCATTGATCGACAGCTTTGCCCCCGCATTGAACATGCCGGAAAAGACGATTTTTCTCGCCCGCGCCGTGATGTCGACGAAGCCGCCCGCGCCGGCGGTCACATGCGGACGAAAGGAAAGCTTCGAGACATTGACGGAACCGTCCCGGCCGATTTCGAGGAAGGACAAAAGCGAGGCGTCGAAGCCGGCCCCCTGGAAATAGGTGAACTGATAGGGCGACGGCATATAGGCGTCGGCATTCGAGGCGCAGCCAAAGGCGAAATCCAGCAGCGGAACCCCGCCGACCGCCCCCTGCTCGATCACCCAGGTCACGGCGCCATGCAGCCCTTCTTCCAGCAGAATTCTCGGCACATTGGCGGAAATGCCAAAACCGAGATTGACGCAGCTTCCAGCCTCAAGTTCCTGCGCCACACGCCGGGCGATCACTTTCTGGATGTTGAATTCCGGCACCTCGAATGAATCGAGCGGATGGAAAACCTCTCCCGAAATCGCCGGATCATAGGCTGTCTGGGTCGTCTGCTTCTGATCGGGATCGACCACCACATAATCCACCAGCATGCCGGGCACCCGCACATCGTGCGGCTTGAGCGAGCCTTCCTTGGTGATGCGCTTCACCTGCGCAATGATGATGCCGCCATTGTTGCGGGCGGCCAGCGCCTGATCGAGACCCCCGAGATACGCGCCCTCATGTTCGTAGGAGAGATTGCCGCGCTCATCGGCGGTCGTCGCGCGGATGATCGTCACCTGCGGAATGATCGAGGGGAAATAGAGCCAGTCCTCGCCCTCGAAAGTCACCCGTTTGACGACAGGCTCGGCCGCAGCCGATGCATTCATCGCACAGCCCTGACGGGCCGGATCGACAAAGGTATCGAGGCCGATTTTGGTCAAGACGCCCGGGCGCTTTGCAGCCGCCTCGCGATGCATGTCGAACATGATGCCGGATGGAATGTTATAGGCCGGGATTTCATCTCCGGTAACCATCTGCCAGATCAGCGGCGGCTCGGCGCTGGAAGGACCGGACGGGTATGAACCACCAATGATCCGCTTCAATAGGCCTTTTTTTGCGATGTGATCGACACCCTTGATGCCGCTCATGTCACCGGCGGCAATCGGATGAAGTGTCGTGATGTTCTTCGGATGTCCGGTCGCATCGAAGCGGTCACCAATCGCCTTCAACATCAGATCGGGGCAACCCAGACCGCTTGACGACGAAACGGACACGATTGCGCCATCTGGAATGAGATCCGCTGCCTGTGCTGGAGTAATGTGTTTTTTCATGACCGGCTCTCGATTCCCGTTTTGACCCGAACAGCGGCCCCGCTTTTTGACGCTTCGACGACGGCAAGCCCGGTCGCCAGCGACCAGATGCCGTCTTCAGCAGTCGCTGAAGGTTTGCCGCCGGTGATGGCCGTGTGGAAAGCTTTGAGCGCGACCTCATAGAGATTGTCGGAACCCGCCTGGATTTCCTCCTCGCCAGCCTCGGTGCGCAGCACCACGGTGCCGACCGACTTCTGGGTCATCACATTTCTGGCGATCAGGGAGCCTTCGGTGCCATGAACCTCGAAACCGGTCTCGGCATATCTGGTCGTGAAGCCATCATGGAACTGCGCGATAAGACCGTTTTCGAAACGAATGACACCCATGACGGCGTCTTCAAGTCCCTCCCGGCTCATGCCGCCGGCTTGAGAAAATGCGATGACTTCGACCGGATCGGCACCCAGCACGAAGCGAAGCGTGTCGACGTCGTGCACGGTGATGTCGAGGATGACACCACCGCCCGCAGACGGCTTGTCCAGCCGCCAGCCCTGCAGATGCGGGGGCAGGTAAACCGCATGAAAAACGCGCGCGCTCAGCGGTTTTCCGATTCTGCCGGCCGCTATCGCATCGCGCATCACACGGTGGGTTGGCGCATTACGCAGATGATGATTTGTCGCCAGAACGACATTTGCCTTGCGCGCCGCCTCCGC
Organism: Agrobacterium tumefaciens; assembly: GCA_025560025.1. Taxonomy (NCBI): domain Bacteria; kingdom Pseudomonadati; phylum Pseudomonadota; class Alphaproteobacteria; order Hyphomicrobiales; family Rhizobiaceae; genus Agrobacterium; species Agrobacterium tumefaciens. The sequence continues at coordinate 1,751,338 of CP048486.1, read as the reverse complement.
CATTGCGTGCGCCTCTTCAAGCGACATGGCCAGAGGCTTTTCACAAAGGATATGTTTCCCCGCACGGGCGGCGGCAAGCGCCTGCTCGTAATGCAGATCATTCGTCGTCGAAATATAAACCGCATCGATGGCCGGATCGGTAAGAAGCGACGCCAGATCCGAGGCAACATTCGGAATGCCGTTTTCCGCCGCATATTCCGCCCCGCGAGCAGGGTTGGAACTCAGAACGGAAACAACCTCACCGCCGCTTTTTCTAATTGCGCCGATCACCCACTCACGGGCGATCGTGCTTGCACCGATCAATCCCCAACGCACCGTCATGCCAACGTCCTCCCGACTTCATTCCGCCCTGCCCCGCAGCTCTCCCGCACAACGAGCCGAACCGCCGTTGTCACCGCCTCCGCATCGGCCTTCTCCGAATTGATCTGCTTGAGAAGCAGCTGTGCTGCCCGCCTGCCAATCCCCTGGGGGTCGACGGCAATCGTGGTCAGGGCCGGCACCGTCGTCTTGGCTTCAATGACATCGTCAAAGCCGACAACCGCGAAATCCCGCCCCGCCTCCATCTGCCGGGCGCGCAGCCCGTCGCAAACACCAAAAGCCACGGCGTCGTTGAAGCAGACGGCGGCCGTGACCGGATCGCTTGCTTCGAGCACGCGTCCGATCGCCTCTACACCGCCGGCACGCGAGGGCGCGCAGGGAACAACCGCCGTTTCCTGAAAAGTCAGACCGGCGACAGCCAGGGCATCCCGAAAGCCGCTGACCCGTTCGTGAAAAACCGCCGTATCGGGAAAGCCACCCATGAAGGCGATGCGGGTGTGGCCGAGCGAGGCGAGATGGGCCACCGCCTGCGCCATACCAGACTGATTATCCGATGCCACTGACGAGACTTTCGCTCCGGGCAGGCTGCGAACAACAACCACGACGGGAATGCCGGCGGCTGTCAGCGGCTTGAAATCGAGCGGATCGGTCGCACGGGCGGGCGACACGATCAGCCCGGAAATGCCATGCTCGCGCATCGAGGCAATCACCTCGCGCTGCCGGTCGATGCTTTCACTGGTATTGGCGAGAAATTGCACATAGCCGGCCGATTGCACGACCGTGTCAACGCCGACGGCAAGTTCCGCAAAAAAGCTGTTCGTCAGATCATTGACGACGACCCCGATGATTTTCGATTTCGCGCTGGTCTGGCGCAGGTTCGCAGCGCCGCGATTATAGACATAACCAAGTTCGCGCATTGCCGCATTGACCTTGGCCCGCGTTCCCTCATTGACGAGCGGAGACCCCCGCAGGACCAGCGAGACGGTCGATTTCGACACGCCCGCAGCCTGCGCGATATCTATAACGGTTACCCGTCCGCCAGTCATTGAAGCCCTCCCATGCCTCTCCTCGAAATTGAGGCTAATTAATTGGAACGTTCCAATTTTGTCAAGCGACATTGCCGAACCAAAAATGAAAACAACGGGACAGAGAATAAAAATCATCAAATAATTTATTTATTTCAATGCATTATAGGAAATTTTTGATTCTTGTAATTTCCGTGAACTCTTCGAAATTTGCGACGGCATGCGCTTGAAAAATGGAACGTTCCAAAATACGCTAATGTTTCTTCCCAACAGGAGCAATGTTTATCAGGCCTGCAATGCCGGGCGAACGCGACGTTCAGCAATGCAAGACCGAGCCCAAGCGACAATGCTTGCCCTTCAGTCACTATGGACAGTAGTTTACCGTCAAGCGCTCAGCCTGATGAGCGATCTACCCTCATTCCGGAGCAATGAATGACAATAGAAACGCCTTCACTTGACGCCTTGCGGGCAGAACTCGCAGCGCTCCAGCTCACCACATTCAATTACGATTTCGCATGGAAACTGGGCAGCCTGATAAGACAGCGCGCGGCATCACAGGAGCTTCCCGTCGCAATCGAGATAAGGCACGGCACAGACGTGGTCTTTGCCACTCTCCTGCCCGGCGCGACCATCGACAACTTTGGGTGGACACGGCGCAAATGTGCCGTCGTTCATCGCTTTCATCGCAGCTCGCTTCAGGTCCGGCTCGAATCCGAATTGAAGGGGTATGACTTCAACACCCGATTTGGCCTGCCGACGAGCGATTACGTCGCGAGCGGCGGCGCGTTTCCGCTCACCATCCGTGGAGGCACGCTGATCGGGTCGGTGGGCGTCAGCGGACTGCCTGACGTGGAAGACCACAAGCTGGTTACACTCTGCCTGACGGAGATGCTCGCAGGCTGACAAACGGCAGTGCCGCCGGCTTCCCGGATGCGCGGCAACCTTGCGCCAATCGTGATGGCGCATCTGCCGCCATAAAACGAGAGTACCGGGAGTTACCTTTTTTCTGCGTCCGGATCAGATGCGATCCCGGCCCAGAGCTCGCGCGCCATCGCTTGAAGAAGCAGGGACTCCGTCCACCTGTCGGTCGAATCGTTGCCGTCCCGCCCCCTAATCGCATAGGGTTGCGGACCCAGTTCGCAGGTGAAGACCAGTTCAGCGTCCGGCGCGGCGCGGGAGCGCCAGTGCCGGAAACCATAGTCCCACCACTCAAGAAAGAGATCGACCCAGGGGCGATGGTGCGGGAAGGAAATCTCGATCTGAACCTGTTCACACGAACCGATACGGCCATGAAAAGCCTGCGCATTTTGAAGGATACGGCGGATCTGCGCCTGGCTCTCGTCCTCGACCGGGAAAGCGAATTCGCGGGCAACCAGATAATGCGACAGGTCCGCCAACAGGGGCAATGCGGGGCGCTGGTCGAGAAAATCCAGCGTCAGCAGCAGGTCGCTGGTGATGCGGTGGCGATGCGTCTCGACGAATACGGCAACGCCAGCGTCTTCGGCCAGCCGCATCCACCCGTCTAGAAGCGGCAGGCAATCCTCGACCCGGCGCGGGCGGACATCCGCCTGCAGATCAATGTGGCTGACCGGAAATTCCATCGCCAAGTCCAGCGACAGACGCAAATCCTCAACAGTGCGCGGAAAGCACACACCCTCGATCTTGAGGCCAGTGCCGCGGATCGCCTCGTTCAGGCGAACAACATCCTCCCGATTGGTGTAATGCGCGCTGACGCCATCGAAACCGGCCGCCACGATCATCTCGATATTTTCATCTAGACTGCGTTCCAGACCATCCGTGTGACGACGTTCCATGGCCCAGAGCGACTGAAAAACAAGGAGCTTCTGCATCAGGCTGCCCGCGCGCTTTTCAGAAGTGCCTTGAGGTTTACCATCGGGTCGGCCAGCACCGATGGATCGGGGCTGATGCCCGCAGCGATCAGCATTTCGGCGAGCTTGATGTCTTTCGCAACCGCGTTTCCTGTTCCAAGACCGGCGGCGGCCACGAGCCTTCCGTCATCCAGAAAAAACGCCAGCTCCCCGCCTGCGAGCGGGCGAATGACGCTGTAGTGATCCGGCTGCGGCAACCCGGCAACCTGCAGGCCGAGATCATATTGATCCGACCAGAACCATGGAATAGCGGCAAAAACCTCGGCGGCGCCGAGAGCGTTGCGGGCGGCCGTTTCCGCCTGGTTGCGGGCATTGCGCCAGCTTTCGAAACGGATATGGCCCCCACCGGGCTGGGATACAGCCGCGCAATCGCCCGCCGCGAATATATGCGGATCGCTGGTCCGCAGGTGGCGATCGGTCAGAATGCCGTTACCCACCGCCAGACCGGCCGTTTCGGCCAATCCTGTTTCAGGCAGGACGCCGATTGCCGAAACGACGAGATTTGCGGGCACCCGGCCGCCGTCCATGAGCACAATGGCGTCAGGCGCGATCTCGGCAACGCCCTGCCCCAGGTAAAACTGCACCCCTTCGTCAATATGCCGTGCATGTATCTTTGCCGCAAAATGCGACGGAACGGCGCGTCCGAGCGGCTTTGGCGCGGCCTCGACAATGCTGACGGCGACACCCTTGCTGCGCAGCACTGCCGCAAGCTCCATGCCGATCAGACCGCCGCCGATAATGGCGACGCGACTATCAGCTTCGGCGCGGGAGAATATCGCTGCCGCATCCGCATAGGTCCGGAAGTCCAGAGCCTGCTCCGCACCCGGACATGTCAGCTTTCTGGGGCTCGCTCCCGTTGCCAGAAGCAGCCTGTCATAGTCCAGCACCCGGCCATCGCCTAGCGCTACGGTTCGCATATTTGCGTCGATACGCTGCGCCGTGACGCCCTGCAGATAGCAAATTCGAGCGGCCTCGAACGCCTCGGGCGCGCAGATCTGTTGCATGTGCACCGCACCGTTGAGCGGTTTGGAAAGCGGCGGGCGCTCATAGGGCAGATGCGGTTCGGCCCCGACCAGCGTGACGGAACCGGAGTAACCCGCCTCGCGCAACGCAAATGCCGCCCGGGTGCCGCATTCGCCGGCACCGACAATGACGATACGGTCCATAATTCTCTCCGTGTTGAGATGGACCGGCACCTCGGGATCGAGGCGCCGGCCGGGAGGATCAGTTCTTTCGGCTGTACTCGCCCATGTTGCCTGGCGTCACCAGTTCAAACGGCACCCAGACCTCCTTGTCGACGCTCTTTGCACGGGCCAGCCCAATGGCGGCGTCGACTGCGCTCGCCGACTGTCCGCCGGCGTTCTGGAATACGGTCACGTCCAGATCACCCGCCGCCATTGCGGCAAGAGCATCCTGCGTGGCATCGATGCCGACGACGATCACATCATCCATCGGCACGCCCGCCGCCTTGAAGGCCTGGATTGCACCGATTGCCATTTCATCATTATTGGCGAAAACCACATCGATCGGCCGTCCGGCGGTAATCCAGTTTGTCGTCAGGTCCATGGCATTCGTTCGCGTCCAGGCCGCGGACTGCTCGTCGGCGATGGTTGCTCCCTTGCAATCACCCGCCGCCAGCGTTTCCTTGACCGACGAGGTGCGATCGCGCGAGGCCTGATGCGCCAGATCACCCATCAAAATAAAGGCCTGCGCATCACCTGCCTTGTTCTTCTTTTTCAAGAGATCACAGGCCGCCTCGGCGCCGAGCCTTCCCGCATCGGTCTCCTTCGAGCCGACATAGGCCTGCTTTTCCGGTAGCCGACCGATATTTTCGGGTGCGATATTAAGATAGACGAGCGGGATGCCGGCCTTCTGCGCTGCTTCGCTTATACCGGGTGCGGCGGACGTATCCGTCAAGGTCACGATGATCGCGTCCACCTTGGAAGCGATGAAATTGTCCACCTGGCTGCGCTGTTTGGAGACATCCGTCTGCGCATCCTCGACCTGCAGTTTGACGCCATCCATTTTGGACGCTCTTGCGCTAAGCCCCTCCCGCAGAAGCGTCTGAAAGTTGTTGTCGAAGCTTTGCATCGAAACACCGATCGTTTCGGCCGATGCCCCACCTGCCATGAGAGCCGCCAGAACGGCGACCGTACAGATTGATCTCATATGTCATCCTCCCAATAGGCGCCGGGCCGCCCGATCGCATTCCGGGGGCACGAGACGCCCGCTTGATATCGCCTATCCGATGGTTATGCGGACTTCCCCATCGACCACTTCCGTCGGATAGGTTTTCAGGTTTTCGCAGGCGGGAAGCCTGAGGGCCTCGCCGGTGCGATAGTCGAAGGCGCCGGAATGCTTGGGACATTCCACCTCGAAATCCATGACGAGCCCGTCTGCAAGATGGATCGCCTCGTGGGTGCAAAGGCCGGCGGTGCAATAAACGCTATCGTCCGGGCCGCGGTAGATCGCGTAGGTGCGACCGCCGTGATCGAAGCGGATGGCTCCTTCCTGTTCGATATCGTCAAGTTTGCAGGCCGAAACCCAGGTCAACAGATTGCTCATTCGGCTGCCTCCCCGATTGTGTTGCGCGCCTTGCGGGCTGCGTTTTTTTCCTTCCGTTTGCGATAACGCTCCTGCATCCGCGCCTCGCCCTCGGGAGAGCCGTCGTGCCAGGTGCCGAACCAGCGATCGAGCGGGATCAGCGCATCGCCGTAATTCACCTCGAAATATTTGTGGTGCAGGTAATGTGCATAGGCATGGCTATCGACCAGCCCGTTCTCCCCGACTTCCACCTTGTCGAAGCCGACATGGCCGGGAATGGCGCCGAAACCCGCATAATGGAGCTGATACAGCATCAGGATGGGGTTTGACGGCACGATCAGGTGATAGAAGGCGGTCCCGAAATAGAGAAGGTGCTCGATGGGGTGCATCGACAGCGACGACCACGGCGACGGATTCACCGAATTGTGGTGAACGGAATGCACCCATTTATAAAGAAGCGGCGTGTGAATGAGCCGGTGAATGCAGAAGAAATGGAACTCGTGAATGATCGGGACCACGAGTGCGACAACGGCGAGTGTCCAGGGGTTCTCCGTAAAGCTCAGCCACGGCGCATAACCATTGGCATAGGCCCACAGCATGACAACCTCTATGGCGGTCCAGATGGTGACACCCGACAGGAAGGTGCGCAAAATATTGTCGAGGTTCTGGCTTTCGAACCAGAAGGCATTGCTCTTGTTATCGGCCGGGAACTTGCCGTTATATTTGAAGCGGTTTTCCTGCCGCTTCAGAACATAGAGGTGAAGCTCGAAAGCGCCGTAGAAAAGCAGGACGCAGATCGCGTTGACGGCGTAAAGCCAGGCAATCCAGCCGATCCCGAAAACCTGCATGGTCTCCATCGGCGGAATGACCCAGGCCCAATAGGCGACGGCAGACGCCGCAAAGATCGCGTTCCATGGGAAAAAATAATGGGGCAGCCATTTCAGCAGCGCAACCAGCTTTGGCGGAAAGGCAAAAAGCGGCGCCGTTTCAATCGGCTCGTTGGGAGCCCAGTCGCCGCGCTTGTTTCGCGTTCCATATTTTAGATCGTCCATAGCTCTCCTCCCGGCGGATCGCATCTGTCTGCGGCCGCGTGATGTCACGATGGGAGGAGCGCGCATTCGGCACGGTGATCAGATCGGGTTTCCCCGGAACTCCGCCTCCTCCATGACAAAAATCTATCAGGAGGTGAGACGGGCGGCGAAGCATGGTTTGATCAAATCAGATCAAAGCCCTTCAGGGGTAATGGTGATGAAGCGTATGGGAGCTGAATCCGGTTCGATGGTGGTCAGTCCAAGACGACGCAGGACAAGATCGAGCGCCCGCTGGGCCTGCGCCTCGGGCGCCTGATCCAGCACCACGTCCATGAAGCCATCACGCAGGGCCGCCCGCGTATAGTCCGTCAACTCATGCCCGACGAACATCAGGTCTCGCGCGGGACGCTGACGGCGCAGGACGTCGATCAGGGCGGAATTCGCGCCGCCTGCATTATAAAGGCCGACAAGATCCGGATAGATTTCGAGCGCCGAACTTAGATATTCTGCGCTGTAGAGTTCGTCGTCACGCGTAAAACCAAGCCATTTAAAGGCGACAGGGCCAGGGTGTTCGAGAAAATAATCGGAGAAACCGCGAATGCGTTCGCGGTGCACCTGGTAGATGGGATGGCACAGCGCAACGATCGGGCCTTGCCTGCGGCTCATCCGGGCGATGAAATGTGCCGCCGTCCGCCCGGCGGCATAGTTGTCGATACCGACGAAATCTCCCCGATCCTCGGAGGCACGGGTGACCACATGGACGACCGGAAGACCCCGCTTCATAACCGCCTCCACCGCTGCGCCAACCAAAGGGCTGCTGGGAACCGCCAGGATCAGGCCGGCGCGCGCTACATCCGTCGACAGGATACGCTTCGCAATCTCCTCGGGCTTCATTTCCTCAACAAAGCTGCGCTGAACGATAAGGAGAGGATCAAGCGTCTGGGCAATCCTCTCAAAGGCTTTGGAAAGCCGCCGATAAAATGTCGTTTCGGGGCGAACCATCAAGACGTCTATGCGCAGCAGCCCGCGATGCGCATCCGGCAGCGTGCGTGGGTAATCAAGGTTGCGTGCAGCGATGACGACTTTCTCGACCAGTTCGGGCCGAACGCCACCCCTTCCGTTCAGAACCCGCTCCACAGTTGCGGTCCCCACCCCGGCAAGACGTGCAATGTCCCTGTAGTTCGCCTTGCCCACCTTCGCCATCCCCCCGATGCCTGGGCGACATATCTGGTTTCGCCCAATTCTCTCGCCATTGTTGATTTACACGATAGCGGGTGGATTAACATGGCCTCCCACATCCTTCTGATCGCAATCGATGTGGTCAGGCGCATCCGCGCACAGGATACCGAATCACTTGCTCCAAACAACACGGAGTAGCCAAGCGTTTGGCCCGCTCCCCAAAGAGCCCGCTTTCCCCTTGCAAAAGGCCTGCGCCTGCAAACTGCAATCAAGATTTTGATTTATAATAATTTTTATAAATACCCGGACTTTCAGCCAAACCACATCAGGTTGTGCTTCCTATTGCATTTCGCCCGGTAGTTTTTCAGGCCGCTGCGTTAAGGATTTATTAACTCAATCGAAGCGAACATTAGCATATTCTTATTACTCGCTATTCGGGTGATAATTTGTTGCGTACCGCCAGCGAATTCAACGGTGCGACAGCATGGGGAGAGAGCATGAGGTTCGTGAAATCACGCCATATCGCATTGCTTGCAGCACTGATCTCCGCGCCAGCGTCAAGCCTCGCGCAGACATCCACGACGGCAGACTTTACCGTACAGATAACCATTCAGGCGGCATGCCAGATCAACTCCGCCGGTTTGCTCAATTTCGGCAATAGTGGCTTCATCACGGGTAACGTGGATGCCACCAGCCAGATTGTCGTTCAATGCACGTCAAGCACACCATACTCGCTGGGGCTGAGCGCCGGCGCGGGAACCGGCGCGACGGTTGCAAGCCGTTTGATGACCGGCCCGAGCGGCGCAACCGTTTCCTATTCGCTTTACCGGGATTCCGGGCACACGCAGCTGTGGGGAAATACCATCGGCACGGACAGGCAGACGGGAACGGGAACGGGCGCGGCACAGACATTTACCGTTTATGGGCGGGTGCCGGCCCAGACGACACCCGTGCCGGGCGTCTATACGGACACCGTGAGGGCCACGCTTACCTATTGATCGCCAGAGGGAGGATCGCGCATGCGTCTTTTTACCTTAGCGGCTGCGTTTATTGCCGGTCTGTCTGTTTCACCTTCATACGCTACATCGTTGCGGGTCTCACCCGTTATCCTGGATCTCAGGGCGCCAACCGCGGCATCCAGTCTTCGAATATGGAATGATGCCAAAACGCCCATCAACGTTCAGGTCAGAATTTTCCGCTGGACCCAGCAAAACGGAGAGGATGTCCTGACCGCCGCACAGGATGTGGTTGCCAGCCCGCCCATGACCCAATTGAAGCCGGGGGCGGAAAACCTTGTCCGCATCGTCCGACTCTCGAAAACGCCGATCAAGGCGGAAGAGAGCTACCGCGTCATCGTCGATGAACTGCCGTCAAGGACCAAATCCCCATCCGGCACCATCAATCTTGTCGTGCGTCACTCCATACCCGTTTTCTTCTCGAATGCGGCCGCAGGTGATGCCGAGGCAACGTGGTCAGTGACACCGCAGGCCAATGGTTATCGGGTAACGGTTTCCAACAGGGGCCTGAAGCGGCTGCGGATCGCCAATCTCAAACTGCTCGGTGGTAACGGGCAGCCAGTCGCCCAGCAACAGGGGCTGGTGGGTTATGTGCTCGGCCAGTCGGGCACGAGCTGGGTCGTTCCGGCACCGAATGGCAAGAGAGCCGGCGGCACGGTGAAGATTTCAGCGGACAGCGAAGGCGGCCCTGTCAATGCGACGGCGCGCGTCACCGGCGGATAGCCTCGCCGTTTTGACGATTGCAGGTTTGACGATCATTTCATCGAGCAGTTTTTCCATGGCGCAGGATTTACCCCCTGCGGCATCACAGGCCTCTTTTGCCGCAGAAGAGCCGAGACAATTGCAGCTCGAAGTCTACATCAACGATGTTTCGACAGAACTGATCGCCACATTTCGTCAAGACGACACCGGTACGCTTTTCATAGAGCCGGTCCAGCTGAGAAATGTCGGAATTACACCCGTTGACAGTGCCGTTGGCGGTGATGGCTGGGTCGACATTTCCAGACTGCCCGATGTAACGGCACGTTACGACGAGAGCAGTCAGTCCGTCTATTTCACGCTCCCGACCGGGGCGCGGGCCAGCAAGGTTATCGACGCATCCGGCAAAAATGACCGGAACGAGGACGAAGAGGTGCAGGACAGGGCGCTAAGCAATTGGGGAGGTCTGGTGAATTACACGATTTACGGATCATCCGGTGGCGAAAGATGGTCGGATATTGCCGACTTCAACGGCGTTTCCGCCTTGCTGGAAGGTCGCGTTTTCGGCCCGCTCGGGGTATTGTCTTCGTCTCAGGTTCTCAGCACATCGCAACTCGACCAGTTTGATACGAGACGGCTCGACACCACCTGGAGCTATTCCGATGAAGACACGCTGACGACCTATCGGGCAGGCGATCTGATTACAGGCGGGCTTGCCTGGACGCGCCCGACGCGGCTGGGTGGTCTACAGATACGAAGAAATTTCGATCTTCGGCCAGACATGGTCACGATGCCGATGCCGGCATTTGCCGGCTCCGCGGCGGTGCCATCCACCGTCGATGTCTATGTCGACAATATTCGCCGCATATCACAGGACGTTCCGGAAGGGCCCTTTTCCATCACCAATCTTCCCGTCGTCAGCGGTGCGGGCAATGCGCGGCTGGTGGTGCGCGATGCCCTCGGTCGCGAGACGGTGTCGGAAACGCCGTTTTTCGCCTCGGCGGACTTGTTGGCGAAAGGACTGATCGATTTTTCCGCCGAACTCGGCTTTGCCCGGCGCGACTACGGCACCTCGTCTTTCGACTACGATGAAAGGCTGTTGGGGTCAGCAACGGTGCGCTACGGATTTTCAGATAAGCTGACACTGGAAGGCCATGCGGAAGGCGGCGAGGATTTTTATAATGTCGGGGTTGGCGGTGTCTTTACGCTCGGCGATTTCGGATTGGGCACGGTTTCCGGCGCAACCAGCCATTTCCGGGAGGAAAGCGGCTATCAGCTTTCCGCAAGCGTCGAGGCGGAATTGCTCGGCGTTCAGTTCGTTGCCCGCTCGCAACGCACGTTTGGTGACTATCACGATATCGCATCCGTTTCCGCAAACACCTCGGAAAACAGAAAAATCTCAGGCCTGCTCAGCGCCCGTGCGCCGCGTTCCCTCGATCAGATATCCGCCTCCACCCAGCTGGCTTTCGATGAGACGAGCCTGAACTTCTCCTACACGCAGCTTGAGACCTTCGATGAGAGGAAATCCCGGCTGCTGGGTCTTTCCGCAACGCGCCGGTTTGGCGAAAACGGCAATATCTTCATCACCGCCTACAAGGACCTTGAAGACGATGGTTCCTATGGCGTCTATGCCGGTCTTTCCTGGACATTCGGGGGCGGCATTTCCAGTTCTGTCGGTTTGTCTTCCAATGCCGACGGATATTCAGCGACAGCCGACATAGCAAAATCCGAACAGCAGACCGAAGGCAGTTATGGCTGGCGTTTGCGTGGCTCCATGGGCAACAGCAATATCGTCTCCGCTTCGGGCAGTTATCGCGGCAGCGTGGCGCGTGTGGCGGCGGGTGTTGATCAGTTCAATGGAACCACCCAGGCCTATGCGCAGGTGGATGGATCGATCGCGATTGCCGGCGGGGATGTTTTCCTTGGCAACCGTATCGATGATGCCTTTGCCGTTGTCGACGCGGGTGCGCCGGGCGTTGAGATTTCACTTGAAAACCGCCCCATCGGCCAGACCAACCGCCGTGGCAAGATATTGCTTCCAAACCTGCATTCCTACGACGTCAACACGATTACCCTCGACCCGAGCAATCTTCCTGTCGATGCACGTATCGACAGGACGAAGCAGACCGTCATTCCGGCGGAAGGTGGCGGGGCGGTTGTCGATTTCAAGGTGGAGACCGGCGGACGTGTGGCGCTGGTAACCTTGAAGAACGAAAGTGGCGACTTCATCGAGGCGGGATCGACCGGCACCATCGATGGCAGCGGCGATTTCGTGGTTGGTTATGATGGGCAGGCCTATCTCGACAATGTTTCCGAGAAGCACCGGCTCCTCATCACGCAGCCGATGAGAGGAGACTGTGAAGCGCAGATCGTTCTTGGCGCCGCTTCCGAAACACGCACAACTGTTGAAGCCATCTGCAGGAGCGTTCAATGATGATGCTGACCCGTGCGGGCCTTGCCCTCTCCGCTTTTCTTTTTGCCTCTCCCGTGCTGGCGCAAAGCTGCAGTTTCAGCATGTCGGATATGAATTTCGGTTTCGTCAATCTCACAAGCGGCAGTGCGGTGGACAGTACCGCGACACTGAACATAACCTGTTCCAACCCATTGTTGACGCTGGGCCTTTCTATTCGCATCTGCCCGAACATCAATGCGGGCAGTGGAGGCCAGTCGGGCGGGATTCGCAGGATGCTGCAGGGCAGCAACGTGCTCAATTATCAACTATATCAAAATTCCGGGCGGACGACGTCCTGGGGATCCCTCGCTCAACCTGCGCTCGGATCACCTCCACCGATCGATCTGGCGCTACCGCTCTTGTTGAACAGTACAAGCCGTGTCGTTTACGGCAGGATTGCCGCTAATCAGGCCTCTGCGGCGCGGGGACCATACCTCTCCAGCTTTGCTGGCGCCGAGACCAACTTCACCTATGCCTCGTATCTTCTACTTGCGCCGAGTTGCTCGACTGTAACCCAAAACCCCACTCAAGTACCCTTCAACGTCACGGCCGCGGTGGAGCCCACCTGTCTTGTCACAGCCCAACCCATCAATTTCGGCAATCACGGCGTTCTCAGCGCCGCCGTCGATGCGACCGGCTCGATTGCGCTGACCTGCACGGCGAACCTCGCCTATAGCGTTGCTCTCAATGGCGGCCTGAGCAACAGCCCGCCGGCTTCGCGGCGAATGGTGCTTGGCGGCGCGTCGATCACCTACGGTCTTTACCGTGACATCAGCCGCACGAATGTCTGGGGAAATGCCGCCGGGCAGATGGCCACCGGCACCGGAACAGGCAGCCTGCAGACGCTGACCGTCTATGGACGCGTGCCGGCGCAGAATACGCCGGCACCGGGGAATTACTCCGACACTGTCGTTGTGACGGTGAGTTATTGAAGCTGTGCGCCGCGCGATACAGCGCTCAGCCGGATGAAACGTCTCAGGACTTGCCCTGAACCCCCTCATGAAGATGGATAGGCGCATGGTGCAGGTAATGCGCCACCTTGCGCTTGGCGGCGATATCGGTCCAGACGAAGCGGACATTGTCCTCGCTCAACCCGGCCGCCGTTGCAATCTCGGCCGTAGGCCTGTTGTTTTCGAGACCATAGAGGCAGATATCCATCTTGTCGTAAGGCAGGGCGAAATAGAATTCTTCCTGCGTCTGCGGCATGGAATAGGTATCGGTGGTCGGTGGGCGGGCGCGGATTTCCTGCGGAATGCCGAGATGGGCCGCGATCTGGTAGACCTGCGACTTGTAAAGATGGGCGATCGGCTTGATGTCGGCTGCGCCGTCGCCATTCTTGACGAAGAAGCCCTGGTCATATTCCAGCCGGTTCGGGGTTCCCAGCACCGCGAAATTCAGACGGTCGGCGTGATAATATTCGAACTGCTTGCGGGTGCGCTGCTTCATGTTCGTTGCCGCGACGATGCCGAGATAGGCTTTTGCCGTGAGACGAATCTTGCGTGTTTCACCTGATGGCGAACGCACGACCAGCGAAGAGATATTATAAGCGCCGGTGCTCATGGCATTGTCGAAAACGATCTTGGAGGTCCAGCCCGGACCATATTCCGGAACGACCTCGCGGATAAAACCGTCGCGCCTTTCATAACAACCCATGGCGGCAAGCGAGGGCCCGATATCCTCCAGCACACAATCCATGCCGAGCATTGTCGCTACCGCCTTTCCAAGCCGCAGGCTTTCCGGGTCGGAATCGTTTTCCGGCATGAACAGGCCAAAGACATTCGCAGCCCCGAGCGCATGAACGGCGAGTGCGGCGCTGACGCTGGAATCGATGCCGCCGGAAAGGCCAAGCACCAGGCCGCGCTTGCGCAGGTCGAACCGAAGGGACTGGCGGATTTTTTCGGCGATACGTTCAACCTCCGCCGCCGCATCGAGTTCAAGCGGCGAGAAAGGCATGCTGTGTGCGTTATTCGTCATCGATTGTTCTCCGTATCTTGAGCAGCGAGACGACGGCTGACCTTGCCGGTATCCGTCGTCGGCAGGAAATCGCGAAATTCAACCAGTGTCGGCACCATATGGACTTCCAGATACCGGGCACAGTGGCGCATGACGTCTTTTTCGGTAATCGCCGCATCGGGAGCGATGACGATCGCCTTGATCGCCTGACCGAAAACCTCATGTGCGACGCCGACAACCAGAGCGTCCGATACGCCTGGCATGGCTTGCAGCACGGCCTCGACCGCCTGCGGCGCAACCTTTTCACCGCGTGACTTGATGATATCGTCCTTGCGGGCGACGAAGGTCAGATAACCTTCTGCATCGCAGGTAAAGAGATCGCCGGTGTGGAGACGCATCCTGCCGGTTGCGGCGTCAATGCGCAATGCACGGGCCGTTGCCGCCTCGTTTCTCCAATAGCCGCGCATCACATGCGGCCCGCTGACGACGAGTTCGCCCGCAACACCGGGCGATACGCTGCCACCCGCCTCGTTGACCACCTCGATGGACGTGCCGGGAATGGCGATCCCGACCGAGCCGCGCTTCCTGTCGAGGTCTTCCGGCGGCAGAAAGCTGATGCGGGTGCATTCCGTCTGACCATACATGCAAAACAGCCGGAGATGCGGCAGAAAGCTGCGCAGCCAGTCGGCGTGGACGGTCGGCAAAGGTGCGGCGGCGGCGGTGGCGTAACGCAGGCTTTCGAACAGCGTTGGCGACAGATCGCGCGTCTGCATCATGATGGAAAGCATGGTCGGCACCAGCGCGAAGCCGGTAATCCGCTCTTCGCGAATACGCTCGAAAATCAGATGCGGATAGGCGAAGGATTTCTCGATCACCAGCGTGCCGGCGACAAAGACGCTGGAAAGCAACTGGTTGAGGCCATACCCGAATGAAAGCGGCAATACGCCAAGAAGGATATCGTCGGCGGTGTTGCCGAGATAGGATGTAATCGAACGGACGGCCGCATCGAGATTATCATGCGCCAGCATCACACCCTTCGGCTCGCCGGTGGAACCCGACGTATAGATGATCACCGCCAGATCCATGTCGGGCAGGTTCTGCGGCAGCACGTCGGGCCGTTCCTCGAGCAGCGCGTCGAAATCGACACTATCGCCGGATGCGTTCGAAGCGCCGGAAACGATACGCAACAGCGCGGAAGAACCGGCGGCATCTGAAACCACTTTCTCCAGCCGCGCCTCCGCAACCACGGCAAAGGGCGTGGAACTGTCCAGAATTTGCGAAAGGCGGGCTTCCTTCGTCGATGGATTGACCGGGCAGACGACAGCGCCCGCCATCCAGCAGCCGAAAATCGCCACCGCCATGCGCCAGCCATTGTCCAGCACAAGGACGACACGGTCTCCCGGGGTCACACCACGAAAGATCAGGGCAGCGGCAAAAGCCTCGCTCATCGTCTTGAGTTCGCCGTAACTCAGGCGCGTTTCACCAGCCACCACCGCCGTCTTGCCGGGGTGTCGCTCCGCACTTCGATGCAGGTAGTGGTCAATACGCAATGGGCGCTTCCCGAAATTCTCAGACGGTCTGCTTGCGACCGATGAAGGCGGCGATGTTATCGATCGTGTCGAGATTGGCCGGCACGAGATCCGCATCGGCAACACGGATGCCATAACGTTCCTCGATGAAGCTCACCAATTCCAGAATCCCGGTGGAATCGACCATGTCATTGTCGATCAGCGAAAGATCGTCGCCAAACGGCCGGCTATCGTCACCGAACAGAAAGTTTTCGATAATGAAACCGCGAATTTCGGCTTTCGTGCCGGTGCTTTCAGTGGTCATTTGGAGCTTCCTTCAATATTTTGCGATGGTGTTGATGAATTCGAAGCCGTGGCGGCATGTATGAGCTGTGTTGATAATATTCCGACGAAGGCGGCGTTGTCGCGAAAGCCGGTCGCCTGTTTTTGACGTACCTTGCCTTTAAGTTTTTCGACGGCCTGGGCGTTGAACAGGCCGGCTGCTTTGAGTTTATCGGCAGAAAGCACGGTGTCGAGATAGCCGGCATCCGCAAAGGCCTCCGCGTCCGGCGCGCGATAGGGCTGCTTGGGCCGATTGAGGATCGCATCGGGCACCAATTCGGCTGCTGCCCGTTTGAGGATGTATTTTTCCTTGAGACCGCGCAGTTTCGCTTCGGGCGGGAGCGCGGCGGCAAAGTCCACCACACGGGGATCAAGGAACGGAAACCGGCCCTCCACCCCGTTGGCCATCATCACCCGGTCACCCTGGCTGGAAAGAATATAGCCGGGCAAAAGAAATGCGGTTTCGAGATATTGCGCCTGGTGCAGCGGATGCCAGCGGCGGAAATCTTCCGGCAATTGCCCGGCAAGGTCAGCCGCCGCATCATAATCACCCAACGCATCCCTCAATTCGGCGGAAAAGAAGATTTTCGCCGCCGCTGTCGAGCGCAGGCGGGGCCTGTGGGAAAACAGCGGTTCGTCGGAGGCTTCAGCGCCGAAGGAGAAGAAGCGGGCCAGATAATCCGGCGTCTGCTGTTTCAGCCCCGGCAGATAGGGATATAGCCGCTGAAACAGTTTCGGGCGGCGGGAGGATTGCGGCTGACGGCTGCAAAACCGCCTTACCCGCGCCTCGCGGAAAATGTCGTAGCCGGCGAACAGCTCGTCGGCGCCCTCGCCCGTCAGCACCACCTTCATGCCGCGTTCGCGCACAAGCCGGGAAAGCAGGTAAAGCGGCACCGGCGCGGTGCGAAGAACAGGCGTCTGCACATGGTCCATGACCTGCGGCATGTATTGCGCTATGTCCTCAGTCGAGCATTCCGTCGTCTCGGATGCGACGCCGAGATGCTGGCTCATCGCTTTCTGCCAGACACGTTCGTCGTGCTCCGCGCTTTCGAACGCAAGAGAAAAGGTGCGCAAGCCCTGGCGGACATTTTTTGCGGCGAGGGCCGAAACAAGGGAAGAGTCCAGCCCGCCCGACAGATAGGAGCCGACCGGCACGTCGGCGCGTAGCCGGATCCGCGTCGCGTCGGCCAGCAGCGCCGTCAATTCCTCCACCTGGGTTTCAAACTCTGCGGCCGGCGCCGTATCCTTGGCGTCAGGATAGGAAAGCTGCCACCAGCGCCGCTCGGTGGACACGCCGTCGCGGAGAACCATCATATGGCCGGGCGGCAACTCGTGGATACCGCGAAAGGCGGTGCGCGGCGGCACCGGAAACCAGAAGGTGAAAATCTGATCCAGCGCCACCGGATCGATTTCGGCCGTCATTCCCGGCAGAGCCAGAAGCGCCCCGATCTCGGATGCGAAATAGAACGTGCCCTGGTGCCATGTATAATAAAGCGGCCGCACACCCATCCGGTCGCGGGCAAGCACCAGCGTGTCGCTGCGGGCATCATGAAGGGCGAAGGCGAAATCACCGTTGAATTCGGTAAGGCAATCCAGGCCCTTCTCGCGATAAAGATGCAGGATGACTTCGGTGTCGGAATGTGTGCGGAAGGCATGGCCGCGCGCGGACAGCGTTTCGCGCAATTCGACATGGTTGAAGATTTCACCGTTAAAGGAGACGGCGAGATCATCTTCCACCGTACGCATGGGTTGCGCGCCATCGGCGATGCCGACAATGGCCAGCCGGGCATGGGCAAGTCCGACATCCCCGCGCAGCAGGGTTCCATGCGCATCTGGACCGCGATGCCTGAGGCAAGACGCCATCAGCGCAAGGCGCTCGTTTGCGCGATCGGCCGGCATGTTATGTTTATAAAACCCGGCAATTCCGCACATTACTCGCCCGCCTGTCCGAAACTGTCGCCGATAAGACGTGTCCAGCTTTCACCGGAAAAACCGTTGAAGAACGCTTTTCCATCCGTCGCGGCTTTGATGAGTTCCGCATCGCGGGAATGCACGATGGTCGACGCCGCGTGGAGAAACGAACATTTCCTGCCGATCATCGCCTGCAGAATTGCCGGCTGGGTGCGTCCCCTGATCGCGACGAGGCCACGCTCATAGGCGTTGCGGATCAGCCGGTCGATAACGATCTGCTCCTGCCCCGGCAGGGCCATGATCTGCAAGGTCCGGCCAATTCCCTTCGGATTGCCGTGGTAGAGGAAAAGACCCACCGCCCTGCCGCCTCGGGCCCGCACGATCCGCTGCACCGGCTCACCATGCAGACGTTTGCGTCTGGCATGCTGGAGCATGGTCAGCAGGCCTTCCTCGCTCCATACCGGACGGAGCGAGAAGTGCCGGATGAGTTCGAGAGCCAGATGGGCGAATTCGGCATCGCTTGCCTCTTCATCGGTAAAACTGTCCACCTTGTCCGGATGTGATGCATAATAGGACAAGGCGCGCCCGTGGCCACGCGCCGAAATGGTCCGGTCGATCATCGTGCTGATGGGCGCCAGCGCGCGGAAAGCGCCTGAAATACGCGTCGCAGAAAGTTCTGTTGCGAATGAAGCCGGCCGCAATATCCGCAACCAGTCAAGACTGTAGGTGGAAAGCAGGTGGCCACGCATCGTCTTCCACATTTCGGTGGAAACGTCATTGATCGTCTCACCGAAGGTCAGCTCCTGCGGGCCCGCCAGAACCTCGCGCAGCAAACGCGCGCCGGCAAAAGGATCAGTCTCGCGATCCTCGGCGACAAAGGAGGAGCAGACGACAGCCTGAATGTTCCGGTCGCCGAGTTCCATCATCATGGGCAATACGCCCAGAAATCCGGACACGCGCCCGTCATCGAGCACATGGACCTTGGAGCAGATATCCGGATTTGTGTTTGAACCGTCGAGGAAAAGCGCGCGCAGATATGAGGTCAGATCACCCGTCGCGGCGCCATCCTTCTTCCGTAAAACACGGTGAAACATGTCGGCCACGGACACAAGATCGTCCGCAATAAATGAACGTATCTGAGGCATGATCGACGCTTCTTGCCGGACAGGCGTTTAATCGAGAATAGTAATATCACTGCTATTCTGCCGCAGGCGTATTAATCAGAAGTTATGTGTCGGTGCAATTTCTCGTTGATCAGGGCGTTTTGCAAATATTTGACAGTAATCAGAACCCTTCAAGGCAATGAATGGGAAGGATTGAGATGACTTTACAGTGCACCGCGAAGGCGAGGCCTTCGCGGTGCACAATATTCAAAGGTCAGACCTTTAGTAATGGACGGACAGGGAATCGATCGGAGTAGTTTTCGGCGGCGCGAACTTTGTCAGGTCTATTCCGTCGACGGCGTTCAAGTACTCGTCCATGCTGGGGGTGCGGCCAAGGATCGCCGAAAGCACGACCACCGGTGTGGAGGCCAGCAGCGATTCACCCTTCTTCTCGGCGGTGTCTTCAACAACGCGACCCTGGAACAGGCGGGTGGAGGTGGCGAGAACCGTGTCGCCCTTCTCCGCCTTTTCCTGGTTACCCATGCAAAGGTTGCAGCCCGGGCGCTCGAGATAGAGGATATTCTCATACTCGGTACGATTGGTGGTCTTGGGCTTCAGATCATCGAACTCGAAGCCCGAATATTTCTGCAGGATTTCCCAATCACCTTCGGCCTTCAGCTCATCGATGATGTTATAGGTCGGGGCAGCGACGACCAGCGGCGCCTTGAACTCGACCTTGCCTTCGCTCTTCTCGATGTTCTTGAGCATTTGCGCGACGATCTTCATGTCGCCCTTATGCACCATGCACGAGCCAACGAAGCCGAGGTCGACTTTCTTGGTGCCACCATAATACGAAACCGGGCGGATCGTGTCATGGGTATAGCGCCGCGATACATCGGCATTGTTCACGTCGGGGTCGGCGATCATCGGTTCGTCGATCACGTCCAGATCCACCACAACCTCGGCGAAATATTTCGCGTTGGCATCGGGCGTCAAAGCGGGTTTTTCGCCCGAGCGGATTTCGGCGATGCGCGCATCCGCCTTGGCGATCAGGCCCTTCAGCGTCCCGACGGCATTGTCCATGCCCTTGTCGATCATGATCTGGATGCGCGCCTTGGCGATTTCCAGAGACTCGATCAGCGTGTCGTCCTGCGAAATGCAGATCGAAGCCTTGGCCTTCATCTCAGCCGTCCAGTCGGTAAAGGTGAAGGCCTGGTCGGCGAGCAGGGTGCCGATGTGGACTTCGATGATACGTCCCTGGAAGACGTTGTCGCCACATTGCTTGAGCATCTGCGCCTGAGTAGCGTGGACCACGTCGCGGAAGTCCATGTGCGGGCGCATCGTGCCCTTGAAGGTAACCTTGACCGATTGCGGGATCGGCATCGTTGCCTCGCCGGTGGCGAGCGCCAGCGCCACGGTGCCGGAGTCGGCACCGAAGGCCACACCCTTGGACATGCGGGTATGGCTGTCGCCGCCGATGATGATCGCCCAGTCATCCACGGTGATGTCGTTCAGCACCTTGTGGATCACGTCCGTCATCGAATGATAGACGCCCTTCGGGTCGCGGGCGGTGATAACGCCGAAATTGTTCATGAAGGACATGAGTTTCGGAATGTTCACCTGGGCCTTCTTGTCCCAGACGGATGCGGTGTGGCAGCCCGACTGGTAGGCGCCATCCACGAGCGGCGAGATGACGGTGGCCGCCATCGCCTCAAGTTCCTGGGCGGTCATCAGGCCGGTGGTGTCCTGCGAACCGACGATGTTGACCGTCACGCGAACGTCCGAGCCCGCATGCAGCACCTTGCCGGGGGTCACGCCGACGGCATTGCGGTTGAAGATCTTCTCGACCGCGGTCAGGCCCTGACCTTCGATCGAAATTTCCTTGTTCGGAGCAAAGACTGGGGTCGGCTCGACACCGAGGGTCTGGGCGGCAAATGTCTGGAGCTTCTTGCCGAAGACGATGGCGTAGGAGCTGCCGGCCTTCATGAACTCCATCTTCTGGGGCGTGAAGGCGGCGGCGACATCGACCAGTTCCTTGCCGTTCTCGTCGCACAGCTTCTTGTTCTTCGCGTCGATCTTGAGGACGGTGCCGGTCTCGACCGAATATTTCTGCTCGAGGATCGGGTTACCATCATTGTTGAGGATCGGCTTGCCGTCTTCACCGGTCTTCTTCACCCAGTTCTTCAGGTTGATGCCGATGCCGCCCGTCACGTCGACGGTGGTTGCGAAGATCGGCGAGATGCCGTTGGTGCCGGCGACGACGGGGGCGAAGTTGACGAAAGGCACATAGGGGCTGGCCTGCTTGCCGGTCCACAGCGCCACGTTGTTCACGCCGGACATGCGCGACGAGCCGACGCCCATCGTGCCCTTTTCGGCGATCATCATCACCCGCTTGTCCGGGTGCTGCTTTTGCAGCGCAACGATTTCCGCCTGCGCTTCAGGCGTGATCATACACTGGCCGTGCAATTCGCGGTCCGAACGGGAATGCGCCTGGTTGCCGGGGGAGAGAAGGTCGGTCGAGATATCGCCTTCGGCGGCGATGAAGGTCACGACCTTGATCTCGTCTTCGACATCCGGAAGCTTGGTGAAGAACTCGGCCTTCGCATAGCTTTCCAGAACGCCCTTCGCGACGGCATTGCCGGCCTTGAAGGCATCACGCAGCCGGAACATGTCGGCGTCATAAAGGAAGACCTGCGTCTTCAGCACGTCACCCGCCTGCGTGGCGAGCGCAGCGTCATTGCCAAGGGCAACGTCCAGCAGCACTTCGACGGACGGGCCGCCCTTCATATGCGACAGCAATTCGAGGGCGAAAGTCGGCGTGATCTCGGGGACCACAACTTCACCCAGAATAATCTGTTTCAGGAAGGCAGCCTTGACACCCGCGGCGCTCGTGGTGCCGGGCAAGGTGTTGTAAATGAAGAATTTGAGGGCATCCGCCCGATGCTCGTTACCGGCATCCTTGATCAGTTCAATGATTTCGCCGGTCAGTCCGCCGTCATCGATCGGTTTGGGAGCTAGCCCTTGATTTTCTCTGCTTTTGATCTCAGCCAGGTAATCCAAGTAAAGGTTCATCGCAATCCCAACGTCATGAGGTGTATGGCGCCGAAACGCAGCGCCACCGCACCGTATTGTTAATAGGCACAGGGTCTTTTATCGGTTTCGAGTACGCCAACCGAGGCCGGATGACAAGATACCGTATTTCAGTAAAAAAGTGGTAGATCGGATTGAGCGCCCATCGGTTAAAAAATGAGCGCCGCATATCCTGCCGCCATCCCTCGGCAAGCAAGCGGTCGCACGGGCTTCAAGCGTCAGTTCTGACTGGATTTACATCTCTCTGGAACGGGGCATGTAGCGCAATAATCCAGCGCATCCAGAAGATAGCGCACACAGCATACCCGGCGCCTGCGTTTGGGCTGGCCGCCTTCCACGGGATAGATAATAGGCCGAAAGAGCGGGTTACGCGCGCCGTCAGACAAAAGCTCTGTCTTGAGAATTTCGAAGGCGTGATCGAGGCCGCTTGTTCTCAACTGCAAAAGCGCTTCGCAACTGCGTGTGGTTCCCTCGAACATGTTGCCGGCATTGCTCCACAGGACGTTCCGTGAAAGGCCGCTTGCATTGGCGATCGCATTCACGACCACGGCCAGATTGTCCCTGATCAGAAAATCGAAGCGCTCTTCCGCCGACGCTGCAGCAACAGGCCGGCCAAAAGACGAGAGGCGCACCGAAACGATGTCACCATCATCATTCACATCAAGGCCGATCTTCTCCGGCGTGAGCGGCGGCCGCCAGTCGACCAGGATCGCTGCAGCGACCGCTGGCTTCACAATCGAAGCGAAGTACCGTTTGGACCATTCACTTGCGACTGCTTCACGGAGCGGCTCGCGCCCATGTCTACGACCATAATTCCTCAGTACCCTCTCGATGCGGCGCGGCTCCAGAAGCTCGGCAAGGAGAAGATCGCCGCGCCGTTTTCGTTGAAAAAATGAACGGGAACCGACGGGTGTCGATTGTTCAAAAAGGCAGCTCAGTATTTCTGTTCGCAGCATCAGCCGTCCAGCAATGTCAATCGAACTGGCTGGTAATCTCACCGACCAGCTTCTGCAATGATGCCGTTGAGCCGAATGGCCAGGTCGTGGCACCTGTCACCATGACATTGCCTTGCGCAACGATCGGGAGAACCGGCCAGAGCGCGGCATTGCGAAGGTCATCCGGTACCGACTCCGATAGGAGGAACAGGGTGCCCTGACCGTCAAGGGCGGCGAGCCCTTCAAGGTCGATCGTCGTGAAGCCGAATGGTTGCGGCGGCAGGTCCATGGCGGGGGCAAACCCTATCCTGTGCAGCAATCCCGCGATGGCCGAGTTGGGCGCGAATATCCGCAGCCGCGGCACGCCCGGCAGGGGCTGAGCCACGATCAGCTTGCGCCCCGAAACCTTTCCGTGGAACCGGGCCTTCAAAATCTCCATGCTCTCGTCCAGCCGCGCCAGCAGTGCTGCAGCTTCACTCTCCCGCGCAAGTGCAGCGCCAGCCTGAGTGACGCTGCGATAGACGCCCGCCAGCATGTCGCCATCGGCAGCCTGATCGTCGATCAGATGGGTCGGCGCGATATCGCCAAGCGCTGAAGCGAGTGATGCGTGGCGGAAACGGGAAGACAGGATGAGATCGGGCTGCAGCTTGCGAATGGCTTCAAGGCTCGGCTGCTGCCGCCGTCCGACATCGACAACATCACCAAGCCGGTCGTTATCGACATCCACCCAGGTGCGATAACCGGAAGGTTCTGCACATCCAACCGGCGAAATTCCTAGGGAGAGCGCAATTTCGGTCGAAGTCCATTCAAGCGTAACGACACGTTTGGGCGCAGGCGCCGCAAACGATTTCGGCGTGGTGGCCAGAGCCACCACGCCGGTTACGAAAGATCGTCTTCGAATTGCTGTCACCATTTCACACTCACCGTGCCGACCACGGTCAACCCCTGACCGTAATAGCACTGCGTGGTCGTGTTGCAGCCGGCGACATAGGTCTTGTCGCCAAGATTATAACCATTGAGCTGGAAAGAATAGCGATCATGATCATAACGGGCAAACGCATCCACCAATGTGTAGCCCGGCACGAAGAATGAATTCGCCGTATCCCCGGCCGTCTTGCCGACGTGACGTGCACCGACGCCCAGGGTCAGCTTCCCGTCCCAGGCATCCGGCATAGGGACATCATAGCTGACGAAAAGCGACTGCTGCTGCTTTGGAACCGTATATGGCATCTTGCCGACCTGGGTTGCAGTCTCGCTCCGGGTAACTTCCGGGTCCTGCCAGCTGGCCGCAGCCGTCAGATTGATACGATCCCAGAGCGTCGCGTTTGCCTCGAGCTCAATGCCGCGGACACGTACTTCGTCGGTCTGGTAATAAACGCCCGCAATGCGGTTCACCACATTTTGCTGGGTTGCCTCGAAACCGGAAAGCGTGAGGCTGAAGTCTTCGCCCTCAGGCGCGTATTTGACGCCCACTTCCTTCAACTCTCCGGTCGTCGGCTTGAGCGGATCCGCTGCGAGTGTCAGAACAGGGGCAAATGAGGTGGAATAGACGGCGTAGGGAATGATGCCATTGTCGAAGACATAGGCAGCCCCTACCCTGCCGGTAAAGGCGCTGTGATTTCGCCTGTACTGTGTGGTGATGCCGCTGGAGAGCGCCGTGCTGTCGGAATCGTTGTCCACGTAATCCTGACGTCCGCCGGCTGTCAGCCTGAAGCCGCCGATCTCGATCTGATCCTGAAGATAGATGCCGATCTGACGCTGTGTCTGGTCGAGGCGCGTCGTCAATGTCGCCGGGGTGACGCCGATATTGTAGGTCGGGTTGAAAAGATCAAGTGTCGGACCCGCCCGGGAACCGGTGTCGTTGACCAGGTTCTGCCATTGCAGGTCGACACCGCCAAGCAGGGTGTGGCTGACCGCGCCGGTATCGAACTTATATTCGAGATTGGTATCGAGTGCGGCAGCATTGAGTGTCGGTTGCGCATTGTAAACCAGGCGGGAAAGCGTGCGCTGATTGGCGGCGAGACCGTTGCCGAACAGGTTCTGGTAGTTCACGTCGAGATAGGAATAACGGAAATTCTGCCGCAGCACGAGATCATCGCTGAAAGCATGTTCGAAACGATAGCCGACATAGGCCGTTTCCTTGTCGTAGATCGCAAGCGAAGGATCACCATCGGAGAAATTGCGGGGTATCGTCAGTCCAAGCCTGTTCGGATAGACACTGCCTGCAGCCGGAATGAGCGACGGCACCTGGCCGGCATCATCCTTCATATAGGCGCCATATACCGTCAGGCTGGTATCCTCATCCGGCGACCACTTTACGGTGGGGCTGATGGCGACACGGTCGTTCTTGCCGAAATCGTTCATGGCGTCGCTGTCACGCAGAACACCCTCCAACCGGTAGCTGAGCCCGGAACCAGTACCGATAGGACCGGTCGCGTCAAAACCGATCTCTTTCTGATTATAGCTGCCGAAACGCGTGTAGAGTTCGCCGCCGGCAACGTCTTTCGGGTCCTTGCTGATCATGTTGACGACGCCGCCAACATTTGTCTGGCCGAATAGCGCCGAACTCGGTCCGCGCAGGACCTCCACACGGTTCAGAAAATACGGCTCCACACGAAAGCCCGCATAACCGCCGGTCTGGTTGGCGATCTGCGGCACTCTCAGCCCATCGAGGTAAAGATCGGCGGCAAAACCGCGAATGGTAAAATAGTCAGAGCGCGGATCATTGCCGTAACGCTGACCGTTGACGTTAGAACTGTAGAGCAGGCTGTCCGCCACGGTCTGCACGGCACGATCGGTCATGGCACCACGCGTAATGACGGAGACGGACTGCGGCGTTTCGGCGACGGGCGTGGAGGTTTTCGTGGCGGAAGCGGAATCCCGGGCGACATAGCCGCGCTGCTCGACACGTGCCCCCTTGGCAGCGGCTTTTCCCTGTAGCACGATGGTTTCAAGTTGCGTGGAGCCGTTGGCCTCCTGCGCAATCGCCACTCTCTGGCCTGCGATCACGCCCAATGCAACGCCCGACGTCAAAATCAGAAACCGCGCGCGTCTGGGCAGGAAATCAGATGGCTTGCGCGTTGTGAGGCGGGAATTTTGCATTATGGGGAACCTGTGATGTGAGGACTGCCGGGGCGGGTAAAGACCTCGGAGTTTCCGCCATAAAGCTCTATCCCGCCGCATTCGGCCGCTTAACTAGACTTTTTTTATCATCATTGTCAGGTCAAACTTGATCGCAAACGGGCCATTAAATGGCCCGAATGAGCGAAATACGCAAATAAACCCATAACCGGGCCATCTTTTCCTTTTGAAAAAACAGATGCGTGCGGCTATTGCTCCGTTCATGACAATGCCCACCAGGTTTCTGGTCCGGCTGCATTGGGAGATACGATGAAACAGCCGCAAAAGGCCGTGGACCTTCAAAACGTGCCGAGGCCCGTCGCGGCAATGGCGCGCATATATGAAAAGAGCGTCGATTTCGGCTGGCACAGCCATCGGCGCGGCCAACTGCTGCAAATTGTCGACGGTTTCATGACCGCTCGCACCCCCGATACCTCATTCATCATTCCGAGTGGATATGGCCTGCTCATTACCCCCGACATTCCCCATGCGGTGAGGTCCCACGGACGCGTCTCCATGCAGTCGCTTTATATCGAGCCCGAACCCGGCCTGACATTGCGCTGGGAGCCGACCCGCGTCATCTCCACATCCGTTCTCCTGTCCGCAGCGGTTGGATCCTTTCTCGAACAACCGACGCTTTATGATGAAAATGGTCGCGGCGGGCATCTGGCCGCCCTGATCCTCGAAGAGATTGCCGATGCGCAGGAGGGTCCTTTTGCACTTCCCATGCCGAGCGACAAACGCCTGCAGCGCCTGTGCCGGGACCTGTCCGAAACGCCGGCGATCGACCTCGATATCGACCACTGGGCAGACAATCTCGGCATGAGCCGCAGGACCATGACCCGAAAATTCCGCACTCAGACCGGCATGAGTTTTGCCGAGTGGCGCCGCCGGCTGCGCATGGCGCATGTGATGCGCAGGCAGGCGGAAGGCGCACGGCTGGAGGAAGCGGCAGCGGATGTCGGTTATCGCAGCCTGTCATCGCTGCGAAAGGCCATGCGCGAGGTTGCGGTTTGAACAGGACCCGAACTGATATGCCCGCTGCGCAAGCGCGCGGTTTGAGTGTCGCCTACGATCAGGCCTATGCTCTACGCAACGTCGACATTCAGGCGCAGACGGGGCGCGTCACCGTCATTTGCGGGGCGAACGGTTCCGGAAAAAGTACGCTTCTCAAATGCCTCGCCGGGCTGGAAGTGCCGACGGACGGCAAGGTGCTGCTTCTGGGGCGGGAGCTATCGGAATTGCGCCGCCGTGATATTGCCCGACGGGTCGCCGTCATGGGGCAATCGCCCGAAATTCCGGTCGGTCTCACGGTCGAAGAACTGGTCGAGCAGGGTCGGTATCCACACCGCCCCTGGCTTGGGCGCCTTTCAGCCACTGACCGCGACATCATCGACAGCGCCATCCAGAGGGTCGACCTGCAGCACCTGCGCGCACGTCAGCTCGCAACATTGTCTGGAGGCGAAAGGCAGCGTGCCTGGGTCGCCATGGCGCTGGCCCAGCAACCGAGCGTTCTTTTTCTCGACGAACCGACCAGTTTTCTCGACATTCGCCATCAGGCCGAACTGCTGACATTGCTGAGACAGCTCAACCGGACGGAGGGCCTGACGATCATCGCCGTGCTTCATGATCTCAATCAGGTCATGGATATCGCAGATGACGTGATATTGATGCGCAAGGGTGAAGTGCTGGCGACGGGTCCCGCAAGGCAGGTGCTGACAGCCGACCTGCTGGAAGCGGCCTTTAGCTGCAAGGTCGACCTGGTGGCGCATCCCGGCGGCGCCGACCGTGCCTATTGCCTGATCGACTGGATCGGCGCAGCCGGCAGGCCACGCGACTATCAGGTCTCCGAATGAAAATGCCGCTGCCGTCCATCGGCTCGAACCGTCTCACCTCGGCGCTCCTTTTACCCCTTGGCCTTCTGCTTCTGTTCGTACTGGCAGCACTTGATATGCGGCTGGGAAGCAAGCTGATTGGCTGGCACGACATATTTGCCTTCCCGACACGCCCTACCACGCTCGCCCAGGCCATTCTGGAAACGAGCCGCGCCCCAAGAGTGATAGCGGCGATCCTGACGGGAGCCGCTCTGGCTGTGGCAGGCTCGGTTTTGCAAAGCGTGCTCAGAAATCCTCTGGCGGCGCCGGATATTCTGTCCGTCACCAGCGGCGCCCAGCTCGTTTTGGTCATATCCACATTGTTGTTGCCGATAGCCATGCCGCCGATCATGGCAACGACATTGGGCGGTCTGGCAGGAGCCGCGGCCTGCATCGCGCTCGCCGGCGGGTTCCGCGCTCCGCCGGGGCGGCTGGCTCTGGCGGGCGTTGCGATTTCCCTCTGCTTTGCCGCAGTCTCTTCCGCAATCGTCCTTCTCGCCGACGACAGGGCTTCCGGTCTGGTGCTCTGGTCTTCCGGTATTCTCGACCAGACCGGATGGTCGAAAGTCTTGGTCGCCGGTCCGGCCATTCTATTATCGTTTCTGGCGCTGATGCTGATCGCGCGGCCGCTCGACCTGCTCGGCCTCGGCGATCAGGCATCAGCCAGTCTCGGCCTGACGCGAAGCGTGACAATGTCTGGCATTTTTGCCGGCATCCTGTTGTCCGGCGCTGCGGTTACACTCGCAGGCCCGATTGGTTTCATAGGGCTCGCGATCCCGAACATTCTTCGCGCGCTTGGCATCATCAGGCACCGCTTTCATCTGCCTCTATCGCTGATCTGGGGGGCCAATACCCTGCTCCTTGCCGATGTCATTGCGCAGCTTTTCGGCACCAACGGCACCATTGTTCCGACAGGCATTGTCGTCGCCTGCCTGGGCGCGCCGGTCATGCTGCTTCTGCTGCGGACTTCGAGATTGGGGGCGGAGCGCCGTATCGGCTCGCCTTCGGCGCTACGGCTGCCTTCCATTCCCCTGCTGGTCACGGTTTTGACGGTAATTTCGCTGGCAGGTATCGGCGCTGCGCTGGCGATTGGCGATGGCGTATCCCTCTCAATGACGGACATTGCCGCGAACCTCGATATTCGCGCACCGCGTTTACTTGTGGCGCTTGGTTGCGGCGCCCTGCTGGCAGCAGCCGGTACGGTCTTACAGGCCGTCACGCGCAATCCGCTTTGCAGCCCCGAAACACTCGGCCTCACGCAGGGGGCCGCCTTGTTCAGCCTTGTCGGGCTTTTATCCGGCCTCATACCCGGAACGCTGATTTTCCAGGCGGTGACCTTTATAGGCGCTCTAGCCGCCGTTCTCCTTCTGCGATTTTTCGGACCCAAAAATGCGCCGGAAAGACTCATTCTGGCAGGCGTTGCCATCGCCGCGAGTTTCGGTGCAGCCGGCACCATCGTCGTTGTCGAAGCCCGGCTGCAGACGGCACAGGCCCTGTCCTGGCTGACAGGCTCGACCCATGGGCGCGGTTATGCTGACGTTCTTATCCTTTTTCCGTGGGTGATTATTTTGATGGCGATCGGCATCCTGTGCAGCCGCCATCTGGATACGCTCTCGCTGGGGGATGAAAAATCGCGCTCGCTCGGCATGGTGACCGGCAGGGCGAGAACATTGGCCATTCTCTATTCCGCCTGCGTTGTGGCGATTGCCGTTTCCTCCATCGGCGCTGTCAGCTTCGTCGGCCTTCTCTCCCCTCACGCCGCAAGGCTCCTGGTCGGGTCGCGACATGCACGCAGCCTGCCAGTAGCGATGGCGCTCGGTGCGCTGCTGCTGGTTTTCGCAGATCTTGCAGGACGCAGCATCATCGCTCCTCTTGAACTACCGGCGGGCATCGTCACCGCAGTCATCGGCGCACCGGTTTTCCTGCTTCTGTTGCGCCCGAAGACACTGAGGACAAGGGCGCAAGGCGCTTAGTCTCCGCATGAGGAGTTGGGCTCATCCCCCAACACGTGATCCGCGCCCGTCGCCGTGGAGACCAGCCATCCAATAATTTTCCTGATCCGCTCGCCCATTCTCCCGATTGACGCAGGCTTACGTCCAAAATAAGATATATGATATATTTTTATTGGAGGAAGAAGCGAATGGTCAATTATATTGTTGTGGGAGGTGGGTCCGCAGGGAGTGCTCTGGCAGGCCGGCTGGCAATGGCCGATGCCGGAAAGGTGCTTGTAATCGAGGCCGGTCCGCGCGACAGCAATCCGCTCATTCACATCCCCGCCGGCTTTGTGAAGCTGCTGGATAGCGATCTGCTCTATCACTACAAGACGGTGCAGCAGGCAGCCTTGAACGGCCGTGCGCCGGTCATGCCGCAGGGTGCTGTCCTCGGCGGCGGCGGGTCGGTCAACGCCGCCATCTATGTCCGCGGCCAACGCCGCGACTATGACGACTGGGCGCGTCTTGGCGCTGACGGATGGAGCTATGGTGACGTGCTCCCCTATTTCCGCCGCGCCGAAGACAATGACAGGCTCTCCGACGCCTATCACGGAACCGGCGGCCCGCTTGGCGTCTCCGACCTCAGGCAGGTGAATGACCTAACGCGTGCCTTCGTGCGCAGCGCGCAAGAGGCGGGCATCCCCTTCACCCCGGATTTCAACGGCCTGCGACAGCGTGGCGTCGGCTTCAACCAGACCACAACGCGCAACGGGCGACGCTGCAGCGCGGCTGTCGGTTATCTTCGTCCCGCCATGAAATCCGGCAATCTGGAGATCCGCACCGGTTGCCTTGTGACGCGCATTCTCTTTGAAGGGGACCGCGCAACAGGCGTCGAATATGTTCGCAACGGTAAATTGGAAACTGTCCGGGCCGACAAGGAAGTCATCCTGTCGGGCGGCGCGGTGCAGACGCCAAAGCTTCTGATGTTGTCAGGGATCGGCCCCGAGGCGGAGCTTCGCCAGCATGGCATCACCGTCCGGCGCCGGCTGGAAGGGGTCGGCCAGAACCTCCAGGATCATCTCGAATTCCCCGCCATCCGCTTTTGTACCGGCCGCTATGGCTACTACGGAGAGGATAGTTTCCTGCGCTCCATCCGCAACGGTTTGCAATATTTGCTCTTCAAGTCCGGCCCGGTCATGTCGAACGTTACGGAGGCCTGCGCCTTCGTTAATGTGGACGACATGGAGGCCGAGCCGAACGTCCAGATGCATTTCGTACCGATTGTCTTCATGGACAGCGACCAGCAACCGATCAAGCGCGCCGGCGCAACGGTGAACCCCTGCGTGCTGCGTCCTGAAAGCCGTGGTGAAATCCGCCTGAAATCCACCAACCCGGCAGACCATCCCATCGTCGACCCGCGTTACCTGACAGCCCCGGAGGATATGCGTCTCTCCGTAAAGTCACTGAAGCTCGCCCGGGAAATCCTGGCGCAGCCTTCCTTCGCAGGTTATGTCGAGAAAACAGAGGCCTATCCCGGACATACGGTCGCGGACGAAGCGGCGCTCGAAACCTATATCCGCTCGAAAGGCAAGACGGTCTACCATCCCGTCGGCACCTGCCGCATGGGCAATGACGAGATGGCGGTGGTCGATCCGCAACTACGCGTTCACGGCCTTCGCAATCTGCGCATTGTGGACAACTCCGTCATGCCGACACTCATTTCGGGCAATACCAACGCAACGGCTATAATGATCGGCGAGAAAGCGTCAGATATGATACGCGGCCTCACGCCACTTGCACCCTCAAACGCGTGATGCGCATTATGCGTTGACTTGTCGAATCTCATGATCAAAGAAACGCCACGGGCCCTTAGATGAACCAGCTGCAAAAAATCAACAAAGGCAACCTTTCCGAGCAGGTTTACGGCACGATCCGTTCCTCGCTCATGGATGGGCGTTACGAGCCGGGTGAACGGCTGACAATCGCAAGCCTGGCCGAGCAGCTCGGTGTATCGATAACGCCGGTCCGCGAGGCGATCTTCCGGCTCGTGACCGAGCGCGCGCTGGAGATGAGGGCGGCAACCTCGATCCAGGTGAGAAGCCTGACGCCCTCGGAATTGCGTGAGATACAACTCATACGCCATCATCTCGAAGGCGAGGCGGCCGCCCAGGCGGCCGTCAAGATTTCGAAAAAAGAACTGGCGGCTCTCGAAGCTCTGCAGGGAGATTTTACCAGGGCGGCAGCCAGCGATCCGCTGGAAGCCTCCCGCGTCAACCGCGAGTTCCATTTCAAGCTTGCTGAAGCAGCACAAATGCCAATGCTTTATGCAACGATCGAGGGCATGTGGGCGCAGATGGGACCGCTCATCCACCTTTACCATCTCAACACACCAACCCGTATCCTGGCGAGTGGCGACCACGGCCACTATGATGTGCTGCGTGCCCTTACCCTCCGCGACCCCGAAGGATGCCGAAAGGCGATCCAGGCCGATATCGGCGTTGGCGTCGTAATGGTCGAATGGCTGGAAGCGAAGGGGGCGGCCGAAGCCGCCCCCTGATCTTTCAAAGCTCTATCCACGTCGTTTTCAGCTCAGTATATTTGTCGATTGCGT
This sequence comes from Agrobacterium tumefaciens, assembly GCA_025560025.1. Classification (NCBI taxonomy): domain Bacteria; kingdom Pseudomonadati; phylum Pseudomonadota; class Alphaproteobacteria; order Hyphomicrobiales; family Rhizobiaceae; genus Agrobacterium; species Agrobacterium tumefaciens. The sequence continues at coordinate 1,718,807 of CP048486.1, read as the reverse complement.
GCAGCGACTTGTCGCGGCCATTGCCGGATTGCTTGAACCCGCCAAACGGCACCGTCGTATCACCGTGATCATAGCAATTGACCCAGACCGTGCCTGCCCGAAGTTTGCGGGCCATGCGATGAGCGCGGGAAAGATCGCGCGTCCAGACGGCTGCAGCCAGCCCATAGGGACTGTCATTGGCGACGCGGACGGCCTCCTCGTCATCCTCAACCGTAATGGTCGACAATACGGGGCCGAAAATCTCTTCCCGCGCGATTGTCATGTCATTGCGAACATCCGCAAAGATCGTCGGATTGACGTAATAGCCGTCCGGCGTGTCGGTCGGACGGTCACCGCCGAGCACCAGCCGCGCGCCTTCCGCCTTGCCCTTTTCGATGTAGCTTTCAACACGGTCGCGATGACTGCTTTCGACAAGGGCGCCAAGCTTGGTCGCCGGATCGAGCGGGTCGCCCGGCCGGATCGACCGGGCGGTATTGATGACGATGTCGAGAAATTGCTCCTGGATACGTCTGGAAAGGATCAGCCGTGACGGCGCAACGCAGACTTCGCCCTGGTTGAAGCAGATCGCTGTCGCCGCCCGCTCGGCCGCGACACGCAATTCGGGCACATCGTCGAGAATGATGTTGGGCGACTTTCCGCCGCATTCGAGGAAAACACGCTTCATGTTGGACTGACCGGCATAGTGCAGGAACAGTTTTCCCACTTCGCCGGAGCCGGTGAAGGCAAGGCAGTCAACATCCATATGCAGGCCGAGCGCCTTGCCGGCTGTCGGGCCGAAACCCGGCACAACATTAAAGACGCCGTCAGGAATACCGGCTTCCGCCGCAAGCTCCGCCAGCCGCAGCGCTGTCAACGGCGATTGTTCCGCAGGCTTCAGGACGACGGAGTTGCCCATGGCAAGCGCCGGCGCGAATTTCCACGTCGCCATCAGCATGGGGAAGTTCCAGGGCACGACCGCACCGACGACGCCGATCGGTTCGCGTGTGATCATGGCAAGCTGGCCGGGACCGGTGGGCGCGATCTCGTCATAGAGCTTGTCCGGGCACTCGGCATACCATTGCAACGTATCCAGCACGACGTTGACATCGATATTGCGGCTCTCGGAAATCGGCTTTCCCATGTCGAGCGTTTCAAGCACCGCAAGCTCATCCATGTGCTTTTCCAACAGCGCCGCAAAGCGCTGAAGCACTTTCTTGCGCTCCTTTGGTGACCGGTCGCGCCAGACGCCTGCCTCGAAAGCCCGGCGCGCAGCCGCAACGGCGCGGTCCACATCTTCCCTGTCGCAGGCTGCAACGCGCGCGATGACCGTGCCGTCGCGAGGCGAGATATCGTCAAACGTCTCTCCCGAAGCGGCGTCGGTAAAGCGACCGTCTATGAAGGCCTGCCCCCTGATGGTGATCCGGTTGCGGATGGCAGTCACATCCGACTGCGTCAGTGCAAGATTCACGTTATCCTCCATTTTTGTTCGTGACATATATCATATATCATGTTATCTCGCATCATCGCAAGCAGTTGTTGCCGACCCTTTGGCAAATTGGAGGAGGAGCGCGTGGCGCAGCCCATCAGAAACGATTTTCGTCCCACCGAAACCGAGATAGCGCGCCTGAGAGACCGCGCGCAGTTCGTGCGGCTGGAGACCATCCGGCTTATCGAAATTGCCAAGGTGGGCCACTACACCTCGGTATTTTCCGCAGCCGAGATTTTCGCAGCGCTCTACTATGATGTGATGCGGCTTTCGCCCGATCCCAAATGGCCGGATCGCGACCGCTTCCTGATGGGCAAGGGTCATGCGGCGGTGGGGCTGTTCCCCATTCTTGCCGAGCTTGGCTACATTCCGACGGAGGTGCTGAACGGCTACACCCGCCTCGGCAATCCGCTCGGTGACCATCCCGACATGCGCAAGGTGCCGGGCGTCGATTTTTCCTCCGGATCCATCGGACACGCCCTGTCCAACGGTCTCGGCATGGCGTTGAACGGACGCCGCCAGGGCCGTGACTTCACCACATTCGTCATGCTCGGCGATGGTGAGATGCAGGAAGGCCAGGTTTGGGAAGCAGCCATCGGCGCGGCCCATCACAAGCTGTCGCGGCTGGTCGCGATTGTTGACCGCAACGGCTACCAGCTCGACGGCGCCGTCGATGACGTCATGGGCATCGAGCCGCTGGATGAGAAATGGCGCGCCTTCGGCTGGGAAGTGCATATCGTCGACGGCCATGACATTGCCGAGCTGACCGCGCTCCTGCGTCGCGTCAAAGCCGACAACACCCGCGAAAAGCCATGCTGCATCATCGCGCGCACGCTCAAGGGCAAGGGCGTCTCCTACATGGAGACCGAACCCGGCTGGCACCTCGGCTACCTCGATCCATCCGATGCGGAAGCCGCACGTCAAGAAATTCTTTCCAAGGTAATTTGAGATGAGCACTGTCAATCTGCGGCCAAATTCGCCGAATTCGTGGCACTACCGCGAGCTGAACATGAAGAACCCCGGCCTGGACCACCTGTCCAACGGGCTGATCTCGCTTGTCGAGGCGGGCCGCGACATCGTCGCCGGCTCCGCGGACCTTCAATACTCCAACGGGCTCAACCGCTTCGCCGCCCGTTTCCCGGACCGTTACTTCAGCTTCGGTATTTCCGAACAAAACATGGTATCGGCCGCCGCCGGCATCGCGACAACGGGCACGATGCCCTATGTCGCAACCTTTGCTTCCTTCCTCGGCCTGCTCACCTGCGAGCAGATTCGCATGGATGTCGCCTATTGCGCCCTGCCCGTTCGGCTGATCGGACACCATACCGGCATCTCCATGGGTTTCTACGGCACGTCACATCACGCGACGGAGGATATCGGCACCATGCGTTCGATCGCCGACCTGACGATCGTTTCACCGGCCGATGGCCCGCAATTTGAAGCGGCAATTCGCGCTTCGGCCGACCATGATCGCCCGATCTACTTCCGCACGGGACGCGGACGCGAGCCCGATCTCTACGATCCCAAGAGCGATTTCATTTTCGGCAAGGCGATCGAACATGCTGTCGGCGAAGAACTGACGATCATTGCCTGCGGCCTTCCCGTCCATCCATCGGTGCAGGTCGCCCGGAAACTCAAGACGGAAGGCCGTAGTATCGGCGTCATCGACATGGTGACCGTCAAGCCGATCGATCGCGATGCCATCCTTGCAGCAGCCGCCCGTTCGAAGGTCATCCTGACGATCGAGGAGCACAATATCCTCGGTGGCCTCGGTGCCGCCGTTGCCGAGGTTCTTGCCGAAGAAGGCAGCCCCGCAAGGCTTGTGCGCCACGGTATCCGCGATGAATACGCGCTGATTGCACCGCCGACACATCTCTACGCCCACTACCGGCTCGACCAGGCCGGTATCGAAACGGTTGTCCGCGAAATCATTCGCTGACAGGCCCCGTCGTGCGCAGGGAGGCGCACGACTTCCGCTCGCAGGAGCGACAAATACATAGAACTTCAACAGAGGGAGTGAGACCATGAGGTTCCTGAAATCCGCATTGCCCATGCTATGCACCGCAGCGCTGGCCCTTGCCGCCACAACGACAAACGCTGCCGAAAAACACGAGATCTACACGCTCCTGCCGAACTCGGCGCTTTCAGGCGTCATCGACCCCAACATGGCGGATCGTACCGATGTGGAGAAGGCGCTGCCTAAAACCACCCGCGAGCCCGGCAAAAAACTGGTGATCGGCTGGACGGAAATCACGCTCGGCAATCCCTGGTTCGTCAGCGTCATCGACACCGCGAAGGCCAAGGCGAAGGACTATGGCTACGAACTGGACGTCCAGGTCGCGGACGGCGATCCGGCCAAGACCTCGGCCCATATCGACGCCTTCATCGCCAAGAAGGTCGACGTCATCGTCATGGACCCGACCGATCTCGCCGCAGCGGCTGCCGACGCGCAGCGTGCCGTCGATGCCGGCATTCCCGTCATTGCCCTTGGCACCGTGCCGGATGAAAGCCCGATCGTCACCACCGTTCTGTTCAACCCTTACGGTAACGGTTTTGAAGCCGGCCGTTACGTCGCGCAGCATTATGGTGCCGACAAACAGATCACCGCAGCGGCTATCCTCGGCACCGTCGGGAATTCCACGTCTGAAAGCCGCGTCAACGGCATGATCACCGGCATCATCTATGAGCGTTCGCAACAGCTTGGCCTCAATCTCTCCAGGGAAGATGCCATGCTTGCCGGCTTCAAGAAGTTCCAGCAATTGAAGACGAGCGGTTCATTCGATTATCCGGAAGCCAAATTCGGTGTGGTTTCGATGGGCGTCGGTCTCTGGACAGAAGAAGGCGGCCTCGATGCCGCTGAAGACATCCTCACCGCTCACTCCTCCAGGCTCGACATCATCCTTGCCGAAAACGACTTCATGGGCATGGGCGCCCTGCGCGCTCTCGAAAACCAGGGCCTTAAGGGCAAGATAGCCGTTGCCAATGCGGCAGATGGCTTCCGTACCGCCCTCGATCTCGTGAAATCCGGCGACATGCTGGTCACCGGCCTTTGCTCCGGCTCGCATACCGGCGAAGGCGTCCTGGCACTTATCAACCAGATATTCGACAAGGGCCTCGATGCCAGCAATCTGCCGCTCGGCTCATATTACCCCTCACAGATCGTGACGGAAAAGAACGTCGATGAGTTCATCGATCCGGACACAGCAAACCCCTTCTTCCGCTACACCGTTCCGCCTTTCAAGACGATCAGCGAACTCAAGGGCTGACCGACGGCCAGCAAGCACGGCGGGCCTTTCCGGGGCCCGCCCATTTGAGAGGAAGATAAGATGGACCGTCTAGAAATGCTTAACATCTCCAAGGAGTTCGGAGGTGTCACAGCGCTCAGCGGCGCACGGTTTTCCGCGCGTGCCGGAGAAGTTCACGCTCTCATGGGCGAGAACGGTGCTGGCAAATCGACGCTGATGAAAATCCTCGCGGGCGCCTACACCCATGACAAAGGCGAGATCCACATCGACGGTACGCCCGTGACCATCACCAGTCCGCAGGACGCGATGCGCAGGGGAATCTCGATCATTTACCAGGAATTCTCGCTCGCCCGCCACCTCACGGTGGCCGAAAACATTCTCATCGAAAAGCTCGGCCACGGCTTCCTTCTGGACAAACGAGCAATGCGGGCGCGCGCCGCCGAACTGCTGGCCGGCATGGGTTTTGACGATATCGATCCGGATGAGCTTACCGGCAACCTTACGGTCGCGCACCAGCAGGTCATCGAAATATGCAAGGCGCTGTCCCGGGAATGTTCGATCCTCGTCCTTGACGAACCCACCGCCGTCCTCACCAACCACGAGACGGAAAAGCTGTTCAAGCTCATACGGCAGCTGCGGGAGAACGGTGTCTGCATCATCTACATCTCCCATCGGCTGGACGAGATATTCAGCCTGTGTGACCGCGCCACCGTACTAAAGGACGGTGCAATCGTGGGCACGTGGGAGATCGCCACACTCGACCACAAGCGCCTCGTCAACCTGATGATCGGTCGTGAACTGAAGGACTTCTTTCCCGACCGGGACGTTAAGCCCGGCCCGGTTGCTCTTGCCGTCGAAAACCTGGCAACGGGACCGCTCGTCTCCGGCGTCACCTTCGAAGTTAGAAGGGGCGAAGTGCTCGGCATCGGTGGCCTCATCGGTGCGGGACGAACCGAGGTACTGCGCGCAATTTTCGGTGCCGATCCCCTCACACAGGGTGAAGTGCGTCTCGATGGCAAAGTGCTGAGCATCAGCAGACCCGGGGAAGCCGTGCGCGCCGGCATCGGCCTGGTGCCCGAAGATCGCAAACATCAGGGATGTCTTCTCGACATGCCCATTCTTACCAATGCAATGATGACTCCGGTCAATCCGCATCTGGGGCCTTTGGGCCTGCTGCGCGATCGCCGGGAACGCGGCGCAACCGAAAGCCTGCGCAGACAGCTCAACCTCAAGGCCGAAAGCATCGACGCTGAAGCTGGAACGCTTTCTGGCGGCAACCAGCAGAAAGTCGCGCTGATGAAATGGCTTGTTTCCGGTTGCGAGGTGTTGCTGCTCGACGAACCCACCCGCGGCGTCGACGTCGGGGCGAAGGTCGAGATTTACCGCGTCATCAACGAACTGGCGGCCAATGGCGCCGCCATAATCATGGTCTCCTCCGAAATGCTGGAACTGATCGGCATGTGCGATCGCGTGCTTGTCATGCGCGCCGGCCGGATCGCCGGTGAACTGACCGGCACAGACATTTCCGAGGAAGGTATTATCGAACTGGCAATGGGGCGCGAGAATGTCCACTAATTCAAAGGCTTCCGGCCTTGTTTCCAACCTGGTCACCTATAACATCTATATCATGCTGGTGACGCTCATCGTCGTTTCCACGCTGTTGTCAGAACATTTCCTGACACTCCAAAACATATATAATCTCCTGCGGCAACTTGCACCGCTTGCCCTGGTCGCCATCGGCATGCTGCTGGTGATCCTGACGGGAGGAATCGATCTTTCGGTCGGCTCGGTCGCGGCGATCGGCGGCATGAGCGTGGCGATGGTCATGCCGGCGCTGCCCTTTGACGGCGGCACCGCGCTTGTCCTGTGCATTTTGGGTGGCGTGCTGTTCGGCGCTTTGCTCGGCGCGATTAATGGCGTTCTTGTCGCCGGCTTCGGCATGGCCTCCTTCGTCGCGACGCTCGCCATGATGACCATGGCTCGCGGCCTTGCCTATATGCTCTCCAATGGCCAGCCCGTACGCTTTCCCCGCGACCTGTCGACAGCTCAGATTCTGACGGCATTCGGCAGCAAGGGCGTGCCCGGTCTCGGCCTTCCCTGGCCGGTCCTGGCCGTCTTCCTCTTCATTGCCCTGTTCATTTTCCTGTTGCGCCGGACCAACTGGGGACGCCTCACCGTCGCAACCGGCAGCAATGAGAGTGCGGTGCGCCTCGCTGGCCTTCCCGTCTGGCGCTACAAGTTCCTCGCTTTCATGCTTTGCGGCGCGCTTTCGGCCCTCGCCGGCATATTCGTGACGGCCCGCACCGCCGTTGGAACACCGGTGACCGGCATCGGCCTCGAACTCGACGCCATCGCCGCCTGCGTTATTGGTGGAGCCCTTCTGTCCGGCGGCAGGGGTACGGTGATCAACACGATGATCGGCGTCCTCATTCTGGGACTGATCGGCAACATCATGAACCTGATGAGCGTTCCAGCCTATCCGCAGCAGATCATCAAGGGTGTCATCATCATTCTGGCAGTTCTTATGCAAGGCATCGGCGCCCACGCAAAAAGACGTGTTTGACCTCCCAGGCGCCGCACCTGGTCCGCATCGCAAGTCGATGCGGACCTTTTTTGCGTCACTTGAGGAAATCAACAAGCAGGCGCACCTGCTGCTCGATCATGTGGATACCCTTATGTATGTGGCATCCCCGCTTTTCAGCCGCGATCAACAGAGGCGTCATGTCAGGTTGCATCACCACTTCAGCGACGACAGTGCCTTTATCGAGCCTGTCGACATCGATGGGCAGGGCGTCGTTCTCATGCATGCCCAGCGCCGTGCCGTTGACAACAAGGTCATAGCCCGCCGGATCCGCCGCAGCCGCCACCACGCTGGCATCCGGGAAGGCGCTTGCAAGCTGTCTTGCCAGATGTTCGGCCTTGTGAAGCGAGCGGTTTGCGATTGTAAGGTCCATGACGCCAGCCCCGAGAAGAGCATGTCCCACACCGCTCGCCGCTCCGCCGGCACCGATGAGCAGCGTGCGAAAACCCGCCGGATCATGCCCCTGATGGCGAAGCCCGGCGACGAAACCCTCACCATCGAACATACCGCCAGTGAGGCTGCCGTCCGCTTCCCGGCGAATGATGTTGCAGGCATCGACAAGAGTGGCAGCCCCAACTCTCCGGTCGCAGAGCCTCGCGGCGGAAGCCTTGTGTGGAATGGTGATCACCATGCCGGCAATATTCGCAATTGCCCGGAAGCTGGCGACCGTCTGGTCCAGCATGTCGGGCCGCACATCAAGCGGCACCATGATCATATCCAGCCCCTGCCGTTCGCACTCAGCATTAAAACGTGACGGCGTGCGGACATGTTGAGCGGGGTGGGCGAGCAACGGGACGAAACGGGTTTTTCCGGAAATCATGCGGTTCTTCCTTAAAACGGCGACAAGACGCTTGCGCCTTCCAAACAATCATATATCATATATGAAAATTGTCTGAGAGCAAAAATGTCTGATCCCTTAACTATTTTCGACAACCAACTCAAAGTCTTCGGCGCGCCGTCGCGTTATGTCCAGGGCCGAAAGATCCTCGACCGGATCGGCGGCTTCGCCGCGCAGATCGGAAAAAGCGCCGTCCTCGTTGCAGACGTTCACGTCCTCCCTCTCGTTGAAGACATCTTTCGCCAATCCCTGGAAAAGGCCGGCGTTTCCATGGTGATCCTGTCGTTCGAAGGCCAGATCGGTATAGAGACCGCGCAGCGGCTTTCTGCCGCGCTCGGCGAAAACACACCTGAAATCGTCATCGCTGCGGGTGGCGGTCGCGCCATCGATGCCGGCAAGGCACTGGCGGGCGAGCGCGACATCAAGCTGATCACCGTACCGACCGTCGCCTCCAATGATGCACCGACAAGCAAGAACTACGTGCTTTATGACACCAACGACCTCCTCCTTGAAGTGAGGCACCTGAAACGTAATCCGGATTTTGTCATCGTCGATACCGCGTTGCTGGCAGGAGCGCCGAAGTCCATGTTCGCAGCCGGATTGGGCGACGCCCTGTCGAAGAAGGCCGAGGCGCTCGCCTGCGCGGGCGGTTGCGGCACCACCATGTTCCGCGCCCGGCCGACCCGCCTTTCAGGCGTGATCGCCACCCATTGTTACGACACACTCGTAACGCACGGCATTGCCGCTTTCGATGCGGCGGGTTCGGGTGTGCCGACAGAGGCTTTCGACGCGGCCGTTGAGGCGATGATACTGATGGCGGGGCTCGGTTTTGAAAGCGGCGGTCTCTCCGTTCCCCACGCGCTCACCCGCGGCCTGCCGCATGTACCGGGCGTCAATGCGAAACCGCATGGATTTCAGGTCGCCTATGGGCTTCTGGTTCACCATCAGCTTCTGGGTGAGGCATTGCCACCGGCTATTGCCGCCCTTTACCGGCATACGGGACTGCCTCTCAGCCTGCGTGCGCTTGCCGGACAACCCATCACCCGGGACCAGTTTCTCGCCGTCGCTCAGGCATCCATCACCGTACCTCACATGCTGAATTTCCCGCGTCCGCTCACGGTCGAGGACCTCGTGGAGGCAATGCAATCGGTCGAGAACGCATGACGCTAGATCAAACAGAAAAGGCAGGAGCACATGATGCCCAATGAAGACCAGACAAAACCCCTTGCGGTGGTGACCGGCGGCGGAACCGGCATTGGCCGGGCCGTGGCGGAACTTCTCGCCGAGAGCGGCTATCAGGTCATCGCGCTGGGGCTGGATCGCGATGCGGATCTGAGCGCTGCAATCGCCTTTCACAAGGTGGACCTGACCGACACCAAGGCAAGTATCGCGGCACTGCCGCAGGGACAGCCCGTCGCTGGCCTCGTAAACTGCGCCGGCATGCTGCGCCACCAGCAGGAATGGGAGACCGACGCCTTCGAACAGGTCATGCGCGTCAATGTCACCGCCGGCTTTGCATTCTCCGCCGCCCTGCTCGACCGGCTGCAGGCCGCCGGTGGCGCCGTCGTCAATGTTGCCTCGATGTGGGCGATCTTCGGCTCCCCGGGCGCCCCGGCCTACACGGCGAGCAAGGGCGCCGTCGCCGCGATGACCCGGTCACAGGCGGTCGCCTGGGCCGGACGCGGCATTCGGGTGAATTCAATCGCGCCGGGATGGGTGGAGACCCGTATCTCGGAAAATGCGCGGACCGACGCGGCACGCGCCGAACGTATCGGTGCCCGCATTCCGATGGGACGCTGGGCCAAACCCGCCGAAGTCGCATCTGTCGTCCGTTTCCTTCTGTCGCCCGACGCGGGTTATGTGACCGGCGCGATGATTCCGATCGACGGCGGCTATTCAATCTGCTGAGGGGTAAAAAATGAAAGCTTGGGTTCACGACATAACCGGCGACCTGAACGTCCTGCAATTACGCGAAATGCCAAAGCCGCGTCCCGGGCGCGGTGAACTGCTCGTCCGCAACCGGGCGATCGGTCTCAACCCCGTCGACTGGAAATTCATACTCTGGGGCCATGACGCCTGGACGTGGCCGCATATTCCCGGCGTCGACGGGGCCGGCGAAGTAGAAGAAGTCGGGAAAGATGTCAGTCACATCGCGGTCGGCGCACGCGTCGCCTATCACAACGACCTCACACGTCCCGGTTCGTTTGCTGAATACACGGTTATCCCCGCGCGCGCGGCCATTCCCCTGCCGGCAAGCCTGCCCTTCGCCGCAGCCGCCGCAATTCCCTGCCCTGGTCTCACCGCACAGCAGGCCATCGACAAGGTGCCGCTCTGGCCCGGAGCCCATGTGCTCGTCACCGGCGCCTCCGGAGCCGTCGGCGGCGCTTTGCTCCAGCTCGCGCGCGACAAAGGCTGGGTCGTCCATGCGGTCGCCTCTGCCGCACAGGCAAACCGCCTGCTGAAACTCGGCGCAGCGACCGTCACAAATTATCACAACGAACATTGGAAGAGTGACTTCAGGGAGCGGGTGCTGCATCAGCCAATCCATGCGGTGTTCGATATGGTGAGCGGCGCTCACGCCACCAGCCTTGCGCCGCTTTTGACGGCGAATGGTCATCTTGTCTGCATTCAGGACCGGCAGGAAGCAGCGCCGCTTCCCGCTTTCTCCACAACGATCTCACTGCATGAAGTCGGCCTCAACGCGATGCACGCCCATGCATGCGATCATCAATGGGGACGGCTGGTCGCAGCCGGCGCCGCAATGGCACGCCAAATCTGCGAAGGAACCTTCGATCCTCAGCTTATCGAAACAGCGAATTTTGAGGATTTGCCCGCTGCACTTTCACGCCTGAAAGCGGGGCCGAACCCGGGCAATCGGGTGGTCGTCCTCTAGCGGACGGCGCCTGCACCATACCCACGACATTATCGAAGCGGCGCACGACAATCGCCGCTTCGAGCGTTTCACTCCCAATCTCACGGCAATAGGCCGCCAACGTTGCCCCGATAGGAAAATGGCCACCCGACCGTTAGGTCAGGCAGCCATTCAGAACCGGAAGAGCAAACTCCTGCCATCAGGGAAATCCCAGTCTGGCGTCGCTCAGGCGACGCCACCGAGGCAGACGTATTTGATCTCGACGAAGTCATCGATACCGTATTTCGAACCTTCACGGCCCAGACCCGACGATTTTACGCCTCCGAAGGGTGCTTCCGCCGTCGAAATGAGCCCCGTATTGACACCCACCATCCCATATTCCAGCGCCTCTGCTACCCGGAAAACACGGGCGAGATTCTTCGCATAGAAATAGGATGCGAGGCCGAACTCCGTGTCATTCGCCTGGGCGATCACATCGGCTTCGTGCGCGAAACGGAAGAGCGGCGCAACCGGGCCGAAAGTCTCCTCGGTGGCCACCGCCATGTCCTTCGTGACGTCGGCAAGCACGGTGGCTTCATAGAACGTTCCGCCCAGACGATGCTGCCTGCCGCCCTGAAGAACTCTGGCCCCCTTGGAGAGCGCATCGTTGACATGCTCCTCTACCTTCTTCAACGCCGCGTCGTCGATGAGCGGCCCGAGCACAACGCCCTCGTCGAAACCATTACCGGTCTTGAGGCCGCCAACCGCTTTTGCGAGCTTTTCCGCAAAGGCATCGTAGACGCCGTCCTGGACGTAAAGCCGGTTTGCGCAGACGCAGGTCTGGCCATTGTTCCGGAATTTGGCAATCAACGCGCCTTCCACCGCCTCATCAAGATCGGCATCATCAAAGACGATGAAGGGCGCATTGCCGCCGAGTTCCAGACCGAGCTTCTTGATGGTCGGGGCCGACTGCCGGTAAAGCTCCGCACCCACCTCGGTCGAACCGGTGAAAGTCAGCTTCCGCACGATTGGATTAGCTGTCATCTCCGCCCCGATCTCGCGTGCCGAGCCGGTCACAACCGAAAAGAGACCCGGGGGCAGACCAGCGCGTTCGCCGAGAACCGCCAGCGCAATCGCCGAGAAGGGGGTCTGGCTTGCCGGCTTCAGCACCATGGCGCAGCCGGCCGCAAAGGCTGGGCCTGCCTTGCGGGTAATCATCGCATTCGGGAAGTTCCACGGCGTGACCGCCGCAACGACTCCAATCGGCTGCTTCAGGACCAGGATGCGCTTGTCCTTCTGGTGCCCCGGAACGATGTCGCCATAGATGCGGCGCGCTTCTTCGGCAAACCATTCGATGAAACTCGCGCCATATGCGATTTCGCCTTTGGCTTCCGCAAGCGGCTTGCCCTGCTCCGCAGTGAGTATACGGCCCAGATCGTCCTGGTTCGCCATCATCAGTTCAAACCATTTCCGCAGAATGCCGGCGCGTTCCTTTGCGGTGCGGGCAGCCCATTCCCTCTGGGCTTTCTCCGCCGCAGCAATCGCCGTCTTCGTCTCGGCCGCGCCGAGCTTCGGCACGTGGCCGATCACCTCACCCGTCGCGGGGTTCGTCACGGCGATGGCCGTAGCATTCGCCTCGATCCATTCGCCGGCGACATATGCCGCCTGCCGGAACAATGTCAGGTCTTTTAGTTGCATTGGACTGATCTCCAGTATTCCTGTGGTAGCTTCGCGGCTTTACATCCGCCAAATATCGAGCATTTAATAATGCATGATATATGATGCATTATATTTTTATCTTTGGCTAGTGCGATCTGGCCGGACAAAAGCACCAACAACGACGCCCGACCGAAGATGGAGGATGGTCCCAAACCCAGCTCATTTCAACGCCAATGGCGGGTTGGCTGACCCTTTCAACTCCACGGTCGTAAAGATGAGATCGGTGTCACCGATATTCGTGAGGTCATGGATCATATGCTGGCCGGCCCCGAAACTGAAATACCTGCAATCGCCCGGACTATATTCTGTCTCCACTATTTCCCCCGTGGACAGCCGGGAACGCGATTTTCCTGACGTCACCGCGACCCAGAAATAATTCAATACGTGCCGGTGATAGCCGACGCGCTCGCCTGGCTTGAGACGTATTTTCCATATCCGGACGTCATTTGTCTCGGTCTCAAGAACCTGCCCAACATTTCCGTTGGTTTGAGCTTCAGCGAACTCCCTTTGCAGATCGCTGATGTGCTTATCGGTAGCCAAGTTCGTCATGGCGTTTCCTCTTGGGTTTGATCTCATGTGGTGGGCAGCACACCACCATCGACGTTGATGACGTCGCCACTGATGAAATCGGAGAGTTCTGATGCGAGATACAGAACCGCGGAGGCAACATCCGCCACTGTACCAAGTCGCCCCGCCGGCAGCCGGGCCTCCTGCAAAAATGCCTTGACCGCGGCGTCGGGCGATGTCCCGTAGCGCTCCGCAAGCGCATGCAGAAAACCGCCGGGCCGGTCCCAGAGTTCAGTGCGAATATGCGCAGGCGCAACCACGTTGGAACGAACACCCTGGGATGTAAACTCACGGGCCAGTGCTTTCGAAAGCAGGGTTATGGCGGCCTTCGAGGTACTATAATCCGGAAGGAGCGGATGCGGCATGCGCCCGGCCTCCGACCCGCAATGAACGATGACACCCTTTCCCTGTTGCAACATGGTGGGCAAAACTGCACGCGACATGCGAATATAGCCACCCAGATTGAGGTTGAGCGTCTCGTCCCAGTCATCATCGCTTACATCGAGGAATCCTGTTCGCGTCGGGCATATCCCGGCATTGTTGAACAGGATGTCGATCCGGCCGAAACGTTCCAAAGCATGGGCAGCAACCACGGCCTCCGAACCCCGCACGGCAAGATCCAGTTCGATCGTGGCGCAGCGGTCGGGATCAGCCACCGCGGCAAGCGGCTGCATGTCCCGACTGACGCCGACGACGAATGCTCCCTCTGACAAGAAGCTCTTGGCCGTCTCAAACCCTATGCCCGAACTCGCACCGGTCACGATAACAACCTTGTCCGTCAGTTTCAGATCCATTGCAGTCTCCTCCGTTGCACTCTGCGGCGCTGTGACAGGCACAATGCAACAAAGGCATGAAGAGCAGTCAAGCAGGACCATTGCAGGATGGCGGACAGCATTCGCATCGGCCGGCGACCAATCAGAGAAGCCTCAACTTGGTCGAACGGGACACGATGGAAACGGCAATGACAATGATCACGCCTTTGACGATGCTCTGGATATATGTGTCCATGCCCATCAGGTTGAGGCCGTTATTCATGATGCCGATGAGCAGCGCGCCGAAGAACGTTCCCATGACCGTAGCCGTACCGGGACGCAGCATCGTCATGCCGATGAAGACTGCCGCAAGGCCGTCGAGAAGATAGGTCTCACCGCCATTGGGCTGGCCCGATCCGAGTCGTGCCGACAGGATGATTCCGGAGATCGCCGCAAAGAACGAACTCAGGGCAAGGCCATAGACCCGATAGGATCTGACGTTGATGCCGGACAGTTCGGCTGCGCGGGCGTTGCCGCCGACCGCATAGAGGTAACGCCCAAAGGTCGTGCGCTCCATGACGAACCAGGAGAAAGCGACGAGAAGGAGCATGATCAGCGCCGGATAGGGAAAGAATGCGCCGATTTTCCCTTGACCCAGGACGAGATATCCGCCGGGAATTCCGCCATAGATCGCCCGTCCACCGGAGATGATGAAGTTGATGCCCCAGAGGATCGATCCCGCGGCAAGTGTCGCGATCAACGAAGGGACGCCAATGCCGACAACGAGCGAGGCGTTGATCAGTCCAACGGCAAGACCGGCACCCAGCGCCGCAAGGATCGCAAGGGGTATCGGCGTTCCCGCGACCAGGAGAAGCGGACAAAGCAGACCTGCAAGGCCAACCACGTAGCCAACGGAAAGGTCCATTTCCTTCGCCGCAAAGCCGAATGTCAGGCCGATGGCAACAATGGTCAGCATTGATATCTGCTGGAGGATGTTGACGAGGTTCGTGCTCGTGAAAAACCTGTCCGTCGCCACCGAAAATCCGATGAACAGCAGGACAAGCACGACCAGCGTGCTGTATTTCTGCGCCAGCATGCCGAAGCTGATTTTTCTCACGGTGATGTCCCGTTCGGAGGTTGCTGTAATGGTCATTGTGTCACTCCCGCAATTGCATTGATGAAGGCCGCCTCATTGAAATCCTTGCGTTCGATCTCATCGCTATTGCGGCCCTGGCGGAACGGCACGATGCGATCGGCCACATAGGCGACTTCGAGAAGGTCGCTGGATGCGACCACGACAGCGGCACCCTGATCGGCCAGTTTCTTGATCAGTTCGTGGATCTCGCGTTTAGCACCGACATCCACACCCTCCGTGGGTTCGAGGAAAATGAAGAGCGAATAGCGTCCCTCGGCGGCGAACAGCCATTTTGCGACCGAGACCTTCTGCTTGTTGCCACCGCTGAGTTCGACGATCTTTGCTTCTGCAGAGGAGGTCTTGATGTTGAGGCGCTTGACCAGACGCAGCGCCTCGTCATTTTCCCGACGCCGCTGGATAAGCCCGAATGGCTTGATGCTCGTTTCGCGCACGCCCGCCATGGACATGTTTTCCCGCACCGTCCAATCCGCCACCATGGCATTTATCATCCGGTGATCCGGCACGAGTGCCGCCCCGGCGCGTTTCATGTCGCGCACGGATGCCCGTCCGACATCCCGCCCGATGAACTCGTATTGACCGGAAGCAGCCCTAGAGGGCTCGAACAGCGACTGGGCGAACTCGAAGTGGCCAGAACCCGTCAGGCCGATCAGGCCGAGGATTTCGCCACGGCGGACCGCAATCTGCGAAACGGAAAAATTGTCTCCCGCCCAGCCCGAGACGTTCACGACGGTTTCTCCGAGATTGTTTTCCCGGTTGGTCATCGCCGACGTATCGAAATGATAATCGGTCTCGCCTCTCTTGGCCCGGTTGAGCATGAGATCAATCAGCTGCCGTTCCGTGATCTCGCCGTCGCTCTTGACGAGGTGGCTGACTTTGCGCCCGTCCTGAAGCACGGTGATTTCGTCTGACAGATCGATGACTTCCTGCAGGAAGTGGCTGATCAGAACAACGGACATTCCGGCCTGGGAGAGCGTGTGGATCAGATTCCAGAGGCTCTGTTTCTGCTTGGCCGGCAGGGTCGCTGTCGGCTCATCGAGAATAAGCACCTTGGGACGCGAATGCAGCGCCCGCAGGATCTCCACCACCTTCTGGTCAGCGTAAGGCAGTTCGTCCACCCGGCGGTTCAGCTGGATGGGCGTATCGGGAAACCATTGCCGCGCCAGCTCTTCGGCCTGGCGCACGACCTGACCCCTGTTGATGAAGAAACCGCCTTTGGCAGGTTCAAATCCAAGGCATATATTTTCCGCGGCGGTCAGGTGGGGCACCAGGTTCCCCTCCTGCGACACGAGCGAGACACCGGTGGCCACCGCAACGGCGGGGTTCTCGAAAGTGATCGCCTGCCCTGCCATGCGCAATGTCCCTGTTGTCGGCATTACGGCACCGCTCAAGACACCCATGAGGGTCGATTTTCCGGCGCCGTTTTCGCCGACAACGCCGTGCACCCGGCCTTCCCGGATCTCGATCGAAACGTTGTCGAGCGCGAGCGTACCCGGCCATTGCTTAGAGATGTTTTCGAGCGCGATCGCCATCATTCACCTATAGAGTTCGGCAGGCGGCTTTCGCCGCCCGCCTGGGAGGAGTTACTGGCAATTATCCTTGGTAAACAGCGTGGCGCCGTAATAGACGATATCCTTGCCGTTCGTGACCGACTTGGGGTCTTCACCATCGATCTTTGCGCGTTTGGCATATTCGGCCAGCTTCGCACCCCATTCCTCGAATTGCTGACGGCCCGTCGCGACAAACATGGAATCCTTGGCGCATACGGCCTTGATCGCTTCAGGATGTCCGTCCATCCCGGAGACCGGCACGGTGAGGCCAGCTCCCTGCAGAGCGGTGATGGCCGCCTGCGCCGGCTCGTCCCACGGTGTCCACACCGCGGTAATGTCGTTGCCGTAACGCGTTGCGAAATCCTGCACGGCGTTGAGCGTCTCCTGATAGAAATTGGCGACGTCGAAATTATATTCGCCGATGATCTTGACCTCGGGATACTCCTTCAGGATCGCCTTCAGCGTGTCCGTGCGTTCCCGCACGGGCTTGATCTTGTCGGTGGTGATGATGATCAGGTTACCCTTGCCCTTTATCTGGCTGATAAGGCTGAGAGAGACCTCGGCCGACATCTGCCAGTTGTTGGTCGTAATGTCAGCCGTAGATCCGGGGATCCAGCCTGAATCGACGGTATAGACCGGGATCTTGGCGGCCTCGGCGCTCTTCAGCGCATTGCTGGAGGCGCGCAGGTCGGCATAGGTAATGTAAATCACGTCAACACCGCGATTGACCGCATCGTCGATGTTGTTTGCAACCTTCTCGGCCGCGCCGGCGGAATCGAGATAGGTGATTTCCCAGTCGGAAATCTTGTTGTCGGTCAGGTACTTCTTGAACCCGTCCTCTGTGCGCTGTTCGGCCTGGAATGCAGCATTACCTTGGATCCAGCCGATCTTGAGGGGCTGCGCGAACGCCGTGCCGGAAATGAGCATCGATACGAACAGCGTGCCCGTCAGTTTGGAAAGCCTATGCATGTTTTTCTCCTCCTTTGTTGTTTGTTGATCAGGTCGACAGAAAGCCGCCATCGACGTTGAGATCGACGCCGGTGCAGTAACTTGCAGCATCACTTGCCAGAAAGACCGCCGGACCGCCGACCTCCCGGGGCTGGCCCAGACGTCGCATCGGCGTCATCGATGCGAACCGGCTGACGTGCTCCGCAACCTCCGAGCGACTGTTCATCGGCGTCGCCATGAAGCCCGGGCTCAGGCAATTGACCCTTACGCCCCGCGGCGCCCATTCGGCTGCAAGGCTTTTGGTGAGGCGGATAACGCCTGCCTTGCTGGCATCATAGTGAACCTGTTCAAGACCATTGATGGCCGTCGAGCCACAGATCGACGCCATGTTGAGGATGGAGCCGCAGCCCCGCTGCAGCATTCGCCGGCCCTCCGCCTGACAGGACCAGAACAATCCGTTGAGGTTGATTTCCATCAGCCGCAGATATTGCGCCCTGGGCAAATGCTCGGCCGGAGAGACGTCGACAACCCCGGCACTATTGGCAGCGATAACGATAGGTCCAAGAACCTCTTCGGCCTTGTCAAAGGCGCGATCGATGGAGTCCGGATCGGTTACATCACCTTCAAGGGCGATTGCCGTGCGCCCCAGAGCGCCAATCAACCGGACTGTCTCATCAAGGCCCGCGCTGGACCCGAGATCCAGGCAGGCGACATCTGCGCCGGCCTCGGCATAGGCTATGGCAATCGCCTGACCAAGGCCGCTGCCCGCACCGGTGACGAAGGCCTTTTTATCAGTAAGGTCAAACTGGTTCACGAAGCTCCTCCCGAAATCTGCGTAAGCCCTTGATAGCGCAAATGCTTATTTACATTGATGGCCTGCCTTTGAATTCACTGTTCAGCAATGCTGAAGAAGAGTTCGGATCTCTATCCGACGTTACAGAATCGACCGGATCGTGCCGCCTTCGGCCCGCATCGCCATGCCGTTGAGATGTGCCGAAGCCGCCAGATGGACGACGCTTCGGGCCACCTCCACCGGCTCGATCATCCTGCGGATCAGCGAGGTCGGTTCCGTGTCATCGAAATACTGTGCGACCACATCCGCGCGTGTTATCCCGCGATCCCGCGCAATCTCTTCATGATACCGCTTGACGGCATCCGTGTCGGTCGGACCGGGAAGGATGGTATTCACGCGCACGCGTGTTCCCTTGGTCAGTTCGGCGAGCGCCCTCGAGACACCGAGGATGCAGGTCTTCATCGCGCCATAATGCGGCATCCAGGCCTGCGGCTTCACACCGCTTTCGCTGCCGATGAAGACGACGCTGCCCTCGCCGCGCGCCAGCATGTCCTTGAGTACAAGGCGGGACATCCGCACGCCGGTCATGACATTGACGTCGAAATAGCGAAACCAGTGTTCGTCGGTCGTCTCGAAGAAATCCCGGACTTCAAAAATCCCGATGCTGTTGACCAGAATGTCCACCGGCTTGCGGCTGAGGGCGAATGTGTAGAGAGCCTGCGCCTCACCATCAGCCGTCAGGTCGCCGGCTCGGCCCCGGCATTGGGAGCCAATGGTCGTGCAGGCGCTTTCAACTTCGGCATCATTCAGGCCGCTGACCGTGACTATTGCGTCCTCGGCCGCGAAAGCTTTTGCTACGGCAAGTCCGATGCCGGTCGCACCACCCGTGACAAGGACGTGCTTGTCTTTCAGGCCATAATCCATTCGAAACTCCACGGTTGATCGTTCGGCAAAACCGCGAGGCTGCCGGTAAAACATTTGAGTTGGGCGATTTCTGTTAGGCTGCGCCGCAGAGCTGAAGTGGCCCTTTGAGGCTAAGCTCCACGCTACGGCTCATCCGCTTGACCCGGTGAACGAGAAAATCGATGAACTCCACCGTTCTGAGCGGCAGTCTGTGCCGCTGTTCGGACAGGAGATGGATAATCGCGGGCTCCTCCTGGAACTCCAGCAACACCGGCACCAGCGTACCCGCCTCGAGCGCATGACAGACATCCCAGGACGATGCATGGATGATGCCCTGCCCGGCCTGCGCAAGGTCGATAAGCGCCGTCCAGTCCGACACCAGCCGGTTGCCGCTGACCCGCACCGCGCTTTGCTCCCCGTCGGCTGCGAACGTCCATTTGTCGTTCGGAAGTTTGCCGTCGAGGTAGATAAGACAGTTATGGTTCACCAGATCCTGCGGTGTTTCCGGTATCCCGAACCGATCGAGATAGGCCTGTGACGCGCAGGTGACGATCGGGTTGGCACCAAGCTTTCGGGTGGTCAGAGCGCTGTCAGGCATTGCGCCGAAACGGATCGCCATATCGCACTCGTTCTCCACGAGGTTTATATCCTCTCCGCCAAAGATCAGCCGAAAGCCAACCTCCGGATGATCCTTGCCAAACTCATTCGTCAGCGGAACCAGGTATTTGCGGCCGAAATCCGCCGGTGCTGCGATCGTCACCGTGCCGAAAGCACATCCCTTGCGAGCCCGCATCGTCTTGTCGAGTTTTTCGAAATCATCAATGATCGCCTTCGACGTTTCGAACAGATACCTGCCTTCTTCCGTGAGGCTGAGCGAACGGGTCGTCCGCTTCAACAATGCGACACCGAAATGGTCTTCGAGCGCCTTCAGGCGTCCGCTCATAGTCGCCGGCGAAAGACCCAGCTTGGTAGCCGCCATCGAGAAGCTGTTGGATTTGACGATCTCGGAAAAGACGCGAAGGTCTTGAATGCTGCTCATTTCGAACCCTCCATCTTGGAAACATACGTGCCCATGCGGCGCATGCTTTCGGAAAGCCCCGTGACAAAGACATCAACGCGCGCCTCGATGACAGGATCGAGTTTTTCAGGAATCCTGTTGCGGTAAATGTATTTCCGCACGCCGAAATAAAAGAAGCTGCAGTGAAATCCCCAGACAATCTCAACCGCCAGCTCATCTGCGGCAGCGCCCGTCGGAGGCGTTACTCCCGCTTCGGCAGCGATCTCCCTGTAGATCAGGGGAAATGTCGTTTCATGAAGAAGCCCGAGATATCGCTTGCTGATCTGCGGATCTTCAAGCGCGGATGCGATGAAAATGCGGATCCACCGCTCGTCGAGAATAGCCAGGGTATAGGCCTTGAGGTAACGGATCAGGCGATCGCGTATCGGAATGCTACGATCGGATAGCTGGGCATTCCAGTTCTGGTCCCAGCGTTTCAAATATACTTCATCGTAGATTTTCTTCAGAAGTTCGTCGCGGTTCTTGAAATACCGATAGAGAAGCGGCTGGGACACACCAAGCGCATCAGCGAGCTCCCGCGTCGTGAAGCTCAGGCCGCGTTGCGCCACGTAGGTGATCGCAAAATCGAGAATCTGCTGTTCGCGATCAGCCGCATCGAGATATTTTTTGACAACTTTTTGCATGTTTCGCCAGTTTCGGCAGCGTTACCGCCACCGTCCTTCCCGCTATCGAAACAATATTGACCCGGATCTCATCCGGGATCGAAAAACCACCCGCGCCCACTCCCTGAGCAGGATTAGAAATAACACCGGCCCCACAAATGATCAAGTGATAAATTATCAGATGATCATTTGTGCCGTCTGGCATCCCCGAGGTTGGTGACGAGAAAATCAAGAAAACGCCGGATTCGCTGGGGAACGTGCGACTGGGCGGAATAGATGGCGCTGATGGGTTCGACTTCCTGGGCGTCATAGGTCGGCAGAAGTGCCACCAGCCTCCCCTCTTCCAGATCCGTGCCGATGTGAAATTCGGAGAGCCTGGCGATGCCTAGCCCGGCAAGCGCAAAACCTCTGAGCGTCTCGCCGTTATTGACCGCCAGATTGCCGGCAACCGAAACCACGATCCCGACGCCGCTGTCGTCGACATCCCTGAAATTCCAGACCGAATGTTGCGGTTTGCCGGCAATGGTCAGGCAATTGTGCTTTCTCAGGTCATTTGGATGAACAGGGCTGCCGTGCAGGCGCAGATATTCCGGGCTGGCCACCACGTGCCGGGGCGAATTCAAAAGACGCCTGGTCTTCATGGAAGAATCCTGAAGGCTTCCCGTGCGGATCGCCAGATCGGTCCGTTCCAGGATGAGATCCACCGGTTCGTCGCTCAGTTCCAGGTCGATTTTCATGCCCGTATTCTCGGCCAGGAATCGCGGAATGAGAGGGCATACGGCGTGAATTCCGAAAGGAACGTTGCAACTGACCTTGAGAACACCAACGGCGCTTTCTGACTGCCGGGCGATCTGGGTTTCCACCTCGGCAATGTCCTGCAGGATGGATCGGGAGAGGGAATGAAACGCCTCCCCTTCCGATGTCAGGCGCAGCGAACGCGTGGAACGAACGACGAGCTGGACGCCCAGCCGCTGTTCAAGCCGCGCGACGAGCTTGCTGATTGCGGAGGGGGAAAGGCCAAGTTTATCTGCCGCATTCGAAAAGCTTCCGGACTCGGCAACACAGACGAATACCTCCATCTCAAAGGCGCGGTTTTGCATGACGGCTCCATCTGTGAACAATTTTCACTTTACTTATTCCGTGGATGGGATTTCCGACAAGCGCCACAGCAGCCATCTTCACCCTCTTTCCAAACATGAGAGGTGTAAAATGTACCAGAAGCGCGCGCTGATTGTCGGCGTAACGGGGATCGTGGGACTGAATGTGGCCGAGCATCTTCGCAGCGAAGGTGGCTGGGAGATTCATGGCCTGTCGCGGCGGCCGCCTGTCGGCGCCTCCTACATCCAGTCCCGCAGCGTCGATCTCCTTGATCGGGACGCAGCCATCGCCGCACTCGCCGATCTCGCCCCTACCCACATCTTTTACTGCTCCTGGACGCTCGGCTCCAACGAAGACGAAAACATCCGGCTGAACGGCGACATGCTGCGCACGGTGCTCGATGCCTTCGCGGAGAAGGGCAGCGTGGAGCATGTGGGCGTCGTTACCGGCACCAAGCACTATCTTGGTCCCTTCGAGGATTACGGCAAGGTTACCCCCGTTACGCCGTTCCGTGAAACAGCACCCCGTCTTCCCAAGAAGAACTTCTATTACGAGCTTGAAGATGTGGTAATGGCCTATGGCGCGAAATATGGTTTCGGCTGGTCCGTGCATCGCTCTCACACCATCATCGGTTATGCAGTCGGCAATCTGATGAACATCGGCGCGACGCTGGCAACCCATGCCTCGATCTGCAAGGCGACCGGGCAGCCCTTCCGCTTTCCCGGCAGCGCCACGGCCTATCGCGGCCTGAACGACATCACGGACGCCCGGATTCTGGCCAAGCAGATCGTCTGGGCGGGTACCGAACCCAATGCCCGCAACGAAGCATTCAACGCCGTGAACGGCGACGTCTTCCGGTGGGAACAGCTGTGGCAGCGTATTGCCGATTATTTCGATATCCCCGTTGCCGAATATCCGGGTGAGTTCAATTCGCTGGTAGAGCAAATGAAGAACTCGTCCGACGCCTGGGACGAACTCGTCAAGACGCACAATCTCCAGCCCAACAAGCTCGACAAGCTTGCCTCCGCCTGGCACACCGATCTCGATCTCGGCCGCCCCATGGAGTGCGTGCATTCCACGGCCAAGGCGCGGGCATTGGGCTTTACCGAAACGCAGGACACCGAACAGTCATTCATCGACGTCTTCGACCGTCTGCGAGCCGAGAAAATCATTCCCTGAAAATGCGGAGCCGCGACGCCAGCGTCGCGGCTCCCACACAAAAAGATGCGGGAGCCGAGGCTCCCGCATTTTTTGTTGATCGTGTATCCAGAAATGCAGGACCTAGCGTGCCGAGGAAGCAGCCTCCAGGACAGGGCGCGCTCCCAGTCTGCGGGCAAGCCGGTCAAGCGCTTTCGGCCCGACATTGACCTGCTCGCAACGCACATCCGTCACACCCTCAACATCCATCAGGTACGACCGGATAGGACCCACATAGGTCATCGCCATATTCGGGCAGGCCTTGCAGGCACCCAGAAGCCTGATGCTGACGACACCGTCAGCGGAGATATCGGAAACCTCGATATCTCCACCATGGCCTAGAATAAGGGGACGCACCCGGGCGAATGCGGCCTCAAGTGCTTCCGGCGAGATGTGGGATGACTGCATCATGCCACCAGCCCCAGTTCGATCTTCTTGGCTTCGATGTCGATGCCCATGCCCCGCGCAAACGCCTTGCCGAGTATGTTTTCCTTCATTTCGCGGGTGATCTCGGGGTAGCCGTAACGCTCCTGGAGCTCTTCGGGCATTTCGAGATTGGCCAGGGTATCGATATAGGTCTGCACGTGGGGCCAGATGAAAGCTTCCGATCCGTAGCAGATCCGATCGGAACCGACATAGAGGAGGGCTTCGCCGAGCCGCTCGAGCATTTTCCAGGGCTGCAGATAGTACTGATTGAACCACAGCGGCAGGATCAGGAAGATATTGTCGAAACGGCTGGCGATGGAGATCGTCTCATCGACATAGGGGTCGCCAAGATGATGGATGCCGAAATTCAACTCCGGGAAATCGGCAGCGGCATATTGGATATCATTCGGCTTGAACGCCTCCACGGGGCCGAGCTCCAGCGGAAAGCCCTTGTGGAACTGGACCATCTTGATGCCGAGATCAATCGCCTTTTCCCATAGGGGATAGGCAATGTCGCGGTCGTCTGCACGCCAGGAACATCCACGGCGCTGGTACTGATAGAACTTCATGCTGACGGCGCCGAGTTCCTTGACCTGCCGCTCCATTTCCGCAAGCGCGAAATCCAGCCCGTGATAGGCAGGGTCCACGCCACCGGTGAGGACGACACGCTTCGGGTTAGACTTGGCGAAAGCGTCGCTCAGTTCGACCGGGCCGAGCCCGGCCCGCCAGTGTGAAAAGAGGGGCACCGAGCAGGCAGAGGCCATGTCGGTATCGGAGTTCTCAAACAGCATCTTGTTGCCCCACTCCAGGTCCGGATTGGAGAAGGTCGAGGTTTCCGGCGGCGGCCCCCTGCGGCCCGTCAGGTTGATGAAACCCGCGATCTGCGATCGCAGCAGACGCACCCGCCTCCCGTCGCTTCCGTCCTTGATCTGATTGTCGCCGAAGTCCTGCGTGTGGACTGCGGCATCGAAAACGAACATCCCGTCTTTCATTCGATATCTCCTCGTTTGGAATTTTTGCACGATGGATATCCGGTGAGTAACACACGCGAACCCATTATTTTCTTTGGAAAATTCGAAGATTGTTTTCAGAGAAAAGCGGCAGCGGGCGGACGCCCGACTTGTTAAGTCTTTAAGTATTCGAAATCGCGTTTGTCTCTATCCAGCAGCGCGCAATGACGAGGATTTGACGTGACCAGACCCGACTTAGCCAAGGCCAGCGAGCGTTCGAACGATGCGCTGCTCCATCCCACCGAAGACGAAATCGCCTATCTCAAGGACAGGGCGAAATTCTGCCGGCTCGAGACCATTCGGCTGATCGAGATCGCCAAGGTCGGCCATTACACATCGGTCTTCTCAGCGGCCGAACTCTTCTCTGCACTGTATTACGGTGTGATGGATCTGCGGCACGGCGAGCCGAAATGGGAAGACCGGGACCGCTTCATGATGGGCAAGGGGCACGCGGCCGTCGGCCTGTTTCCGATCCTTGCAGATCTGGGCTTTATCGATCCGGCTCTTCTCGACGACTACACGCGGCTCGGCAGCCCCCTCGGAGATCATCCCGACATGACCAAGGTGCCGGGAATCGACTTCAGCTCCGGCTCGATCGGCCACGCTCTTTCCGCTGGCTGCGGCATGGCGCTGGCGGCGCGAATGCTCGGCAAAGACTTCTTCACATTCGTCATGATCGGCGACGGCGAACTTCAGGAAGGACAGGTGTGGGAGGCCGCACTGTTTGGTGCTCACAATGAGCTTGGACGCCTTGTCGGCATCATCGACCGCAACGGCTACCAGCTGGATGGCTCCGTCGATGACGTCATCGGCGTGGAGCCCATCGAGGAAAAATGGCGCGCCTTCGGCTGGGAAACGCACGTCGTCGACGGCCATGACGTGGCCGCGGTCACGACCCTGCTGCGGACATTGAAGCAAGACGTCAATCGGACGAAGCCGGTTATGGTTATTGCCCAGACCGTGAAGGGCAAGGGCGTATCCTACATGGAAACAGAGCCGGGCTGGCATCTGGGATACCTTGACCCATCCGACGCCGCAAAGGCGATTGCCGAAATTGAGGCCATGGAGATCTGAGATGAACAAGCCGCTTTCCGACAAGTCCTGGCAGTATCGCCAGTTGAACGCCGTCACCCCGGGCCTCGATGCCCTCTCCGATGCGCTGCTTGAACTGGTGGCACTCGGAGAACCGATCGTCGCCGGCACCGCCGATTTGCAATATTCCAACGGCCTCTCGAAGTTCCACCGGCTGCATCCGGAGCGCTTCGTACAATTCGGGATTTCCGAGCAGAACATGGTTTCGGCCGCCGCCGGCATGGCAGCGGTCGGGATGAAACCTTATGTCGCGACATTCGCCTCATTCCTTGCCCTGCTGTGCTGCGAGCAGATCCGCATGGACGTGGCCTATTCGCGGCTGCCCGTCCGTCTCATCGGCCATCATGCGGGCATTTCGCTTGGCTTCTATGGGACATCGCACCACGCAACGGAAGACCTTGCCATTGCACGGTCCATAGCCAATCTGACCGTCGTGGCGCCCGCCGATGGGAACCAGCTGATGGAGGTCATCAAGGCGTCTAACGACTATCCTGACCCGATCTATATCAGAATCCAGCGCGGGCGCGATCCCGTGGTCTATCCGCAGCGCCTGCCCTTTACGTTCGGCAAGGCCATCGAACACTTCAAGGGAACGGACCTCACGATCATCGCGACCGGCTCCACCGTCCATCCGGGTCTGGAAGCCGCGAAGGCCCTCCGGGCGGAAGGGCACAGCGTTGGCTTCATCGACATGGCAACTGTCAAGCCGATCGACAGGGAAGCGATCCTGAACGCCGCCGCCCAGTGCAGACGCATTCTGACCGTTGAGGAGCACAATGTTCTCGGCGGCCTTGGTGGCGCGGTCGCAGAGGTTCTTTCGGATGAGGGAATGCCCGTATATCTGAAGCGGCACGGCATATACGATGAATACAGCCTGATCGCTCCACCGACACACCTTTATGCCCATTACAAGCTCGACGCCGCCGGCATCAAGTCCGTCGCCGGAAGCTTCATCGAAGATTATCCGAAGAGCTGATCAAACGCGTCGCAGCGGAACTCGAAAACACTCCTGCTGCGGGCATTCATCGCCGGCAGCAGGAGGAATGGCAGCTCGTGGAGGCTCACAGATATTATGAATTCTGTGTTCGGAATTACCGAGGAATAATTCCGAAAAAATGGCTTAAGGTCATCATGAGTTATCGAAACAGCACTTTAATTGGGAGGATTAAAAATGCCGACAACTATACTCAGTGGAACGAAAGAGCCTGCCCTGTCGTGGGCAGAGACGATCATGGTCGTGCTTGGAAAAGCCAACATCTGGTACCATTGTTATTCGCCACGCGGGTGACTCGCATAAAATCCGGCGGTGATGCGAATGGTTCCACAATAGGTAGGGGATTGCGACATTCGCTGAAACGGTCTTTTCCGCAAGGCAATGAAGCCTGTTTCCGTTCGCAGTTGCGCGTAGCGGCAGGCAATGGCCTTGTTCAACCGGACCTGAATCTACAAACCAAAGAATGGCAAATCCTGTCGCGACCGACAGGATTTGCCAGCATCAGCTATCTGAAACAAATCCACTGCTCGCCAGCGGCGCACCAGCAACGAACCAGTTGTCGGGCGCAATATCAACGAACAACACGACTGTCGCTTCCGGCCTGATCCCACCCACCCTTTCAAGCGTGTCGGTGATAGCCTTGGCGAGTTCCGCCTTCTTCTCGGGGCTACGGCCCGGAAAGAGTTCGACTTTTACAATTGGCATCCTGACAACCTCAATGATCCATTGGCCAGGTATCGGAGACGCGATAACCGCTCTGGAACGGATCGGCCGGATCCACCATCAGCTGCTTGGTGCCGATGATCCAGGCGCGACCAGACAAGATCGGTCTGATTGCCGGCACGCCGTTGATCTCACTCTCCTCATCGATGCTGCAATGGAACTCGCTGTCGAGCAGTGAGGTGCCCACGAACCTGTCACCGACTTTCATCAATCCCTTGGCATGGAGGACCGCCATCCGTGCGGAACAACCCGTGCCACAGGGCGAGCGGTCAATCTTGCCCGGCCGGATTGCAACGGCGTTCTTGCCATGCAGAACGCCGTCTTTCATGAACACCGGGTCGGTCATCTGGCAGAATGAGATGTGATTCCAGTCATTCGCAGGATGTTTGAACCCGAGTTGTTCATTGGCTGCATCCGTAATCCTCATGCCCATGAGAGCAATGTCACGTGCCTGATCGGGACTGAGACTGAGACCAAGCGAACCCGCATCGACGATGACAAAGCTGTCGCCGCCATAGGCGGTATCAACGGTTACCGTACCCACCCCTTCCACCTCCAGCTTGACGTCGAGCTTGTCGGCGAAAGAGGCCACATTGCGGACGCGGATACGCTCAGCCTTGCCGTTTCGGCACTCAGCCTCAATATCGATCAGGCCTCCTGGCGCCTCGAGGACCAGACGTGTGATCGGTTCCTGCATCGGGATAATCCCCGTGTCTAACAGAACCGTCGAGACACACATCGAGTTCGATCCCGACATCGGCGGCGTATCGGCCGGTTCCATGATGATCCAGCCCATCTGTGCCTTCGGGTCCTTCGGCGGCACCAGCAGGTTGACGTGCCGAAAGACGCCGCCGCGCGGTTCGTTGAGAACGAAGTTGCGGAGGCTCTCGTCTTCCGCAATCCAGCGCGCCTGGTCCCAGATCGTGGATCCCGGAGGAGGAGCGACGCCACCGACGATGACGTCGCCGACTTCACCTTCAGCATGGCAGCTGACGACGTGAACGATCTTGGATGAGCGCACTGTTCAGTTTCCTCGATTACAACCAGAGCGGTTCAGATGGACTTCAGGAAAGCCGCGGTTTCCGGCTTCTGGGGATTCTCGAAAATCTGCTCCGGCGAGCCGATCTCATGAATGCGCCCCTCCCGGAAGAAGGCAACGCGATCGGACACTTCCCGGGCGAAACGCATTTCGTGGGTGACGACGATCATCGTCATGCCTTCCTTCGACAACATGCGCATCGTATCGAGCACTTCGCCAACAAGCTGCGGATCGAGCGCCGATGTAACCTCATCGAACAGCATGTAGTCAGGAGACATCGCAAGCGCCCTCGCGATTGCCATGCGTTGCTGCTGGCCGCCGGAAAGGCGCGACGGAAATACGCCGAGCTTTTCCTTCAGTCCCACATGCGACAATTGCTCGATTGCGATGGCCTCCGCCTCTTCCCGTGATTTCCCAAGAACCTTCCGCGGAGCCAGCGTAACGTTTTCGAGGACGGTAAGATGCGGAAAGGCGTTCCATTGCTGGAAGACGATACCGATGCGCCTGCGCAGCTTGTTGAGGTCCGTAGCCTTGGCGTGAACCTCCACGCCATCGACGGTAATACGTCCCTGCTGAATCCCCTCAAGGCCGTTGATGCACATCAGCATCGTCGACTTTCCAGACCCCGAACCGCCGATCATCGACAGGACTTCGCCCTTCTGAACCGTCAGATCCACGCCTTTCAGGACATGCAGCGTACCGAATTGTTTGTGTACGTTTTCGATGGCGATCATTGCGTGCCCCACTTCTTCTCAAGTTGATTGCCGAGCCTGGCGATTGGAAAACTCATCGCGAAGTAGATCAGGCCGGTGATGCCGAGGATCAGCAGTGGCTCCTGAACGCGCGATGTTACGATTTGCGAGCTTCGCAGAAGTTCGACTATGCCGATCCAGAGAACGAGCGCGGTATCCTTCATCACGCCAAGCGTGAGACCGATCCAGCTCGGAAAGACGATCCGGGTGGCGATCGGCAGCGTTATCGACGTCAATTCCTGCCGCCAGCTGAGGCCGAGGGACCGCGCCGCGCGACGCGTCGTCTGGGGAACCGCACCGACACCGCTTCTGACGATCTCGGTGCAGAAGGCGGAAGCGTAAATCCCAAGGCAAACGCAGCCGACGACAAAGGTCGGCCAGTTGAGCTTGAGCATGCTGTTGAACGAGTTGAACAACACGAGCTGGATAAGAAGCGGCACCGACCGGAAGACGTCGAGGACGGCGCCTAGCGAGTTGCCGATCCACCATGGCGCCCCGGCCCGGACAAGGCCAAAAAGGACACCGAGGACGGTGCCGATGACAACCGCAACAAGGGTGATTGAAAGTGTGGTCACGGCTCCCGACAACAGGAATTGAAGGTCGCCCCACGAAAATGATCCACCGAAATACATCGCGACCTCCTAGTATCGAAACAGGCGCCAGGCCACGATGCGCGATGACAACGTGAAGGCCTTGGAAATGACGTAGTAGAGGCATGCCGCGACGAAGAAATACTCAAAGGTTCTATAGGTCACGACGTTGAGTTCCTGGGTGACGCCGGTGAGGTCAGTTGTCAGGCCGACGATAACCCCAAGGGAACTCATCAGAACGGACCACACCATCTGGTTTGTCATGGCGTGGAAGACGGCGCGCAGCATCTGCGGGATCACGATATGCCACTGCGTCTGCACCGCGCCCAGGCCAAGCGAGCGCGCCGCCCGCGTCTGCGTTTCCGGAACGGCTGCAAAGCCGCCACGAAACGTCTCGGCAAGATAGCCAGCATTGTTGAAGGTGATGCCGAAAAGCAGCGCGGCATAGGAACCGACCTGCAGACCGAGCGACCCCAGGCCAAAATAGAGCATGTAGATCTGGAAGAGCGCTGGAGTGTTTCTGGCGGTCTCGATCCACATATCCGCAGGCAGGGACAGGTATTTTTTTCCGGAGCGTTTGGCGAGTGCCAGGAAAATAGCAAGGATCGTTCCAAGCATCATGGCCAGGCCCGCGATCTCAATCGTTTCCAAAGCGCCCCACAGCATCTCCGGAAGAGCCCGCAGCACAGGTCTCCATTGAAATTGATAGTCCATTTGTGACCTCATTCTCTGTCAACGCACGCGGCGCAGCCATGCGTACAAGAAGGAATCTACGAGCACGGAAAGTCTCGGGGGCAGCGGCTACCGCGTCCATTCGTTGGCGATAGCAGCATCTGCCGAGGCGGCTCCGGGCTCTTGAATGGCGCTCGTCAATCCCGATCAAGCGCCATTGATGACAGGAGAGCCGCTTAGCGATAGACGCCGGGCACGGTCAGGTCAGGCGCCGCACCGACGTCTTCACCAATCCATTTCTTGTAAAGCTCTGCGTAGCGGCCGGAACGCACCTGACGGTTCAGGAACAGGTTCACGTAGTTGAGCCAGCCCTGTTCCTGGCGCTTGACAATTAGCGCGCAATAGTCGGCGTCAACGGGTGCGGGACCGACGACCTTGAGGCCAGGGTATTTACCGGATTCGATGATGGCCGCTGCAATCGTCGAGGTCGTATAAGTCGCATCGATGCGCTTCTGACCGAGTGCCAGGAACGTGTCCGACTGGGTCTGGAACGTCAGCATCTTTGCGCCGGTATCGCTCTTCTTCTCGACCTCCTTGGCAAGAGCAAGTGTTTCATAAGCACCTGCGGGCCCTCCGACCGTATGCCCCTTGATGTCGTCCGGCGCCTTGATGCCCGAATCCTCGCGCGCCAGCACGATCGTCTCGAACACAAAATAGGGGATTGAGAAGCCTACAGTCTTGGCGCGTTCCAATGTATCGGAAGCGACGGCGACGGCGACATCCGCGCGACCCGACAGGATCGCCGGGATACGGTCGTTTTCAGGCGTATCAACGATTTCAACATCAACACCCAGTGCCGCGCCAAGATCCTTGCAATAATCGACGTCGAAACCGATCGGATTGTTGTTCGCATCACGCGATCCGTTCGGCGGGAAGTCGAGTTGCACGGCGCAGCGAAGTTTACCGGCGCTGATGATATCATCGAGCTGGTCAGCCTGCGCGGCCGCACCAGACATCGCGACAGCAGCGAGCGCCATAAGGGGGATAAATTTTTTCATGTCAGTTCCTCTCTTTTTATAGGTTAACGTTGGAATATCGACTATCGTATACTATTTGAAGCGCTCATTTGACCTGACGAGGTGACCCGTGAGCTTACGCTAAATATCGTATACGATAGTCAATTTTAGTCAATATTGCCGTCAGTCTGTGGTCATTTGTACGACCATCTCCCTGGCCACGCGGCAAGCCGCCAGATCCCAGGCGGCGCAGCCCACACTTTTGAAGAAGACCGGGCCTGAGGAGACATCTGCCGTTCCCTTCAGCACGCTGCTGAGCGAAATCACAGCGGACCAGTCGACATTGGCCTGGATGAGATCGCCCGCCTCGTGCCGCGCTCCGGCAGGATCATCGACAATGAGGGTGCTCGCCAACACGGTCTCGCTCCCAACTTCCGCGGCATCCGGCGTGAAGGCCCCTACCCCTATGACAAGTCGCTCCTGCGACGCGGATTCCGTGTAAACAGGCGTCTTACTGGTGGTTAATGTCACGACCACGTCGACGCGGGACCAGTCACGATCCACAAATGGCCTGACGGCGCAGTCGACATGCCGTGCACAAAACTGCTCTTCTTCCTCCCGGGAAATGCCGGCGACGACCAGATCTACCCCGGGAAAGAAAGACGAAAGCGCCTGTGCATGCGTGGAGGCCTGTTTGCCAGTGCCGATGATCGCAACAACCTTCGGGGGTTCTTTCCGCAGCCGGCTGATCGCCAGAAGGGTCACCGCCGCTGTTCGCCGCCCAGTGACGGTCGGACCATCGAGCGCAAACAGGGAAACCCCTGTGAGAGCATCATAGGCGACGACTTCCCCGTTGATCGTCGCGAGATCACGCGAAGCATTCGACGGGCAGACATTGACCAGTTTGTGGCTTGCAATGTCCTGAGCGCTCGCAGGCATGGAAAGCATGACGCCGCCGGCCGCCAGGGGAACCACCAGCCGTTCCGGGCTGACGATCTTTCCGTCCGCATATTCCGCAACCGTTTTTTCCAGTTCCGCTACCAGCAGAGCGAAAGGCAGCAGGGCCTCGGTCGATGTTGCGTTGAAGTGCTTAACCATCGTCATGCCACCAGAAAACCGTACTTGAGCGGATCGGCTTCATCGATCACCCAATTGGCGAAGCCGCAAATGGATGCGGTGCCTTCCACTTCCGGGATGACCGCATCGAAACTTCCAACCTTTGCCTTGGAGAGTACCCGCCCCTTGAAGATCGTACCGATGATCGATTCATTGATCAGCGTATCCTCGGCGGTCATTTCGCCCCGAAGATAGAGCTGCGCAACGCGACCGGCGGTTCCCGAGCCAGTCGGCGAACGATCAACGGCGCGATCGGCATAGACGCAGCAATTGGCCTGGCTAGAGCCTTCGTGGCGGGGATCGCCATAGACCATAACGCCATAGACGTTGTTGAACTCCGGAATCTCCGGATGCACGAACGGCATCTTGGCATTGACGGCGGCCTTGATCTCGTAGCCGAGCTGCATGACGCGCTGCGCATCGTATTCGCGGATTTCAACGCCGTGCTTACGGCCATCAACATAAAAATAGGTTGCGCCGCCATAAGCCACGTCACCGGTCACCTCGCCGAAAGTCGGCGTATGAACGGTGACGTCGCGGCTGAAAATGAAGGACGGCACATTCACGAAACGCACCGCACCCGTATGCTCGCCGTCCCACTGAACATAGGCCTCGATAAACCCGCAGGGAGCATCGATGCCCACCTTCGTTTCCGGCACCTGTCGCTCGATCCAGCCAAGCTCCACGGCTGCGGTCGCAAGAGCAATAACGCCGTGGCCGCAATGGGGGCTATAACCCATGTTGTTAAGGAAGATCACGCCGAAGTCCGCTTCCGGGCTTACCGGTTCCGTCAGATATCCCCCGTAGAGATCCTTATGACCGCGGGGTTCCAGCAGCACGGCACGGCGATAGTGATCCGCATTTTCCTGGAGCCAGGTGATGCGCTCGACAATCGTCTCTCCGGGAATCTTCGGCAGACCCTGCGTGACCAGACGAAAGGTTTCGCCGCAAGTATGCAGCTCGACTGTCGTTAGGAACCGATCGTATTTCATGCTTCTCCCTTTCGTTGACGACTATCTCGCCATCAGATTTTTAGTATTTACGATATCGTATACGATCTACTTTAACTGTCAAGATAGATTCCTCGGCAGGTTAAGCGGAAAATCGCGCGAGGCTGAAGGCAGAGAGATCGGGTGAGGAATGCCCCATGAGCTGCGCGGCAACAGCTTCGCCCACTCCTAAAGCATGCTTGAAACCATGCCCCGAACATGCCGACACCAGGAATAGCCCCGGAATATCCGGATGCCAATCGAGCAAGAACCCGTGATCCGGCGTTGATGTGTAGAAGCATGTTTCCGAAGCCTTTAGTTCCGAGGAAATACCTCCGAAGAACGGCTCGACGTGGTGCCGGAAGAATTGATCGCCAGACATGCCGGCAGGCGGAGCGGTCTCGGTATCTGCTACAAAAAACTTGACCCCATCAGCCGCCCCTTCGAGCGGAAAGACCGTCGCACAGGCGTTATCAACACCTTCGCGAAACCACATCAGGGTCGGGAACCTGCCTGGCTGATAGGCAGCCGCATCACGCGCTTTGAATGTAAATGTCCTTTGCTGGCTGACGGACAATAAAGTGGCAAACTGCCGGCCAAGAACCCCGCCCATCCAGCGGCCCATGGCGACAACCGCCTGCCGGGCTCGGATCACCACGCCCTCGGCCTCTATTTCCACACCGCCCGTGATTGGCACGATCCGTTTGACGACGGTATTCGGCAAAACCTCAGCGCCAGCCTGTTTGGCAAGGGCGATCTGCAGGTTCAACAATGGTTCTGGGCGAATGAAGCCGGCAGCGGGTTCGAAATAACCCACGTCCATGTCCGTCAGGCCGATGAGCTGAGGATAACGCAACATCAAGTCCCCGGAAGACAGGACTTGATGGACAATGCCATTCTCCTCGGCGATCTTAACGGTATCCTGCAGAAAACTGCCGGAACTGCCCGCCGCGCCAGATCCAATGATCAGCGTCCCCGTGTTCTGCATAAGGCTAATGTCAAACCGACGCTCGAACGCGCGCAGGAGCGCATTCGAACGCTGGACGAAGTGAAGATAGGCGGAGCCTTCGGCAACAGCTTCTCTAGTGACCTTGTAGCCGCCGTGACTGGCCCCATGGGGATGCGGGGGACTATAGGCATCGATACCAACGACTTTCCCACCCGTCTGAGACAGGGAGTAAAGTGCTGAAGCACCCATGACGCCAAGACCAATCACGGCGTAATCGACATCGAGAATGGTTTGAGAACTGGTCATGGGCGCTCAGGACGATTGGCGCATGAAGAAAAGTCCGGGCAAATTGGCGGTGAAGCCCCATTTCTCGTAGAAGGGCAGCATCTCCTCCAGGCAATAGAGTTCGCGATGTTTGACCCGCACGAGCACGGGGTCAGTCAGGACCTTATCCATCAGCAGTCGACCGAGCCCGGTGTTTCGCCACGTCTCCTTGACGATGATGTCAAAGATCATCGCCTTGTAGACGCCGTCCGTCATGGCGCGTGCGAAGGCGACCAGTTCGCCGTTCAGGGGATCGATGAAGGCGAAGATGGGACCCGCATTCGCCATCAGCCTTTCGACATCGGCTTTTTCGCGCCCCTTGGTCCACCACTCCTGCTGAAACAGTTCCACCAGCTGGTCGACCTGCTCGGGAGTGAGGTCTCGTCGAAACTCAAGTCTGTTTTTGTCGGGCGCCATGTCGAGGCCTCCTGTTCAAGTCTGTTTGTCGGGTTTTACGTTTTTTCGCCCGCCAGCGTTCGAAGCCGGCTCAGCGCGCCCGGCGATATGGGGATGCCCCATTTCTCCGCTGCCGCGCGGTTTGCAAATCGTCGTGCGCCCGGCAGTCGATCCTGTCCGGCAGCGGTCAACCGACCACATAGATGCTGCAGACGAGACGCGAAGCCTGTAGGCCCGCCCCAATTCGGATCGATCACCATGAGGAACTGCCCCGCCTTCGGGGTTTCCGCGCCAGCGAAACCGGCAAAGTCGTTTTCAAAGGAGAATTGCCCACCGGTAATGGCGCCAGCGAGAATTTCGACGAACAGGGCAATTGAGGAGCCTTTGTAGCCGCCGAAGGTGTTCAACGCTCCGCCGGACAGGATCATGTGCGGATCCATGGTGGGATTGCCGTCGCGGTCGACGCCGGTTCCATCAGGAACTGATTTGCCGGCGAGTGCGTGCAGGCGCACCTCGCCATTCGCCATCACGCTGGTGGCCTGGTCGACGATCAATGGCGCGGCATTCTCCACCGGCACGGCGAAGGCGATAGGATTGGTCCCGTAAACCGCCTGTCGGCCGCCATGGGGAACAACGTTCGCAAGTCCGTTTACCGCGGTTATCGCCATATGGCCGGAAAGCGCGAAAGGTTCGATGTCCGGCCACAATGCGCTGAAATGATGGGAGTTGCGGATCGCGACAATGGCGACGCCCGTTTTCTCGACAGCAGCTTTGATAAGTGGATGCGCGGCAGAAAGCGCCCGCTGTGCAAAACCGTTACGCGCGTCGACCCGAATGAAGGACGGCCCAAGATCCGTGACATCAGGCACCGCCAGCCCATCCACCCAACCTGACCTGAGGGAGCCGACATAGCCGGGCATGCGGAAAATACCGTGACTGAGGGCACCGTCCCTCTCGCATCCCGCACAGTTTTCCGCAAGAATCCCGGCTGTGTCCCCGGCGGTGCCGGCGTTGACGAAAATCGTCTCAAGAAGCGTTTTCAGTTCACGAAAACCGATAAGCTCGTCCCGCGCATCGCTCTTTTCAACCATCGCCCAGGAACCTCCTCAGGCAATTTTCCAGGAGCCGCGAAACATTGTTGTCGTAATTATTGTGCGACAGGCTCCCGCAAAAGGTGATTGACCCGACAGCAAAGAGACCTCCGCCCGTTTCGGATTTGCCATAGACGATGTTGGCGCTTATGCCGCCATGCGGACGCGGCTTGCCATCAAACACGCCAGGCAGAAGAAGCTCTTCGAATGTCGTGTGGAAAGACGGACCGTGACCTTCAGAGAAGGCAATGACCGATGCATATTCCGGCGTACCGAGATCGATGGCCGCCTGATCAATCTCGAAACCGGCAGCACCTCCTCCGGACAATCCGAAATCGCCGATGCGTTCATTGGCGGCTATGCCTTCAAAGAGAAATGCCAATTCCTCTTCATAGGAGGCATCTGTGCGGACATAATACGAGCCCTCGAATGCCCCTTCGGCCGTAAAGCCGACGCCGGCGACGGTCTGAGGCGGAATTCCGTTGCGACGCCAGAGGCCGCCATATTCTCCATCGAGCTGATGGTAATATTCGCCGGGCTGGCTCGCCCATACTCGCATGCCCCCTTCGGCGCGGCGCACCTCGATCATATGGGGCATGTCGTCGTTACGGCCGATCTTCCAATAAAAACCGTTACCGCCGAGATACATCAGGTTTCCGCCGGCTTCCCGGTAGGCGATCAGCGCCTCCATCGTGCGTCGGGTGTGGTATTCGGGATGCGTTCCCGTCAGAACCACGTCATAAGGCGACAGGGCGGTAACGCCATCCCGGTCAAGATCCTCGTCCGTGATGACGTCAAACTCGAATCCCTTAGTCTCGAGCCAGTCGGTGAGATGTGAATCCGCCGGGAAATGCCGCATTCCTGATCCCATCGGATCGAAATAGATAAGGTATTCCGGGCGCATCGTCAGGATCGGGCGCAGCCGTGACGACAGGTTTATGCCCGAGCCGTCGGGATGGCGACTGTAGGTGGAATAGCCGTAAGCACCGACTTCGTCTGGATTGTGCGGATATGCGTTCCACGCGCCAACCCTGTCGGCAAGTTCGCCCGCAAAGTTGCCACGGGCGAAATTGGCATAGGCCATATAGGTGAATGTCGGAGCCAGAAACACGATCCGCCGGCGTTTCGTTCTTTCTCCCGGAATGACATAGAATGGGATCGTGTCCTTTCCGACGCCATTGTCGACCTCAAGCCCATATACGCCGGAGCGCATATCCTCTGGCACATCGATCCGGATAGTCGTTTCCCAGCCGCAATCACTAAGATCGTCAGAATGAAATCTGATCGCCGCATATTCCGGTGGCACCTGCTTCCAATCCTGATGTCGGCCGGACCAGGCAGACGATCTGACCGCGCGCATCGGCATGTTGATCAAGTATAACCGTCTCGCACGGTCCTTTTCGTCCTCTATCCAGATATCGCGCGCATCCCCGCCGAAATTCCACTCGGCGATAACCTCCCACGTCGCTACCGGGACTGGTTCCGAACGCGTTGAACTCAGGGATGGATTTTCGATGGAGCCGTTGAAGGTCTGTTCAGGATGCCCCCGCCAGACGGCGGCGAAACAAATATGATCGATTTCCACAAGTACGCGGCGCGTCAGGTGCGGGAAGTTCGCGCTTTTTGTCTTCTCCTGCTTCATCGGCAAATGCTGCCGGACAGTCACCGAGAAACCCTCCAAACCAAGGATTACCTCGATCCGCGACCAGCAGTTTCCCGAGAGCTCGATGCCTGTGTCATGGCAGGCATTCGTATCAAGTTGCTGGAGAAACAATCTGTCGTCACGGGTGACAATCGCCAATCCCAGGGTCGCATCGATATTCTGCAGCGCGAAAAGCGTCTGAGCAGCCTCGGATGACAAGGTGGGCATCACCGTCAGATCGACCTTGATTGCGGAGCGGTCACCCAAAATGGGAACGGGACCGAACGCACAGGAACCGAGATAGGCCGGCTGCTCAACGGCGGTATATTCTGCAGCGAGACCGAAATTTGCCGTAGCCACTTTAACGCCTGGTCCTTGCGGATTGGGATCGCAGCAAATTATGCGAATTGCCCGTGCGCTGACGTCTCGATTGCCACGCGAAGAAATCTTGAATTCCAAAGCCCCGCCCGGCGCAGCGCTCAGTGGCGTAACGTAACCGATCAAGTTCGGGATTTTTTGCTCGCGCATGGCTCGGGAATCCGTCTTGCCTCTTCCTCATAAGATATCGTATACGATAATGAGGCAGGACAGGCAAGTACCGATCGTATATAAGCTACGTTATTTGATCTTGCCGCTGCGCGTCGGGTTCTGACCATGGAGTAAAAATGCCGCTAAAAGCTCAAAACCTACCCTCTCTTGGCAACACCCCGCCGACGTCGGATATTATCGCAAAACACATACGAGAGGCGATCATAACGGGCGTCCTCGACGAAGACGAACCGATCCGTCAGGATGACATCGCAAAGCTTTTTGGCGTCAGCAAAATCCCGGTCCGCGAAGCTTTGAAGCGCCTGGAAGCAGAAGGCCTTGTGGAATTCCAACGCAACCGTGGCGCGGTGGTAACAAGCATTACCGAACCAGAGATCGCTGAAATTTTTGAAGTGAGGGCCATGCTGGAAGCCAACGCCCTGAAACTCTCGATCCCGAGAATGACCGAGCACACCTTCCAGCGCGCGGAAGATTATTGCAATGAATTCGCACGCGAGACCGACGTGGCGCGATGGGCGGAACTCAATTGGCAGTTTCACTCCTGCCTTTACGAGGATGCCAACAAACCATTCCTGCTCAATCTAATACGGTCGGTGAACGACCGGATCGAACGGTATCTTCGCATTCAGCTGACACTATCAGGCGGCACCGGCGTCGATGACCGGGAACATCGCCAGATCCTGGCCGCGTGCCGGCAGCGAGACGTTAATCTCGCGACCGATCTGCTTGTCACCCACATCACAAAAGCCTGTGAGTCCCTCTTGAGCAATCTCCCGAAAGTAAGGGGCGCCAAGGCGGCCAGCTAGTCGCGTTTTATTGGCATCGGCCGGAGGTTGCGCAGCGTCCTTTGATCGGAACAACCACCGTCAGCAACCTGCCAAGTTCGCGTGAATTCGATGGAGCATCTCCGTCAGCGTTCGGACCTCGTCGGGCGCAAGTCCGGCGAGTGCACGTTCATTGGTGCCACGCAGGACATCGCGTCCCGGTTCCAGCCTGCGATACGCCTCCGGCTCCAGGCATATCAGGCTGCTGCGTTTGTCGTTGGGATCCTGGCTACGCCGGATCAACCCATCCCGCTCCATTCTGGCCAGAAGCTGCGCCATGCTGGGTTGCTCCACCCCCGCAATGACGGCCAGTTCCTTCTGGGTTCGCATTTCGCCGTTCTTCAGGGCGACCAGAACGGGAAGCTGGGCGACACTGATGCCGATTTCCCGAAGTCCCTCGTCGTCAAGTCTTGCCAGCATCCGTGCAATCCGCCCGATAATCAGCGCCGGCATTTCCTGTGGTCGCCATTCGGCTTCTTCATTCATTGCTTGAGCCATCCCCGGGGCTTGCATTTAAATAGGTACCTATATAAATAACATAGGAACCTATCTTTATTATGCGAGAGTCTCCCATGTTACAACATCCTATCGTCGCCATTGTCGGCGCAGGTCCGGCAGGGCTCACGGCAGCATCGATCCTTCAAAGGCACAATTGGAAAACCGTCGTTTTTGAAGCGGACACCTCGGCACAGGCACGTGATCAGGGTGGCACATTGGATTTGCACGCCGATACGGGTCAGCTCGCGCTTGAAAAGACGGGCCTCCTACCCTGCTTTAACCGCATCGCCCGCCACGAAGATCAAGAGACCCGTGTGCTCGATTATCGGTCGGCGACAATTCTTGCGGAAGATCTGCCAGCTCCGGGCGAAGGCCAAAGGCCGGAGATTGATCGTCACGCCCTGCGCGAACTTCTCCTTTCCTCGATTGCACATGAAACCGTGCAATGGGATCACCGGCTGAAGACGGTAACAAGCCATTCAGATGGCAAACATTCTCTCCATTTTGAGAACGGCAGAACCGAATGTTTCGACCTCGTTATCGGCGCAGATGGCGCCTGGTCCCGTGTACGTCCGGCCCTGACCGATGTGCAGCCCGTTTACACCGGCACCACTTTTGTTGAACTGCGGATTGATGCAATCGATGAACGTCATCCATCCATCGCAGGGATGATCGGCCGCGGCAGCATATTTGCCCTGCATGCAGAAATGGGCCTGATTGCCCAGCGAAACGGCAATGGGCATGTTCGGGTCTATGCCGCTATCCCAGTCGCCCCCGCAGAAGGCAAGCGACCGGATATGGCGCTGGCCGGCATCACCCGAAACGAGCTCCTGAAGCGGTTCTCCGGCTGGTCTGAGAAGCTTCTGAAGATGATTTTAAACGCCGACGCCATAACGGCGATCCGCCCGATCATCGCGCTTCCCGCTGGCTTGCGCTGGGCGCACCGGCCAGGTCTTACGCTTGTTGGTGATGCCGCTCACGTTATGCCGCCCGTCGGCGTCGGCGTAAATCTTGCCATGCTCGATGCGGCCGATCTGGCCGAGGCTCTGGTTTCGGCATCCGATTGGCCTCTGGCCGTCGAGCGATTTGAAACGATGATGCAGAACCGCGCGGCCAGCATTGCCGAAGATGCCGCCTCGGGCTTTGCAGATATGTTTTCGCAAGACGCGCCCGCCGGCATAGTGGAGCACATGAACAGCCGGCGGGCGTAAGAAATCCATTCCTGGTTTTGTCGTGCAGCCTCGGGAGGGGTTTGCACCCCTCCCCTTTGCGTCTCAGGCAGCCTTGTCCCACAGGGGAGCGAGGCCATCGGGCGAGACGATCCGGCCAGCAGGGCTGGAAAGGCCATGCATGGCAGCCATTTCATCAGCTGAAAGGGCAAAGTCGAAGATGGCCAGGTTCTCGGCGGCACGTGCCTCACCGACGGTCTTCGACAGGGCGATGATACCATCCTGCTGCACCAGCCAGCGCAGAACCACCTGCGCCACCGACTTGCCGTGGCTTGCGGCAATCTCCTTCAGGACCGGATCGGTAAATACCTTGCCATCGGCCATGCCGTAATAGCCGGTCACGGCCATGCCCGCCTTCCTGGCAGCCTCGATCACCACCGTCTGATCGATATAGGGATGGTACTCGATCTGGTTGGTAACAATCGGCGCCTTGGAAAGACTGACCGCTTCGGCCATCAGCGCCGTATTGAAGTTCGAAACACCGATATGGCGAACCTTGCCGGCCTGCTTGACCTCGTTCAGCGCATCGATCTGCTCGGCGAGCGAAACCGCTTCATTCGGCCAGTGTAGCAGCAGCAGATCGATATAGTCGGTCTTCAGCTTCTTCAGGCTTTCCTCAACGGAAGCGACGAAGGCATCATGCCTGTAGTTATCGACCCAGACTTTTGTGGTCAGGAATATGTCACCGCGGGCCACGCCGGAACCGGCGATCGCCTCGCCGACTTCCGCCTCGTTGCCATAGATCTGCGCGGTATCCACATGGCGAAAGCCGAGCTTCAGGGCGTGCGGGACGATCCGCAGAACATCCGGGCCGGGGATACGGAAGGTGCCAAAGCCGAGAGCGGGAATGGTGGAGCCGTTGGCGGTTACAGTATGCATTGGTCTTTCTCCTTGGTTATTCCGCGGCATTTCTGACGGCGGGAGAGATATTGCCGATTACAGGCAGAACATCGTGCGACAATTCATCGATCACTTCGCTGAGGGGCCGTCGCGATGGCCGCAGCAGAAGCGCGAGATGATCGACCCCGGCGTTTTCGAGGGCATGCAGATGGTCGATGAAGGCATTGCGTCCGACGCGCGCGCCAAAGCGGCGCGGTGTCGGCTGTTCATCCGGATCGTCGGCCAGATCGAGATGGAAAGCGCTTATGAAGACACCACGATCCAGCCCGAGAGCGGTGCGCGCGGCGGCCCAGCCTCTTGCCTGGGAGGTGAGCCGCTCAAGCCCGTTCGGATAAACGAAGCGGCCTTCCATGTTGGCGGCGATCCAGTCTGGCGACTGCCGGCCTTGCCCGGCAATAACCATCGGCACCTGCGCCCGCATTGGCTTTGGCAGCAGGTCGAGGCTGGCTTCGATGCGCCCGTCGCCAAGCGGCAGGCCTTCGGTCTTCCAGGCATCGCGCAGATAACCGACCGCGTCCCGGAAGGCTTCACCGCGCTGTTCGAAATCAAGGCCAAGCAGCGGATATTCGACCGGACGGTCGCCGGAGGCGACGCCGAGAATGAGACGGCCGCCGGACAGCTGATCGACGGAAGCCGCAGCCTTCGCCACCATCATTGGATGACGCAGCGGCAGCACGATCGCCGCGGTGCCGAGCGCCACATTCTTTGTGATGCCGGCAAGGAAACCGAGATTGACGAAGGGATCGTAGACCGAGCCCGCATCGCCAAAATTATTGGGATCGAAGACCGGAACGTCGCGCGTCCAGACGGCGGCGAAACCGGAACGATCGACCTGGCGGACGAGATCGGGATAGTGTGTGAGATCCGGTACACCGAAGGGACGGCCTTGCGCGACACGTTCAGCTTCGCGCGCTGGCGCCCAGTCGTTGTCGAGCGGAAGCTCAATGCCAAGCGTGAGGCCGCCCTGGGGCTTGCGGATAAGATCGAGCGCACCCGATTGGACTTTGGATGTCGTGGATTTCAATGCCGAGGACATGAGAATTCTCCGGAATGAGTTTGAGCAGACAGGCCCGGCCCTTCATGTACCGGGCCTGTCGGCGGTTATGCAGTCTTCAGGGACACGGCGGCGCGGCGGTCGAGCGCGCTGCTCCAGAGCGTGAGAAGCAGGGCGACGGCAACGAGGATGGCGCCGACCCATGGGGTTGCAGCAAGACCCATCGGCGATTCCACCACCACACCACCCAGCCAGGCGCCAATGGCGATGCCGAGGTTGAAGGCGGCGATGTTGAGTGCGGATGCAACATCAACGGCGCCGGGGCGGTGTTCCTTGGCCAGCTGCACGACGTAGAGCTGCAGGCCCGGGACATTGGCGAAGGACAGGAAGCCAAGCGCCACCAGCGTGATCAGGGTCAGGACCGGCGAGACGGCGGTGAACGAAAACACCAGCAATACGATGGCCTGTGCCAGGAAGAGACCGATCAATGCCTTGACGGGATTGCTGTTGGCAATCTTGCCGCCACCGATGTTACCGGCAGCGATGGCGATGCCGTAGAGCACGAGGATCAGGCTGACGCTGGATTCGGAGAAGCCGGTGACGTCCTGCAGGATCGGCGCAAGGAAGGTGAAGGCGACGAAGGTGCCGCCGTAACCGAGCGCGGTCATGGCGAAGACGATGAGCAGGCGACCGGAACCGAGCACGCGGACCTGATCAAGAATGCTTGCCGGCGGCGCCTTCTTGAGCGTGTTCGGCAGAAGGGCGGCAATGGCGACAAAGGCAACGACACCGAGAGCGCCAACGGCCCAGAAGGTTGCACGCCAGCCAAAGACCTGACCGATATAGGTACCGATAGGAACGCCGGAGACGATGGCGACGGTCAATCCCATGAACATCATGGCAATCGCCGAGCCACGGCGGTTTTCGGGCACGAGATCGGCAGCGATCGTCGCGCCAACGGAGAAGAACACGCCATGAGCGAAAGCGGCAATCACGCGGGCAATGAGCAGAATCTCGTAGCTCGGTGACAGCGCCGCGGCAGTGTTACCGACGATGAACAGGGCCATGAGGCCGAGCAGCAGCGGCTTCCGTTCTATTTTGCCGGTAAGCGCGGTCAGGATCGGCGCGCCGAACGTAACGCCAAGCGCATAGACACTGACGATAAGACCGGCAAGCGGCAGGGTGATGTGAAGATCGTTTGCGACGGTCGGCAACAGGCCGACAATGACGAACTCCGTGGTTCCGATCGCGTAAGCTGCGATCGTCAAAGCAAATATAGCCAAGGGCATGATAAATTCCTTTCCGCCCCACAATGCACGTGAGG
The DNA here is from genome assembly GCA_025560025.1 of Agrobacterium tumefaciens. NCBI lineage: Bacteria > Pseudomonadati > Pseudomonadota > Alphaproteobacteria > Hyphomicrobiales > Rhizobiaceae > Agrobacterium > Agrobacterium tumefaciens. Next base: position 1,674,328 of record CP048486.1, on the reverse strand, counting down.
GGTGCTGAGACAGCAGAGTTGCTGGTTGAACGATTGCTGTGACGGAATATGAGCGGAGAGGGCTTGAATGATAATCGGGAGTATTGGATAAATACCTGTGAATTTCATTCATAGGCGGAAACGATGGACAACCGGACGGGCGAAATGGAAGTCTTCGTCCTGGCGGCGGAATTGCAGAGTTTTTCTGCCGCCGGACGACGGCTCAAAATGTCTCCATCGGCCGTCAGCAAGCTGGTGACGCGCATCGAGGATCGTCTCGGAACACGCCTGCTGGTACGCTCGACCCGGTCGATGATACTGACACCGGAAGGCGAGGTGTATCTCTCCCGCGCCCGGCGTATCCTGGCCGATATTACCGAGACCGAGCAGATCGTGGCTGGCGGAGGCAAAATGGTCCCGCGCGGGCTGCTTCGCATCAACGCGTCCGTGGGCTTTGGGGAACGGCATCTGCTTCCACTGATCCCGGCTTTCCTCGAACTCTATCCCGAAGTTCAGCTCGACATCTCGCTAACCGACGGCATCATCGGCCTGATCGAGGAACGAACCGACATAGCCATTCGATCTGGAACCATGGACGATTCGTCCCTGAAGGCGCGCAAGCTTCTCGAAAGCCGGCGAGTTATTGTAGCGTCCCCTGTTTATCTCGAAGCAAAGGGCGCACCGCAAACGCCACAGGATCTGGCCGACCACAATTGTTTCAGCTTCAACTTCCGCCGCACTCTCAACGAATGGCCGTTCCGGAACCCGGGAGCATCGGACATTTATCGCCTTCCCGTAACGGGAAACACCGCGGTCAATAGCGGCATGATCATGCGCCAGCTTTGCCTCGCCGGCATTGGACTGGGCAGGGTGGGGCAATTCCATGTACAGCCGGATATCGACGCAGGCAGGCTCATTCCGTTGCTCGAGGCATATAATCCCGAGGACCTCGAACAGATTCATGCCGTCTTCGCTGGACATGAGCATCTTGCGGCGCGCATTCGCGCGTTTATCGACTTCCTGGCGGAACACCTCAGTGAAAGAGGAAAATCCGAGCCACTCCCGTAAAACCATCATCGAGCGGCGCCGTGCTGCAAATATAGCATTGCCATGCCGGATCGGCCCATTGCCGCGCAGCTGAAGCAAGTCCACGAAGGAGGGAATAATGCAGGTCAAAGCCGCACTATTGCAGGGAACGGGTGCCTCTCATCCTTATGCTGTCAACAAGCCGCTCGTTATCGAGGACATAGAGCTTGCGCCACCCGGGGCCGGCGAAGTCCTTGTCCGCATTCGTGCGGCCGGTCTGTGTCATTCCGACCTCTCGGTCATCAACGGCGACAGGCCTCGTCCGATGCCGATGGCGCTGGGCCATGAGGCGGCAGGCATTGTCGAGGCGTTGGGAGACGGTGTTCGCGATCTTCAACCCGGCGACCATGTCGTGATGGTCTTCATGCCGAGCTGCGGGCATTGCCTGCCCTGCGCGGAAGGCAGGCCCGCATTATGCGAGCCGGGTGCGGCGGCAAACGCAGCGGGAACGCTGCTTGGCGGCGCAACCAGGCTGAACTATCGCGGCAAGGCCGTCCATCATCATCTCGGCGTGTCGGCATTTGCCGAATATGCCGTCGTGTCCCGCAATTCGCTGGTCAAGATCGACCGGGATCTCCCCTTCGTGGAGGCTGCGCTTTTCGGCTGTGCGGTCCTGACCGGCGTGGGCGCCGTTGTGAATACGGCTGAGGTCAAGGCCGGCTCGACTGCCGTCGTCATCGGGCTTGGTGGTGTTGGCCTTGCCGCCGTCCTTGGTGCGCGGGCTGCGGGCGCCAGCAAGATCGTCGCGGTCGACCTTTCTGCGGAAAAACTGGCCCTTGCGAGCGAACTTGGCGCAACCACCGTCGTGAACGGGCGCGATGAAGACGCTGTCGAACAGGTTCGCGACGCGACCTCGGGCGGTGCGGATTATGCCTTCGAGATGGCCGGGTCGGTTCGGGCGCTGGAAAACGCTTTCAGAATGACCAAGCGCGGCGGCACAACCGTGACCGCGGGCCTGCCACCGCCCGGCGCTGCCCTGCCGGTCAATGTCGTGCAGCTCGTTGGCGAAGAAAGAACGCTCAAGGGCAGTTACATCGGGACTTGCGTACCCGTCCGGGATATTCCGCGTTTCATCGACCTTTACCGGGACGGAAGATTGCCGGTCAATCGCCTGCTCAGCGGAAGGCTCAGGCTCGAGGACATTAATGAAGGTTTCGACCGGCTGCACGATGGCAGCGCCGTGCGGCAGGTCATTGAATTCTAAACCCGGCCCGCCGCCGCCGGCCTGAGTTTCGGCCGGTGGTGACCTGTCGTTACAACGGCGACATGCCCGGCTTAAACGGAAGTCACCCGGCCGGAGACGATTTTCGGCTTTCCTGCAATGCCATCCCGGCTATCTGCGCCAGCGTCGTCGCGGCATAACGCGCCACGAGCTCATTTTCGGCCGCGGCATGGGCCGCTGCGATAATCGCGTTGGAGGCTTTCTCCACGGGGCAGGATGGATGGTCATGCGATATGGGGGCAGGTAGGATAAGACCGGCATTCAAGGCGCGCTGAACGTCCAGAACGGTCACCTCTTCCAGCGGCTTGACCAGTTTCCAGCCACCACCCCGGCCGCCTTCCGATGCGACGATACCGTGGTCGCGCAACCCACCAAGCGTACGGCGAACGACCACCGGATTGGTGTTGAGCATCTGTGCGATCCGTTCTGATGTTTCCCTGCCGCCAAGCAGCCCCATATGCACAAGCACATGCAGCATTCGGGCAAGCCTGCCGTCGGTTTTCATCACGACCCTTTCCGCAACAAAAATTGTTACACTATCTTGACGCAAGCGCTTTTCCGCAACATCTATAGTTACACAAATAGGGAAGCGCAATGCGCTGCGTCGCAGGCTTCTCCTGGTCACTTCGGCCCGGGATGTTCCGAACCCTGGCTTGCGGTGGCAACTGATTGAGAAAATCCGGGGTGAGAAAATGATTGAAACAATCATCAAGACGCGCACGATCGACATGAGCATCCTTGATCAGGGAACGGGCCCCCTGGTTCTGCTCTGCCATGGATTTCCGGAAACCAAACATGCCTGGCGGCACCAGATCCTGTCGCTGGCTGCAGCGGGTTTTCGCGCCGTTGCGCCCGACATGCGCGGCTTTGGCAGGACAGATATTCCCGAACAGGTGGATCAATATACGGTCTTCCACGGCGTTGGCGATCTTGTCGCCCTCATGGATGCCCTTGGTGAAAGCGAAGCGGTCATCGTCGGCCACGACTGGGGCGCGACCATCGCCTGGCAGGCCGCGCTCCTTCGTCCCGACAGGTTCAGGGCCGTCGTCGCATTGAGTGTGCCCATGATGGACCAGCCTCCCTTCCCGCCCTCAAGGATATTTCCGCAAGACGGGCAATCGCTGTTCTACACGCTCTATTTCCAGCAGGCGGGCGTCGCGGAAGAGGAGTTCAACCGGGATGTCAGCCAGACGCTCAGCAAGATTATCTACGCCGCAAGCGGAGAAGCGGGCGCACGGCGGCCGGGCGACGGCACGCCAAACCCTTTTGGCATGGTCAGCCGCAACAAGGGCCTTCTCGCAGAATTGCCCCTCCCCGCGCGCATGCCCGACTGGCTGCCTCCCCGCGACTTCGACAGGCTCGTCAATGATTTCAAGACGTCGGGGTTTACCGGCGGCCTGAATTATTATCGAAACCTCGATCGCAACTGGGAACTGCAGCAGGCAGTGAGCGGTAAACATGTCAATGTCCCGGCGCTGTTTATCATCGGCGAACGTGACACCGGCCTGGCCATTCCCGGCATGGATCAGATCATCGCCTCCATGCCCGACCTGGTGCCGCATCTGCTCGGATCCCACATCATTCCCGGCGCGGGACACTGGCTCCAGCAGGAGCGACCGAGTGAGGTGACAAGCCTCATCCTGTCGTTTCTCAATCAAGTCGCCTCCATCTAGAAAGAAGGAAATCCCATGACTGATTTCAAGGGACGACAGGTTGGCTATATCGAAGGAGCAACGCGCCAGGTCCCCGGCCTTGAAAGCTTGCATCGAATGACGTCGATGCTGCTCGGCGAGAAAGCTCCCGACAAAGGCCGGATTCTGGTCGTTGGTGCTGGCGGCGGGCTCGAACTCAAGGCTCTTGCCAAAGCCAATAAAGGGTGGATTTTCGACGGGGTCGACCCCTCGCCCGACATGCTGACCCTCGCTCGCGAAACGACCACAGATTACGCCACGCGAATTAACCTGCACGAGGGGGATATATCAGCCGCACCGGACGAACCCTTTGATGGCGCGGCGTGCCTTCTCGTGTTTCATCATCTCCTTTTGGAGGAACGCATCAAAACGCTGAATGGCGTGCGACAACGCCTCAGGCCCGGCGCACCCTTCGTGCTTGCCCATGTCAGTTTCCCCCAGAACGAGCCGGAACGTTCGATCTGGATAGATCGGCACATAAGCTATGGTGCGATGGAAGGAACCGATCCTGCGAAACTTCAGGGCGGACGGGCCGCGATGCGCGAGAGGCTGTCCATTCTACATCCTGAGAAGGAAGAGGCACTTCTCCGCGATAGCGGTTTCGACGGGATCACCAATTTCTATACGGCATTCAGTTTCAGAGGCTGGGTGGCCTATGCCGTACCAAACAAGCCTGGCGACTAGAATCTAAAGAACGGCTCACCGGCACCGGAGATCGGAGGCGAAAATCCCCGACCTCCGGTGCAGTTCTTATGAAAGAACTCTCATCCTCACGCGGGGCGTGAAAGAGCGGAGACTATCAAAATTCCTCCCAGTTATCAGCGGATGTGCTCAGTGCGGCATTGCCCGAGAATGCAGCCCTGATCTTTCCGCCAAGCGCGCGAGCGGGTGAAGCCGCAGGCCTGTCGACGGGCGAGGCTGCACGAACCGGCGCAGACGCCGCGCTGTAACCGCCTTCCGACAATTTGAACTGGGCGAGAAGCTGGTTAAGCGACGCTGCCTCGCGGGCCAGCCCGTGGCTCGCCGCCGTGCTTTCCTCCACCATGGCAGCGTTTTTCTGCGTGTCCTGATCCATCTGGTTCACGGCGGTATTGATCTGCTGAAGACCGGAGGACTGCTCCTGCGCCGATTCTGCGATCGCCGCCACGTGCCGGTTGATTTCCTGCACTTCCGTGACGATCAACTCGAGCGCCTTGCCGGTCTGGCCGACCAGTTGCACACCCTGCTGAACCTGGCTGTTCGATGTCGTGATGAGGTTCTTGATCTCCTTGGCGGCACCGGCGGAACGCTGTGCCAGCTCACGAACTTCCTGAGCGACGACGGCAAACCCCTTGCCCGCCTCGCCGGCACGGGCTGCTTCCACGCCCGCATTCAACGCCAGAAGGTTCGTCTGGAAGGCGATCTCATCGATCACGCCGATGATGTTGGAAATCTCGTTCGCTGATCCTGCAATCTGCTCCATCGCGGCGACAGCTTTCTGGACCACTTCTCCCGACTGTTCGGCACCAATTTTCGCGCGACCGACAAGATGACCCGCTTCCTGCGCCCGTTTCGTCGAGTCCTTCACCGTCGTGGTGATCTCTTCCAGGGCAGCCGCTGTCTCCTCGACAGCCGCAGCCTGCTGCTCGGTACGCTTTGCCAGATCGTCGGCAGCCGAGCGGATCTCATTCGCACCCGCATCAATGCCGCGCGCATTCTGCGCCACCTGGCTCAGCGTCGATTGCAGCTGCTCCGCCGCCCTGTTGAAGTCACCGCGAATGCCATCAAGGCTGGATACGAAGGGTTGAACGATCCTGTAGGTAACGTCACCCTGGGAGATTTTCGAAAGGGCAGTCGCAAGGTTGTCGACGGCAAACTGCACGTCGGCAGCCTCATTCGCCTTTTGTTTTTCGCGTTCGATCCGGTCCTTCTCCGAAGATGAGCGGTTGGCCTCCGTCTCATTCTCAAGCCGAACGCGCTCGATGGCGTTCTCACGAAACGCCTGAACCGCGGCGGCCATCTGGCCCACTTCATCCTTGCGGTCCATACCGGCAATTTCCGTGGCGGTGTCACCTGCCGCCAGCGATCCCATTCGCTCGCGAAGCCGTGCGATCGGGGTTGTTATGCCACGGGAAGAGATGAACAGGCCGAGGGCGATCAATGCCAGCGACACAAGCGCTATGCTGACCAGAGCCGTCCAGATCGTCGTGTTGGTGCTGGCCGTGAGGCGTTCTCTGCCATCGTTCATCACCTGGATCAGCTGCTCGTTGCCCGCGCTGATCTTCGGCGAAACCTCGGTCATTTTCCGAAGCAGATTGAGCGCCATCTGCTGTGCTTCCGCACGTTGTCCTGCCTGCATCAGGGCAATGACCTGGTTACCCATTTCCTCGACTTCGACAACACCCTTGAGGATATCGCGAGCGGCTTCCGTGCGGGCTGGAACCAGCTCGATGATCTTGTTCTGCCGCTCTTCCAGCTGCTTGCGATCGGCTTTGAAGGTCTTGACTGCGGATTCGAAATCGCTGCTGGCAGGGTCATTGAGAGACGCGCGCAGCATCTGCATGCCGAGCGCATTGAGATTTCCGCTGGTTCGGGCGTTCAGCACCGCGGCAAGTGCCTCATTGGCAATGAAATCGCTGTAGACATCGTCGGTTTTTTTATATTGCAAGCTGACGTAGCTGATGCCTGAGATCGACATCAAGCTCATTAGCGAAATGACGAAAACGACCTTCGTTTTAATTTTGGTATTCTTCAGGAAAGACATGAATGGCCTCGGGGCAAGCGCTCTCCAGCTGCCCGGCCGGTGCGGGAAGCCAAAGAAACATATAAAGAAACATTGCGGGTAGCTGTGCCCCTCCTCATAGGGCGACAAGCGGATGTCCAGTACGGGTCGCCGCAGGGCTTTCCGAGATGGGTCCACTTGCTCTACCGGCTCCGCCGATGAAACCTTGGAACCTGCGTATTTTAGATTTCACAAAAGCACTAAATGAAGTGTTACCTGGGAGACGTAACCGACGACAATTGCGGCATCGCAAAATGCATGAAGTGTCGACATGGGCCAACAGGCTTCGCCTCTGCGGCCTTTTTCGCCCAGGCTTCGACAAACAGCTTTTCGACTGCAAAATCAATGAAGGCGCGCAGCCGCGGCGCATGAACCGAGCCGACGGCCAGACGATCGAAAACTGACCCGGGGCGGCGAGGTATTCGTTCAGGACGGTCTTGAGCAAGCCGTCCCGGATGGCATCCGTCGCCAGGAATTCTGCCGGCTGGTGCGACAGCCAAGGAGACGCAAATGGCGACGCAGAGATAGTGCGAACAGTGCAACGGATCTTTCGTTCTGGGTGGCGTGCATCTCACAGCAATCGGCACTCCTGCGCCAGCGATCAACGCGGTGCCGGGGCCCGTCTGACGAAGTATGCCCCCTATGCGCCTTTCAGCCAGCGATCGATATGCAACGCCACCGCCTCGGCATTTTCAAGCGGAGCGAAATGACCGGCATTGGCGATCAATTGCAGATTTGCGCCCGCAATACCGTTCGCTATTTCATACTGCGCCTCGATCGGGCATATCTGCTCATGCTCGCCGGCCAGCACCAGCGTTGGTGTGCCGATTGCAGCCAGCCGCGGCCTGCTGTCTGCCCGGTGAATGGCGGCTTCCGCCTGCGTTTCAAGATTGTCCGGCCCACAGTCGCGCGCCATCGCCACAATTTCTTCACGCAGGCCGACATTGCCGATGTTAACCGGAGCGACGAGCCGTTCCCACCCATCGAGGATGAACGTGTCCATGCCCATTGTTCTCGCGCGCTCGACTGCCCGACGCCGAATTTCCGCGTTTGCGGGCGGGTCTGGTCGCGCAGTGGAATCGATCAGGGCCAGTTTTGCCACGCGATGAGGCATCTGCGCGACCATCTCGAGCGCGCAGATGCCTCCGAGCGAAAATCCAGCGAGCAGGAACACGGGTGGCGCGGCCGCAAGCACGCTTCGGGCAAGATCCGGCATTGTCCGGCTACCCGTCGTGTCGCCCACAATAACGGGATAATCTCCTAACCGATCGATCAGGGGCTGGAAGATGCGCCGGTCGCAGGCGGTTCCGGGAAGAAGGAGGAGCGGAGGCCGCCCATCTGCTGCGTGTTTTGGACCTTTCTCCAACGCAAGTCCCCCGCCGTTTTGTCCGGTCAAGTGCGCGCGGCCTCGAATGAGGCCCAGGCCTCTTCGAATTTCGCAAGATCGAAATCTTTCCGCCGAGCGGGTTCCAGAATAAGCCGCTCCGTCGCCTGCAGCTTATCAATCGCAGCAGCGAGGACGGGGATGATGTCGGGCGGGATGACGACGGCTCCATGACGATCCGTATGGACGAGATCGCCCGGCGCAACTGTCATTCCGAAGACCGTGACGGGCGTGCCGATTGCCTCGACACGGACGAAAGCATGACTTGGCCCGACCGAACCGGCAATCATCGGAAAATCGTCAGGAACATCGCCGAGGTCACGCATGACGCCATTGGTCAGCACCCCGGATAGACCCAGTCCCCGGTGTACCGTTGCATTGATCTCGCCCCAGAAGGCGCCGACGCAATGGGGAAAGTCCAGGTCCTCGACGACGGCTATGGACGGCGCATCGCCACCTGCCATGTGCCGGTAATAGTCCCGACGCCGGGCCTTGATAGTGGCGGGATCTTCGCTTGAAGGAACAGCCGCAGCGATCTTCGCCGTGCGGGCATAACCGACGGCGGGTGCAGCCGCGGGGGCCGAAGAGATCACCGTACCTCGGGTGAATGCATTGAACCCGCGTTTGCCCTGCGCCACCTCGATCGCATTGCAGACGGTTGGTGTATCGACCTTGCGCAGCAGGGCCAGGAGAGTGTCGTCCAAGTGTCATCCTCCGATGCGTCAGGTTAAATCAGACGTCTCGTCCGATACCTGCTTTTGTCTGGAACCGCGGCGGCAGGTATGCCGCCGCGTTGCATCCGATTTCAGCCGCGCCAGGTAAGGCCTGCCTTTTCGCCAGTGGCAACGACGCGATAAAGACTGGCCTCGCCGGTCATCGAAGGCACGAGGCTGTGTTTCAGGCCCGGGGGAACGGCGCAGGTATCGCCCGGCGCCAGCACGGCGGTGCCACCGTCCCAGTCAAGCTTCCAATGGCCGCGCATGACCATCAGCACCTCATGGCGCTCGTTGACATAGGCGGCTTCCGGAATGGACCCGCGCGTCAGAAGCTCGACCTCAAAGCCCGGCTTGTCCCGCAGCAATGCATTTTCACCGATCACCTTGGCCGGAGCCTTCTGGGCAAGCGCCATCAGGTCCCAGTAACGGGCGACATAGTCACGCACCACGTCGGTGACTGGCGTTTCGGGGAAGCCCTTCAGTTCCTCGTCCGTCAGCAGCGGCATCGGCTTGATACCATCGGGCAGCGTGTGGCCCTTTTTGCTGTCATAGAGCTTACCGTTTTCCCCAAGAACCAGCCCGTGGTCCCTGGCATCCTCGATCACCTGCGGCGCCCAGATCACGCCGCCGCCGGCATCGTCGCCGCCGAGGATCGCCATGATCATCCCATAGTCGGTTCCGATATTTTCGAAACCGCGGAAGATGCCGGTCGGGATATTGAAGATATCTCCTTCCTCAAGCACCACTTCACCGGCATTGCCCCAGCGGCCCCAAAAGAAGCGCCAACGCCCCTTGAGGACGAAGAACACCTCTGCCGTGCGGTGCGAATGCAGCGAGTTGCGGCATTTGGGCGGCTGGCCTGCGGCCCCGATATTGAAGCCGGGCGTGTCCTTGATGTGAACGTGCTGATCAGCACTTTCCGAGACGCCACCACCGATGATCGTGAAGTTCTCCTTGCTGTTCGAGCCCGGCGTATGGGCGTCGATGAAGGCAGTGCGGCATGGCTTCAACTCGCCATAACGAACGATCCGTCTTTCCATTTCTTCCTGGGAGATCTGCATTTTCAGCCTTTCATACGTATGCAAAATGGGTTGCGGTCAGTGCTTCTCCATCCCTTCTGGGATGGGGAGGCTTAGCGTCTCACTTCTGTAGGAGCTGTTTGGAGGGTCGAGCCACGCAGGACCAGGGCACCATCAAGGACGACACGGCGCGCGGCGCCATCGCCCTGCTTGATGCTCTGCATCAGCGTCGCAACCGTCTCGCCGACCATGTCGTCGACATTCTGGCGGATGGTCGTGAGATTGTATGCCGGCCAGCGCGCCGGCGGCACATCGTCGAAGCCGACGACCGAAACGTCGCCGGGAATGCTCAACTTCAATTCAAAGCGCAGCACGTCCATGACGGCAAATGCCATGTGGTCGTTGCAGACGAAGACGGCATCGGGGCGATCCGGCCCGGCGAACATCCGCCGCGCCGCCGCCTGCGCCTCTTCATAACGGAAATTGCCGACTTCACGGGCAAAGAGCGTGAGCCCCGCCGCTTCCAGCCCTTCCCGAAAACCCTGTTCGCGGTCACGCTGCGTCGAGGCGCCTTCAAAGCCAGCGATATAGCCGCAACGCGTGTGACCAAGCGACACGAACAGATCGGCCAGTTGGCGCCCGCCGGCGCGGTTGTCCGAAGTGACGGCCGAGAGCCGCATATCATCCTGCGACCGGTTGAACAGTACGATCGGCACGCCAGAGGCATGGCAGCGCGCCGCAAGTTCGGACGACATGTTCGCCGATGCCAGAACGATGCCATCCACCTGATAGTCCAGAATTTCCTGGGTGATCTGGTCGACGTTTTCGGAGGCGATCGAGGAGATGAAGACCAGAACATGGTAGCCCTGATCCTGAAGCGCTTTCGACAGCCGCTCGACAACCTCCGGGTAGAAGTAGTTTTCCAGATAGGCGACGACGAGACCGATGATGCGGCTGCGCCCGGTAATCAGCGAGCGGGCGAGAACGTTCGGCCGGTAACCGAGCTGTTCGGCTGCATCCCTGATCTTCTCGGATGTCTTCTTGGAAACCGAGGTTCCCGGCGTGAAGTACCGCGAGACTGCCGATTGGCTTACGCCCGCCAGGCGCGCAACATCGTTCGAAGTGATCTTATCGTTTGCCATCAGTCTGCCGTCCAACCCCCATCGACCATCAGCGCGGTTCCTGTCACCATCGCCGCCGCGTCGCCGGCAAGATAGGTGACCGCGGCCATAATGTCTTCAACACGACCGATGCGGCCAAGCTTGATTTTCTCCTTTATCCACTGAACCCGTTCCGGTTGAGAAAAGGTTTGCTCGGTCAGCGGCGTCTCGATGAAAGTCGGGCAGATCGTATTGACCCGGATACCTTTCGAGCCCCATTCGATCGCCATCGACTTCGTAAACCCCTCGACGGCATGTTTCGTGGCGCTGTAAACCGCCCGGTCGATGCCGCCGACATGGGCCATCTGAGACGAAATATTGATCAGGGAACCCGGCTGGCCGGCGTCAATCAGCCCTCTGGCCACCGCGCGGGTCAGGAAATAGGCACCGCGCACGTTCAAAGAGAAGACGGCATCGAAGTCAACAGGGGTCGTTTCAAGCGCCGGCCCATGCCGGGCGCTACCCGCGCTGTTGACGAGCACCTGGAACGGTCCTTGGTCATCAACCTGAGCCTGCGTCGCCTCGACATCGGCAATATCCAGCACCATTGCTTCAGCCGAGAAACCTTCGGACCGGATAGCCTCCACCGCCTCATCGAGTTTTTCCGCCGATCTGGCGGCAAGCACCACATGCGCGCCCGCCTCCGCCAACGCGACCGCGCAGCCGAAGCCGATGCCGGACGATGCACCGGCGACGAGAGCGCGTTTGCCGGCAAGGCGGAAGGAGGGCGTGCGGGGGATATTCATCAGGCGGCCGCCTCTCCGTAAGGAATATTGCGGCCACCGTAACGGCGAACCCGGACATTGGCCTGCTCGGCATGGCCGACGAAGCCTTCCAGCAGGCAGAGACGCGAGCAATAGGCACCGACTTCGGCCGCGGCCTCGTCAGTCAACACCCTCTGGTAGGAGTGCGTCTTCAGAAACTTGCCGACCCAGAGACCGCCGGTATACCGGCCGGCCTTCCTGGTCGGCAGCGTATGGTTGGTGCCGATCACCTTGTCGCCATTGGCAACATTGGTTCGCGGGCCGAGGAACAACGCGCCGTAGGAGTGCATGTTCTCCAGGAACCAATCGTCACGGTCGGTCATCACCTGAACGTGTTCGGAGGCGATATCGTTGGCAACTGCCAGCATCTCCTCATAGGTGTCGCAGACGATGACCTCGCCATAATCGCGCCAGGAGGCGCTTGCTGTTTCCGTGGTCGGAATGATCGCCAGCAGGCGCTCGACTTCGGCCAGCGTCTGCCTTGCCAGCCTCTCGGAATTGGTCAAGAGGACGGATGGCGAATTATAGCCATGTTCCGCCTGACCGATCAGGTCGGTGGCGCACATCTCGGCATCCACCGTCTCATCGGCAATCACCATCGTCTCGGTTGGACCCGCAAAGAGATCGATGCCGACGCGGCCATAAAGCTGGCGTTTGGCCTCGGCTACGAAGGCGTTGCCGGGACCGACCAGCATATCGACAGGCTTGATCGTCTCCGTGCCCAGAGCCATTGCGCCAACGGCCTGCATGCCGCCCAGCACGTAAATCTCGTGGGCGCCGGCCTTGTGCATAGCCGCAACGATCGCAGGATGCGGCTCGCCCTTTTGCGGCGGAGCGGATGCGACGATGCGCGGAACGCCGGCTACGGACGCCGTCAGCACCGACATATGGGCAGAGGCGACCATCGGAAACTTGCCGCCGGGCACATAGCAGCCAACCGACTGAACCGGAATGTTGCGGTGACCAAGGATCACACCAGGCAGCGTTTCCACCTCGATATCGGTCATCGAGGCGCGTTGGGCCTGTGCGAACCGGCGGATCTGCGCCTGGGCAAAATCGATATCGGCCATATCGCGCGCCGAGACCCTGGACATCGCGGCCTCAATCTCGGACGGGCTGAGCTTGAAGGATGGCGGTGAAAATTTGTCGAATTTCTCCGAGAGCGCGCGCACGGCAGCGTCGCCATGCGTCTCGATGTCCTTCAGCGTCGACTCCACGATCGTACGAACCTTCGCATCGTCTTCAGACCGTTGCGCCTCTGGCTTTCCGCGCTTGAGATAGGTGACTGTCATGTGTTTCTTCCCTTGGCGTTTCAGCATGCGAAAACGCAATGCCGCTCGGAAACTTCAATCGCCTTCCCTTCCAGTAGCACTGCTACTAGTAGTTACCGGCAAATGCATACGTATTCAATAGGCTCTGCTATCATCCAGAGCAATTTGAAAAGGTCGTTACCCCTGCAATTGCGGACGGCTGATATTTGCCCCAAGCGAGTGCTCCATGGAGGGCAAGTCAATGCGTTCTCCCGTGGCAGCGTCAAAGAGATGCAGACGGGATGCGTTCAAGTCGATCGCAACCGTATCCCCCGGTTTTCCGCGCCATGACCGCGGCGCTCTTACGATGATCCGATCCTTGCCCAGCTGGACGGTGATGTAGTTGGATTCGCCGGTGAGCTCGATGGCATAGATGCTGCCGGTGAAATCGCCCGTCGTGCCCTCGGCGACCGACATGTCTTCGGGGCGGATACCGAGAACCATTTTGCCCTTTCCAGGCAGCTTCTGCCGGCCCAGCGAAAGGGCGTCCGAACAGAAGACGCCATCGGTAGTCTCGCCGGAAATGAGATTCATCGGGGGCGAGCCGATAAAACCGGCGACGAACAGGTTTGCGGGCCGGTCGTATATTTCCTCCGGTGGCGCAAGTTGCTGAATGACGCCCTTGTTCATGACGGCAACCCGATCAGCCAATGTCATTGCCTCGATCTGATCGTGCGTAACGTAGATGGTTGTCACACCGAGCTGATGCTGCAGATGCTTGATTTCCGCGCGCATGGTGACCCGCAGTTTCGCATCTAGATTGGAGAGCGGTTCGTCCATCAGGAACACTTTGGGCGTGCGCACGATGGCGCGTGCCAGCGCAACGCGCTGACGCTGGCCGCCCGACAGTTCGCGGGGCTTGCGCCCGAGAAGCGGCCCAAGCTCGACTTTCTCGGCTGCGGCCTGAACCTGACGTTCCCGCTCCGCCTTGGGAACGCCACGCACCTTAAGCGGATAGGTGATGTTGCCTGCCACCGTCATATGCGGATAGAGACCGTAGTTCTGAAAGACCATCGCCACGTCGCGGTCCTTGGGCAACATGTTGTTGACGACCTTGTCTCCGATCCGCAATTCGCCCGCGCTCGCCTCTTCCAGTCCGGCCACGATACGCATCGTCGTCGTCTTGCCGCAGCCAGATGGTCCCAGCAGCACCAGAAACTCGCCGTCGGCGATGGACAAATTGAGCTTGGGCAGGGCAACGAAGGACCCGAAACGTTTTTCGATATCGGTGAGGTTTACTGACGCCACGTCTCAATCCTCCTGCCGAACCGGCCCGTGGGCATATATCTGCCGGAGGATGGCAAGTTCGTCATACAGGGTCCACTCTTCGATGATCTTGTCGTCGTTGAAGCGGAAATGCGACATGCCGAGAATATAGACCGGTTTGCCGCTTGGCGCGCCGAACAGACCGTTACCGCGATGATGTCCGCGGATGGACCAGCGTACCGCCGCAATCGTGCCGTCCGCTTCGTCCGCGTGGCAATAATTATCGAAGGAAAACACCGCGTTCGGGAAAGCCGCGACAATCTGGATGAAATGATAGACGAGGCCTTCGATACCGGTAATTTCGCGGCCGCCGGCCATATGGACATTGACGGCAGGATCGTAAACTTCCCGAAGCGCGTCGAACCGCCGGCGGTTCCATGCCTCGTGCAGCATATGGGCAAGCCTGTCTTCGATCGTCTTCTTCGGCCGGTCGAGGGGCAAAGGCAGCGCCTGGCCTGCGGAGCGCTCGGGCTGGCCGATGAACCAGGGTTCACGGCCGGCAGCGGCATCCCGATCCGCGAGGCTGCGCGCAACCTCATGAATGTCAAAACCCAGCTGGCGCACCATCGCGCCGTTGTCCCGCACCAGCCATTCACGGAAAATCTTGTTATCCCTGGAGACACAGTCGGCCACGGTATGGATGTTCACCCGCCGCCCGGTCGCTTCGCCATAAGCGCTCGGACCGATATTGGTCATCTGGCTGAAGCCGAGATGGCTTGTGTAATAGCCCTCCTTGTCATCGCCGCTCCAGGCCACGTTGAGGAAACGGCTCTCCCGGTCGGGAAAGGCCTGCATCATCGAAACGGTGCCGTTGACGACCTCCTCGACGGAGCGGGTAATATCGAAGGCGGTATAAACCATGCAGGCATGATCGTAATAATCGTAGATCTTGCCGACCGATTTTTCAGCCCAGATCCAGTGCGTTATCTTGAAGATATAGTCGACGATATCGCCGAATGCATCGTCGAAGCCCGACAGGGGAAAGCCATTGCGTTCCTTGGGTGCAAGCAGTTCCTCCACGGAGCGCTGCCGCACCGTTGTCACGCCTGCGCGCAAGTCACGCTTTGCGGTTGATACATCGTTCATTGTCTTCTCCCTATCTTACCGAGCCCGAAACAAGGCCTTTGACGAAATATTTCTGGACGTATCGGGACAGAACAAGCATCGGCAGGATGATCACGAGACCGATGGCGGCCATGATTTCCCACGCGTCGCCGCGTTCCGTCCTGGCGCTCATCAGCGCTACCTGGATGGTCGTTGCGTTTTCCCGCGTCAGCACCAGCGCATAAAAGAACTCGTTCCATGCGACGACGAAACAGAAGATGCCGGCGGTGGCGATGCCCGGAAGCGCCATCGGCACGACGACATCCCAGATTGCCCTCAGACGTGAGGCGCCGTCGATCTGTGCTGCTTCCTCCATGTCCACCGGTATGGAGTCGATGAACCCCTTGATCATCCAGATCGCATAGGGAACCACGAAAGACATGTTGGCGATGATGAGCGCGATGCGCGTGTCGAGCAGACCACCCTGGCGAAAGGCAATGAAGAGCGGGATGATGACGATGACGGGCGGGATGAACTGGGTCGCCAGCACGCCGATTGGCCAGATGCTGCCACCGGGGAACCGGAAGCGCGAAAAGGCATAGGCCGCGGCAGTGGCGATCGGCAACGACAGCAGCAGCGTTCCCATCGTCACGACGATGCTGTTCCAGGTGCGCTCGCCGACGAGAAACGGCGCTTCGAACGCAGTGCGGATGTTTTCAAGCGTGGGTGTGAAGAAGAACCTCAGCGCGTAGACGTCACGCGGGTCCTTGAATGCCGTCGCCACGATCCACACGATCGGGCCGATGAAAACGAGGAGAATGAGCGCGATGGCAAGTCCGCGCGCGAGGCTTGAAATCCGGTTTCTGGTTTTCATCTGCATGTCACTGGCGCTCCATGACGAACCGTGAATAAATTGCTGCAAGCACCGCCATGACAGCCGCGAGCAGATAGGCAACTGCCGCCGCATAACCGAGGTCGTACCAGCGGAAGGCGGTCTGGAACACGAAATGCGCCAGCGTTTCCGTCGCCGTCCCCGGCCCGCCATTGGTGAGCGTGACGACCTGATCGAGGACCTTGAGCGAGAAGATCGCCTTGAGCAGAAGGGCGATGGCAAGCACCGGCCGCAGCTGCGGCAACACGATTTCAAAGAACACCCGCGTCTTGGAAGCCCCATCGACCTGGGCTGCCTCAACCGTTTCCTGCGGAAGAGCGGCAAGCGCGCCAATGAAGAGGAGCATGAAATAAGGCGACCAGTGCCAGACGTCCGAAGCTATCAACGTTGCCATCGCAAGTGTCGGATCAGCAAGGATCGGAACGCCTTTCAACGACGGAACGACGGCGCCGACCACGGCGGCAAATGCGCCGAACTCCGGATTGAACAGGAAGCGCCAGGATATGCCGAGCAATGCAGGCGACATGGCGAAAGGTATCACGAGCAGCGTGCGCACACTTACCCGCATCATATCGGCACCGGCTAGAAGCAAAGCCAGCCCCATGGCGAGGATCATCGTGAAGAAGACGGAGAAGACCGTGAAGACCGACGTCACCCGGATGCTGTGCCAGAAATCCGGATCGTCCGTGATGACGCGGGTATAGTTCTCCATGCCGACGAAAGGCCCGAGCGTCGGCTGCTGCGCCAGGTTCCACTCATGCACCGAGTACCAGAGAGCGGCGCCCAATGGGTAGAGAAGCGTCGCTGCGATGACGACGAAGGCTGGTGTAATCAGCCAGTATTTCAGATGTTTGTCTTTCACGGAAAATCCCTTGACGACAAGGAAGGCCTGCCAGGGGAAGCGCCTGCTCCACCCGGCATATGCCTTCATTCACGGTGAAGGCGGTTCACTCAGCCCTTGCGATAACCTGCACGCCGCAGGATACGATCGATGTCCTGAGCCGCCTGATCCAGCCCATCCTTTACCGGCCTTGAACCGGTGGCAAGTTCCGAGATGGTGTTTTCGAGTGTGACGGCAATCTGCGGCCATTCCTTGAGCTGCGGCATGATCCGCGAACCCTCAAGGCTCTTCGCAGCGACCTTATGAAGGCCGTGATTTGCCGCATTCACCTTTTCGTCGAGGAAGCTCTTCGTGTTGGTGACCACGATATCGGACGTCTTGGGGTCGGATTTGTCGATCGCACATTCGATCTCGAGTTCCGGCGTCGAAACCCATTTCATGAATTCCCATGCCGCATCCTTCTTTTTCGAAAGCGCGCTGACCGCGAAGGGCAAAGACAGTGCATAGGATACGGGGGCACCGCTGTCGAACTGCGGCATGGGCGCAAAGCCGACCTGTTCCGGCTTCAGAGAGGATTTTTCGCCAGTCAGAACCGAATAGACCCACCACCAGACCATGACCATGGCCGACTTGCCCTGCGCCACGGAATTGACGGCGTCCCCTTCGACGAACTGCACGGAACCGGGCGCAGCCACCTTATGCTTCAGCAAAAGGTCCAGATACATCTGCGTGGCTTCGATGGCAGCCGGATCGGTGAAGCGGGTTTCCTTGAAGTCGGGTGAAAAGATGTCGCCGCCCTTGCCCCACAAATGATTGAGCCAGAGGAAGAGGTTCTGCTGGCCATTGCCCTTGCCGTAATACATCGCCACGCCCGACACATCGGGATTGGCCGACTGTATGGCGGCACCCGCAGCAGCAACCTCGTCCCAGGTCGTCGGCGGCTTGAGGCCCGCGGCATCGAAAAGGTCCTTGCGATAAAACAGCATCTGGGGATGGCCGCGCACCGGAAGACCGTAGGTCACGCCGCCGATCTGGCCGCCGAGCTTGTAGGCTTGCGGGTAACGGTTGATGTCGAGCCCATCGCGCTTGAGCAATTCGTCGAGCGGGTGCAGATAAATCGACAGGGACGGACCCCAATTGTCCTGATAACAGACGACATCATATTCAGAGCTGCCCGCCACCGCTTCGGTCGTGATCTTGTCGCGCACCTGACCATAGGGAACATAGGTATAAACAGCCTTGATGCCCGTCAGTTCTTCAAATTGCGCAAGCCGCTTTTCATGGGCGCGAAACTGGCTCGATTGCGGCAGCATGATATTGATAGCCTGGCCGGCGAAAGGCTTGCCCTCAAGAAGAGCAGCCGAGGCCCGGCGCGGCGAAACACCGAAGGTGGCCGCCATCGACGCCGCCAAACCCAGTTGCGTGAAGTTACGCCTCGAAATCATAATTTGGCTCCTCCCAAATTTCTCATAACGACGTCGCGTCAGTTTTTGCATTCGTATGCAAAGTAGCATAAATGCATACGAATGCAATACCGCTTGAAGCACTTTTATCGACTGACGCTCACATCGGTAAATCAGGCGATCTGCGCGCCGGAACTGCCCTGAAATCTGGAGATCGCGCTGGGAGGCCGAATGACCTCAGCGGCATCCATTTGTATATACACGTCACTCTCGGACGCATCATAACATCGTTGCCGAAACCTGTGCCATGGCGGAGAAACGACCGGACCACCTGATAGTCTTTAACCAAGGATGCGGCAGAACCGGCCGCGACGGCGTGCGGGCTTTGCCGCGCCCGTAATATCGCAAGTGCACGAGCGAGCGGAGAAGTCCGCCCGCCCCACCTGTCATCTGTCCGGGAAACTAGGGCTGGATGTAAACCGGGTTGCTCACTGCCCGGCGGATCGGCTGATCCTGCATATGGGCGCCCTGAAGCTGCCAGGGAAGCGAGCGCCCCTCCTGTGCCGCCATGAAATCGGCAACCAGCCTTTCGCGGCTATTCGCAGCGATGATTTCGGTACGAAGAAACGTCTTTGCCTCGCCGGAGAAACTGCCCGTCCAAGCATCTGTTTCAATGGTCTGCGTGGTGAGAATGCCACTTGCATCGATCCAGACGAGCAGATCGCCATCCGCACCCCTCACATCGGCCTCTGCGATGACCGGTCCGGAAACCGTCGAACCCATCGGCTGGCCGTTCACCGTCAGCGCAAGATGCGGCCCCGTCGGGCTTTCCGTCACATAACCGCGACCCGCCTTCATCGCAGCGAGGATAGCATCTTCCGACAACTCCTCCAGCCAGAACACCGTCGTCGGGCGGGCAAGCACCAGCGGCCCCTCGGGCATGAGTTGCGCAGGCTGATGAAAATCGCTGCCTCCGATGGCGGAGATCTTCAGACCCGAAGCCAGTCGCTGCTGATAGCGGCCGAGCGACACCCAGTTCCACGCCATCCAGTGTGACTGCCAGACCTCCATGCAGTCGATCTCGGGCAGTTCGTAGTCCCATTGAATGGTGGGCTTGTCGTGATTGATGGACAAAAGCCCGCCGCGCTCATGCACCAGCCGGGAGAGCGTATGGGCATGTTCCGGCTTGGTCATGCGGAAATCGATCCACTCATCGACACCATAGACATTGGCGTGGCCAGTCGCCGTCGTTATCTCCATCGCCCGGATGAAGACAAGGTCCGGCGAGGATTGCGGATGAAAATAGCGGCGCTGCGTGATGGTGTTGTGATCGGCAATGGCAAGAAAATCGAGACCGGCCTGGGAGGCAGCCTGATGCAGCAGCTCCGGAGAGCCCAATGCATCGGAATGGAAAGTGTGGCAATGCAGGTCGCCCCGATACCAGCCCGCCCCTTCCCGCCGCGGAAAGCGGCGTTCCGGCTGCGGCTCGAGTTTGCGCGGCGCGCTGTCGCAACGGATAGTCACGACGACATCGGCTCCGTTTTCCGGCAATTTATGCAGGCCGAGCATGACTTTCCATGTGCCGGCCGGCATCTCGCCGTGGATATAGCCGGGCGTTGCATCATCGGTCGCAACAAAGAAGCAATCGCGTGCGCCACCGCTCCAGCCACGGAAACCGGCGACTGAAGGGTAGTCCGTCGCCGTAGCGTCGAGCACGCCGAGATCGATGACGCAATCCTCGTCCTTCCGATAGGCCATCGTCACGTCGATGCGCGTTACACCCTTCAGAACATCGAAAGGAACATAGAAGTAAGGATCGGCCGACTGGTCGGCGCGACTGACGTGAACCCTGATTTCGGTCATCACACTTCCCGTCTTACTCACCGACATCCGGAATGCGTATGCCGGCGCCATCGAACAATGTGACGTGGCGGATATCGAAGGCGAGCGTCACGACGTCGTTCACCCGAATCTCATCATCCGTGAAAATGCGGGCGGTCACCCGGCCGGCATCCTCGCGCTCCATCGTGACAAGGCTTTCCGGGCCCATGTTCTCATTGGCGAAAAGCTTGCCCGTGATGGTGTTTTCATCACCGGCCTGGGCAATCCGCAAATGTTCGGGCCGGACGCCAAGCGTCATCCGGCCGCGGCCCGCGGCCGCCGCAATGGCGTCGGAGACAGGCAGGCCCGGCAGTGTCAGGCCATCGGCGCGCAGTTGCAGCTTGCCATAGGCAACCATGGCATCGGCCGACACGAGGTTCATTGGCGGGTTGCCCACGAAATTGGCAACGAAGGTGGTGGCCGGACGCCGGTAAATCTCGATGGGCGGTGCGAACTGAACGATGCGGCCCTTGTCCATGACTGCGATGCGGGTCGCAAGCGCCATGGCCTCCGCCTGGTCGTGGGTGACATAGACCGCCGTCATGCCCATGTCGCGCTGCAGGTGGTTGAGGAAGCCGCGCGCTTCAAGACGTAGCTTGGCATCGAGGTTGGAAAGCGGCTCGTCGAACAGATAGACCTGGCTGGGATAAACAAGCGCACGTGCCAGCGATGTACGCTGCTGCTGTCCGCCGGAAATCTGGCTCGGCAGGCGCTTCATCAGATCACCGATCTTAAGCACGTCGGCCACCTGCTTGGCGCGCGCGTGGCGCTTTTCCTCGCTCTCGCCGCGCACTTTGAGCGGATAGGCGATGTTGTCGGCAAGGTTCATGTGCGGATAAAGCGCATAGTCCTGAAAGACCATCGATATCTGCCGGTCCTTGGGGTGCAGATAGGTGACGTCCTTGCCGCCGATCAGCACCTTGCCCGAGGTCGGCGTTTCGAGGCCGGCGATCATGCGCAGGCTCGTCGTCTTGCCGCAGCCGGAGGGGCCGAGCAGGCAGACGAACTCGCCGTCCGATATTTGAAAGCTGATGTCGGGCACCGCATGAAAGTGACCGAAGCTCTTGGAGACATTCTGGAATTCGACAGAGGCCATGAAACTGATTTCCGATTACGACTTGATGCCACCAAAGAACCGGAAACCAAACTTCCAGTTCACGAAGAGGTAAAGCACAATGACGGGGAGCGAATAGATGAGCGAATAGGCAGCGAGCAGCGTAACGATCGGTGTGCCCGCCTCCGAATAGAAGGAATAGATCGCGACCGAGGCCGGCATCAGGCTATCGCTGCGCAGCAGGATGAAGGGGATGAGGAATGAACCCCAGATATTGACGAATGCCCAGACCACGACGACCACGATGCCCGGCCGGATGACCGGCAATGCCACGTCGAAGAAAGCCTGCAGCGGTGAGGCACCGGCCACCATGGCGCTTTCCTCGTAGGAACGCGGGATGGCATCGATGAAATCGCGGAGAATGAACATTGCCGTCGGCAGCAGCCCGCCCGCAAAAACGAGAATGACGGCGATATGGGTATTGATGAGACCGGCCGCAGAAATGATCAGGAAGATCGGCACCATCGCCGCGGAACCCGACACAACGGAAGAAAACAGCAGAAGCGTATAGGTGACGGCCCCTTTACCGGGAATTGACGAGCGAGACAGCGCATAAGCAGCAAGCGTCGCTGCCGCGCCGATCAGAATGACCCCGCCGAAAGACTGGATCAGGCTGTTCAAAAGGGCCCGCATTGCAAAGGTGTTCTCGAACACCGTCATGAAGTTCGAGAGAGTGAACGCTTCGGGAATTGCGAGTCCGAGTTCGGCGCGGGCGTTGAACGGTGCGAAGATGAACCAGACGAGCGGCAGGGCGAAGGCCACGCCGAGCAGGGATGCTGCCACGGAAAAGAGAATGCGGCGTTTAAAGACGTTTCCGGAGATCTGCATCATTCAGCCTCCGCCGTTTTCTTGCGCGCGATACGCAAATAGACAAGCGCAAAGGCGAGGTTGACGAGCATGATGATGACGCCGACCGCCGCACCCTTGCCGAACTCGAAATCCTTGAATGCGATACGATAGGTATAGATCGACAGCAGTTCCGTTCGGTAGGACGGCCCGCCATTGGTGAGCAGGAATGGCGTAAACACGTTGAAAGTCCACATTGTGATGAGGATGAGGTCGGTGACGACATGGCCGCGGATGAGCGGCAACGCAATGTCGCGAAGCTTCTGCCATGAGGTCGCACCCGCCACGTCCGCTGCCTGGAAATAGCTCGGCGGGATGGACTGAAAGGCGGAATTAAACAGCATCATCGAGAAGGCTGCGCCGCGCCAGGTGTTGAAAAACACGATCACCCAGAAAGGCTGCTGCAGAAGCCAGTCGCCGGGTGGCAGACCGAGGCCGCGCATGATCATGTTCAGCGTGCCATTGTCATAGTCGAGAAAGGCGAACCACGCGAAACCGATGACCACTTCCGGCAATATCCATGCGGCAATGACCGCCGTCTGCAGGAAGGACTTCAATGCCGGCGATACGGCCTGGCTGAGCCAGGCGAGCAACAGGCCGATCAGCGCCTGGCCTGCAAGCGCGGAAAGCAGCACGAATTGCAGCGTCAGGATGAAGGAAAAACCGAACTGGCCGCGGGTGAAGAACGTATCCGGATTAAACAGCGTGAAATAATTTTGCAGACCGACGAAATCCGGATCGACTGCCGTGCGCCCGATGAGCGTTCGGTTCGTGAAAGAAACGAAGATCACCCAGAAAAACGGGACCATAACAAAAATGCCGACCAGCGCGGCGGCAGGAGCCAAAAAGACAGCGCCTGCCCGCGTGGAAAGCAGCGAGAAGTTTTTCATGCTTTTTTACCTCATGGCGGATCGCATCGATCCGTCGCAAATTGCGTCTGACCGGTAATCGGTCAGACGCAGTCCGTTATGCCTCAGAGGCGGCTAACCGTATTTTCTGCACCGACGATACCGATCACGGCGGTCTTGAACTGAGCCATTGCATCCTCCGGCGAGAGCTCGCCGGAAACCACGCGTTCGGTCATGCGCTGAATTTCAGCGGAAACCTTGTTGTAGTTCGCGTCATTTGGGCGCGCGGTGGTGATCGGCAGCAATGTCTTGGCGGTTTCCGTCAGGAAGGGTGAATTCGGGATCGGTACGTCATTTCGGATGCGGATCGCAGGCTGGATCGCCTGAAAGGCATCAAGCTGTTCCTTGCTGTTCATGAAAGAGAGCAGTTCCCAGGCTTCCTGCGGCGTATCCGTATTGGGATTGATGACAAAACCGGTGCCGCCAGACATGGTGACAAAATCCTGACCACGCAGGCCACGGCCGGGCTTTTCGGAAGGCATCTTTTTCCAGGTCATGACATTGTCACGGTCAGCGACTTCGAATTCGGCGCCCGGCTTGGTGACGGAGCGATAGAACCAGTCGCCTTCGACCAGCATGGCGGTTTTGCCATTGCGGAAATTGGCAAAGCTGCGGTTACGGCCATCGGCCAGCAGCTGAGCCCGCTGGTCTCCAAGCTTCTCGTCCAGATAGATTGTCTTATAGAGCTTCAGCGTATCGAGGATGCCCTGGCTGGAAACGATGTATTTGCCGTTTTCATCGGTAACTTGCTCACCGGTGCCGAGCAGCGCCATCCAGTAGCCCTGCATCGTCGTGGCTTCGCCCATTGAGACGCCGGCATTCAGCTGCAGCGGGAAGCTTTCAGGATCGGCAGCCTTGATCTTGCGGGCGGCTTCGAGGAGTTCGTCCCAGGACTTCGGCTGCCAGCCGTCGGCATCGATGCCAGCCTTCTTGAATACGTCCTTGCGCACGAAAATCATGCGCGCATCGGTGCCAAGCGCGATGCCATAGGGCTTGCCCTGGTAGCTCATCAGGGCCTGAGAACCTTCCGAGATATGCTTCCAGCCCTCCCAGGATGCCGCCGCGGGGCCGGCAATCTCTTCGAGCGACTTCAATAGGCCGCCCTGCACAAAGCTCGGGATCATGAAGCCGTCGAAATTGGAAATATCCGGGCCTGCACCAGTGGAGAAATCAAGCGCGAGCTGCTGCGTCAGCTGCTCGTCCTCGCCGCCAAACTGGGTCAGCTTGACCGTGACATCCTTGCCATCGGCCTTCATTTTTTCCGTGAAGGCGGGAATAACGGCCTTCTGAATCCATTCCGCCATGCCGGAATTAACACCGCCGATCACGCAGCGGCAGGTAATGTTGAGCTCCGTCGCGGCCAAGACCGGGCCCGACAGCGCGATTGCTGCTGTGGCACCCAACAACAGAGTTTTGATGCTCCTGCGCATTGAAAGTCCTCCCAAAAAATAGTTCGGCGCGACGGCGCGCGCTTTTCGAGGATCCGGCAAACTAGAACTCCTCCGGTCCCCGCCTCATCCCGCCACCAAGAATGAACACGCTTTCATTTTTGTCAACAGGGCGTTCATCAGAAAAAATTACAAACCTGAATACGAACCATAAAAACGAAGAATTTGACCAGATTTATCGTAATTTCACCACATCAAGCTTGACGGACATCTCCAAAAAGGCAATTCATCAATGAACACGTTTTCATTTTGGCGCCGAGTGCGATCTATGGATGAACTGAACAGCAAAAAAGCAGCCCGTGCGACCGCCGACCTCGTGGCGCGCGAAGCCAATGTTTCCCGGGTCGCTGTATCGCGTGCATTCAACCCGAATGCCTCGCTGAAGCCGGAGAAGCGCGACCGCATCCTGCAGGTGGCGCGCGAATTGAATTACACGCCCGACATGGCCGCGCGGTCGCTGGTCACGCGCCGCTCGCACCTTGTCGGCATGATTGTGCCTGATGTGTGCAGCCCATGGGAAAGCCAGGAAATTGACGCACTGACGACGGCATTGCAGGCAGAGGGCTTTGCCACATTGCTTTTCAAGGCCAAGGCCGATTTCAGCATGGATCAGACCCTGCTGACCTATATGCGCGGTTTCAACCCGGATTCGGTAATCGCGTTCACGGAAAATATCGCGCCTGACGTGCTGACCGGCTTTCTCGACCGCGCGGTGCCGATCTACGTTATCTATGACGATGCCACGGAGTTTTCCGGCAAGCCTACCTCCAGCATCTACGACCGTCTTCTGGTGCGCCAGAGAGAAGGCATCGAGCAGGCGGTTGCATTGTTGCAGGGTTATGGCGCACGCCGTGTTGCCTATCTGGGTGGCAAGCAACAATCGCTCGCAAACAACGAGCGCGAGCGCATGATCACCGAAATTCTCGCCGAACGGGGCATGGAGCCACCGATCGTCGTTGCCGGTGACTATACCTATGATACCGCCTACCGCGCGACACTTGACCTCTTCCGCGTCGGTGACGGCGCAGATGCCATCTTTGCTGCCAATGACGTTGGCGCCTTCGGCGCGATCGATGCGCTGCGCCATGATCTCGGCCTTTCCGTTCCGGGCGACGTGAAGGTGGTCGGCTTCGACGACATCCCGCAAGCCCACTGGAAGAGCTACAACCTCACCACAGTCCGGATCGATCTCGAAGATCGCGTCCGGGCCCTCGTCCGCCTTATCCTGAGGCGGCTCAAAACCCCCGACGCAGACCCCATGGTCGAAACGCTCGGCACGCGTCTCGTCGTGCGCGGTACCGTGGGCTAAACGGAAAAGATATGACAAAAAAGCGCGTGCATCTGGTCTTCAAGACCCATCTCGACATTGGTTTCACCGACCACGCGGAAAAGGTCCGCAAGCAATATCACGAACGTTTCATCCCGCAGGCCATCGAGACCGGGGCGCATTTTTATGCAGAAAATCCCGAGGCGCCAAAGTTCATCTGGACGACTGGCGCGTGGCTGATCTGGGACTATCTCAATACCCGCCCCGCCTCGGATGTCGCAAAGCTTGAAGAAGCGATCGAGCGCGGCCTGATCCGCTGGCACGGCCTGCCCTTCACCACCCATACGGAACTGATGTCGCCCCATCTCTTCCGCGCCGGGCTCTCCTATTCGCAGGAACTTGACCGCCGCTTCGCAACCAAAACAATCGCAGCAAAGATGACCGACGTTCCCGGCCACACGCTCGGCATGGTGCCGCTGCTTGCCGAAGCCGGCATTCGTTTCCTGCATCTTGGCGTCAACACAGCCTCACCCCCGCCGGAAGTTCCCGACATTTTCCGCTGGCGCGCGCCGGGCGGCGAGGAAATCGTCGTCATGTACCAGCGCTCCTATGGCGAAACCTGTTTCCCCGAGGGCATGATGGATGGTCTCGGCTTTGCCCATACCAGCGATAATATCGGCCCGCAGAGCGTGCCGCAGACGGCGGAAACCTATCGTGAAATGCGCCATCGCGAACCCGAGGCGACAATCCAGGCAGCCACCCTTGAGGATTATGGTGCGCTGATGTGGCAGGAGCGCGAACGCTTCCCTGTCATCGATCTCGAACTGGCGGACAGCTGGATTCATGGCAGCGCCACCGATCCGCAGAAAATATCCCGATTCCTCGCCCTGCAAGGCGTCTATGATCGTTTCGCCGCCGATGGCCTCACCACTTCGCGCCTCGCCTTCGGCCGCGGTCTTGCCATGGTGGCCGAGCATACCTGCGGCGTCGACATCAAGTCCTATCTGCGTGACGACAAGGCCTGGTCGCGCAAGGATTTCGATGCTGCGCGCCTCAGCGACCACCGCTTTACCTATTCCGAAGCCTCATGGCAGGAGCAGCGAAACTATCTCGATCAGGCAATGTCGGCGCTGGATGAAAAAGACCATGCCGAGGCGAAGGCAGCCATTGCTGCCGTGACGCCGCCTGCAATGCCCTCGCCACAAGCCGTCGAAGGCAATCTGAAGGCCGGCGCGTGGTCGGCCGAGATCGATCCTGCGACAGGGGATATCGTCACCATCATCGCACCATCAGGCCATCGCATTGAAGGCGGCGACGGGTCGCTTATCAGCTATCGTTATGAAAGCTACGACGCCAAAGACGTGGCCCGTCATATGGATACCTATCTTACGCACCGGCAGGAATGGGCGGTTCTCGACCATGACAAGCCCGGCCTTGCCGCCTCCGGCACCGGCCTGTCAAAGACCTTCCTGCCAAAGCTGCTGGCCGCGGAAGGCGACAGCCTGCTCCTTTCCCTGCCGACGCTTGCAACGGCCGAATATGGCGCGCCGCCGACCGTCTCGCTGCGGCTGGCACAGGATCAGGATACATTGCTGCTGACATTCGTCCTGCATGAAAAACCTGCCAACCGCATGCCCGAGGCAAGTTTCCTGTCCTTCACCCCGAAGGGTGATATCGCCTGGAATCTCAAGAAGATGGACCTCTGGCACAAGGCGGAGAACACCGCCGAGAGTGGCGGCGCTCAGCTCCAGGCGGTCACCGCTGCTCGCGCAGCATTGTCGGACGGGCTGCAATACACGATCGAGCCCCTGGACACGCCACTCGTCGCGCCCGCAAGCTGGGATTTCATGACATTCTGCCGGGAACGACCGAGCTTTGCCGAAGGCATCCGCTTCAATTTGCACAATAACAAGTGGGGCACCAATTTTCCGATGTGGTGTGAAGGCAATATCCTCGCCCGGTTCAGACTGCGCGTTTCCGCCTGAACTTCGCCTCGGATTACTGATGTGAAAATCGCCGGGCGCCACGATCGAAGCGGGCGCCCGCTCATCCCTTCGCTGCTCATTCTCATCGGTGAGCGGATTTCCTGTTTCGATGGAAAGGCTTGTCAGCTATCTAGTTTGTCGTGAGTACTTCATTTTCAAAACGGGAATGGCATGAGCGACGACAATAATATGCTGTTGCGGGACCGCTTTCAGCAGCACAAATCGAAACTCAGCCGTTCGGAACTGGCTGTTGCCGAATATTTACTGGCAACGCCGATCGACATCCTGATCTTCGAAAGCGCGGAAGATATAGCCGCCAAGAGCGGTACGAGCGACGCAACGGTCATTCGTGCGGCGCGACGGCTCGGCTTCACCGGCCTGCCGGAACTCAAGCGGCTCTCCAGCCGCAACATGGCGAAAAGCGTTCCAACAACGGAACGGCTGTCGCAGCGGTTCCGCGCCACCGGCGACGATCTTGGCAGGATCAAAAAACGCATCTTCTCCACAGCCCATGAGATCATGACCTCATGTGAAGAAAAACTGGAGATCGATTCGCTTGCGAATGCGATCCAGTTGCTCGATGCCGCCGATACCGTGTGGTGCCTGGGCATGGGACGATCCGAGGTGGAAGCAAGGCATTGCGCGACAGCACTCAGCCGCGTCGGGCTGAGAACCCGTCATTCCGGATCGTCCGGCTTTTCGCTCGCCAACGAGTTGGTTGATCTGCGGCAGGAGGACGTCGTCATTCTGTTCCACGTCGCCCGCGACACGGCCGAATTGCGGCTCATCGTCAATCAGGTCAGCGACATCGGCTGTCGTGTCATCCTGGTATGCGGCGTCCAGCTGACGGAGCTTTATCGCGACAGGGTTTCCGCAGTGCTGACATGCGTCGGATCCGCGGCGGGACTTGCAAGCTGGACGCTCGGCGCCGTCGTCACCTCCGATATTCTTGCCTACGGCATTGCCACGCGTAATCAGGACCGAGCGCTCAAGAGCCGAAAGCGCCTCGCGCGGCTGCGCGAACAGATACCGCAATAGCGCATCCCGAAAGGCGCCATTCAAAAAGATGAGGATATCAGTAATGTTTTATTGATATCCGCACTTCAATAATGTAGTGACGACGACATAACCGCGGGCGACAGCGGCCGATCCCGTATTTTCCGTCGAGGGGCACTCATGAAATATAGTCGAAAAATCATTTTCTAGCGGAAGCGCGCAAGCAACCGCTCCCACACGCCATTTCAAACCGATGATCCCCTTACCGCGCCGTACCGGCACGGAAGGAATTTTATTGTCCTGTTTTCAGTCTGGGGCCCTGATGATTTCCTACCGTAGATTAGCAAATTCCGTTCTCCTCGCTTCGGTCGCCTTCGCACCCGCCAGCGTTTTCGCGCAGGATAGCGCCAATGGCGGCGAAACCGTCCTTGAAGCCATCACCATTACCGGCAACTGGCTGGAGCAGCCCAACAAGGAAAAGGTGCTGAAGCACCCCGGCGCTCGCACCATCATGGACAAAACGGAGCTGGAAGAGCGCGGCGCTGTCGACATTCGTGACGCCCTCAACCAGATTCCCGGCGTCCAGGTGCAGGAAAGTGCCGGCACCGGCGGCAGCGATGTCTCTCTAAACCTCGGTGTTCGAGGCCTCACCTCGCGCCTGTCACCACGCTCCACCGTGTTGATGGACGGCATACCGCTGTCCTACGCTCCCTATGGCCAGCCGCAATTGTCGCTATTCCCTCTCGTGCTGGGCAATGTCGATACCGTGGATGTGGTGCGCGGGGCAGGCTCCGTACGCTATGGACCGCAGAATGTCGGCGGAATCATAAATTTCGTGACACACCCGATCCCGGATGACGTCACCGTTCGCATGTCTTCCTCCGCTGAATTCGGCGGCGGCACCAAGGCAACACCAAGTTTCCTGATCGGCGGGACCAATGATGACGGGCTTGGGGCCGCACTTCTCTATTCGGGCATTCATGGCACCGGCTATCGTGACAGCAACGACCGCACGGATATCGACGACCTGATCTTCAAGGGCAAATATGAATTTTCGGATACGGATACGCTGAGCCTGCAATATCACCACTACAGCGGCGAAGGGCAAATGCCAGGGGGCCTGACAACGGGTGAATATGCGGCAGACCCATTCCAGTCGACACGGCAATACGATGAGTTCAATGGACGACGTAATGATATCTCGCTGCGCTATCAGCACAATGACGGCGAAAACAACTTCGAGATCCTCGGCTATTATGTGAATTCGTTCCGCGGCAGCTTCGTCGAACAGCAGGGAACAGGGGCAAGCGCAAACCGCTATCGCCTGACTTCGGCACCGCGCGACTATGAATATTTCGGCATCGAACCACGCTACTCGCGCCTATTCGACATCGGCGACACCACGCATGAGGTGACTGTCGGCTATCGTTATCTCTGGGAGGAAAGCTCCGAGGTGGCAGCGCGCACCGCATATTACGACCGCGTTCCCGGCTATAATCCCCATACGCGTCCGATGGTCACCTACCAGACCAGCGAGGGCGGCACCAAGGCACACGCCATCTATATCGACGACAAGATCCAGTTCGGCAACTGGACCGTCACGCCGGGCGTCCGCTACGAGATGATCAGCACCAATAACACCGTCAATGACGTCACCGGTGGTGTCGTGACCGCATCGCGCTCGCCGCAATTCGACGCGAACGAACTGCTGCCCACGCTCTCTGTCGCCTACCAGATCAACGATGCCTGGAGCGTCTTTGGAAATGCCGGCGTTTCCTTCGGGCCTCAGCAATATAGCCATCTTGCCTCGACCACGGATGGCCTTAATCCTGAAAAAGCAAAGACATATGAAATCGGCACGCATTATCAGGGCGATGCCTTGAGCGGGGAATTGACGGCCTTCTACATCGATTTCGACAAGGAACTGCTGCTCAGCCGCAACATCGTCGGTGAAGGCGTGTGGACAAATCTCGGCGCAACCACCCACCAGGGTATAGAGGCGGCAGGGCGTTACGATCTCGGCAGCCTCACCCCATCGCTGGACGGGCTCTCTGTCTATGCGAACTACACCTATACGGAAGCCGTTTACGAGGCAGGAGATTTCAGGGGGAAAGATCTTCCCTTTTATTCTCGCCACTTCGGCACCGTCGGTGCAAGCTACCGATATGAAGACTGGGTCATCAATGCGGATGTCACGGCGCAGTCGAAGCAGCGCTCCCCCGGAAGCGGCACGACCTATGTCACGGAAGAAGACTCTACCGGACGCCTTGGCGACATACCGGGCTATGGCACCGTCAACCTGCGCTTGGCGTATCAGCCGGAAAACAACAAGAACGCACCCAAATTCGCACTCGGCGTGAAAAACCTCTTCGACAACGAATATTTCACACGCTCAACTGACAACAACGGCGGCAAGTTCGTCGGCCAGCCACGCACTTTCTTTGTCAGTGCCTCGGTTGCTTTCTGATCGCGTAAAATTTGCGGGCGGGTATAGTACCGGCCTGCCGCACTCTCCGGAACCATCGATGATTACCTTTACTCGCAGAACAACAGGCATCCTGCTTCTTTCGACGATCACGTCGGCCATGTTTTCCCGAACCGGCATCGCCGAGGACGCGCCAAGAAGCATCGCCCACCAGCTTGGCTCGACGGAAATCGTCGGCAGACCACGCCGCATCGTGGCACTGGAATTCTCCTTCGTGCAGGCTCTCGATGCTCTTGGCGTCGTTCCCGCAGGCATAGCCGACGACAACCAGCGCCAGCGCATCGAGCTGCTGCTGGGCAAGAGCATCGATTACGCCTCGGTCGGCACAAGGCTTGAACCCAATCTCGAACTCGTCAGCACCCTTGCGCCGGACCTGATCATCGCGGATGAGGTGCGGCACGCCGCCATATATGGCCAGCTGAGTGCCATTGCGCCAACCATCGTTCTGAATAGCTGGGAAGGTGACTACAGGACCATCAAGGAGAGCGTGGCCACCATTGCCGACGCCCTCGGCGAACACGACAGGGGCCAGCAGGTGCTTGCAGCGCACGATGAGACCATCGCCGCACTGGTCGCACGCATCCCGTCCGGTGAACAGCGTCGCATTCTGCTTGCGGTGGCGACACCGGATTCGATGAGCCTTCATACTTCGTCATCCTTCACCGGCTCGGTTTTTGAGGCTCTCGGCCTCGTGCCCGCCCTCCGCTCCTCCGATCCGGTGGAGAGCGGGGCCAGCCTTGAGCGGCTGATCGCGGTCAATCCCGACATCCTGCTTGTCGCTACCGACCCGGGCGGCACCGCGCTTGACCAATGGAAGGGCAATGCCGCCTGGGCCAACATCGCGGCGATCCGAAGCAACATGGTCTTCGAAGTCGATCGCAACCAGTTCGCCCGGTTCCGCGGATTGCGAACTGCCGAAATGATCGCCCGGGAGCTGCTGGCCAAGGTCTACAGGGCAGGATAGGGATCGTGACGGCGATGGCCTCCAAAGGCCCGGACAACAAAACACGGCGGCCACTTCTCGTCGCAGCTTTTCTCTTCGTGCTTCTGGCCGCAAGCCTGATCGCCGGGATTGCCTTCGGTGTATCGCAATTGTCGCCAATGACGGCCCTGCGGCTTCTGATGGCTCCCGACGGATCGCCAGAAAACGCGCTTGTCTGGGACATCCGCCTGCCGCGCGTCCTTCTTGCCGTTCTGGTCGGCGCCAATCTGGCAGTGGCCGGTGTCCTGATCCAGACCCTGACACGCAACCCGCTGGCATCGCCGCAGACCTTCGGCATCAATGCCGGCGCGTCGCTTGCCATCGTCGTCTGCCTGATCGCCTTTCCGGCGCTTCGGGGAGCAGGCACAGTCTGGCCGGCCTTCGTGGGCGCTGCCATCGTGGGCTTTGCGATGTGGGCGCTCTCGGTATCCGGGGCAATGAACGATATGAAACTCGCCCTTGCCGGCATCTCGATCCAGCTCGTGCTCTCCGCCCTCGTCCAGGCAATATTGATCGCCAACAATGCGGCGCAGGACATCGTCTACTGGCTCGCCGGCTCGGTCAACGGCGCGCAGTGGCCCAAGGTCTGGACGATCCTGCCGTTCTCGCTGGTGGGTGGTGGATTGGCGCTTGTCGCCGGGCGGCATTTCGGCGTTCTGTCGCTCGATGAAAGCACCGGCGTGTCACTCGGGCAGAATGCGCGGCGCGTTGGCGGACTGGCTGCGGTTCTCATCGTCGTCCTGGCCGGCTCGGCTGTTGCCGTCAGTGGCCCCATAGGTTTCATCGGCCTTCTGGTGCCGCATATCGTCCGGCGTCTCGTCGGCAGCGACCAGGCAACCGTCCTTGCCCTCTCCCTGCTCTGTGGCCCACTCCTGCTCAACACCGCCGATCTTCTCGGCCGCATCGCCGCTTTTCCGTCTGAACTGCCGGTCGGCATCGTGACGGCCCTGATCGGCGCTCCAGCCTTTCTTCTGCTGCTCAACCGCCGGAGGGGTGCATGAGCCGCGCGCTGGAGCGACAGGCAGACGCGCGTGCCATCGGCGTCTGCGGCATCCTTTTTCTGCTGCTTGCGGCCATCGCTCTTCTGGGCATCATGGCGGGTGCCGTCACGCTCGGTTTTCGCGAGGTTCTCGACGCGCTCGGCGGCGGTAAAAACGCCTTCATCGTGATGCAATACCGTCTGCCGCGGATCGCCGTCTCCCTTCTTGCAGGTCTCTCTTTCGGCCTCGCCGGTGTTTTCCTGCAGGGTGCGCTGCGTAATCCACTCGCCTCTCCGGATGTCGTCGGCATCACCAAATGGGCGGGGCTAGGGGCTTTTCTCGCCGGGCTCGCGACACCACCGGCCTGGGTGAGCTGGTCGGTGCCGCTCGGCGTGATCGCTGGCGCCCTGTTCGGTGCGGCCGCGCTCCTTTTCATCGGTCGGCGCTTCGCTGGCGTTGCCTCGCTCGCGCTGACGGGCGTCGCTCTCGGAATGCTTGCCCAGGCGCTGATGCAATACATCATGGTGCTCCACCCTTCCCGCGCCGACCAGTCCATGGTCTGGCTTGCGGGAAGCGTCTATGGCAGCACGGCACGCGATGGGCTCTTCCTTTCGCTCTGGCTCCTCGCCTGCCTTCCGGCCGTTATCTACTCTGCGCTACGGCTGGATGCCGGCGGCTTCGGTGACGATACGCTGATCAGCATCGGAATTTCACCACCTGCCCTGCGTGGCGGCCTGATCCTCATATCCGTTCTCCTGTGCGCCGGTGGCGTCGCGGCTGTGGGAAGCATGGGGTTTCTGGGGCTCATCGCACCGCATGCCGCACGCATTCTCGTCGGCAGCCGCGCACGCCATCTTGTGCCGGCAAGCGCCCTTATCGGCGCCCTTGCCCTTTCTTCGGCAGATCTGATCGGCCGGATAATCGCCCTGCCGAATGAAATTCCCGCCGGCATCGTCGCCGCTGTGATCGGCGGTCCCTATCTTGTCTTTCTATTGATCAAGGAGACAGGTCGCCATGGCTGATGCCCACCCGACACGCCTTCACTGCGAAAAAATCACCGTCGGCTATGCCGCCGCCCCTGTATTGAACGATGTCGATCTCGCCATACCGGATGGGAAAATCACGGCCCTGATCGGCGCAAACGGCAGTGGCAAGTCGACACTGCTGCGCACGCTCGCGCGTGTCATTCACCCCTCCTCCGGCACGGTCTATCTTGATGGCAAACCAATCAGAACGATGGCCGCAAGAACGGTTGCACAATCGCTTGCCCTGTTGCCGCAGAGCCCGGTATCTCCGGATGGGCTGACCGTCAGACAACTCTGCCGTTTCGGTCGCCATCCGCACAAAGGCATCCTGTCTCGCCCGAGCCGGCACGACGAAGAGATTGTCGAACAGGCCCTGGCCTCCACCGGCCTTCTTGACCTTGCCGAGCGCGAGCTCGATCGGCTGTCGGGTGGTCAAAGGCAGCGCGCCTGGATTGCCATGGCGCTGGCGCAGGAGACTCCGCTCCTCCTGCTCGATGAGCCGACGACCTATCTCGACATCGCCCATCAGCTGGAAATTCTCGACCTCCTGAGAAAGCTGAACACAGACGAAGGCCGAACGATCGTCATGGTTGTGCATGACCTCAACCACGCTGCGCAATATGCCGACCACCTGGTAGCCCTTGCAGATGGCGGCATACTCGCCACAGGCAGCCCCTCCGCCCTGCTGACCCCACACCTCATCAACGCCATTTTCGGGGTCGAGGCGATGGTCATTCCGCATCCCGCCGATGGCACGCCACTGTGTCTGCCTCTCGGCAGTAAATCGAATAGCTGACCGGGAATGTGTGGGTGCACGAAGCCTTCGCTTTGTACTCTGGGGGGAGGTTTGGGGCTTAACCCTGAAACCACCGCTGGCGACTGGTTCCTTTGGGGCGTCAGCCTGAAAACCGGGGATCATTTCCCCGGTTATCGTTTCAATTTCACTTTTGCGCGTCTCAGTCCCTGGCTTTTGCCGCCTTTTCGATAATGTCGGCAACAGCTTGCGGGTTGGAGACATAGACGGCATGGCTGCCGGGAACTTCCGTGACGTCGGCGCCGGCGCGCTTTGCCATCAGGCGCTGGGCTGGCGGCGGGATCATGCGGTCGTCGGAAGCGACCAGATAGAAGCTCGGCTTTGCCTTCCAGGCCGGCTCGGTCACGGCGCCAGCCAGGGCTTCAACACCCCACGGAACCTGGGAATCCGCCATGAAAGCAGCGGTTTGCGGGTCAACGTCGGCGGCAAAGGAAGCCGCAAATTTTGCCTTGTCGAGGAACAGGAAGCCATCCACCGGAGGCAGGATCGGCGGAACGGGAGCACCTTCCGGCGGATTGGCGATCAGCGATGAAACCGACTCCCCCTTATCCGGGGCAAAAGCGGCGATGTAGACGACCGACTGGACCTTCTCATGGGTGCCGGCTTCGCTGATGACAACACCGCCATAGGAATGGCCGACGAGCACGACAGGGCCATTCAGCTGGTCGATGGCGCGCTTGGTGACGGCAACGTCATCGGCAAGGGAGGTGGTCGGGTTCTGGACGATACTGACGGTGTAACCATCCTTCTTCAGGATATCATAGACGCCCTTCCAGCCGGAACCATCAGCGAAACCACCGTGGACAAGGACGATGTTTTTGACGGCGGCGTCATTCTGCGCCGATGCGATGGAGGCGCCGGTGGCGGCCACAACGATGGAGGCGGCGGCAAGCAGGACATTCTTGAGCATGTGCGTAACTCCTGTTTTGTTTATTTCGCAATAATAATTATCGCGATAATTATCTTGTATGCCATTAAATTTTATCTGTCCATATTTTTATTATCGCGATAACGATTTCTGTGATAATGTAATGAAAACACTCGCAGAAAATTTTGGAGATGAAACGTGACCGACGCCCCGACCCTACCGCTGGACAGCCAATTGTGCTTCTCGATCTATTCCGCCGCGATTGCGATCAACCGGGCCTATAAACCCATGCTCGATGCACTCGGCGTCACCTATACCCAATATCTTGCCCTCAGCGCCCTATGGGAACGCGATGGCCTGACGATATCCGCCATAGCCGATAGGCTCGGCCTGGAGCCGAGCACGATCACACCGGCGGTGAAACGGCTGGAGACCGCCGGCTTCCTCTTACGCCGGCGTAGCACGACCGACGAGCGTCTGGTCGAGGTATTCCTGACCCCGAAGGGAACGGAACTGCATCCGAAAACCGGCTGCCTCACGGATGCGCTGCTGCGCCGCTCCGGGTTTACCATACCCCAGATGATCGATCTGAACGAGAAGGTTCAATCGCTGAGAGACGGGCTTACCCGCGCGGACAACGAGCAGTCCTAGACGCAAGCGCGTCCAAATGTCCGGCCCCATTGCCGGCCGGCCATCATTGCCTGCCGTGGCAGACGTTCAGGCTCTAGATCGCTGACTGGATGCCTGCTCGGCGCAGGCCATCGCATGGGGGCTCCGCAAGGCCCTCGGCTGACAGGCGGTCGAGGACCGCCACGACCTCGCCAAGACCGCGCTCCACGGCATAGTGCATCGGCCCGCCGCGCCATCGCGGGAAGCCATAGCCATGGATCTTGACGAGATCGATGTCGGCGGAGCGCAGGGCGATATGCTCCTCCAGAATACGCATCGCCTCGTTGACCATCGGTAGAATGATCGCATCGGCAATCGAGGCGTCGTCCCAAACCCGCTGTACCTGACCGGCTGCCTCCTCGGTGATTATCGCAGCCACGGTTTCCGACGGTTTTGCTGCGCGATCGCCCGGCTGGTAATCGTACCAGCCACCGCCGGATTTCTGGCCAAAGCGCTCAATGGCGCAAAGCCGGTCCGCCACCGGCGCAAACGGCGTTTCACCCCGCTCCCGCGCTGCCTTGCGCTGGAAGGCGGCAATGTCGAGACCGCCGAGATCCTGCGCCTCGAAAGGCCCCATGGGCAGGCCGAAGGCGCGCATGGCGGCATCGACCGCCGAAGGCGTTGCACCGGAAAGCAGCAACCGTTCGGCCTGCACACGCGTCACCTTCAGAATGCGGTTGCCGATGAAACCATCGCAAATGCCGGCGCGAACCGGGATTTTACCCAGCAGGCGGGCAAGCGCGAAGCCGGTGGCCAGAACCTCCGGCGCGGTTGCCGCTGTCGGCACGATCTCCAGCAGCTTCATGATGTGGGCGGGGCTGAAGAAATGCAGGCCGAGGAAACGTTCGGGGTGCCTCACGCCTTCGCTGATGACGGTGGGATCGAGATAGGAGGTGTTTGTCGCCAGCACCGCATCCGGCCGGCAGACATCGGAAAGTTTTTCAAACACAGCGCGCTTGACGGCAAGGTCCTCGAATACGGCCTCGACAACGAGGTCGGTATCGGCAAGCAGGCAATAATCATCGCTGCCGGTGACACCGGCCATGCGCTGGTCCGCAACGTCCTGTGTGATACGGCCGCGTTTCACCGAGCTCTCAAAAATAGCACGGATATTCGCAAGCCCGCGCTCGACCGCCGCCGTATCGCGCTCGATGAGGGTGACGGGCAGGCCCGCATCAAGCAACGCTGCGGCAATGCCAGCACCCATGGTGCCACCGCCGATGACGGCTGCGGAGCCAATATCATGCGGCGTAATGCCGGATAGTTCAGGCGGACGTGGCGCAGCCCGCTCGGCGAAGAAGACGTGGCGCAGTGCGACTGCCTGGGGAGAACCGCGCAGTTCCAGGAAAGTCTCCCGCTCGAAGACCATGGCGTCGGCGAATTCGGCCTCGCTCGCCTTGCGGATGGAGGCGAGTGCGCGCAGTGGGGCAACCTCGCGTCTGGCTTTGGAGGCCACGGCTTTTTCAGCGCTTTCCCAAAAGCCGGTTTCGACGGCCGGCACGGCACGGCTGGAGATAGGCTGCGGAAGGGGGTCTCCAGCGACACGCTTCGCAAACGCAATTGCACCTGCACGAAGCTCGCCGTCGATCACGGCATCGATGAGACCCAGGTCCTTTGCTTTCTTCGCCCCGACCGGGCTGCCGCTCGTCACCATATCGACAGCGGCAGCAGCACCGATCAGGCGCGGCAGGCGCACCGTCCCACCAGCGCCGGGAATGATGCCAAGCTTGACCTCCGGCAGACCGAGACTGGCGTTGGAAAGCGCCACCCGATAGGCACAGCCGAGAGCCACTTCGAGACCGCCGCCAAGCGCGCTACCGTGAATCGCCGCGACCCAGGGCTTTTTCGCGTTTTCGATACTCGCCACCACATCCGGCAGATGCGGCGGCAACGGCGGCTTTCCGAACTCGCTGACATCGGCGCCGGCGATGAAGGTGCGGCCGGCGCAGAGCAACACGACGGCCTTCACCCTCGCATCCGCGTCCAGCTCCGCCACCGTGTCGACAAGCGCCTGGCGAAGCGCCTGCGACAGCGCATTGACGGGCGGATTGTCGACTGTGACGATTGCAATGGCGTCTTCGCGGGCGATGGTAACGGTCATTGTCTCATATTCCCAGGTAAGCGGCGCGGATGCGTTCGTCCGCAATCAGGTCTGCGGCAGGGCCGGACATGGTTATACGCCCAGTCTCCATGACATAACCGCGATCGGCGACGGAGAGCGCGCCAAAGGCGTTCTGCTCGACAAGAAGCACGGTGACGCCCAGCGCCTTCATGCTCTTCACCACGTCGAAGATTTGCGCGACGAGGATGGGCGCAAGGCCCATGCTCGGTTCGTCCAGAAGCAGACAGGAGGGGCGTGCCATCAGCGCCCGGGCAATCGCCAGCATCTGCTGCTGGCCGCCGGAAAGGCCGCCCGCCGCAAGGTTCCGCTTCTCCTTGAGAATCGGAAACATTACGAAGGCATCCTGCATGTCGCGCTCCACCTTGTCGTCGGCGAAGAGATAGGCGCCAAGCCGAAGATTTTCCTCCACCGTGAGGTTGGTGAAAATCTGGCGGCCTTCCGGCGATTGGGCGAGACCGCGTTTCACACGGGTATGCGCCGGAACGGTTGTCAGCGCTTCACCGCGAAACAGTATCGAGCCTGCCGAGACCGGCTGGATGCCGGAAAGGCACTTCAAAAGCGTCGTCTTGCCGGCGCCATTAGCGCCGACCACGGTGACGATTTCCCCGGACGCCACGTCGAGATCGATACCGTGCAACACCTCGATGCGGCCATAACGGGAGCGCAGCCCCTCAACCGTCAGCATTCTGGACCTCCGCTGCCTGGGTGCCGAGATAGGCTTCGATGACACGCGGATCGCGCGAAATCGCCGCCGGTTCGCCTTCGGCGATCTTTTCGCCATGGTCG
Organism: Agrobacterium tumefaciens; assembly: GCA_025560025.1. Taxonomy (NCBI): domain Bacteria; kingdom Pseudomonadati; phylum Pseudomonadota; class Alphaproteobacteria; order Hyphomicrobiales; family Rhizobiaceae; genus Agrobacterium; species Agrobacterium tumefaciens. Next base: position 1,634,614 of record CP048486.1, on the reverse strand, counting down.
AGTACGACGATGTGGTTGGAAATGCGCATGACCATCTTCATGTCGTGCTCCACCAGCAGGATCGACACGCCCTCGGCCGCGACCTGCGCGATAAGGTGATCGATCTCCTCCGTCTCGACGGCGTTGCAGCCGGCGGCCGGTTCATCGAGCAGCAGCGCACGGGGTTTCAGCGCCAGCGCGCGGGCAATCTCCAAACGCTTCAACGCGCCATAGGAGAGCGAGCCCGCCTCCTGTTCGGCGGCCCGGCCGAGACCGACCCGGTCGAGCAGGGCCCGCGCACTTTCCTCCGACGCCCGACTGCGGCGACGCGTTGCAGGCAGCGAGAAGAGATCGGCAAAGACCGAACCGCGCTCATGCAGATGATGGCCAACAATGGCGTTTTCGAGCACGCTCATCGACTGGAATATCTGCAAATTCTGAAAGGTCCGCGACAGGCCGCGGCGGGCGAGCAGGTGCGGCGACATGCGGGTAACGTCCTCACCGTCCAGCAGGACACGGCCGCGCGTCGGGGCATAGACGCCGGAGATCATGTTGAAGAGGGTCGTCTTGCCGGCACCGTTCGGGCCGATGACGGAGACGATCTCACCGGGTTTCAGGGAAAACCCGACATCCTGGACGGCGCGCAATCCGCCGAAATCGATGCCGAGACCCTCTATCTGAAGCAGGCTCATTCTCCCCTCCCTCTGAGACGGCGCGCGATGGACGGCAGCAGGCCCTCGCGCATGAAGATCATCACCAGCATCATCACGAGGCCGAGCATGAGCTGTTCATATTCCTGAAAGATCGTCAGCACCTGCGGCAGCGTGGTAAGGATCGCAGCACCCAGAATGGCGCCCGGCACCGAACCGGCCCCACCGAGCACCGTCATGGTCACCATTTCGATGGAATGCATGAAACCCGCGACATCCGGCGTGATGAACTTGTTCTGCAGCGCCAGCAGAGAGCCCGAAACCGAGGCATAGACAGCCGAGATGACGAACGCGACCAGCTTATGGTGCGCAACATCGACGCCAACCGTGCGGGCGGCGACTTCCGAGCCATGCAATGCCCGCAGCGCCCGGCCGGTCGGGCTGTGGTAAAGATTGAGCGCCAGCCAGGCGCCGATCACCAGCACGACGCCGGAAAAAGCATACCAGAACTCGGTGTTGGACAGGTCAATGCCGATTGCCTTCAGCATGGCGCGCAGCCCCAGTTCCGGCACCGCCATGCCATCCGGCCCGCCGGTCAATTTGGCCTCGTTCGAAAGCACCATCGAGACAAGGATGCCAAAGCCGAGGCTGGCGACGGCAAGATAATACCCCTTGAGTCGCAGGATCGGCCTACCGACAAGATAGGCGATCGCAGCAGAGACAAGCGCGCCGAGAACGGCGGCAAGCGCCGGGTGCAGGCCGAGATGGACAGGCGCAAGCGCGCAGGCATAGGCGCCGATACCCGCAAAGCCCGCATGGCCGAGGCTGATCTGGCCGGCATAACCGATGAGGATGACGAGGCCCGTCACGGCAAGACCGTTGACGAAAATCAGCGAGCCGACACGGAAATAATAGGACGACGGAAAGAAGACCGGCGCAATCGCGATGACTGCTGCGAGGATGAGAAGTGTGGTTGCCTTGTTCGATAACCGCATTGTCACACCCGATCCGTCGACTTGTGGCCAAACAGCCCCTGTGGCAAGACGAAAAGCACAGCGAGGATGATGATGAACGCAGCCGCATCCTTATATTGCGAGCTGATGTAACCAGCCGTCATTGCTTCCAGAATACCGAGCAGCAGGCCACCGACCAGCGCGCCCTTCGGGTTGCCCATGCCGCCCAGCATGGCTGCGGCAAAACCTTTCAGCGCCAGCGCAAGGCCGACATCATAGCCCGTCAGCGTAATCGGCGTCACCAGCACGCCGGCCAGCGCCCCGATGGCGGCGGACATGGCGAAGGAGAGCGTCATCACGTAATTGGTGTTGATGCCGACAAGCTGCGCGGCGACGCGGTTATTGGCGTTTGCCAGCACCGCACGGCCGATCAGCGTGCGGGTGAAGAACAGCCAGAGACAGAAGAAGACGGCCAGGGCACCGGCAATGACCCAGAGGCTCTGCGGCAAGATGGTCGCGCCGCCGATGGCAATCGGCTGGTCGCCTGAAAAAGCCGGGAAACGGTGAAGCTGCTTGTCGAAGACGAGCTGCGTGGCGCCTCTGATAAAGATCGAAGCGCCGATGGTGATGATGATCAGCGAAACGACCGGCGCGCCGCGCGCCGGCTCTATCGCCAGCTTGTTGAGCGCAACGCCAATCGCCGCCGTCGTCACGATGGCGATGAGCGCGGCCAGCGGCAGCGGCACGCCTGCGGCATGCGCGAAGAACGTGATCATGCCGCCCAGCATGACGAACTCACCCTGGGCGAAATTCACGACGTCGGAGGCATTGTAGATGATCGTGAAACCGAGAGCGACCAGCGCATAGACGGCGCCGACCGTTATCCCGGACAAAAGGAATTGCAGCAGTTCGGGCATGGGGGCCTCCGCTTGGCGCGACGGTTCCCGCCGGTCAGCGCCTTGATGGCGCAGACCGGCGGCACGGTCCGGTTATTCGACGATTTTCCAACCGCCGTTTTCGATCTTCAGCATGCGAAAGGCTGAGAGATCGAGGCCAAGGTGATCCGTTGCCGACATCGTCACCGTACCGGTCGTTCCGACAAGACCCGATGTGCCTTCAATGGCATCACGGATTGCCGACGGCTCGGCGCTACCAGCCCGCTTGATCGCATCAACGAGAATGCGCAGGGCGTCATGAGCATAGCCACCGAAGGTCGAGACCGGCTTTCCGGTCGCTTTCTCATAGGCTTGTTTGTAGGCGACGACCACGGCGCGCTGCGGGTCGCTTTCCGGAAGCAGCCCGGCGACAAGCAGCGCCGTGCCTGGCAGGCGCACACCTTCCGCCGCCTGCGCACCTGCAAGCTCGATAAAGCCGTCCGAGGCGACGCCGTGCGACTGGTAGAGCGGCAGGCCGACGGCAAGCTGCGCATAATTGCGCGTGACGATCGCCGGACCCTGGCCGAAGCCCGGATTGAGCACGGCCTGAATGCCATTCTTGCCCTTGATGTTGGTCAGCTGCGGCGTCATGTCGGCATCGGTCGGGCCATAGGTCTCGTCGGCCAGAACCTCGATGGCATATTCGCCGATGATCGCCAGGCACTGCTTGCGCATGGAAGCGCCGAAACCGTCCGAGCCGGAGATCAGGCCGATCTTGGCGATGCCGGCCTTCTTCATGTCCTCGAAAATCTTGGCGCAGGCCATGCGATCCGTATGCGGCGTCTTGAAGACGAAGGGCTTGACCGGATCGATGATCTCGATTGCGCCGGCAAGCGAGATGAACGGCACTTCGGCATCAGAAAGGACCGGGATGACGGCCATGGATGTGCCGGTCGTGGTGCCACCGATGACCGCAACGACTTCATCATCCTCGACGAGGCGGGTCGCAAAGGTGCGGGCCTTGTTCGGGTCGCCGCCATCATCATAGATGACAAGCTGCAGCTTCTCGCCATTGACGCCACCGGCCGCATTGATCTCTTCCACGAGCATCTTCAGCGTCTTGGCTTCCGGGTCGCCCAGAAACGATGCTGGGCCGGTTTCGGAAACGGTGGCGCCGATCTTGATGTCGGCCAAAGCGGGCGCGGCAAAGCCGAGGGCAAAGGCCAGCGAAGCTGCAAGCGCAGTCGTCGTCAAAAATTTCATGTTGATTTCTCCTCCCAAAGAAAAAAGTTTAAGTCGAAATTCCTCTCACGCCGCCACAGGGCGGCGCCACATCACCACGCGGAACCGGTTTGCAACAAAAGCCGCATCCGTCAGGCTGGCATTGCCCGCAGGATTGGCACCGGTAACGTGGAAATCGCTGAAAGCGGCGCTCTGGTTGACATAGATGCCGCCGGTCAGATTGACCGAAAGATTGACGCCCGCGGCAGCGAAACCGTCGGCTGCGCCGAGAATTCGTGCCTCGTCTGTTTCGTAGAGTGCGGCCGTAATCGCCCCCTTGCGCTCGGCAAGTTCAGCAGCGCGGTTGACGCCCTCGGTAACGTCATCGACAGCAACGACAAAGGCAATCGGGCCGAAGCGCTCCTCACCATAAGCATCCGTATCGGCCGCATCGACGGCAAGGATCAGAGGTGTCGCGGTGCGCGCCTCCTCAAGTCCCTCGACCGGCATGGACTCGCGCAATACGCGGCCGGTCGACCGGGCTGCCGCAATGCGGGCAAGCGTGTCGGGATTGGCGATCGCTCCGCAGATACCGGCAGCACGCGCCGGGTCAGCAAGCAGGGCATCGACGGCAGCGGTGATACCGGACGCGACCTCATCGAAGTTCTTGTGACCCTCATCCGTTTCAATGCCGCCGCGCGGCACGAAAATATCCTGTGGCGCGGTGCACATCTGGCCGGAATAAAGCGACAGCGAAAAGGCGATATTGCTGCACATGCCGGCGAAATTGTCGGTGGCGCCGATGACGATGGAATTGACGCCCGCCTCTTCGGTATAGACATCGGCGCTGCCGGCGTTTTCGCGCACCCAGCTGCCGAAACTGTTCGAACCGGTATAGTCGATGATAGCGATGGCGGGATGCCGCACGAGATCCTTCGTAGTCTCGGCGCCAGGCGCGTCGGCGGCGAGCAGCACGATGTCGGCCGCAAACCCCTCTTCCACCAGCACCTGACGGGCTATCTCGACGGTAAGGGCGAGCGGCAGGATCGCGGCCGGGTGCGGCTTGACGATGACCGTATTGCCGGTGGCAAGGCTGGCGAAAAGGCCGGGATAGCTGTTCCAGGTGGGAAACGTGTTGCAGCCGATGACCAGTGAAATACCGCGCGGAAAAATGCGCCAGTGTTTTTCCATGACAATCGGCTCGCCCCTGCCCTGCGGCTTCGTCCAGATCGCCTGCAAAGGCGTGCGGGTCATCTCGGCATAGGCATAAGCGACCGCCTCAAGACCACGATCCTGGGCATGCGGGCCACCGGCCTGAAAGGCCATGGCAAAAGCCTGGCCCGTCGTGTGCATGACGGCATTCGCCATTTCGAAGCTTCTGGCATTCAGTCGCGCCAGGATTTCGAGACAGATGCCGGTGCGCACCTCCGGCGATGCGGATGCCCATTGCGCCGCGGCGGCGCGAGACGCCGAAATCAGCAGATCGGGGGATGCGGCGGGATAGGTAATGCCGAGCGCCGGGCCGAAAGGAGAGATTTCCACACCGACAGGACTTTTATCTGCCGGGTGTCCGGGCAGATCGAAGGGCTGCGCGAGGCGTGCTTTGTAAGAGGCTAGACCATCATCCTTGGCGGTTTCGCCATAGATCTTGCCGCTTGGAACTTCCGGATAAGCAGACCAGTAATCGCGCTTGACCGCAGCATCTGTCGCCGCTTGCAGCGTCGGATAATGGCGCTCGAATAGTCCGGTCATGTCCCACTCCTCCCAGTCTGTTGTTTTATAATTGACTGACCGGCCGGTTTATGCAAGAACTTTTTTACGGTCGCCGCTGGGAAGGGCGACAGGGAGGAAACATGTCGGATTCAGACACTATTCTGTCTGCGTTTGCCGATGGCGTTCTCAGCCTGACGCTGAACCGCCCGGACAGGCTCAATGCCTTCAATGAAGAAATGCATCTTGCACTACGCGCCGGTTTCGAGCGCGCCCATGCGGATGCGGATGTCCGCGCCGTCCTGTTGACAGGTGCCGGCCGCGGTTTCTGCGCGGGGCAAGACCTTGGCGATCGTGACCCTAAGAAGGGCGTGCCGGACCTCGGCCACACCATCGAGACCTTCTATAATCCGTTGCTGCGCCTGATCCGCAGCCTGGAAAAGCCGGTCATCTGTGCCGTGAACGGCGTCGCCGCCGGCGCTGGCGCCAATATCGCCTTTGCCTGCGATATCACCCTCGCCGCCCGCTCCGCCCGCTTCATCCAGGCCTTTGCCAAGATCGGCCTCGTGCCGGATTCCGGCGGCACCTGGAGCCTGCCGCGTCTGATTGGCGAGGCCCGTGCCAAGGCGCTCACGCTTACAGCAGAACCGCTTGCAGCCGAAACCGCCGCCGACTGGGGGCTGATCTGGCGCTCCGTCGATGACGACAAGTTGCTGGAAGAGGCATCCGCGCTCGCCAAACGCCTCGCCGCAGGCCCAACGAAAGGGCTTGGCATGACGAAGCGCGCCATACAGGCGGCTGCGACGAACTCGCTGGATCAGCAGCTCGACCTCGAACGCGACTTGCAGCGCGAGGCCGGGCGCAGCGCCGATTATGCCGAAGGCGTTGCCGCCTTCCTCGAAAAGCGCAAACCGGAGTTCAAAGGCAAATGAGCGCCGCCAGCCTTTCCCCGCAGGCGATGGCCGAAGCCTGCGCCAAAGCCATGTGGGACGATGACAACGCCACCCGCCATATTGGCATGGAGCTTCTTGCGATCGCGCCCGGCGAGGCGACGATCACGATGACGATTGCCGAAACCATGACGAATGGCCATGGCACCTGCCATGGCGGTTACATCTTCACACTGGCGGATTCGGCCTTCGCCTTTGCCTGCAACACCTATAACCAGCGCACCGTCGCCCAGCACTGTTCGGTGACCTATATCGCGCCGGCCTTCAAGGGCGACCGGCTGACGGCGACGGCACGGGAGGTGTCACGCCGCGGACGGGCCGGGATCTACGATATCCGCATCACCAATCAGGAGGGCGAGCACGTCGCGGAATTCCGCGGCCACTCGCGAACAGTCAAGGGTACCCATCTGCCGGAATAAAGCCGACGCCGGTACCATCGCATTCTCGGAGGAGATTTTAATGGAAGACCTTTCCCCCCGCCCCGGCGACCTCGACACGATCGAGACGGCGTCGCGCGACGAGATTTCCGCGCTGCAGCTTGAGCGCATGAAGTGGTCGCTGACCCACGCCTACGAGAATTCCCCCTTTTACCGCCAGCGCTTCGATGAGGTCGGCGTTCACCCCTCAGACCTGAAGACATTGTCGGATCTCGCAAAATTCCCCTTCACCACCAAGAAGGACCTGCGCGACACCTATCCGTTCGGGATGTTCGCCGTGCCGCGCGAAAAGCTCGCCCGCATCCACGCCTCCTCCGGCACCACCGGCAAGCCGACCGTCGTTGGCTACACCGCAAAGGACATCGACACCTGGGCAACCGTCGTCGCCCGCTCGATCCGCGCCTCGGGCGGCCGTGCCGGCGATATCGTCCATGTCGCCTATGGTTATGGCCTGTTCACCGGTGGCCTCGGCGCGCATTACGGCGCAGAGAAACTCGGCTGCACGGTCGTGCCGATCTCCGGCGGCATGACAGAACGCCAGGTAACCTTGATGCAGGATTTCAAGCCGCGCATCATCATGGTCACGCCTTCCTATATGCTCTCCATCCTCGACGAGTTCCGCCGTCATGGGATCGACCCGCGCGAAAGCTCCCTCGCCGTCGGTATTTTCGGCGCCGAACCATGGACCAATTCGATGCGGCAGGAGATCGAGCAGGCCTTCGACATGCACGCCGTCGATATCTACGGTCTTTCGGAAGTGATGGGGCCGGGCGTCGCCAACGAATGCGTCGAGACGAAGGACGGCCTGCACATCTGGGAGGATCATTTCTACCCCGAAATCATCGATCCGGTGACCGGTGACGTGCTGCCGGATGGCGAACTTGGCGAACTGGTCTTCACGACACTGACCAAGGAAGGCCTACCGATCGTGCGCTACCGCACGCGGGACCTGACACGGCTTCTCCCCGGCACGGCGCGATCCATGCGCCGCATGGAGAAGATAACCGGACGTTCCGACGACATGATGATCCTGCGCGGCGTCAATGTTTTCCCCACGCAGATCGAGGAACAGATCCTGAAATGTCGCGGCCTTGCCCCTCATTTCCAGATCGAGCTCAGCCGTTCGGGCCGTATGGACAACATGACGGTTCACGTCGAATGTACGCTGGACGCGACCGACGAGGGCGCACGCACCGGATCTGCGAAAGAGCTTGCCCACCACATCAAGAGCGTGGTTGGCGTTTCCACGAAGATTTCGGTGCATGAGCCCGGAGGCGTGGCGCGCTCGGAAGGCAAGGCGAAGCGGGTGGTGGACAACCGCCCGAAAGAATGAATGAAGGAAAAGCCGGAATAGTCCGGCACCGGGTTGACTGTGTAAAGGGAGGAGCGGCAACCCTCCCACGGCAATCGCCCGGGAATGAGCAGAAACAGGAAGACCATGGCACGGACGCGGGCAGTTGATTTCGAGGAAAAACAGCGTGGCATTCTGACGAGTGCTGCGGCGGTGTTTGCCGAGGTGGGCATGGAGAAGGCTTCCATGTCGATGATCGCCTCGCACAGCAATGTCTCCAAGGCCCTGCTCTATCACTATTATCCCGGCAAGGACGCGTTGATCTTCGACATCGTCCGCACGCACCTGACGGAACTCGACGGCGCGATCGAAGCGGCGGATCGTAGCGATGTGGCGCCGCAGGAGCGCCTGCGCCTTCTCGTGAAGGCCGTCATGAAGAACTACGAAGGCCGCGATAACGAACACAAGGTGCAGCTCAACGGCACCAGCGCGCTGTCGCAGGAACAGCTTGCAGAGCTGCAGGCGATCGAAAGACGGATCGTTAAGCGCTTCTCCGGCGTGATACAGCAGGTCAACCCCGACCTTAACCGGGACCGGCCATTGCTGATGCCAGTGACCATGTCGCTCTTTGGCATGATGAACTGGGTCTATATGTGGTTCAGGCCGAACGGCCCGGTCACGCGCGACGAATATGCGGATATAGCAACCACGCTCATCCTCGAAGGCGTCAAGGCCGTGCGCTGACGCGCACCATCGCTCTTTTCGAGAACGAACGACTCAAGACGCCCTTCCCCACATCTCCCGTGATCCGACAGGCCCGATCTCGCACTCAAGATCAGGCCTCCTCGGCGTGCCCGAAGGTTCAGCTTCTCGTTTTCGCCACCATGGTCAGAACGTCATACTGGGCGACGGCAACATCATTCTGGTTGGTGACCCTGCAGTCCCAGCGCACCTCCCCGTGCTCGGCATCGACGCGCGGATTGATTTCCTTGCAGGTCAGCTGCACCTGCAACGTGTCCCCCGGATTGACCAGCGTGAGGAAGCGCAGATTGTCGACACCGTAATTGGCAAGCACCGGACCCGGTGCCGGATCGACGAAAAGGCCTGCCGCGAAGGAGACGATCAGGTAACCGTGGGCAACGCGTCCTTCGAAGAACGGATTGGCCCTGGCCGCTTCCTCGTCCATATGCGCGTAGAATGTGTCGCCGGTAAAATTGGCGAAATGTTCGATATCCTCCAGCGTCACCCGACGGGTGGCGGTGACGAGCTGATCGCCGATGCGAAGCTCCGCCAGCGATTTTCGGAATGGATGCTCGCCGTCCGTTTGGGTCTGCGCACCGGCAACCCAGCGGCCGGTGACCGCTGAAAGAAGTGTCGGCGAGCCCTGTATGGCAGTGCGCTGCATGTAATGTTTGACGCCGCGCATGCCGCCAAGCTCCTCACCGCCACCGGCGCGGCCGGGACCGCCATGGACGAGGCCGGGCAAGGGCGAACCGTGGCCAGTGGAAGACTTGGCGCTGACGCGGTTGCCGATCATCACCCGGCCATGGAACGGCGCCATGCCAAGCACGACCTCTTCCGCAAAGGCCGGATCATTGGTGAAGACCGAGGCGACGAGACTGCCCTTGCCACGACGCGCGAGATCAACGGCCTCCTCGGCACTGTCATAGGGCATGACGGTGCTGACCGGGCCGAAAGCCTCCACGTCATGCACGGCCTTCGCCTCCCATGGCCGGTCGCAATAAAGCAGCACCGGATTGAGAAAGGCGCCGGCCTCGGCGTCACCGGAAACGATGCGCGGCATATCGGGATCACCGGCAACGATTTCCGCATCGCCGAGCAGATCGCGGATGCGGGCGCGCACTTCGTCGCGCTGGTCGAGGCTGGCGAGCGGGCCCATGCGGACGTTTTCGTCGGTGGGATTGCCGAGCACCGTCTTGCTCAGCCGGTCGCCCAAAGCCGCGACCAGCGCATCACAATGGGCGCGCGGCGCGATGACACGGCGGATAGCCGTGCATTTCTGCCCGGCTTTCGACGTCATTTCACGGGCAACTTCCTTGACGAAGAGATCGAATTCCTCGGTTCCGGGACCGGCATCGATGCCGAGCACGGAAGCGTTCAGGCTATCGGCTTCCATGGTGAAGCGGACGGAATTGCCGATGACGGCAGGATGGCTCTTTAGTTTACGGCCGGTGGAGGCCGATCCGGTGAAGGTGACGACGTCCTGACCCTCGACATGATCCAGTAGATCGCCGACCGAGCCAGCAATAAGCTGCACCGCACCTTCCGGCAGAAGCCCTGTCTCAATCATCCGGCGCACCATCAGTTCCGTCAGATAGGCCGTCTGGCTAGCGGGTTTGACGATTGCCGGCATGCCGGCAAGCAGCGTCGGGGCAAGCTTTTCCAGCATGCCCCAGCAGGGAAAATTGAAGGCGTTGATGTGCACTGCCACGCCTTGAAGCGGGCTTAGAATATGCTGGGCGGAGAAGGTGCCGTCCTTCGACAAAGCCTCGGCATCGCCATCGAGCAGCACACGCGTATTGGGCAGTTCGCGCCGGCCCTTGGAGGCGTAGGAAAGCAACGTGCCGATGCCGCCGTCAATGTCGACCCAGCTGTCGGCACGGGTGGCGCCGGTGGCGGCGGAAAGCGCATAAAATTCTTCCTTGCGGTCCATCAGCGCCAGGCCAAGCGCCTTCAGCATCGCGGCCCGTTCATGGAAGGACATGCGACGCAACGCCGGACCGGCCTTTTCCCGACCATAGGCAAGGGTACTGGCAAAATCGATGCCACTCGAATCGATGAAGGCGACGGGCGCACCGGTCGAGGCGTCAAGAAGCGGAACCCCTTCCCTGGCCCCCGCGGTCCAGCTGCCACAGACATAGCTTTCGAGCCGGCGAGGCCGGGACGCCAGAACGTTCATAGTCATTTCCTTCCTGTCAGATCAGTTTCAGCGCAGACAATTGCGCTTCGACGTCCGCCTGCCATTCGGCAAGGAGTGTTTCATTGGGAGTATGGCGAAGGCCGAACCGTGCCAGCGTGCCAAAGCGCGCCGAGCCGGAAAGCCCGAAGCTCGCCGCAACCCGCGGGCGCCAATAGGTGATGGAGGCCATGGCCGTATCACGTTCGGCCGGATTTGCCGCGATGCGCTCAAGACCGGCGATGCCAAGTTCGAGATGGCGCGCCTCACGCGGCAGGATGCGGCGGAAAACCTCGGCCAGCGGCTGGTAGGAGACATGTGAAAGCTCGCGCAGCTGAATGACCCCCGCCTTGCCCATCAGCACATTCATGACGACGGCGTCGACCCAGCCGCCAAGCGGATAATGGAAGACCGAAAGACGCATATCGCCTTTCTGGCGGGCAGCCCCGATATCGGCGTCGCGGGGAAGGCGCTCGGCCCATGGGTGGTGGACGGCGTAACGTCCGCCATCGGCACCGAAGCTTTCCATCACCTTCAGGATCTGGCCGGCATGATCGGTCTTTTCGAGCACGATGCGGGCGGCACAGATACGCTCCTGGATACCCGGCGCGTCGTTGATGATATCGGCAAAACCGGCGGAACCCGCCAGTTCGCTGTCGACGAAGCTTGCCATCAGGCGCAGCAATTCGCCGCGATAGCGCGCCGGCACATTGTCCGGGGAGGTGAGGACACCGCCCTGTGCGAGATAGTCTTCGATCGGCATCGTTTCGGTGTGGGTCATGCGGTCGTCCTCCGCTCTTACTGGTCGTAGCTGACGACGACCTTGTCGCTCAGCGGGTAACACTGGCAGGTCAACACGTAACCCTGCCGAACCTCGTAATCTTCAAGCGCGTGATTGACCTCCATCTCAGTCTCGCCCTCGATGACCTTGGCGCGACAGGTGGAGCAGACGCCGGCCTTGCAGGCATAGGGCGCGTCGATATTGTTCTCGAGCGCGGCGTCGAGCAGGCTCTGGCCCTGTTTGGGCATGTTGAAGATACGGGTGGCGCCATCGAGCGTCACCGTTGCCTGACAGCTGGCATTCGCATCCGTGCCATGGGCATTCTGTGCCCTCGCCCGTGCGCGGCCTGGCTGCGAAGAGGCGAAAAGCTCGAACTTGATCTGGTCGTCGCGCAGCCCGTGCTCGCGCAGCGCGCCGGCAATCGCCAGCATCATCGGCTCGGGACCGCAGATGAAGGCTGTCGTCACCGAGGTCAGGTCGATCCAGCTCTTGAACAGCGCCGCACATTTTTCCGCATTGACGCGGCCGGTGAAGAGGTCGATGTCCTGCGCCTCGCTTTCGAGCACATGCAGGACGGAAAAACGGCCGAGATAGCTGTTCTTCAGGTCCTCCAGTTCCTCACGAAACATGATCGAGGAAATCTGGCGGTTGGCATAGACAAGCGTGAAGCTGGAGCGCGGCTCGCGCTTGAGCGTCGTCTTGATGATCGACAGGACGGGCGTAATGCCGCTGCCGCCGGCAAAGCCGAGGTAATGCTTGGACACTTCGGGTTCGATATCGGTGAAGAAGGCCCCCATCGGCGGCATGGCCTCCAGCGTATCGCCGGCTTTCAGCCCCTCATTGGCCCAGCTGGAGAAGCAGCCGCCATCCACCCGCTTGATGCCGACGCGCAACACACCTTCATCGCGCCCCGCGCAGATCGAATAGGAGCGGCGCAGTTCCTCACCATCGAACTTGCGGCGGAAGGTCAGGTACTGGCCCTGGGTGAAATCGAAGGCGGCGCGGTCTTCCTCGGCGGGAACCAGCGTCACGACAACAGCATCGCGGGTTTCGCGGCGCACTTCAGTAACATTCAGGGAATGGAAACGTGCCATGGGCGGCCCTCATCCTTTGCGTCAGGTCAGATGCACTTGAAATAATCGAAGGGTTCCAGGCAGTCGGTACAGCGATAGCTGGCCTTGCATGGCGTCGAGCCGAACTGGCTGATCTTTTCAGTATTGGCCGACCCGCAGCGCGGACAGGCGATCGTCAGGTTGGAGCGGCCCGAAAGCCGGTCGATGCGCTTCATCAGCACGCCGTCGGCGGCGGTTCCGTCAATCGGCGGCGCGATACCGTAGGCCCTGAGCTTCTCGCGGCCTTCCGCGCTGATCCAGTCGGTCGTCCAGGCGGGCGAAAGCTGGCGCTTCAGCCTGACCTTTTCGATACCCCGCTCGTTCAGCGCACGCTCGATATCGAGGTTGATAATCGTCGTTGCCGGACAGCCGGAATAGGTCGGCGTGACGGTCACGACCAGCCCCTCTTCTTCCCAGGCGACATCGCGGATAATGCCGAGATCGACCAGCGATATGACAGGTATTTCCGGGTCCGGAACGTCTGCAAGCCAGGTCCAGACCTGCCGCGCAGAAGGGTGATGCTCGGCCGCCATCATCTGCGCCTCCTACCAGGTTCCGCCGGGATAGGCGCGTTGCAGAAACTGCAGATCAGAGAGAATGAAGCCGAGATGTTCGGTGTGGATGCCGCGCTTGCCACCCTTCTGCATATAACCATCGGCCGGCGTGTTCAGCGTCGCCTCCTCCAGCGTCTCGGCCACGAGTTCATCCCAGGATGCCTTCAGCGATGCGGGCTCCGGCGCCACGCCGGCGGCGGCAACGGCCGTATCCGAGGCATCGCCGATGAACAACTCGCCGGTAAAGGGCCAGAGATCGTCGAGTGCCGCCTGCATGCGGCGATGGCTCTCCACCGTGCCGTCGCCAAGCCGGATCACCAGATCGCGGCTGCGATCGAGATGATAGGACACTTCCTTCAGGGATTTTTCGGCAATTTCGGCGATGCGCTGGTCGCTGGAGCTTTTGAGCCACTTCAGCAGAACGTAGTGCCACGCATCGAACAGGAACTGTCGCATCAGCGTCTTGCCGAAATCGCCGTTCGGGCGCTCGACAAGCAGCACGTTACGGAAATCCAGCCCGTCACGCAGATAGGCGAGATCGTCGGCGGAACGCCCCTTCCCCTCCACTTCGCCGGCAAGGCCAAGCCAGAGCTGCGTCTGGCCGATCAGGTCGAGCGCGGTGTTGGACAGCGCGATATCCTCTTCGAGCGCCGGCGAGTGACCACACCATTCCGAGACGCGATGACCGAGAATGAGGGTATTGTCGCCCATCCGCAGCAGGAACTCGAAAAGGGCGGCATTGTCGACGGTGGCAGTCTCTTGAGCCGCGCCCATCACATATGCCCCACTTCTTCCGGCACGTCGAAGAAGGTCGGATGACGGTAAACCTTGGAATTGGACGGCTCGAACAGCGGTCCCTTTTCCGACGGCGCACTGGCGGTGATGTCGCTGGAGCGGACCACCCAGATGCTGACACCCTCATTGCGGCGGGTATAGACGTCGCGGGCATTGTTGACGGCCATTTCCGCATCCGGCGCATGCAGGCTGCCGACATGGCGATGATTGAGGCCGTGCTGGCCGCGGATGAAGACCTCCCAGAGGGGCCATTCGCTGGACATGATTTCTCTCCCTTATTCGCGCTCGTCAGCGGCGGGCCGCGGTGAGAGCGTATTGACTGCGATTGGGACCAAGGGACCGCAAGCGCGATCCTGAACACACCTATTCGGCGGCGATGCGGGCGGCCTGCCGGCGCGACTGCACCTTTTCGGCATGGGCGACGAGACCGTCACGGAACCACTCGCCATCGTCCCAGGCCTTTTTGCGGGCATTGAGACGCTCGGCATTGCAGGGGCCATTGCCGGCGATCACCGCGAAGAATTCACTCCAGTCCGGCTCACCGAAATCGTAACCACCCTTTTCCTCATTCCACTTAAGATCCGGGTCGGGAACGGTCAGGCCGAGATAGGTTGCCTGCGGCACGGTCTGATCGACAAATTTCTGGCGCAGCTCGTCATTCGAATTCTGCTTGATCTTCCACGCCATCGACTGGGCCGAATGCACGGAGGCGTCGTCGGAAGGACCAAACATCATCAGCGACGGCCACCACCAGCGGTTCAGCGCATCCTGAACCAGTGCCTTCTGTGCCGGGGTGCCCTTCACCATTTTCATCAGGATGTCAAAACCCTGGCGCTGATGGAAGCTTTCTTCCTTGCAGATGCGAACCATCGCGCGGGCATAAGGCCCGTAGGAACAGCGTTGCAGCGGCACCTGATTCATGATCGCCGCGCCATCAACCAGCCAGCCGACCGCGCCGATATCGGCCCAGCTCAGCGTCGGATAGTTGAAGATAGAGGAATATTTGGCCTTGCCGGAATGCAGCTGCTCGTACATTTCGTCGCGGCTGATACCGAGGGTTTCGGCGGCGCAATAGAGATAGAGACCGTGACCGGCTTCGTCCTGCACCTTGGCCAGCAGGATCGCCTTGCGCTCCAGTGTCGGTGCGCGGGTGATCCAGTTGCCTTCCGGCAGCTGGCCGACGATCTCGGAATGGGCATGCTGGCTTATCTGGCGCACCAGCGTCTTGCGGTAACCTTCCGGCATCCATTCCTTCGGTTCGATCTTCTGGCCTGCGTCGATGCGCTCCTGGAAGGCGCGCTCGACCGGGTCCATTTCCTCGAGGCTGCGGACGTGGGCGGCGTCGGTTTTCACCATCTGTGCATACATGGCCATTCCTCCTGTTTTATCGCGTCAGACACGTTCAAGAATGAGTGCGATGCCCTGGCCGACACCGATGCACATCGTACACAGCGCATAGCGGCCGCCCTGACGATGAAGCTGGTAGGCGGCGGTGGTGACAAGGCGAGCGCCGCTCATGCCGAGCGGATGGCCCATGGCGATCGCGCCACCATTCGGGTTCACATGCGCAGCATCGTCGGGCAGACCGAGGTCACGCAACGTGGCGAGCGCCTGCGAGGCAAAGGCCTCGTTCAGTTCGATGACATCCATCTGGCCGATGGACAGTTTAGCACGTTCCAGCACGCGGCGCGCGGCAGGCGCAGGGCCAATGCCCATAATGCGGGGCTCGACGCCGGCGGCGGCCATGGCCACGATGCGGGCCTTCGGCGTC
Source organism: Agrobacterium tumefaciens (assembly GCA_025560025.1). Lineage (NCBI taxonomy): Bacteria > Pseudomonadati > Pseudomonadota > Alphaproteobacteria > Hyphomicrobiales > Rhizobiaceae > Agrobacterium > Agrobacterium tumefaciens. Next base: position 1,618,618 of record CP048486.1, on the reverse strand, counting down.
AGCCCCTGCGCCCTGGCCGTCATCTCGCTCGCGACCAACAGCGCGGCAGCGCCATCATTGACACCTGAAGCATTGCCGGCGGTGACGGAAAGGTCCGGTCCGTTGACACCCTTGAGTTTGGCCAGCTGCTCGGCCGTCGTTCCGGGTCGCGGATGCTCGTCCCGATCAACGATAATCGGATCACCCTTCTTCTGCGGTACGGAAACGGGGGCTATCTCATCGGCAAAGACACCGGCCTCGTATGCTGCGGCCCACCGTGCCTGGCTGCGCGCAGCAAAAGCATCCTGATCCTCACGGCTAACCCCATAATCGGCGGCGACATTGTCGGCCGTTTCCGGCATGGAATCGACGCCAAAAGCCTTTTTCATCTTCGGATTGATGAAGCGCCATCCGATTGTCGTGTCATATACGGCATTGGCACGCGAAAAGGCGCTCTCCGCCTTGGGCATGACAAATGGAGCGCGGCTCATGCTTTCGGTGCCACCGGCGATGACGAAATCGCAGTCACCGGCGCGAATTGCCCGGGCGGCCATGCCAACGGCATCCATGCCGGAACCACAGAGGCGGTTTACGGTCGTGCCGGGGACGGAGACCGGCATGCCCGATAGAAGGGCCGCCATGCGCGCAACATTGCGATTGTCTTCGCCGGCCTGATTGGCACATCCATAAATCAGGTCATCGACCTTCGACCAGTCAACCTGCGGATTACGCGCCATCAGTGCCGCGAGCGGAACAGCGGCGAGATCATCGGCACGTACAGATGCCAATAAACCCGCATATCGTCCAATCGGAGTGCGAACAGCGTCGCAGATAAATGCTTCAGGCACTAATTCCTCCTCGTCCTCCTCAGCCCGGCCGGCAATTAGCCGACCGATCGGTTAGTTAATACCATTCCTTATGTCACAGTTCAACACAATTTTTGACGATTCTTGTGACATTTGAAATTCTGCGCTTTCATCCGCATTTTTGCGTTCGCAGAAACATGAATTCACAAGATGGCGAGGAGCCCGTCTATTCGATGCCTGGTGGCAGCCGTTTCGGCCGGCAGAGGCCCGTCCTCCGTCAGAAATTTCCGCGCAATGAAGTCGTCCGCCTTTTTTGACAAACGAACATAGAGCCGGGCAAAAAGGCGCCGTACTTCGGCATGAGGCCAATCATCGGGCAGCGCACCGGCGGGAAGCCGCGGGTCATGCAGGACGATCATCCGGTATTGATGGACAAGAAGAAGACGGGCGGCCAGATGTTCTATCGGGCTGAGCTGTGCTCCCGCTTCCAGCGCCTCGGAGAATTTGCCGTATCGTTCAAGGAATTCCCGATAGGCCGCATCGTAACTCTGCAGACCCCATTGTTCCGCCGCCAGTTCCTTGAGGCCGGCGCCGCCACCGGCAACCTCGGCATTAAAGGTGACGGCTGCGGCAGACAGGGGTGGAAGTGGCCGCACGCCAATTGACAGGCGAGAACCAAGCCGGGTGTATCCAGCCAACTCCAGGGCTCGCGCATCGGCCTCGAAGGCAGGTCCGCCGAGGTAAACAAAACGCCAGACCGGCTCATCGGCAGTGCCGAAAAGCAGACGCGCGGCCGCCGCGAAATCAGTCTGGGCTGCCTCGGTAAGACTATAATAGCTGCGACGTCCCTGCCGCTCGCCGGTCAACTGGCCGGCGGAAACCAGCCTGGATGCTGCGGTGCGCACCAAAGTCTCGCTGATGCCAACTTCCGCGCAGGTTTCGATGAGGTTGCCGACCCAGATCGCGCCACCCCTCGGCTCGACGACATCGCCGTAAATCGTGACGATGAAGCTCGCAGCTCTGAGCGAAGCATTACTCAGGAGAAGGCTTAGCGACATGTCCTCATCCACCTTTCATGCGGGCTTTCCCCAATCTCGGATGAATCAGACGAAAAGCGGCGTGGTCGCTCACCTCCATGCATGACATCCACGGATAAGGCAACTCACATGCCGGCGGCGACCTTTCCAGCCGCCTGCCAGGAAAACCCTTCACACACAGCAATTCCTAACTGCGTTGAACCAGCTCAACCGAAAGAGACGCTCCAACCACCAGGGCACGCAGATCCCGATAATCAGCCACGGCCGGCCTATCCCTGATGGTCGCACTGTTGGTATGCGTGATCACAACAACGGAGGCGCCGGCAGCCTCTGCCGCATAAATTCCCGCATCCGCATCCTCGAACACGAGGCATCGCGTGGGATCAACGGAAAGAAGCCCCGCGCCCGCAAGAAACGGATCGGGCTTCGGTTTTCCCTGCTTTACATCTTCTGCCGCAATGATTGCCATCGGTCGGGGCAATCCGGCCGCCGCGATACGTCTCAGGGCGAGTTCCTTCGGAGCAGAGGTCACCACCGCCCATTTCTCGCTTGGAAGCGATCCCAGAAATTCGATCGCTCCCGGGATAGGAACCACGCCGTCGAGATCCGAGAGCTCCCGTTCGGTGATTTCAGCCGCGGCCTTCGCGGGATCAATTCCTGCGCTTTTCAGGTCTGCCATCGTGTCCTCCACCCGGCGACCATGATAGGGTGGCGTCGGAATTCCGTTTTCCCTGGCCCATCCTCCCCAGACGCGCTCCGACGCAGCGCTGGAGTCGAGAATCGTCCCGTCCATGTCGAACAGGAATGCATCAAAGAATTGGGACTGGATCGGATTGGACGGCAACATGATTTGTTCTTCTGGCTGTTGAATGGCTGACGAAAGGGCACGGCCGAATTCGGCGTCGTTGCCCATCAGCGCGCAATCTGTCAAAAGGTTAGATCAATTGCAACAAATGAGCGAAAATCTTCTCAAATGCCTCGACGCCCACTTCAAAAACTTCAGGCTTCCCTCGTCGCTCGCCGTTTCTACATCGAGCAGAAGACCAAATCCCAGATCGCCGATGAACTGGGCATTTCCAGATTCAAGGTCGCCCGCCTTCTCGACACCGCCCTTGCCGATGGCATCGTCAAGATCGAGATCAACGACCAGGGCGACATGAACACGGAGCTGGCCGAGAAGCTCAGGCAGAAATACGGCCTCAAGGCCGCCCTTGTTCTGGACGGCCCGGACCTTCATTCGAACGAGCTGTTCGAGCCGCTTGGCCTGCTCGCAGCCGACTATCTCGAGGAATCGCTGATTGATGGCCAATTGCTCGGCCTGTCCTGGGGCCGCACCCTTTCCGCCACGGGCAAGGCGCTTGGCCGTTTGCCGCGCGTGGATGTCGTGCAGGCTGGCGGAAGCCCTGCGGGGCTCGACCTTTCCCAGAACCCGACCGAACTGGTTCATCGCGTCGCGCGTGCCAGCGGCGGTGCGGCCTATCCACTGTTCGGCCCCATGTGGGTGGATGATCCCGACCTGATTGCAAGGCTTCGCAACGAGACATCCATCGCAAGCGCCATGTCGCGTTACGACAAGATCGACGTGCTTGCGGTCGGCATAGGCTCCTGGCGGCCGGCGGAATCGTGCCTGTGCTCGGGCTTCCCGGAAGACTGGCGGCGTGATGCATTGAAGAAAAACGTATGTGCTGACGTGTGCGCCACCCTGATCGACGAGGATGGAGAGGCTGTCGCGAGCCCGCTCGACCAGACCGGACTCTGCCTGAGCACAGACCAGCTTCGGCGCATTCCCGAGCGCATCGGCATCGGCGGCGGCATCGAAAAGGCAGATGCCATACGGGCCACGCTGAAAGGGAACTGGGTGACAACGCTGATAACCGACGCTGGGGTGGCAAGAAAGCTGATGGCGACCTAAAAGTTAATAACGCTCAAATGAGCGCGTATATACTCACTTGACGAATTTGCGTGTCTGTCATATGACTGCCTCATCAGGGAGGCATTCTATGCAGTCAGAACATGAGTGGGTCGGTCGCGCCAAAGAGGTCATCCGTGCGGATGCTGCGGCCATTCTTGGAACGCTTGATGGGGTCGACGAGACCTTTCTGGCCGTTGCCGGGAAATTTATCGCGTGCAAGGGCAAAATCCTGGTCACCGGCAGCGGCACCTCCGGCGCAATCGCCAGCCGCGCGGCGCATCTTCTTTCCGTCGGCGGCACGCCCGCCTTCTACCTGCCGCCGGCCGATGGCCTGCATGGCGGCCTCGGCGTCCTTCAGAAGGAGGACCTCGTTCTTGCCCTTTCGAAGGGTGGCAGCTCGGATGAGCTCAACGACTTTTGCGCACGCGCCAGGACGCTCTGCGCCGGCCTGATCTCGATCACCGCCGATCCGAAGTCGCCGCTGGCGCAGATGTCGGATGAGGTGATCACGCTGACGCTTCCCGCCAACAGCGATCTCGGCGCCGTCGTTGCCACCGGCAGCTCTCTTGCGACCGCCGCCGTTACCGACGCGCTCGTCGAAGTCTGCCGCGTCGCGCGCGGTTACGGATGGGACAGGCTCCTTTTCACCCATCCTTCCGGCGCCGTCGGCCGTGATGCCGAAGACAGCTTGAAGCGACTGCAAAACGCCGGGGGCTGATCAGATGCAACGCGATCTCGTCGCCGGCGTCGATTCCTCTACGCAATCCTGCACGATCGTGCTTCGGCGTCTGGAAGACGGCGCCGTCATTGCCGAAGCCCGCAAGCCGCACCCGCCAACCACGCCGCCGCGCAGCGAACAGGCGCCCGAGGCGTGGTGGCAGGCGCTCGTTTCCGCCTTCGGTGAACTGACGACCTATCTCCCGCGCATCGCCGGCATTTCCGTGGGCGGCCAAGGCCATGGCCTTGTCATGCTCGGTGACGACGGCCTGCCGCTGCGGGACGCCAAGCTCTGGAACGACACCGAATCCGCGCGCGACGCGGACATTCTTCGGCAGAAACTGCCGCTCAAGGACTGGGCCGGGCGAACCGGATCGGTGCCGGCCGCAGCCTTGACCGTGAGCAAGCTCGCATGGACCGAACGCATGCATCCCGGCACGATCGCCCGGGCGCGCAAGATCATGCTGCCGTCCGATTATCTTCTCTACCGGCTGAGCGGACGGGCCGCCACCGAGCGCGGCGTCTCCTCGGGAACGGGATATTTCAACCCCTTCACCAATCAATGGGACCACGCGCTTGCGGAACTGGCCGCACCCGGAATCGACTGGGAAAGCGTGCTGCCTGACATCATCGGCTCCAGCGAGGCCGCAGGCGTGGCTCAGCGGATCGATGGGCTTGAGGCGCTTCAGGGCGCAATCGTCGGCGCCGGCTCCGGTGACAACATGACGGCGGCGCTCGGCATGGGCATCCGTGCCGGTGACGTGATCATTTCTTTCGGCACCAGCGGAACCCTTTACGGACGCACGACAATCGGCATCAAGGATGCGGCCGGCTCCATCAACGGCTATGCGGATGCTGCCGACGCCTTCCTGCCGATGATCACCACACTGAATTCCGCGAAAGTCACGGACGCATTCCGTCGTATCCTCCGGGCGACCACCGAGGAGTTCGATACGCTCGCCCTTGCGACCGAACCGGGCGCACGCGGACTTGTCCTCGTCCCCTATCTCGATGGCGAACGGACCCCCGATCTGCCTGACGCCACGGGCATGCTGACAGGCATTCGCAGCGACGTCGAACCGGGGCAGATCGCCCGCGCCGCCGTGGAGGGCGTCATCTGCGGTCTGCTGGAGGGCGGCGATTACCTCGCATCTCTCGGGCTGGAGCGTAACGGCCGGCTGATCGTGACGGGCGGCGCGTCCCGCTCGAAAGCCTATCGACAGATCCTTGCCGACCTCACCGGACAGCAGGTCTGGACCTGCAACCTTCCGGAAGCCGCAGCCGCGGGCGCGGCAGTTCAGGCAGCCGCGGCGGTCACCGGACAGCATACAGCGAAAATCGCCGAACAATGGGAGCCCCGATACGAAATCGTGGCGGAGCCGCGCGCGCAGGATGCCGCGCGGAGCGAGGATGTGCGCGAAGCCTACAGGGCCGCGCTGCCCCTCGCAAAGTGGAGGAAGGAATGACGGACATGACACAGACCCAACCCTATGACGGCAAGGGAATTCGCATCCCCGCCGAAGCAGGCATCGCCTTCGTTCTTCTCGTCGTGATGATCGCCGGCGCCATCGCGTCTCCGAATTTCCTCACGCTGTCGAACATTTTCGTGCTGCTTCTCAACGGCGCGGTCATCGGCTTCCTCTGCCTCGGGCAATCGTTTGTCCTGTTCACAGGCGGTATCGACCTTTCCTGCGGATCGATTGTCGCGATGACCTGCGTTCTTGCCGCCGTCTTCATCGAATATGTCGGCCTGCCCTGGCCGGTCGCAGCGGTGCTTGTGCTCGCGTCAGGCGCTCTCGCCGGCGCATTGAACGGCATTATCATCGATAAAACCGGCGTCCCGCCCTTCATCGTGACCTTCGCCATGATGGGCGTCGCAGCCTCCGTGCCGCAGATCATCACGGGTGCGGAATCGATCCGTGTCATGGATTTTGGTTACCGTTTCATCGGGCAATATAAGCTGTTCGGAATTCCCTTCCCGGTCATCGCCCTTGCTGTCGCCGTCGTGCTGGCTGCCCTCTTCATCAAGCGGACCGTGACCGGCACGCATATTTTCGCGGTTGGCGGCAATGTCGAGGCGGCCCGTCTGGCAGGCGTCAATACCTCCCGCATCACCATTCTCGTCTATGCGATCTCCGGCTTCTGCGGCGCCTGCGGCGGCCTGATCTACGGATCGCGCCTGATGACGGGCTATCCGACCGCCGGTCGCGGCGACGAGCTGTTCTTTTCGATTGCAGGTGCAGTGGTCGGCGGCGTCAGCCTGTTCGGCGGCATCGGATCGATCTGGGGCGCGATGATCGGCGCCACCCTGATCGCTACCATCTCCAATCTCATGAACGTCCTGAACGTCAGCGCCTACTGGCAGCCCCTGGTGATCGGCGTGATCATCCTTGTCGGCGTGACCTTTGACACGATGCGTTCATCCAGCCGGCTCTCCCTGCCCTGGGTCGCCCTGCTGAAGAAGAAGTTTTCGGCCAGCGCCTGAGCGCGCGGACCAGAGACGGCGCCGGCCGATCCGGCAATCGAATTCATCATCCAATAGGAGGAGAACGATGAAGAAACTCGTGAAGAATTCCGTATTGGCGGCGTTTGGCATGTCGCTTGCGCTGTCCGCTGCAGCTGTCCATGCACAGGACAAGAAGGTTCTGGGCGTTGCCCTGCCGAACCTGACAAACCCCTATTACGTGGCGATGAAGAAGAGCTTCGAGGAAAACGGCGCCAAGCAGGGCTTCGACGTTCGCGTGCTGATCGCCGACAATGACGACGCCAAGCAGCTTTCGCAGGTCCAGACGCTTGCCCAGCAAAGCGTCAGTGCGGTCGCATTGAACTGCGTCTCGTCCGGCCCCTGCGTCGCCTCCGTTTCCGAACTCAATCAGGCAAAGATCCCGGTCTTCACGATCAACCTCCTGCCCGATCCGGCGGGTCTGAAGGCTGAAAATCTGAAGGTCGAACAGGCCGTGCAGACCGACCAGAAGGCCGGCGGCGTCTATATCGGCAAGCAGCTGCTGAAGGACATCGGCGCGGACGGCAAGGCCGTCATCGGCATCGTCGGCGAGCCGACCTCCGTGGCGGCAAATGCCCGTGACGAAGGCTTCAAGGAAGCCCTGGCGTCCAACCCCAACGTCAAGTTCGTCGCGCTCGTCAACGGCAAGGTCGAGGAAACCACCTCGCTGAAGGTCACGACGGAAATGCTTCAGGGCAACCCTGAAATCACCGTCGTCTATTCCGACACCGAACCGTCCGCGCTCGGCGCAATCGCCGCAATCGAACAGCTCGGCCGCAATGATGTGACGCTCTACGCCTTTGTCGACAAGCTCGGCGTGAAGCACATCGAGGACAACACGATCCTGAAGGCCGGGGCGATTCAGGAGCCCGCCAAGCTTGCCCAGATCCAGGTCGAGAACATCAAGAAATTCCTTGACGGCGGGAAGCTCGACCCTGTGATCGACAGCCCGCCGTTGCTCGTCAACAAGGACAATGCCGGCGAAACCGTCGACAAGGCCTACTAAGGGCATTGCCAGGAACGTGGAGCGCCGTTTTCCACCCGGAAATGCGACAAGGCTCCATGACTCTCCGGGCGCGCGGAAATTCGCGCGCCCGACTTCCGGTCAGTAGATGTGAGGTACGCGATATGTCGAGCTATAAGGCGACAGACATCACCAAGTCCTTCGGGGGCGTCGGGGTCCTGCATGGCATCGGCTTCGAAGTGAAGCCGGGAACGATCCATGGTCTCTTCGGCCACAATGGCGCGGGCAAATCGACCTTGCTGAAAATCCTCGCCGGCGCCCAGCCGCAGGACAATGGCACGCTCAGCGTCGATGGCGAAACCGTCACCCTGACCTCGCCCAGAGAGGCGCTCGGCAAGGGCATTGGCTGCGTTTATCAGGAACTGCGTCTCATCCCGAACCTCACGGTTGCGGAAAATCTCTTTCTCGGCAGGGAAGTGACGCTGCATGGCCTGAAGAAAACCGCCGAAATGAACGCCTATTGCAAGACCCTGCTCGCGAGCTATGGCCTGCACGTCGACGTGACGCGGACCGTAAAAGGGCTTTCCCATCCGGAGAAACAGCTCCTCGAAGTGATCGCCAACCTCGAAGGCAAGGTCCGCTATCTCTTCCTCGACGAACCGACCACCGCACTCGACGGCAATCAGTCCACGGAACTGCTGGCCCACGTCCGCCGCATCGCGCTTGAGCGCAATATCGGCGTCGTGCTGGTCTCCCACAAGCTCGATGAGGTTCTGGCGGTCTGCGACGAAGCGACCGTGCTTTCTGGCGGGCGGGTCGTCTACCATGCCGCCGGTGAGGACGTCAGCAAGCAGGCGATTGTCGACGCCATCGTCGGCGACGCCCATGGCAAGCATGTTGCCAGCCGGCGCGAGGCGCGGGCTGCCGGCGAAATATTCCTCAAGGTTGAAGGCCTGGCCGGCAAGAGGCTGAAGGGTGCCGATATCATTGCCCGGCGCGGCGAGGTTCTCGGCCTTTACGGTCTTATCGGCTCCGGCCGCACCCGGTTCCTGCGCACGCTCTATGGCATGGAACCCATATCCTCCGGTACGGTCGAAATCTCCGGAAAGCGCTACACCCCATCGAGCCCCAAGCTCGCCATCCAGAACGGTATCGCCTTCCTGACCGAAGAACGAAAGCAGGATGGCTTCATCCCCCTGATGTCCTCGTTCCAGAATGTCGTTCTCTCGACGCTGACGCGCTACCGCAACAACGGGATCGTTGACCTCAACGCGGCAAGGGCCTCGGCGCAGAAAACACTCGCCTCGATCGGCACACGCGGACGGCTCGACGCTCCGACCAAATCGCTGTCGGGCGGCAACCAGCAAAAGGTGCTGCTCGGCCGCATCATCGAACAGGATGCCGATCTCATCCTTCTCGACGAACCGACCAAGGGCGTCGACATAGGCGCGAAATCGGACATATACGACATCATCCGGCGTCTGGCCGATGAAGGCCGCTGCATCGTCGTCGTCTCCTCGGAAGAGGAAGAGCTGGTGGAAATCTGTGACCGCATCGCGATCTTCCAGCACGGCTTCTGCACAACCGCGCCGAAGCCGGTGGAAGAATGGTCGCTGGGCAAGCTTCGCGAAGCCGCATGGGCGCCCGCGGCATGACCGCGCTATCAGCCTCCGTCTACGCCGCCGATCCATTCCGCTTGGCGGAAGACATCGAAGCGGTGCTGCCGAACGTCGAATCCCTGCATCTCGACGTGATGGATGGCGTCTTCGCCCCGGAATATGGTCTGACCGCAAGGGTCATCCGCAATCTCAGCGAATGCGCATCCAAACCGCTGGATGTTCACCTGATGGTGGCACGCCCGAGAGATGCCGTCATCCGCTTTTCCGAGCTGGGTGTCAGGTCGATTGCGATACATCTCGAAGCCGAAGAAGACTTCGTGGAACTCTCCCGTATCGCAAGAGCAAACGGTTCCGGCGCATTCGCGGCGCTGAGGCATTCGACACCCATATCGGAGCTCGAAAAGGTCGCAGAGCACGTGGATGGCTGCCTTCTTTTGACGGCGCCGGCCGGCGGCGGCTCCTTCGACGACAGGGCCTTCGAGCGCCTCTCCCAGCGCCCGACCGGGCTTTACACCATCGTTGACGGGAAGATCGTGCCCGAACACTTCGAGAGGCTGGACCAACTGGGCGTCGATCTGGCGGTGGTTGGCGCGGCTCTTTTCACGGATGGTGATGCGCGGGAAAAGTCCGGGATTTTCTCACGCATGCTTGAGAAGAAAAGCGTGAGTAGTATTCATCTGGCATGAGCAGCGATCATTTGCGATATCTGCGCGTTCATCGATACTCGCCGCATATTATGTGACGGAGAGCCTCATGTTCAAATCCACTATTTTATTGAAAGTAGCCAGCATCTCATTTCTGCTCGCAAACGTGGCGCATGCGGAGATCAATCTTACCGGGCACGATACGACGCCTGAAATGATTGTGCGGATCGCCGACGGTGAAGAGGTGAAGGTATGTCCAGATGACCTCCAGCGCGTTGCCCAGTCCTACGCGGTTTTACTGCAGGCGGCGAAAGAGGGACAAGAAATATACGGCCTGACAGTAGGGGTTGGCTGGAATAAAGACCGCAAAATGGTCGATGCTTCAGGGGAGCTGACACCCGAATTAATGGAAGCATCGCGCGAGTTCAATGAAGGTCTTTTGCGCGCGCATTCCGTTGGCGTCGGACCTGATGCCGAGCCCAGGATCGTTCGTGCAGCGATGGCTGTGCGACTGAATAACATTCTGACCGGCGGACCGGGTGTACAGCCCCATGTTGCGGAAATGTTGGTGTCTTTTCTGAACAACGGGATCACTCCCATCATGCCGTCAAGAGGCTCCGTTGGCCAGGCGGATATGACATTGCTTAGCCATATCGGACTCGCGATGCTGGGTGAAGGGGACGTAATTTATCAAGGGCAGCGGCAACCAGCGTCCGAAGCCTTTTCCAAAGCAGGCATCGAACCTCTGAAGCCATTTGGAAAAGATGGCCTGGCCATTCTGAGCTCGAATGCTTACGCGGCGGCGCTTGGCGCTTTTGCGGTACACGACGCAGAGCAGCTGTTGCGAGTCTCGCAACTCGTTTACGCGCTAAGCCTCGAAGGCCTGAATGGCAACGTCTCTCCTCTTCTTGAGGACGTCACGGCACTGAGGCCTTTCCCAAGTTATGTACGCTCAGCCAGCGACCTTCGATCCATTCTCAAAGGGAGCTATCTGTGGGAGAAAGATGAGAAGCGGATTCTTCAGGATCCACTAAGCTACCGGACGGCACCCTATCTTCTTGGCAGCTTTACCGACAGCATTCAGAGAACCAAAGCTCTATTGCATATCCAAATCAATTCTTCCGATGACAACCCGGGAGTGGCCGTCAACGTGACGCCGAAGTCCGATTTGTACCAAGCGACGCGGGGATATGTGAAAGGGGGCGCTGTTTTGCCCACGGCGAATTTCGAGCCTCTCACATGGGTTATATCCTTCGAAGAAATGGCCGTCGTGCTGGCCCATAACGCCACTACCTCGTCCGAACGGGTGTTGAAACTTAACAATCCGGTTCATACCAAACTGCCGAGATATCTGGGGACCGAGAACACGCACCACGCGTTCCTGGTTGTTGAAGCACCGTTGATGGCGCTGGCCACGGAGGCGCGTGCTCTCGCACAGCCTACATCCTTTGATTCCCGCCCAATTGCGGGTGGGGTCGAGGATGTTGGAACAAATGCCCCCTTTGTGGTTGAAAGGGTCCGCCAGCAAATTGACGACAATTTTTCGATCCTGGCGATGGAACTGCTGCACGCCGCACAGGCAGCCGACCTGCGGCTGCAGGAACAACCGACACGCAAGCTCTCCGAAACGACAAAACGTTTTCACGACAAAGTTCGCGAAACGATACCATTCCTGAATGCTGATCGATCAATGACGCCCGACATTGCGGCCGGCACCGAATTCCTGAAGGCATTTCGGTAAGGTGAGATGCGCCTGGCCATGGCCCCAGCCAGCTGCTGGGGCCACCCCATCATTTCTCAAGACCGACAAGCCATGTTGAGAACTGTTTGATTGCCGGCTCGTCTTTACGCGCCTTGAGACAGGCTATGAACCATTGCCCGGGCTGAACGCTGGAATGGGTGTTCGTCATGACAAGACGCTGTTGCCGAATGTCATTCTCAACAAGAAATTCCGGGACAATCGCAATTCCCTGGCCGTTGACCGCGGCCTCGATTGCCAACAGGTAACTATCGAAATGCAAGATCTTGCCCTGCATCCCGTCAAACCACCCATTATTGTGCGTCCACGAAGACACATCGTCCTGAGTACCGTCGATCGAAAGAAAAGTGGCGTGGCGAATATCGTCTGCCGTTTTCATCCGCGTTGCCATCGCCGGGCAGCAGACGGAAACGAGCCTTTCTTGACGCCAAGGTTGATAGAAGACGTTGATTTTTTTGGCCTTGGGCACATAAACGAGGCCGACATCGGCATGATCAGGATTGAAATCCCAATCGAGAAGACCGGCGTTAAGACTGACATGCGTGGCAGGCGCCTGCGCCTTGAATGCCTGAAGGCGGGGAATAAGCCAGCGCACCGCGACGGTAACATAGACCTGAATCGTCAGTTCCATTCGCGGCTCGACGCATCGAATCGCGTCTGTCGCGCTCGCAATTCGATCAATCGCGTCCTTCACCGCAAGGAAATAGTGGCGCCCCTTTTCGTTAAGGACAACCCTGCCAGGCATGCGGTCAAACAACAGCCCGCCCAGATCGCGTTCAAGCGAAGCGATCTGGTGGCTGATGGCCGATTGGGTCACATTGAGTTCTTCAGCCGCATGCTTGAAGTTTTCCAGTCGTGCCGCAGCCTCGAATGCGCGTAGTGTCATCAGAGGCGGCAAATGTCGGCGTGCCATCAATCTGTCCGCGTAACTATCATTATTTCTCTAAGATCGAATGTAACCGTGAGATCCTGCACTGGAGCAGATCAAACCTCCCGGGCACTGTATCCAGCCTTTCCGCCACGGGAGTACCATCGCTGCAATCAGGCATCCGGATCACTCTTGCGTCTCCAGCCTGTAGCGCGTGCCAGGGTAAAGCAGGCGCACCGCTGTTACAGCCTGCGTTGCCGACCATGTTCGCCGACGCACCAGAAGGCACGGTTCGCTGCGCCCGACCGCAAGAAGTTTGCACTCCCAGGGCTGCGGAGAGACAGCTTCAATAAACTGCTCTCTCCTGGAAATCGGCGCCAGCGCGGTCAGATAGGCGTTCGGCGTGAATACATTGAAATCCAGCGCCAGATAATCCGGCGCCACGTTTGGATTGACGAAACGATCCTCCAACTGAATTGGCAGCTCATCTTCATGATGCACTATAATCGAGTGAAATATCGGCGAACCGACCTCGATATCAAGAGCTCCGGCCAGATCGGGACCGCACACTTCCTGTTGAGCCAGAATGAGCACAGCATGATGGTTAGCGCCACGCTCCCTGATTTCATCGGCGATGTTGCGAACACCCATCGTCCCGGCACTTCTTTTATGCGGAGCGACAAAAGAACCGCGTCCCTGAACCCGCACGATCACGCCTTCGGTGGCGAGTTCGCGCAATGCCCGGTTGGCAGTCATCCTGCTTACACCCAGCAAATCAACGATTTCGTTTTCAGAAGGAATCCTGTGGTGAGGCGGCCATTCGCCATTGGCAACCTTCGCCTTTATCTGCCCCTTCACCCGTTCATAGAGAGGCATCTCTGGCAGGCGCCCTGTGGGCAGGGCTAGGCTGCTATCAATCTCAGACAACGTTGAAACGACCAAAAAACGTTCTCCTGCTCAAAAAATAGACGACATCATCTCGAGGCCAAAATTATCACCTTTCCTCTTGCTTGTCTCCTACAATTATGCAAACTTACATATACAACTTGAGAGACGATGGCGATGTGGAAATCAATATTCTGCGAGCGCGCGCTTCTACCGCACGGCTGGAGCGACAATGTCCGCATAACCACTGACAGCGACGGCAAGATAACAGCCGTTGAATGCAATTCATCGCCAATTGCGAATGAAGAGAGGGCTTTTGGCCCGGTTTTACCCGCCCTTTCCAATCTTCACTCCCATGCGTTCCAGCGCGCCATGGCCGGCCTCGCGGAGGTCGCCGGATCGTCAAACGATAGTTTCTGGACGTGGCGGACTTTGATGTACCGTGTCGTTTCCAAGCTATCGCCCGAAGATATCGAGACTGTTGCCACTAAGTTGTATAGTGAACTTCTCAAGGGCGGTTTCGGGCGTGTGGTGGAGTTTCATTATCTTCACCATAGCGAAAACGGGACCCCCTACTCGGATCCAGGTGAGAATTCGCTTCGCATTCTTCAGGCCGCGAAAACCACGGGAATCGGCCTCACGCATCTGCCGGTCTTCTACGCCCATAGCGGATTTGGCGGCGCCGAGCCCACCGAGGGCCAGCGTCCATTCATCCACACCACAGAGGCGTTCCTGGCCCTTCACGACCGGCTCAGGCGCCCGTTTAATGAAGCCGGCGCCGTTCTGGGGGCAGCCATACATTCTCTGCGCGCCGCGACCCCCGAAGAAATGCGCATCCTTCTGGACGCCGGACTGGGCCAAGGCCCGCTTCACATCCATGTCGCCGAACAGCAAAAGGAAGTCGATGACTGCATCGCCTGGAGTGGCCGCAGACCTGTCGAATGGTTGCTGGACGAGATGCCTGTCAATAATCAATGGTGCGCGATACACGCCACACAGATGACGCACGAGGAAACAGTGCGCCTGGCGCGCACGGGAGCTGTAGCAGGCCTTTGCCCTGCGACCGAAGCCAATCTCGGCGACGGCATTTTTCCCGGCACCGATTTTCTGGCAGCCGGCGGCATGGTCGGTATCGGCACCGATAGCCACATCGCCACCAGCGTTTCAGAAGAGCTGCGGCTCCTCGAATACAGCCAGCGTCTGCGCGATCGCCAAAGAAACAGGCTCGTGTCTGGCGCAGGTGCATCCGTCGGTCGAACGATTTTCGACGCCAGCCTTTCTGGCGGTGCTCGCGCCTCTGGTGTCGAGACAGTTGGCATTCGTGTGGGCGCACAGGCTGATCTTATCGTTCTCGACGGGGCGTCTCCCTTCATCTCGACCGCTATTGGCGACCAGATTCTTGACCGCTGGCTTTTCGCCCTGGGACCCGAAACCGTGCGCGACGTCATGGTTGCCGGTCAATGGGTGATCCGCGATCGCAGGCATGAACGCGACGAGGAGATCAATCACGCGTTCCAACAGGTTTTGCGAAAGCTCATGTAAGTTTTCGCAATGTGAGTGCAGTAATCAAACAAATAGGGGAATACCAATGTTGAATACTAAATTGCGACTTGCGCTTATTACCTCCGCGCTCCTTATGGGCGGCTCAATGGGCACGGCACATGCATCCTATTGTGGCGACGGGAAAACCGTCACCTTCGCAGGCCTTGCCTGGGAGAGCGGTGATTTCATCACACGCGTGATCGAGACGATCCTTTCCAAGGGTTATGAATGCAAGACTGACACCATTCCCGGCAACTCGGTGACGCTTGAACAAGCGGTTTCGCAAAATGACGTCCAGATCTTTGCTGAGGAATGGGTCGGACGCAGCGAAGTCTGGAAGAAAGCGGTTTCCGAGGGAACGGGTCTGAATATCGGCGCGCCGATCGTCGGTGCCAGCGAGGGATGGTACGTTCCCGCCTTTGTTGTCAAAGGCGACGAGAAGCGCGGCATCAAACCTCTGGTTCCAGACCTGAAATCGGTTGAACAACTCAAGGATCCGGAAGTTGTCAAGATTTTCAGCGACCCCGAGGAGCCGTCCAAGGGCCGTTTCCTGAATTGCCCGTTCGGCTGGACCTGCGAAGGCGAGTCGACCATCAAGCTGACGGACTATGGCATTCAGGACCTGTATGTGAACTTCCGCCCAGGCAGTGGCTCTGCACTCGATTCGGCAATCACCTCATCATATCTGCAAGGTCAGCCTGTCCTGTTCTATTACTGGACGCCGACCGCAATCATGGGGAAATTCGAGCTCATACGGCTGGACGCCCCTGAATATAGCGACGCTTGCCGGGAGCAGGTCAAGGGTGGCGGCAGCAACCGCGAAGGGGCATGCGCGCTTTCTCCGATGGAAGTTGCCTATGGTGTCAATGCCAACTTCGCGAAGGAGGCTCCCGAAATCATCGAGGTCCTCAAGAAGGCGACGTTCCCGCTCGATGAAGTCAACAAGACGCTGGCTTACATGGTCGACAACGGCGCCGACGGCGCCACGGTCGCCAACCGCTTTCTGAAGGAAAAGGGCGACATCTGGCATGCTTGGGTGAGCGACGAGGCGCGCACCAAAATCGAAGCAAGCCTGAAGTGAACCTTTCGGGAGGAGCGCAAGACGTTCCTCCCGGACTCCGTCACCCCACTATATTCTGGAGGTTGCCTTGTTTCCCGAGCAATTTCGTTTTTCGATCCGTCAACCAGTCAACTCATTTGTGACCATGCTGGTTACAGACTACGGACAAGGTTTTCGCGCGTTTTCCAACGCCATACTACATTTTCTTCTGACCATCGAAAATGTCCTGCGCGGGACGCCATGGTGGATCATCATTGCCTGCTTCATGGTTCTCGCCTGGTTCGGCACCAGACATCTGGTCGTTACCGTCCTGGTCGGCGTCATGTTGTTTCTCGTCGGCGTGCTGGGGCTTTGGGATCAGACCATGCAAACCCTCGCACTCATGTTAATGGCGACGCTGATCTCCATTTTCATAGGCATCCCGATAGGCATACTGACGGCAAAATCCGTCTGGGCAAGGCGCGTTACATTGCCGGTTCTCGACGTCATGCAGACGATGCCGAGTTTCGTGTATCTGATACCGGCCTTGATGCTGTTTGGCCTTGGTAAGGTTCCAGCCGTGCTGGCGACGATCATTTACGCCATACCGCCGCTGATCAGATTGACGGATCTTGGAATTCGCCAAGTCGACAAGGAGGTGACCGAAGCTGCGGTGGCTTTCGGCGGCAGCCCTACCCAGATTCTTTTCGGAACCGAACTCCCGCTTGCCATGCCAACAATCATGGCGGGCCTTAATCAGACGATCATGATGGCTTTGTCCATGGTGGTGGTTGCTTCAATGATCGGTGCCCGCGGCCTTGGCGAAACCGTTCTGAACGGGATTCAGACCCTGAATGTCGGCATGGGCCTTGAAGCTGGATTGGGCATCGTCATCCTTGCGATCGTTCTGGATCGCATCACACAAGGTTTCGGGAAGAGCCGGGGAGAGCAGTGATGGTCACCAGCATCAGCATTCGCAACGTTTACAAGATTTTCGGCCACAATAGCCGCGCCGCTCTCGAGCTGGCGAAGTCAGGCGTCAGCAAACAGGAAATCCTCGCGCGATCCGGTTGCAGCCTTGGGCTGAACAACGTCAGCATGGATATCCCGGCCGGTGGCATTTTCGTGATTATGGGATTGTCGGGTTCCGGCAAGTCCACGCTCGTGCGCCACTTGAACCGGTTGATCGAACCAACCGCCGGAGAGATTGTGTTCGCAGGCAACAACATCCTGTCACTGAAGGCGCGGGAGCTCAGAAAGTTCCGGACCCATAAGGTCAGCATGGTTTTTCAAAGCTTTGCGCTGGCGCCCCATCGCACGGTGCTTCAGAACGTGATTTACGGCCAGCGTGTCCGCGGCACACCCCGCAAGAAGGCCGAAGAGCTGGGAATGCAGTGGATCGAAACCGTTGGTCTTTCGGGCTATGAAAACAAATATCCTCACGAACTCTCGGGCGGCATGAAACAGCGTGTCGGACTGGCCCGCGCGCTGACCGCCGACACCGATGTCATTTTGATGGATGAGGCCTTCAGCGCCCTCGACCCGTTGATCCGGGCCGA
The DNA here is from genome assembly GCA_025560025.1 of Agrobacterium tumefaciens. NCBI lineage: Bacteria > Pseudomonadati > Pseudomonadota > Alphaproteobacteria > Hyphomicrobiales > Rhizobiaceae > Agrobacterium > Agrobacterium tumefaciens. The sequence continues at coordinate 1,600,785 of CP048486.1, read as the reverse complement.
CATGCAGGATCAATTGCTGCAGCTCCAGCAGGACCTTTCAAAAACGATCGTGTTCATCACGCATGACCTCGACGAAGCCCTCTACATAGGGTCGCAGATTGCCATTCTGAAAGATGGAGAACTCGTTCAACAGGGCACTCCCAACGAGATCCTCGAAAACCCGGCGAATGAGTATGTCGCCCGCTTTGTACAGGGCAGGAACCGGGCACATGGCTGAAGATATCGTTCTGGATCTTCCCTTGAGGGCCGCCGATATCGCAGCCATTGCGGGCGGGGCAAAGCTCGTCCTGTCAGCCGGTGCTCGTGAACGGATCAGCCGGTCTCGAGAACTCGTTGATGCAATTGTGGATCGTGGCATTCGGGGTTATGGCATCAACACCGGTGTCGGCGCGCTTTGCGAGGTCATTATTGATCGCGAACAACAAAGCCGTCTTTCGCACAACATCCTGTTCAGCCATGCCTGCGGTGTGGGAACGCCCTTGCCTGAAAACCAGGCGCGCGCCGTCATGGCTGCTCAGATCAACAATTTCGCTCACGGCTATTCCGGCATTCGGCTTGAGGTCGTCGAGACGCTTGTTGCGCTTCTCAATGCGGGCGTCATTCCGGTCATACCGTCGCGGGGGTCTCTCGGCTACATCACCCATGCAGCGGCAATAGGGCTTGTTGTCATCGGGCATGGAGCAGCCACCTTCCAGTCACGGCAGGTTTCGGGAGCGGAGGCGCTCGAAATTGCGGGATTGAGCCCTTTGACGCTTGGCGCAAAAGAAGGATTGAGTCTCGTAAACGGCAGCCCCTGCACGACGGGGCTGACATGCGTCGCTCTCGACAGGGCGATGCGTCTTCTTGATTGGGCCGATGCCGCCGCGGCCTTCACCTATGGCGTTCTCGGCCGCCAGCAGAATACGTTTGCCGACGAACCCATGCGATTGCGAAAGTCGCCCGGTTTGTGGGAAACCGCACGACACCTCCGCGAAGGGCTAACCGGGACGGTGCGCAACGGCGCGGATGTGCGAACGCAGGACCCGATGAGCATCAGGGCGGTTCCACAGATTCATGGCGCAATCCGGGATAGCCTTGCCACAATCGCGGAAACGGCAGAACGGGAGCTTGCAAGCGTAACAGACAATCCGCTTGTGAAGGGCAGTCCCGAGGAACCGGTTGTCTATTCTCAAGCGCATGCGCTTTCAACGACGCTGGCCTTTGCTATGGATCAGCTTGCAATCGTCACAACGCAGCTCGGGATTATTTCGGAGCGTCGAACGGACCGGCTGGTCAACCCTCTCGTCAGCGGCCTCCCCGCTTTCCTTTCCGGCGAAAGTGGCGTTGGCTCCGGGTTCATGATTGCTCAATATACGGCAGTCTCGCTTTGCGGAGAGAACCGCAGACTTTCTGCGCCCGCAAGCATTGATGGAGGAATTACGTCAGCCCTTCAGGAAGACGTCCTTCCACATTCCACACCGGCGGCTGAAAAGGCCTTGCGCGTTCTCGACAATCTCGAAACCGTCATCGCAATCGAGCTTCTTTGCGCTGCTCAGGCCTATGACCTCTCACCGGACGTTCATCGCGGGGCCCCTCTGACGAGGCTCTACAATCGCATACGCGATACCGTCCCCCATTATGCCGACGATCGTCCCCTGAACACCGATTTCGCCCGCATCGCATCCCTGGTGCGCACAACGAAAGCAGGCCTGTTCCAAAGCGCCGTATGAGCAAGCTTCTCTTCAACGCCGCTTGCTGACCATGGCGAACCCTTCGCTTACGGCACCGCCCAATCTTAAAAACCATTCTCCAGCGCATCGAAGCTTCTGCGCTTGGCCTGACACCGGAGGAAATCACATGAACAATCCGCGCCACAACATCCGCGACGTCCGCGCGCCAAAGGGTATTGAGCTCAACACCAAGAGCTGGATGACCGAAGCGCCGCTGCGCATGCTGATGAACAATCTCGATCCTGACGTGGCCGAGAACCCGCATGAGCTGGTCGTCTATGGCGGCATCGGCCGTGCTGCCCGCACCTGGGCCGATTTCGACCGCATCGTCGCGACGCTGAAAGATTTGAACGAGGATGAAACGCTCGTCGTGCAGTCGGGCAAGCCGGTCGGTGTTTTCCGCACCCACAAGGATGCGCCGCGTGTCCTGATCGCCAATTCCAACCTGGTGCCGCACTGGGCGACCTGGGACCATTTCAACGAACTGGATAAGAAGGGTCTCGCCATGTACGGCCAGATGACCGCCGGCTCATGGATCTATATCGGCACCCAGGGCATCGTGCAGGGCACCTATGAGACCTTCGTCGAAGCCGGCAATCAGCATTACAACGGCAACCTCAAGGGCAAGTGGGTCCTGACCGGCGGCCTCGGCGGCATGGGCGGCGCCCAGCCGCTGGCAGCCGTCATGGCCGGCGCATCCTGCCTTGCCGTCGAGTGCAACCCGGATTCGATCGATTTCCGCCTGCGCACCCGCTATCTCGACGAGAAGGCCGAAACGCTGGACGAAGCCATGGACATGATCGCCGGCTGGACGAAAAAGGGCGAAGCCAAGTCCGTCGGCCTGCTTGGCAACTGCGCCGAAATCCTGCCGGAAATGGTCCGCCGCGGCATCCGCCCCGACATGGTCACGGACCAGACCTCGGCCCACGACCCGATCAACGGCTATCTTCCAAAGGGCTGGACCATGGGCCAGTGGAAGGAAAAGCGGGTCAGCGATCCGAAGTCGGTGGAAAAGGCCGCCCGCGCCTCCATGCGCGACCACGTCGAAGCGATGATCGCCTTCCAGGACATGGGCATCCCGACCTTCGACTACGGCAACAACATCCGTCAGGTCGCCAAGGATGAGGGTCTTGAAAACGCCTTCGCTTTCCCCGGCTTCGTGCCGGCCTATATCCGCCCGCTGTTCTGCAAGGGCATCGGCCCGTTCCGCTGGGCGGCTCTTTCGGGCGATCCGGAAGACATCTACAAGACCGACGCCAAGGTGAAGGAGTTGCTGCCGGATAACAAGCACCTGCATAACTGGCTGGACATGGCGCGCGAGCGCATCGCTTTCCAGGGTGTCCCGGCCCGCATCTGCTGGGTCGGGCTTGGCGACCGTCACCGCCTCGGGCTTGCCTTCAATGAAATGGTCAGGAACGGCGAGCTGAAGGCTCCGATCGTCATTGGCCGCGATCATCTCGACAGCGGCTCGGTCGCCTCGCCGAACCGGGAAACAGAGGCGATGCAGGACGGCTCGGATGCCGTGTCCGACTGGCCGCTGCTCAACGCATTGCTTAATACGGCATCGGGTGCGACCTGGGTATCGCTGCATCACGGCGGCGGCGTCGGCATGGGCTTTTCCCAGCATTCGGGCGTCGTCATCTGCGCCGACGGATCGGACGATGCGGCCAGGCGGCTTGAACGCGTGCTCTTTAACGACCCGGCAACCGGCGTCATGCGGCATGCCGATGCCGGTTACGAGATCGCCCTCGATTGCGCAAAGCAACAGGGCCTGCGCCTGCCTGGAATTCTCGGGAACTAAAAAGACAAAGCGGCGCAGGCAGAAAACTGCGCCGCTTGTCAGATTGGAGAGGACGGCCGCGCGGATTTGATCCGGAACACGATTATGTTTGAAACGCATGAGAGCGGGCCATGAACCCCGACTGAATAATCTCTTCAGCTTCCGTTCCGGCGGGGCCGTCTAAAACAAAGACGTTCAACCGCGGTCCTATCCGCCTGAGGAGACAGTCATGATCCGGAAGTCTTTCATTGCAAGTGCACTCGTTGCTCTCGTTGGCATCGCTGCCGCGGCACCCGCCATGGCCAATGATGTGCGCATCGAACAATATGGCTGGTCCAACTCTGCCGGTGGCGCGCAGGAAGGTTATGGCAACCGGATCCGCACCTACCAGAATGGCGGTTACAACCGGATTGTCGGCCATCAATATGGTCGGCAAAACCTTTCGGCCGTCGGTCAGGAGGGGCATGACAATTACGGCTCCACCTATCAGAACGGCAGCCGCAACGTGGCCGGCATCGGGCAATTCGGCTCCAACCACACCACCATCCTCACCCAGGACGGCAACGGCAATATCGCCGCCGGTGTTCAGGTGGGCCGTGGCTGCAGCGCCAATGTGAGCCAGGGCGGCAACGACAATGTCGCTGCCTTCGTGCAGGCCTGCCCTTAAGCAGTCGGCGATGACGTGAAACGGTCGAGATCGAAATATCAGATCGTCAGGGAGACGAGCCATGCCCCATACCCTCAGACATCCGCGCCGTCTGGCGGCGATCCTTGCAATGGCCCTGCTTCCTTTCGGCGCCGTTGCAGCCATATCGACTGCAAAGGAACCGGCCGAAGGGCAGCGCTGCGAGATCAGGGCAACACCGCAGGCCGGCATGGTAAGGCTGGAAGCCGTCACGAAGGGTGACGCCGGTGGCGGCGGGACCTACTCCTTTCACGTCGAAAAATCGGGCGGCAGCGGGCGTTCCGTCATCAATCAGGGCGGCGATTTCGACGCCGCTGCCGGACGTTCGCAATTGCTGAGTTCTGTGACGCTCGATGCGAAGGGAGCCCGCTACAAGGCGGTGCTCGATCTCGTGATCGACGGCAGGAGCTTCAGTTGTACGAAGCAGATTGGCGGCGATTAGGCTGCCGTCGTGTCGTATATTTCAAGAGAAAAGGGCGCCGGTTTCGGCGCCCTTTTCTTTTGATCGTGCCGAACCGCTGAACGACATGTGAATGGGCAATTCCGATCTGGTTCAGTTGCGAAATGCGACAGTGGATCATCGGCAAGACGCTGACAGATGGGAGACAAAAATGACCCGCAACATATTGAAACTTGTTACCATTACTTTGCTTGTCGGTAGCCTCGCGCCAATCGGGCTTTCAACACCCGCTCATGCCGGCGGCCGGATTTCATTCGACCTCGCGCCAGGCAATACAGCGGATGGTGATCTTCTCTCGACCGGGCTGCGCGCCTATTCGCTTTACCGTGGCCTGAAGGATGCCGATATCCGGCAGCTTGGCCGTGGCAACGCCGCCGGCATCGCCCAGAACGGCGGCGGCAATCTCGGTTTCATCCGGCAACGGGGCAACGGCCATGCCGCAACATTGCAGCAGAATGGCAACAACAATGCCTATGGCATTTTCCAGTATGGCCGCAACACGCAAACCAATGTGGTGCAGGATGGCGACAATGGCAGCGGCCTGACCTTCAGCTACGGCTGGTAAGGAAAGCGGTATTTATCACAGGCCGGTCTTTGCGTTAACCTGCCATGCCGTCAAGGGTCTATCGGGAAGGCGAAGCCGGCCTTGACGCGGTCCATGACGACCATCGTCTTGAACCCCTTGATATCGTGGTTCTCGTAAAAGAACCGGCGGGTGAAGGCCTCGTAGTCCTCCATGTCCTTGGCCGTGATAACCAGAATGAAATCGGCGTCACCCGTCACGTAATAACCGATCATTACCTCCCGCGTAGCGCGAATGGCGGCCTTGAAACGGTCGACAATATCGGCCCTTTCTCGCTCCAGCGAGACAAGAACGATCATGGTGATGCCGCGCCCGACAGCCTTGGGCGAAACGATTGCCACATCGGCTTCGATCACCCCCTCATCACGCAGGCGCTTCAACCGACGCTGGCACGCGGTTGGCGACAGGTTGACGATTTTGGCCAGTTCTTCCGATGTCAGGCGATTGTTCTTCTGCACGGCGTCAAGCAGCGCCCGGTCGGCTCGGTCAATCTGGGTCATGCGGGATTCCTGCATATGAATATCAAACTAAGCATTATTCCTGCGTCGAAGCGCGCTTAAACGCCGCCGATCAATCATGCAGCGCAGTTAAGCTTCTGGCAAATGAAAAGGGAACTTGCCGATGGAAGCTATCGCCAGCGCAGCGCTTAAAAACCTTCACCGACCGGAGCTGATCGAGCATCGTGCCTTTCTGGACGGGCAATGGGTGGCGCGTAAGGAGACGCTGGGCGTTGTCGATCCGGCAAGCGGAGATCATCTGCTCGATGTCTCTTCCTGCTCCCTGAACGACGTGGACGCCGCAGTCGAGGCCGCCGGCAGAGCATTTCTCCGGTGGCGGGACATGCTGCCCGTCGAACGTGGCGATATCCTGCGGGCATGGGGCCGGCTGATGCGTGACAATGCCCGCGACCTCGCTGTTATCATCAGCGCCGAACAGGGAAAGCCGCTTGCGGAATCGCTCGGCGAAATTTCCTATGCCGCCGCCTTTCTCGACTGGTTTGCGAGCGAGGGCGAGAGATCCTATGGCGAGACAATTCCAAGCCACCTAAAAGGCGGCAATCTTTCCGTCCGGATGCAGCCGATCGGCGTCACGGTGGCCATCACCCCATGGAATTTCCCCTCAGCCATGATCGCCCGCAAGGCCGGCGCGGCCCTGGCTGCCGGCTGCACGATGATCGTCAAACCGGCCCCGGAAACACCGCTTTCGGCACTGGCACTGGCAAAACTGGCGCAGGAGGCGGGCATGCCGGCCGGCGTGTTGCAGGTTCTGCCGGGTGAAGCCGCACCGCTTGCGCGCCGCCTGCTGGAACATACCGAGGTGCGGGCATTTTCCTTCACCGGTTCGACCGAGGTGGGACGGCTCCTCCTCACGCAATCGGCGGCGACCATCAAAAAAGCCTCGCTGGAGCTTGGCGGCCACGCCCCCTTCATCGTCTTCGCCGATGCGGACCTGCCCCAGACCGTGAAGGGCTGCCTCGCCGCCAAATTCGCCACATCGGGACAGGACTGCCTTGCGGCAAACCGCATCTATATTCAACGCGGGCTTTATGACCGCTTCATTGAGCGATTTGCCGATGCGACCTCAAGACTGACCGTCGGCCATGGCCTTGAACCCGGTATCGACATCGGGCCGATGACACGACCGTCCGTCGCCGAAAAGTGCCGTCAGCAGGTTGCGCAGGCGCTCTCTTCCGGCGCGCGCCTCGTCTGCGGCGGGCAGGATAGCCCGCTCGGTGGCAATTTCGTCACACCTACCGTGCTGGCCGATGTGACCGACGACATGCTGATCGCGCGCGAAGAAACCTTCGGCCCGGTCGCCGCCATCCTGCCCTTCGATGACGAGCGGGAGGTGGTCCGCCGCGCCAATGCCACGGAGATGGGGCTTGCGGCCTATGTCTACACCAACGACCTCGGCCGGGCGATGCGCCTGACGGACCAGCTGGAATACGGCATGGTTGCCGTCAACACGCCGAAATTCACCGGCGCGCCCATTCCATTCGGCGGCTGGAAACAATCCGGCCTTGGCCGCGAAGGCTCGCGTCATGGACTCATGGAATATCTCGAACCCAAATATGTCTGCTTCGGCAACCTGGCTGCCTGAAAGGAACTGCCTATGACCATCGACATCAAAAACATCGCGGAAATGGATCGAAATGCGGTTCTGCATCCCTTCACGCAGCTGAAGGATTTCGCCAGCGGCAAGCTCGGTGAACCCACCATCGTCGAAACCGGCAAGGGCATCCGTATTCAGGACGCATATGGCAAGCAGCTGATCGATGGCTTCGCCGGTCTTTATTGCGTCAATGTCGGTTATGGCCGCACCGAGGTGGCGGAGGCCATCTCCCGTCAGGCCTATCGGCTTGCCTACTACCATTCTTACGCCGCCCACACGACGGACGAACTGGCGATCCTTTCCGACCGGCTGGTGAAGATGGCGCCCGGCAAGATGAGCAAGGTCTTTTACGGCATGTCGGGTTCGGACGCCAACGAGACCCAGGCAAAGCTCGTCTGGTATTACAACAATCTGCGCGGCAAGCCGCAGAAGAAAAAAATCATCTCCCGCGAAAGGGGATATCACGGCTGCAGCGTGGTTTCCGGCTCCATGACCGGCATGAGTTTTTATCACGACCACATGGACCTGCCGCGTGCCGGCGTGCTGCACACCGGCGTTCCGCACCATTACTGGGGCGCAGAAGCCGGTGAAACCGAGCTGGAATTCTCAAAACGGCGCGCCGACGAACTGGAAGCGCTCATTCTGCGCGAGGGCCCCGACACGATAGGCGCCTTCATTGCCGAACCGGTGCTTGGCACGGGCGGCATCACGCCGCCGCCGGAAGGCTACTGGCCGGCGATACAGGATGTTCTCAAAAAATACGATGTCCTGCTGATTGCCGATGAGGTGATTACCGGCTTCGGCCGTACAGGCTCCATGTTCGGCTCGCAACATTACGGCATCGAGCCGGACCTGATCACAGTCGCCAAGGGCCTGACTTCGGCCTATTTCCCGCTCTCCGGCGCCATCGTGGGGGAGAAAGTCTACGAGGTTATGGAGGAGGGCGCCGATCGCGTCGGAGCCTTCTCCCACGGCTACACCTATTCCGGCCACCCCATCGGTGCGGCTGCGGCAAATGCCGTGCTCGACATCGTCGAAAAGGAAGACCTGCCCGGCAATGCGCGGGCCGTCGGCAGCTATTTTCAGGAGCAGTTGAAGGCGAAGTTCGCGCAGCTTCCGATCGTCGGAGAGGTGCGCGGCGTGGGCTTGATGGGTGCTATCGAATTCGTGGCGGATCGTGAAAAGAAGACACGTTTTGCCCCCGGTCTTACTGTGGGGGCGCGCGTTTCGAAGGCGGCGCGCAATGGCGGCCTTATTGCGCGCGCCATGCCGCATGGCGATATTCTGGGCTTTGCGCCGCCGCTCGTCACAACGAAGGCGGAGGTGGATGAGATCATCGCTATCGCCGAAGCCGCCGTGCGCAGCGTCATGGACGATCTGGTGCGGGCCGGCGAAAAAATCTGACGCCAGCCTTGGCGTTTAACGGTCACAGCTGCTGCCCATTTCGAAAGCAACGACATGACAACTGCGCCTATTTGCGGCGCAGTTGTCATCTGCGCTGCATAAGGCTTCATCTTTTCGCAGAAGCATGCATAATGTCATGAAATTACCGTCGTCAAAAACGAGACAATTTCATGCGTCGTCAAGCCAATCCGCTCAGCTCAGATCCGGTTTCCGCAACCAAACCGGTGGCATGGCGGCCGACCCTGGCCAAGCAGAAAGGCGAAACGAAACATTCCGCCCTGACGGAACGCATCATTGCCGATATCGACGCCGGCGTCCTGAAGCCGATGGACCGCATGCCGACCCACCGCGATCTCGCCCGCGAACTCGGCCTTTCGGTCCAGACCGTCAGCCTCTCCTACAAGGAGGCCGAGCGGCTGGGTTATCTCAGCGGCGAAATCGGCCGCGGCACCTTCGTGAAGACGCGTGTGACGGACCGGGCGGGACGCATGATGCTCGATCACAGCCCGACCGAGGTGCTAGATCTCTCGATTATCCGCGGCGTCTATCTCGACGACCATGAAAACGCCTCGCGCGCCATCCTTCGCGAATTGGCCGATGGCGACAATTCGGGCTTCATGCGCCCTTGCCGGCCGGTCGCGGGCCTCGACAGCCATCGCGAAACCGCCCGGATCTGGCTTGGTATGATGGGCGTGACCGCCGGCGCGGAGCGTATTCTCGTCACCAATGGTGCTGCGCACGGCATTTTTCTCGCCCTGAGCTGTATTATCCGCTCGAACGACGTGGTTCTCTGCGAAAACCTCACCGACCACGGCATTATCGGCCTGTCGAACATTCTGGGCTTCAGCCTCAAGGGCCTGCCAACCGACGAAGAGGGCATTCTGCCGGACGCGCTGGAGGCCGCCTGTGCAGCCGGTGGCGTGAGGGCAATCGTGCTCATTCCCACCCTCAACAATCCGACCGGGCATGTTTCGGGTGCGGAGCGCAGGCGGGCGATTGCCGCGATTGCTGAACGGTACGGCGTCTTTGTCATTGAGGACGAAGTCTATCGCCCGATCATTGAGGATGATCTGCCATCCATCACCGAAATGCTGCCCGATCTGGGCTTTTTCGTCACCAGCTTTACCAAGACAGTCCTGACCGGGCTGCGCGTCGGTTATCTCGTCGTGCCGCCCGCCTACTCCATCCGTGCCGCTTCTATCCTGCGTGTATCGAGCTGGAGCGGAACCTATCTCACGGCCGAAATCGCCACGCGCTGGGTCGAAAACGGCACCGCAAGACGGCTGCTGGATGTCCAGCGCGCCGAAGTGCGTGCGCGGCAAAGAATTGCCGCGGACATATTGGGCGACCATATCGCCTCGACCCACCCCCTCTCCTTCTGCGCCTGGCTGAAGGTTCCACCGCGCTGGACGGAAGACGGCCTGGTGCGTGCGCTCACAAACCAGAACGTCGCGGTCACGCCGTCGGAACCATTCATTGCCGGTCCCGGCCATGGCGGCGGCATCCGCATATGTCTCGGCGGTCGCCTCAATCACCCAAGCCTCATCAAAGCCTTGACCACCGTGCGGCAGGCCTTCGAGCAGCTGCCGCCGGTCTACGATATCGGTTCAATCGGCTAAGGCAGCCGCCCGAAAATCATTGAATCATTACAATATAATAATTGACATGATTTTACTTCGCTCTCAACATGACAATCATGAAGAGCGAAAACCTGTCCATATCCGCCGATAAAAACCCGCTTCCGGTCTCGCTGGCCGCGATAGAGCAGGCGGCTGTGCGGCTTGCCGGACAGGTGGAGCGAACACCGTTGTTTCGCTCGGACACTCTGTCCGAACGCTGTGGTAATCCCGTTCATCTCAAACTTGAAACCCTTCAGCCCATCGGCGCCTTCAAACTGCGCGGCGCGATGAACGCTATTCTCTCGCTTGACGAGGAGGCACGCAGGCGTGGCCTCGTCACCGCCTCGACCGGCAATCATGGCCGGGCCGTGGCCTATGCAGCACGCAAACTCGGAATTCCCGCCACGATCTGCATGTCGGCGCTCGTGCCGGCAAACAAGGTTGAGGCGATCCGTGCGCTCGGTGCGGATATCCGGATCGTCGGCAGGTCACAGGATGACGCGCAGGAGGAAGCGGAGCGCCTGACCAAGAGTCTCGGCCTGACCGCAATCCCGCCATTCGATGATGCTGACGTCGTGGCCGGCCAGGGAACGATCGGTCTAGAGGTTGTCGAAGACATGCCGGGACTGACAACGGTGCTCGTTCCTCTTTCCGGCGGTGGCCTTGCGGGCGGTATCGCCGTCGCGGTCAAGGCGCTGAAGCCCCGGGCACGGGTCATCGGCATTTCCATGGAGCGGGGTGCGGCCATGCAGGCGTCGGTCGCAGCCGGCCGGCCCGTCGCCGTCCGGGAGGAAGAAACGTTGGCGGATTCGCTGGGCGGCGGGATTGGACTGGAGAACCGCGTGACATTCGCGCTCTGCCAGCAACTCCTCCATGAGATCGTGCTGGTTTCCGAAGACGAGATTGCAGCCGGCATCCGCCATGCGGCGCGCGAAGAAGGTTTGACGGTGGAGGGTGCGGGCGCCGTTGGTTTCGCTGCCATTCTGTCGAGCAAGATCGACATCAGCGGCCCAACCGCCATCATCGTGTCGGGCGGAAATATCGATCCGGCGATGCATAAGACCATCATCGACGGGGGAGCCGCATGAGCCGCATCACCATCCTGACAGAAAAAGACCTCCGCGGTGTCATCAAGCTCGACCTTTCCGCTGTCGATTGTGTGGAGCGGGCCTTTACGGCGCTCGCAACGCAAGCCGTTGCCATGCCGCCGATCCTGCGGCTCGATATTCCCGAGTTTCGCGGCGAAGTGGATGTGAAGACGGCCTATGTGCCGGGCTTTGACGGTTTCGCCATCAAGGTCAGCCCCGGTTTCTTCGACAATCCGAAACTCGGCCTGCCCAGCCTCAATGGCCTGATGATCCTCTTCAGCGCAAAGACCGGACTGGTGGAGGCCCTTCTCCTCGACAATGGCTATCTTACCGATGTGAGGACCGCCGCGGCCGGTGCTGTCGCGGCGCGGCATCTGGCCCGCAAAGATGCTTCCGTCGCCGCGATCTTCGGGGCGGGCATGCAGGCCCGTTTGCAGCTTGAAGCCCTGATGCTGGTGCGCCCGATCAGGTCGGCTCGGATATGGGCGCGGGACCACCAAAAGGCGGAGAGACTTGCAGGCGATTTCGCCAGCGAACACGGCATCGAGATCGTCGCTGTGGCCGATCCGCAGGCCGCCGCGCGGGGTGCCGATATCATCGTCACCACGACACCAGCCGAAAAGCCGATCCTGTTTGCCGACTGGCTGGAAGAAGGCCAGCATCTGACAGCCATGGGATCGGATGCCGAACACAAGAACGAGATCGATCCGGCCTTATTCGCCAGAGCGCGCTATGTCGCGGACCGGCTGTCGCAGACCCGCATTCTCGGTGAGTTGCATCACGCCATCGCCGCAGACCACGCCGCGTCGGATCAGCACTTCGCCGAACTTGGCGGCGTCATTGCCGGCAAGGTGCAGGGCCGTGTTTCGAACAAGGACATCACCTTTGCCGATCTGACCGGCACCGGCGTGCAGGACACCGCCATCGCCAATCTCGCCTTTGCCCGCGCAAAGGAAGCCAAGAGCGGTCAAACCATCGAAAACAGCGTAAAAATGGGAGACGCAGCGTGAGCGTAACGCTGAACTTTACGCGCGAGGAATATGCCGCGCGCCTGTCCAAAACCCGCAAAGCCATGGAAAAGGCCGGGATCGATCTTCTGGTCGTCACCGACCCGTCCAACATGCATTGGCTGACCGGTTATGACGGCTGGTCCTTCTATGTGCATCAATGCGTGCTGGTACCGCCAGAGGGCGAACCGATCTGGTACGGCCGCAAGCAGGATGCCAACGGCGCCAAGCGCACGGCCTACCTCGCCCACGACAATATCGTCGGCTATCCTGACCATTACGTTCAATCGACCGAACGGCATCCGATGGATCTGTTGTCTGAGATCATCGAGGAGCGCGGCTGGTCCGGCCTGACGGTCGGCGTCGAGATGGATAATTATTATTTCTCGGCCGCCGCCTTTGCATCGCTGCAAAAACATCTGCCGAACGCCCGTTTCAAGGATGCCGCCGGTCTCGTGAACTGGCAGCGCGCGGTGAAGAGCCCGACGGAACTCGACTATATGCGCAAGGCCGGCAAGATCGTCGAGCTGATGCACAAGCGTATCGTCGATGTCGTTGAGCCGGGCATGCGCAAATGCGATCTCGTGGCCGAAATATACGATGCCGGCATTCGTGGTACCGCCGAATTCGGCGGCGACTATCCCGCCATCGTGCCGCTCCTCCCTTCGGGTGCCGACGCGTCCGCCCCGCATCTGACATGGGACGACAAGCCGATGCGCTCAGGCGAAGGCACCTTCTTCGAAATCGCCGGCGCTTACCGCCGTTATCATTGCCCGCTGTCGCGCACCGTCTTTCTCGGCAAGCCGACACAGGCGTTCCTCGACGCAGAAAAAGCAACACTTGAGGGCATGGAAGCCGGTCTTTCCGCGGCGAAGCCGGGCAACACCTGCGAGGACATCGCCAATGCCTTTTTCGCCGTGCTGAAAAAATACGGGATCATCAAGGACAACCGTACCGGCTATCCGATCGGCCTCTCCTATCCGCCGGACTGGGGCGAGCGCACGATGAGCCTGCGGCCGGGCGACCGCACGGAGCTGAAGCCCGGCATGACATTCCATTTCATGACCGGTCTCTGGCTGGAAGACATGGGCCTCGAAATCACCGAAAGCATCGCGATCACCGAAACCGGTGTCGAATGCCTTTCCAATGTGCCGCGGCAACTCTTCGTGAAAGGCTGAGACGATGTTGAAGACCGTGCTTCGCCCCTCGCCGATCACGCCCACCGTCGATTTTGACGCGAAGGGCGTGCAGCACGGTCATCTGCGGCTGCCATACAGCCGCGATGATAGCGCCTGGGGTTCGGTGATGATCCCGATCTGCGTCATCGCCAATGGCGAAGGGCCGACAGCCCTTTTGACCGGTGCCAATCATGGCGACGAATATGAAGGACCGGCAGCACTTTTCGAACTCGCCCACACGCTCGATCCGGCAGACGTCAACGGGCGCGTCATCATCGTGCCGGCGCTCAACTATCCGGCCTTTCGCGCGGGAACACGCACCTCACCCATCGACCGCGGAAACCTGAACCGCAGCTTTCCCGGCCGCCCTGACGGCACGGTGACGGAGAAGATCGCCGACTACGTGACCCGCCATCTGATACCGCTCGCGGATATCGTTCTCGATTTTCATTCCGGCGGCAGGACGCTTGATTTCCTGCCCTATGCCGCAACCCACGAATTGCCCGACAAGACGCAGGAGGCCCGGTGTTTTGAAGCGGTGGCGGCTTTTGCGGCCCCCTATTCGATGAAGATGCTGGAAATCGATGCCGTCGGCATGCTCGACACAACAGTCGAGGAGATGGGCAAGGTCTTTGTCACGACCGAACTCGGCGGAGCGGGCACGGCGAGCGCAAGATCGATCGACATTGCCCGGAAAGGCATCGTCAATCTGCTGCGCCATGCCGGCGTACTGTCCGGTGCGCCGGTGCCCGCCCCAAGCCGCTGGCTGGACATGCCATCCAGCGATTGCTTCACCTTTGCCGAAGACGACGGGCTTGTCGCTTTTGTCCGCGATCTGGGAGACGCGGTCACGGCGGGTGAAACAATCGCCCGGGTTTATCCCGTCGGCAAAACCGGCCTCGCGCCGTTCGATTACCGCGCCTCCATCAATGGCGTGCTTGCCGCGCGCCATGTTCCCGGCCTGATCAAGGCCGGCGACTGCCTTTCCGTCATCGCCACGGTCACGGAGAATAACTAGCCATTAGAAACATCGTGAGATCCGAAAACGGACCACGCAACCCAACCAGAGGAATAAGAACATGCGTATGATCAGACTTGCCGGGCTTTCCGCCCTCGCCCTTACCATCGGCGTGACGTCCGCCAGCGCCCTGACAGTCGAGGAAGTCAAAAGCCAGGGCTATATCCGCGCCGCCACGGCCAATGAAGTCCCCTATTCCTACATGCAGCCAGACGGCACCTCCGCCGGCATCGGCCCCGATGTGGCCAATGCGGTTCTGAAATCGATGGGTATCGAGGAGGTCAACTGGACGGTGACGCCCTTCGGCACGCTGATCCCCGGCCTCAAAGCCCGTCGATTCGATTTTGCGGCGGCCGAACAGAACATTTCGCCCGAGCGCTGCAAGCAGGTCGCCTTCACCGAACCGAACTCGTCCTATGGCGAAGGCCTGCTGGTGAAGAAGGGCAATCCGAAAAAGCTCACCACCTATGCCGATATTGCCAAGGACCCCTCGCTGAAGGTGGCGGTCGTGTCGGGTGCCAACAATGTCGACTTCCTGCGGGCGGTCGGCGTCAAGGAAGACCAGATCGTCTTCATCCCTGCCAATGCCGACGCCATCCCAACCGTCCAGAGCCGCGCCGACGCCTATGCGGCCACGGAGCTGACGGTTTCGGAACTCGCCAAGGGCCAGGCCAACGTCGAGCAGGTCAAGCCTTTCACCGACCCCGTCGTGAAGGATGCGCCAGTGCGCAATTACGGCGGTTTCGCTTTCCGGCCGGAAGACAAGGAACTGCGTGACGCCTTCAACGCCGCGCTCGTCGAATTCCGCAAGACCGACGATTACAAGAAAATCCTCGCAAAATACGGTCTGTCCGAACAGAGTATCGCGGCGGCGGCCGAAAAGAAGGTCGCCGATCTCTGCGCCGGCAAATAATGCCAGCCGGCGCCCGGCCAAAACCGGGCGTCGTTCCTCGGGAATTCGGGAAAACGCCAGATGGACATGACCGCCTATCTGCCGATGTTATGGCAAGGCGCCGTCGTCACCATGACGATTACGCTCGCAGCCCTTGTCGTCGGCACGGTGCTCGCCTTTTTCTTCGGCATTCTGCGCGTCGAGGGTGGACCAATCCTGTCGACCATCGCGCTTTGTTACACGGAAGTGTTCCGCGGCACCTCGCTGCTGGTGCAGCTTTTCTGGTTTTATTATGCCTTGCCGCTAGTCGGGCTTAGCTTCGATCCTATCACGACGGGGGTGCTGGTGCTTGCCGCCCATGCCGGCGGTTATGGCGCCGAGATCGTGCGCGGCGCGCTGTCTTCCGTTTCGGTGCAGCAGCTGGAGGCCGCACGCGCGCTGAATTTCACGCGGATGCAGACGCTGTTTCGCATCTCGCTGCCGCAGGCCGTTGTCGAGATGATGCCGGCCTTCGGTAATCTCGCCATCGAAACGCTGAAGCTTTCCTCGCTCGTGTCGCTGATCTCGATTGCCGATCTCACCTTCGCGGCGCAGTCGATCCGCAACCTGACGCTGGACAGCGCCAGCATCTATTCGATCACGCTGCTTTGTTATTTCGCGATGTCGCTGATCCTGATGGTCGTCATCCGGGTGATCGAACGCTTCGTGCGGCGCGGCAACGTCTTCCCGCGCACCCGCCATTCGTAAGGATATCGGCTCATGATGTATGGTTACGAATGGGACACGACCACCTGGCTCACCTACACGACCTCCATCCTGCCGATCATCCTGATCGGCCTGACAGTGACGCTGAAGGCGGCCGCCGCCGGCTTCGCCATCGCGCTGGTTCTGGGGCTCGTCTTCGCGCTGCTGCGCCGCAGCCGCGTCAGGATGATCTCCTGGCCAACCGCGCTGGTTGTCGAGTTCCTGCGCGATACACCGCTTCTGGTGCAGCTGTTCTTTCTCTATTACGTGCTTCCGGATTTCGGCATTGTCCTGCCGGCGTTTCTGACCGGCGCTCTCGCGCTCGGCCTGCAATATGCCGCCTATACGTCCGAAGTCTATCGTGGCGGCATCGAGGCAGTGCATCACGGCCAGTGGGAAGCGGCGACGGCGCTTAATCTCACACGCATGCAGACCTATCGGGATATCATCATCCCGCAGGCCATTCCGCGCATCGTTCCGGCCATGGGCAACTATCTCGTCGCCATGATCAAGGAAACGCCGGTGCTTTCCGTCGTCACGGTTCTGGAAATGATGGGCCTTGCCAACATGATCGGCGAGCGCACCTTCGAATATCTGGTGCCGCTGACGCTTGTGGGCCTGATCTTCCTTCTTCTGACCATAATCTGCTCGGTAGGCCTCAGCCGCCTGCAAAGGGCGCTTCCAAAAGCAGGAATACCCTTGCGATGACCAACAACACCAACCAGCCACTGATCGAATTTTCCGATGTCACGAAACGCTTCGGCATTCTGACGGTGCTCGATCAGTTCAATTTCAGCGTGGCGAAGGGCGAAAAAGTCACCCTCATTGGTCCTTCCGGCTCTGGCAAGTCAACGGTTCTGCGCATTCTCATGACGCTGGAACCGTTCCAGGAGGGAAAGCTGACCCTTGCGGACATGTCCTACCATGAGCCAGGCGGCAAAGGACCTTTCAAGGCCTCGGAAAAACATCTGCGCCAGATCCGCAACCACGTCGGCATGGTGTTCCAGAGCTTCAATCTCTTTCCTCACATGACCGTCCTTCGCAATATCGTGGAGGCACCGGTGCGGGTTCTGGGCATCAGCCGCGCAGAGGCGGAGGCGCGCGCAATCGAATTGCTGAAGATGGTCGGGCTAGCGGATAAAAAGGATCATTATCCGGTGCAGCTTTCCGGTGGGCAGCAGCAGCGTGTCGCCATTGCCCGCTCCCTTGCCATGCGTCCGCGTGTCCTGCTTTTCGATGAGCCGACCTCGGCGCTCGACCCGCAACTGGTCGGCGAAGTGCTGTCCGTCATCCGCGATCTGGCCCATGAGCATGACCTGACGATGCTTCTCGTCACCCATGAAATGCGTTTTGCCCGGGAAGTCTCGGACCGAGTCTGCTTCTTCGACAAGGGCCGCATCTGCGAACAAGGAAAACCGGACGAGATTTTCGGCCAGCCGAAGGAAGACCGCACACGCGAATTTCTCGCTTCCGTCTTACGGTGAATTCTATAGTGCAATCAGTCGGCAGAGTTGGACAGAACCGTTCCGTCCCTGCCCTGCACGATTTCATGCGACGGAGCCGCGATTATCAACCACGCGCCGGGATAGTCGTTGCGAAGATGCCGGGGATTGTAACGAATATTGGTTCCGGCGGCATGGTGAAGCGTCCCAAACGTTGCGTCTTTTGACAGGACACCTCTTTTGATCTCGTGGAGTTTTCGCTCGCCATCAAGGGCAAGCGTCACCTCGGAAAGATCGAAACCGTCGATGTGAACGGTCTGGTCCTTAGCCGTATCGAGAACCCATTGATCGGAATCGACGAAGCCATCGATATAGACATTGCCGGTGGAGGCGCGCAGGGACGTGCTTTTCGGCAGGGTGATGCCATCAACAACATTGCCATCCGAAAGAGTGCAGTTGCTGAAAGCGGATATGCCGCCATCGGGGGAAAGATCGAACTCCACCGGTTGCGTCGCGTCGCAGCGCCAGCCGCTCTGGGTGGTCACGCCGTTGCCGGTAATCCGCATGGTCTGCGGGGTAAAGCCCACCGTTTCGTAATTCTCGTTGGTTTTTATCGCGATATAACGGGCAATCTCGACGGCATCGATATCCGCCACCCGCACCGAATGCGGAAATACGGCCCGGTCGAAGGCTTCCCTGTTATTGGCAATGGCCAGTTCGAGTTTCGTGCCCTTGGGCATATCGATCTGGCCAAGGCGCGCCGGCTCGAGCAGTTCCGGCCGATGGCTTGCCGCCCTCTCTTTGTCATAGGCGCGCATCTGCAGATAAAAATCACCGAACCGAAAGAGGGTGAAAAGCGCGACAACGGTTACCAGCCCATAGGGCAGGATCATCGGGCGCTTCAAGCGGCCTGCCAAATATCGCACGAACAGCGAGAACGTCCAGACGATCCATATGAGGGTCGTGATGAGCAAGAAAGCAAGGAGAAGCAGCGCTTCGACGGACGGTAGTGCGACAGGGATCATGCAAACCAATGGTCTTGGGCGGATCGTTTTGATCCCGAAGAGACATCAGTGCTTTAGCCCACAAGCGGTTATCTTTTCAACTCGGCGATGGCGGGCAAACATAGCAGTGGCTGCCCGGGCGACAGATGGCCGCCGCCCGGTCGATGCACTTATGGGTCATCAGCCGCCAAGGACGAAACGGGAGAATGCCAGGGCATCGCGGGCATCCTCGTCCATTTTCGCGAGGTCGGCGCCGCCGCTGAGATCGCGCCACACCTTGATGTCGGAGCCGATCGTGCCGCCGGTCTTGACGAAAGGCTCCATGACGACCGCGCCGGTGTAATTGATATCGCGAAGGGCGAGGCCGATTTCGTGCCAGGGCATCCTGCCCTTGCCCGGTACGCGGCGATTGCTCTCGCCGGTATGGAAATGCCCCAGCAACGGGCCCGCCGTACGGATGGCCTCGCCAAAGCTGTCTTCCTCGATATTCATGTGGAAGGTATCGAGCATGACTTTCACGTTGTTCTTGCCGACATCCTTGACGAAGGCAACGCCTTCGGCCGCCGTGTTGAGCACGTGATTTTCGAAGCGGTTGAGGACTTCGATGCACAGGTTGATGCCGAGATCATTGGCAAAATCAGCAATGCCGTGAATGCCTTCGACGCCGCGCGCATAATCGCCCGCCTTGTCGACCGGCTGCGAATAGTCGATCGGCCAATAGGAATGCAGCGCGCCGCCGATGGTGTGGATGTCGAGCTTGGCGACATTGGACAGGGTACGTTCAAAAAACGCCTTGCCGGCTGCGCGAACTGCGGCATCTTCCGACGACAGGTTCTTGGTTTTCGACGGGCCGATGCCGGCGGTGAGGATGATGCCGTTATCCTTCGCGCTCTGCCTGATGACGGCGAGTTCGGCGTCGCTGTATTCATTGATGTGGTGGGCGGCGACTTCGATGATATCGAAACCGAGCTTGGCGACCTTCTCGATATAGGGGCCGAACTTGGCGCTCCACTCATGTTCCCAGTAGGAATAATAGATGCCGTGTTTCATGGGAGTCTCTTTCGCTTTTCTGTTTCGCTTGACTTTGGATAGGGAGGCGCAGCCCTTCAGGCAGGTTCAGGATGCGGGACTGCTGCCCGGATTTCCGATGCGAAGATCCGGCTCCGTGCTTGTCGATGTAATGAAGCGGCCGTTGGGAAGATCGTTTTCCTCCACCTTCCGGTTGATCTCATCCTCGCCGAGACCGAAGCTTCGCCAGCGGTCCCGCAGCCGCGCACGCAGATCCTCCTCGTCGACATCAACAAAAATCGTGAGATCGAAGATCGGCTTGAGGCGATCCCATGGCGACTGGCCGGCAAGGAGATAATTGCCTTCGCAGACGATGATATCGACGGATTGCGGGATCAGGCGGCCGCCGGCGCGGGCGATCTCGATGGCGCGGTCAAAGACGGGGACGGCAACGACATCGTCTTCATTGGCCTTCAGGCGCTCAACCATGTGGCGCAGGCCGTGCGCATCGAACGTATCGATGGCGCCCTTGAAGGGACGGCGTTTCATCTCTTCCAGAACGGCATCGTCATAATGAAAGCCATCCATCGGGAACAGTGCGGCCGATACGCCTTCGCCTGCATTCAACGCATCGACCACGCATTCGGCAATGGTTGATTTTCCCGATCCGGGGGCACCGGCAATCGCAATCATCACACGCCGGCCCTTTGACCTTTCCAGTCGCTGGAGGGCAAGGCCCGCAATCTCGCGGGCATTATCGTCAATTTTACTCAAGGTGCTTGCCCCGATAATGAGTGCTTTTAGAAAATGCGGTACTGGTTTGCCTTGTCGCGCAGGAATGTCAGTCCCTTGTCGAGAACCTCATCGGCGCTGGGCGCAACCGGCCGCCAGGTCGAAATCGCGCCCGCCATCTCCCTGGGCATCGCGGCGAAGCTTTCGAGCGTCAGCACACCCTTGAAGCCGATGGCTGCGAGCGCCGAAAACACCTCGTCCCAGGCAACATTGCCGCAGCCCGGCGTACCACGGTCGCTTTCCGACATATGCATGTATTTCAGATGGTTGCGGGCGGCGATGATGCCATTGGCGATGCCCTTTTCCTCCATATTCATGTGGAAGGTATCGAGATGGATAAAGACGTTGTCCGCACCGATCCGCTCCACCAGCGCCACCGCCTGTTCGGCGGAGTTGAGCAGATGGTTCTCGTAGCGGTTGACGGTCTCGATGCCGAATTGCAGGCCGAGTGTTTTTGCGTGGCCGGCAGCGCTGGAGAGCGCCCTTGTCAGATTGTCATATTCAGCCTGCGTCGGCGGAAATCCGGTTCGCTCATTGGTGCCGCCATAGGTAACACCCGTCAGCGCTTCCGCGCCCATTTCTGCGGCCTTGTCGAGCGCGGCATTCAGATGGTCGATTGCCGCATCGGGACGTACGGACGCCCAGGCGGGCTCCGGCAGCACTAGCGAACAGACGGCGCGCAAGCCGTATTTCTCCAGCAGGGCGCGGGTATGTTTTGCATCGACGGCAGGGATATCGATAAGCGGAATCTCGATGAAATCCTGACCGTAATCCGCGGCAGCGGCGATGGACCGTCTGGCGTTTTCGTGGTCCCATTTGAGAGACCACATCATTGCGTGAACACCGAAGCCTTTCACGTCATACCTTCTTTCTGAGAGATGCGAAGTAGCTTGAAAACAGGCCGCGCGCCGCCATGACGACAATCATCAGCACACCCCAGAGCGCGGTTGCCAGATGCTGGTTGGCGCCGAGAAGATTGAGGCCGGATGACAGAAGCTGCAGAACGATGAGCGCGACGAAGACGGGCAACACTCGACCGAAACCGCCGAACGGATTGATGCCGCCAAGAAAGGCCGCCAGCACCGTGATCAGCAGGTAGGATTCCCCGTGGCCGACACGGACTGAGTTGAAACGGGCAAGCATGATGATGCCGGCAACCGCACACATCAGACCCGAGAGCGTGTAGACGAGAACCTGGATCTTGCGCGTATTGAGGCCGGAATAACGGGCGGACTCGATGTTCGAGCCGATCATCAACAGGCCGAAGCCGAGCTTGGTGCGCGTCAGCAGCACATGCCAGAGGCCGACGCAGACGATGAAGATCAGAAGCGGGATCGGCAGACCGAGAAGCGTGCCGTGACCGAGTGGCGCCATATAGGCGGGGAAACCGGAAACGTCTCCGCCACGGGTGAGAAACTCGCCAAGGCCACGCAGGAAAATCATCATCGACAGCGTCACCAGAATGGGGTGCGCACGGGTGTAGGCAATCGCCGCTCCTGTCATGGCTCCGGCAGCACCGCCGGTGACAAGTGCGGCAAGGCAGGCAAACAGGAAGGCCCTCGGCGGCGCATCCACCCCGCCGTGGGCCTGCAACACCCAGGCTGCGGCGAGACCTGACAGATTGGCGGCGAAGGTAACGGACAGATTGATGCCACCCGTCAGCAGCGGCAGCAACATCGCCAGTGTCAGCAGGCCGAGTTCCGGCAGCTGGAAGGCGACCGAACCGAATGTCGCGAGCGAGAGAAAGTTATCGGCAAAGATTCCGAAGATGAGCATGACCGCGATGAAGGCAATCACCGGCCCGGCCATGTCGGCACCGAAAACCGCGTTGAATTTCCTGACAAGGCTGCTCATCGCTGGGCGCTCCCCTTCTTTGCGGATGTCCGTAAGGCGCTCGGCAGGAGCTTGTCGAAGCGGGTGGAAGAAAGCGTGATGGCGATGAGGATGATGGCACCGACAATCATCTTGAAGGCAAAGGGAGAAACGCCCATCAGGTTGAGGCCGTTCTGGGTGATGGACACCATCAGCACCCCGAGCACACAGCCGATGACGGAGCCCTTGCCGCCGCCAAGCCGTGCACCGCCGAGGACGGTTGCGGCAAGAACATCCAGCTCGCGGCCATAAAGCGCGTTCGGCACCACCTCCTGCGCGTAATGCGCCTGCATGAGCCCGGCAATGCCCGCCATCAGGCCGAGCCAGCCGAAGGAAATGTAATGCATGGCGCCGATATTGATGCCGAAGCGGCGTGCGCCTTCGGGATTGTCACCGAATGCATAAAGTTTGCGGCCGACGGTGGTGCGCGAAATCATGAACCAGGTGGCAAAGCAGCAGAGGATCATGACCACGACCGGCAGCGTCAGCTCAACCCAGGAACCATCGGACATCTCGCGCTCGTAAAACACCACGCGCGTCGACAGCCATTCCGGCAGGTCGTAGATCGACACGCCCTTGGTGAAGAACATCAACAGCCCGAAGAAGATGTTGAAGGTGGAAATGGTCGCAACAATGGAAATGATGTTGAGCCGCCAGACAAGGAAGGCGTTGACGAAACCGAGACCAAGGCCAACCGCGCCGGCGATGATGAAACCTTCCGCCCAGTTGCCGCCGCCGAGCGCATTGAGCGCCAGCACCGTGACATATTGGACGACGGAGGCTGCGACCGCGAAGGAAATGTCGATACCGCCCGAGATCAGCACCACGAGCAGGCCAACCGCGAAGATGATGTTGACCGCCGAGACATTCAGCACATCGAAGGCGTTGGAGATGGTGAGAAAGCGGTCGGTGGCGAAAGACAGTCCCGTGCAGAGCAGCACCATGACCACAAGTAGCGTGAATTCGGTCGTATGTCCGAGGATGAGCCTACGCATAGATGGCGGACTCCAGTTCGGTCAGCGACAGGCGTCGCGGATCATAGGTGGCGTGGAACCGGCCTTCGACCATGTGTATGACCCTGTCTGTATTGAAATAAACTTCCGGGGCTTCGTCGGAGATCACGATGATAGAGAGACCTTCTGCGGCGAGCTTGCGGACGATTTCGAAGATGCCGGCGCGAGCGCCGACATCGACCCCCACAGTCGGCGCATCGAGGATGAGGATTTTCGGCCCGATCGCCAACCACTTGGCAATCGCCACACGCTGCTGGTTGCCGCCCGAAAGCGTGCGGATCGGATCTTCGGGCAGGCCGATCTTGACGCCGAGCGCCGAAATCCAGCGGGAAACGACATCCGCCTTTTTAGAGGGTGAGATGAGGCCGCCGCTCAGCAGCCGGTCCAGCGAGGCCATGACGAGATTGTCGGCAATGGATTGCGGCTGGTTCAGGCCAAGCGATAGCCGGTCTTCGGAAAGATAGGCGACACCCGCCCGGATCGCATCGCGGTTGGAATGGAAATCCACCTTCTTTCCATCGATGAGGATTTCACCCGATTGCGGCCGATGCATGCCGAACAGCGTCAGAGCCAGTTCCGTGCGGCCGGCTCCGAGCAAGCCGGTAATGCCGAGCGTTTCGCCCCGCCGCAGATCGAACGAAACATCCTCGAACTCGCCGGCCCGGCTCAGCCCGCGCACCGAGAGAACGACGGGCTTGTCATCGTGATCGGCGGCAATGACGGCGCTGTCGAAATTGCGGCCGGTCATCAGCTCGGTCACCCGCGACTGAGTCATGCCTTCAACGGGAAAGACACCGACGAGCGACCCGTCTCGCAGCACGGTGATGCGATCCGAAATCTCAAGCACTTCCGCAAGGCGGTGCGAGACGAAGACAACCGCGACACCCGAGGCCGACAGGTTGCGGACGATATCGATCAGATAGTCGGTTTCAGACTGCGTGAGCGACGCGGTCGGTTCGTCCATGAAAACGAGCCGCGCTTCCCCGACCAGCGCGCGGGCAATCGCCACGATCTGACGCTGGGCGATGGGCAGTTCCTTGAGCGGCCTGTCGAGATCGATCTCGACGCCGAGCCGGGCCAGCGCCTTTTCGGCAGCCTGTTCGATGGCGCGCTTGTCGACCAGCCCGTATTTTCCATTCACCGCGTACTGGAAGCCGATATTCTCAGCCACCGTCATTTCATCGAACAGCGCCAGATCCTGCCAGATCACCTGAATGCCAAGCGATTGCGCAAGCGTTGGGGTCATTGTGGCTATCGGCTTGCCGTCGAAATAGAGTTCAGCATCACTTTGGGGCGTGTAAACGCCCGTTATGACCTTGATCAGCGTGCTTTTGCCGCAGCCGTTTTCACCGGCAAGGCAATGCACTTCACCCGGATTGACCTCGAAAGAAACACCCTTCAGCGCGCGGACGCCGCCGAAGGTGACTTTGACATTTTTAAGGGACAGGAGCGGTTCTGCGCTCATGATAATGTAAATCTCCTTCGCCGCGGCAGCATTGCAGACGTGGCGCTCGGCATGTTTTCCAGATGAGGCGTCGCGCGAGTATTACACCTCGCGCGACGCCTTGGCCTTGGGGAGGATCAGAGGCCCATGGAAACGAGCTTGTCGATGCTTTCCTTGTCGATCTTCAAAAGCTGGTCGACAACGATTGTGTTACCCTCGGGATTGATGGTGCCAAGACCTTCGATATTGTCGCCGGCCTTGGGTGTCTCACCCTTGGCGATACGGTCGGCGAGCGTGATGAAGACCTCTCCAGCCTGTTTCGGGTTCCACATGAATCCACCAGTCAGCGCCCCTGATTTGATCAGCTTTGCGCCCTGCCCCGGCGAGAACGGGCCGATGACGAAGACCTTGCCATCCTTGCGTCGCTCTTCAACGGCGCGCCCGGCACCGATCGGTCCCTGCGAACCGAAGGCGAGGAAACCGCTCAGATCGGCATTGGCGGACATCAGGTCAAGCGCCGTCGAACGGCTCTTGTCGAGGTCTTCGGCGACACCGTAGCGATCGCCAACGAGCTTCATGTCCGGATAATTGGCCTTGATATAAGCGATGGCGGCATCCGCCCAGGCATTATGAAGCGGAACCGTAAGCGAACCGACGAACACGGCATAGGAACCCTTGCCGCCCATCTTTTCAGCCAAGAGCTTGCCATGCGCCTCGCCGAAGCCCTTGGCAGAAGCCAGTTCGAAATCCCAGTCGGCGCCGAGCTGCTTGGGCGATTCATGGGTGATGACCTTGATGCCGGCGGCCTGGGCCTTTTTCAGTACCGGCTCCAGCACCTTTGCATCATTGGGCACCACGCCAATGAAATCGACCTTCTGGGCGATCAGGTCTTCGATGGCGCGGACCTGCAGGGCGGGATCGGCGCTGGTCGGGCCGACCATGAAACCGTCAACGCCGAGCTTCTTGCTCTGCTCCTTGATGCCGGCCTCCATGGCGTTGAACCACGGAATGCCACCGATCTTGACGACGACGCCCACCTTCGGCCCTTCGGCGAAGGCTACGGACGAGAGCAGCGCGAGCGACAGGCCGACCGCTGCAACAATAATTTTCTTCATGATGCTCCTCCTCAAAAAACTAGGCAAACGAAACCCGCCGCAGCCATTTTTCATCTGGCGCGTTCAAAATTTCTCATCTCGCTTATTCGAGACTCTCCCTTGCCACTCCCACAGCAACCATCTTGCACAATCGATATTGCCAAGTTGCACAATCGATGGTGCAATAACCATATCATGAAGCGCCCTTCCGTCAAGGGGATGTGTGCTCTAATAATTGGAATCAGTTGGGGAGATCACAGTGACGGGTATAACTTCCAAGAAAGCCACCATTTATGACTTGTCGATATTGTCGGGCGCATCAGCCTCGACAGTGAGCGCGGTGTTGAACGGATCATGGCGCAAACGGCGGATTTCGGAGGAGACTGCCGATAAGATTCTCTCGCTCGCCAAAGCGCATCGCTACACCACCAACCTGCAGGCCCGCGGTTTGAGGAGTTCAAAATCCGGTCTCGTCGGGCTTCTGGTACCCATTTATGACAACCGGTTCTTTTCATCGATGGCGCAGACATTCGAAGGGCAGGCCCGCAAACGCGGCCTGTCGCCCATGGTGGTCTCCGGGCGGCGCGATCCCGAGGAAGAACGCCGCACCGTGGAGACCCTGATCGCCTATTCGATCGATGCCCTCTTCATTGCGGGCGCGACCGATCCCGATGGCGTGCACCAGGTCTGCGCCCGCGCGGCACTGCCGCATGTCAATATCGACCTTCCCGGCAAATTCGTACCCTCCGTCATTTCCGACAACAGGCACGGTGCGGAAATACTGACATCCGCAATCCTTGCCCATGCGGAAAAAGGCGGACCTCTCGGCCCTGACGACGTCATCCTGTTCGGCGGTCATGACGACCACGCCAGCCGCGCCCGTATAGATGGCTTCCATGCCACCAAGGCCGCCTATTTCGGGGTCGATAACGGGGATGATATCGAGATCACCGGCTATTCGCCACGCATGACGGAACTGGCTTTCGAGCGTTTCTTTGAACGCAAAGGCCGCCTGCCCCGCTGCTTTTTCGTCAATTCATCGATCAATTTCGAAGGCCTGCTGCGTTTCATGGGGCGTCATGACGGCGAGGCGTTTGGCGACATCGTTGTCGGCTGTTTTGACTACGACCCGTTCGCATCGTTCCTTCCTTTCCCGGTCTACATGATCAAGCCGGATATAGCGCAGATGCTCAACAAGGGCTTCGAACTTCTGGCAGAGAACCGGACCGAGCCCGAAGTCACCATTATCGAACCGACACTCATTCCGCCGCGAACCGCTCTCGAAGGCCCGCTCGATGACATATGGGATCCCCTTGCATTACGCCGCATGGCGCGATGACAAGCGAAATGCCACTTGACCTCAACAGCGCTTGAGGTCGTACCGATTGCAGGGTGCTTCACCATTGCAACGGGATAGTGATGATAGAAAAACTCATGAGAATGCTTGAAGACGGACGGGACGGTCCGCTCCTGCGCTTTTCAATCGCGAAGTCTCTGGCTACGACGGGGCAGTTCGAAGATGCCGCCCATCATCTCCAGGCGGCCATCCGGCAGGATCCCGACTATTCCGCGGTCTGGGCCGAACTCGGCGAATGTCGCGCACGGCTGGGAGATGACGACGGCGCCATTGCGGCATGGGTGGAAGGCATCTTGGTGGCCATCAGGCGAGGCGACATTCAGGCCAAGAGGCAGATGGAAGTCCGGCTGCGACGTTTGCGGTCACGCAGCCTGAAGGGTGTCAGTTGACGAGACGCGAACCCGGTCGATTCGTTGCCGCAGCAATCGAGCCCATGCGCTAAAAAATCGCCGGAAGGTTAGCCAGATTTCATAAAACTGGCTATGATCGCCTGAAAAATCACGGGAGGCGGCTGTCCAGAGCCGGTGGTTTATGGGTTTTTCTGATCACATCAAGGAAATCGAGCACGTCGGGCAAGGCAGGAACACCGGCCGGGATGCGGTGGTGCTCGAATCCTGGCGGCGTTGTCTTGATACCTATCAGCTGGATCCAGCAAAGGCGCGAGAAGCGGTCATCGTCTCGGAGACGTGTCTGCGTGAGCACCGCCAGCGGGCGGAAGACCTCGTCCATATCGCCCGTTCCGGCCTGGAACGACTGTATCGGCAGGTGGCGGAGCAAAATTACGTTCTTCTTCTTTCGGATCGACAAGGGGTGACGGTCGAGTTTCTGGGCGACCCGTCATTCAATAACAATCTCCGCAAGGCCGGGCTTTACCTCGGCTCGGAATGGTCGGAACCGCGTGCCGGCACCTGCGCCGTCGGCGCCTGCATCGCCACCGGCGAGGCGCTGACGATCCATCAGACCGACCATTTCGATGTGACGCATACGCCACTCTCCTGCACGGCTGCGCCGATCTACGATACGCAGGGCGCATTGACGGCGGTGCTGGATATTTCGCTCCTGAGTTCACCGATCCTCAAGACGAGCCAGAACATGGCGCGCCATCTGGTTTCATCGACCGTGCGAAGAATCGAACTGGCAAATCTGATGGCCAGCAGCCGTCATGATCTCGTGCTGCGCTTTGCAGGCGCCCCCGAATTTCTGGATGTCGATCCCGAAGCGGCCCTGTCGGTGGATGGTTCCGGCCGGATTACGGGCATGACGCATGCCGCCGCCCGCCTTCTCGCCGCATCGCGCGGGCTTGACTGGCGCATGCCGGAACGTCTCCTCGGGGAGCGGGTGGAGGAGTTTTTCGAAGCCGGCTTTGACGAACTTGCTTCCCTCACCCGGTCAAGCCTGCCGCAGGAAAGGCGCATCGTCGTGAAGGACGGCACGGTTCTTTATGCGCACGCGATCGAACCGCAACAACGCCGGTCGACCGTGCCGCTTGCCCGTCCAAAATCCCAGCCAGTCATGACAGAGATCGGCGGCGATGGGCCGGCGGTTCGAAATCTCAGGCGCAAGGTGGAAAAACTGGCGCCTGCAAAACTGCCGATCCTACTGCAGGGCCAGACCGGAACCGGCAAGGAGCATCTCGCACGTATCGTCCATGACGCCAGCGGCGTTTCCGGGCGCTTCGTCGCTGTCAATTGCGCCGCCATTCCCGAACAGCTGATCGAGAGCGAATTGTTCGGTTATCTGCCCGGGGCCTTCACGGGCGCGTTGGCGAAAGGACGCAAGGGACTGGTGGAAGAGGCGCAGGGCGGGACGCTTTTCCTCGACGAGATCGGCGACATGCCGTTTGCGGCACAAAGTCGGCTGTTGCGGGTGCTGGCCGAAGGCGAGATCCTGCCCGTTGGTGGCTCCACACCGCAGAAGGTGGATTTCAGGGTAATTTCGGCATCGCACCGCCCCTTGAGCGACATGGTTCGCACCGGTGCATTCCGCGAAGATCTCTATTACCGTCTGAATGCGGCCGTGTTGACCTTGCCGGCGCTGTGCGAGCGTGATGACTTCCTCTGGCTACTCAATAAAATTCTCGAAAAACATGGGCTGCCTGATCGTCCCCTCACGCTGTCCAACGCCGCCCGGATGTTGATCCTCGGCCATCGCTGGCCCGGCAATATCCGCGAGCTGGACAACGCGATAGCCTTTGCCGCTGCCCTTTGCGACGACGGGCTGATTACGGCGGAAGACCTTCCCGATCATCTCGCCTCCGCAACGTCAGCAACCTTGATTGACAGTCATGGCGCGGACCTCGGCGCGCTTCTCGCCGCCTGCAACGGCAATGTGTCGGAGGCCGCACGCCGGCTCGGCATTGATCGCACGACGATGCACCGGCGAATGCGACGCCTCGGCATCGGAAAACCTCACTAGAACAAGTGAGGCATACGCCACGCCTGTTGCGCCACAGCTGTGGCGCCATACAAAACCGGCATTCTGGTAAAACCCCGCAATTTTGGGCTTCCGGCACGGCAAACCGTGCTGGCACGGGCATTGCACCTTCTCCGGCATCAAGAGCCATTGAGGAGAAAACATGCGCGCGCTCAGATTTCATGCAGCAAAGGACCTGCGGGTTGAAGTCATTCCCGAGCCGAAACGGCCGGGGCCGGGACAGGTTCTCGTCCGTAACCGGTTCGTTGGTATCTGCGGCACCGATCTGCATGAATATAGTTACGGCCCGATCTTCATACCCACCGAACCGCACCCCTTTACCGGCGCCTATGGCCCGCAAATCCTCGGTCACGAATTCGGCGGTGTCGTGGAGGCCATCGGCGAAGGCGTGACTTCGGTGAAGGTGGGAGACCGCGTTTCGATACAGCCGCTTGTCATGCCGCGATCCGGCGATTATTTCGCGGATCGTGGCCTATTTCATCTCAGCACGCAGCTGGCGCTGGTCGGTCTCAGCTGGGATGGCGGCGGCATGGCGGAAGCCGCACTCGTCAACGAATATAACGTCCAGAAGATTCCCGACGGGATGACGGATGAAGAGGCGGCACTTGTCGAACCTTCGGCCGTCGCCGTTTATGCCTGCGACCGCGGCGGAGTCACCGCCGGTAACAGCGTTCTGGTCACAGGCGCCGGCCCGATCGGCATGCTGACGCTTCTGGCAGCGCGTGCGGCCGGCGCCGCGCAGCTCTTTGTATCCGATCTCAATGATGCCCGTCTTGACCTTGCCCGCAGCGTCATTCCCGATGTCATCACCATCAACCCGAAGCGGGAGAATGTCGGCGATGTCGTGCGCTCGGCAACGGAAGGCAATGTGGGCTGCGATGTCGCCATTGAATGCGTGGGCAATGAACATGCGCTCAAGGCCTGCGTCGATGCGGTGCGCAAACAGGGCGTCGTCGTCCAGACCGGGCTGCATCCGCATGAAAACCCGATCGACTGGTTCCAGGTGACATTCCGCGACCTGGAGATCAAGGGCTCATGGGCCTATCCGACCCATTACTGGCCGCGGGTCATCCGGCTCATCGCCTCCGGGCTGCTGCCGGCGACGAAGATCGTTACCAAACGCATCACGCTCGATACGGCCGTGTCGGAGGGATTTGACGCCCTGCTCGACCCCGCCGGCACCCATCTGAAGATCCTGATCGATCTTTCGAAATAGGCTTTTGCCTCTGTTTGCCGGGAAGAGGAGCCCGGCATGCGGAGGCCACTAGCTTTCGGGGGCGGCGATTTCGTCGCTCCACCATCAGACCAAGCACCTTGGAGGAGATGAATATGCTTGATGTCAGTCCCGCCACCAAAATCGACACGGTTCTTTCCAAACTCGGCAATGCGCTGGAAAATGGAGACATAGACGCGGCCGTCAACCTGTTTCAGGCCGATTGTTACTGGCGCGATCTCGTGACTTTCACCTGGAACCTGAAGACACTGGAGGGCCGTGAGCAAATCCGCGACATGCTGACGAGCCAGCTTTCCGCCACCAAACCCTCGGGCTTCGTGCAGGATGTGAAGGAGCAGGCTTCGGAAGGTGGCGGTGTCACCGAAGGCTGGTTCGAGTTCGAAACCGGGGTTGCCCGTGGTTATGGCCACATCCGCCTGAAGGACGGGCTCATCTGGACCCTGCTCACCACAATGAGCGAACTCAAGGGCCACGAAGAACCGAAAGGCATTCGCCGGCCCATGGGCGCCGAACACGGCCATGACCGCAACCGCCGAACCTGGAAAGAAAAACGTGAGACTGAGGCCGCCGAACTCGGCTATTCGGAACAGCCCTATATCGTCATCATCGGTGGCGGACAGGGTGGCATTGCACTCGGCGCCCGCCTGCGCCAGCTCGGCGTGCCAACGATCATCATCGAAAAGAATGAACGGCCGGGCGACAGCTGGCGCAAGCGCTACAAGTCGCTCTGCCTGCATGACCCCGTCTGGTACGATCACCTGCCCTACATTCCCTTCCCGGAAAACTGGCCGGTCTTCACGCCCAAGGACAAGGTGGGTGACTGGCTGGAAATGTATACAAAGGTCATGGAGCTGAATTATTGGGGCTCCACCACCTGCAAGTCGGCCCAATATGACGAAGCGACGGGCGAATGGACCGTGGTTGTCGACCGCGCCGGCAAGGAGGTCGTGCTGCGGCCGAAACAGCTGGTGCTGGCGACCGGCATGTCCGGCAAGGCGAATATTCCCAAACTACCCGGCCAGGATATCTTCAAGGGCGAGCAGCAGCATTCCTCGCAGCATCCGGGTCCGGACGCCTATGCCGGCAGGAAGGTCGTTGTCATCGGTTCCAACAACTCCGCCCATGACATCTGCGCAGCACTTTGGGAGGCCGGGGCTGATGTTACCATGCTGCAGCGTTCCTCCACCCATATCGTCAAATCGGACTCGCTGATGGATATCGGTCTCGGCGACCTCTATTCCGAGCGGGCTGTGGCAAGCGGCATGACGACGCGTAAGGCGGACCTTATCTTCGCATCCTTGCCCTACAGGATCATGCATGAATTCCAGGTTCCGGTTTACAACCGAATCCGCGAACAGGATGCCGATTTTTATGCCGCACTGGAGAAGGCTGGCTTCATGCTCGATTTCGGCGATGACGAGTCCGGCCTGTTCATGAAATATCTGCGCCGTGGGTCGGGTTATTACATCGATGTCGGGGCCTGTGACCTCGTAATCAACGGCTCGATCAAGCTGAAATCCGGGGTGGATATCTCGCACCTGACGGAAAATGCTGTTGTGCTAAAGGACGGCACGGAACTGCCCGCCGATCTGGTGGTCTATGCGACCGGTTATGGTTCAATGAACGGCTGGGCGGCCGATCTGATTTCACGTGAGGTGGCGGACAAGGTGGGCAAATGCTGGGGGCTCGGTTCCGACACAACCAAGGACCCTGGACCATGGGAAGGTGAACAGCGCAATATGTGGAAGCCGACCCAACAGCAGGCCCTATGGTTCCACGGCGGCAACCTGCATCAGTCCCGCCATTACTCGCAATATCTGTCGCTCCAGCTCAAAGCCAGGCAGGTTGGCCTGAAGACACCGGTTTATGGGCAGCATAAGCCGCACCATCTGTCCTGATCCGGCCCAAGCATCGGCCCGCCTCATTGAGACGGGCCGGTAATTTGAACGCTGGAAACGATAAAGCTTTGCACCATTACCACCAGTCAGGAGCGGTATCGCCATTTCAAGCCGGTTTGCTGAAACAAGCTCGGTATGCCTAGCATGAACTTTCAGCGACCGCTGTTGATGCTCATATGAAGGAATCGCCCGCGCAGTGACTGATATTGGGCTAGCGCTTCGGCTGTATGAGCGGTTCAATCGCCAGTTCCATTCTCGAAACTGGGCCAGAAACAGGCGAGCATCGCTCGCCCGAATGTTTCGACAGTGTCGTTAAATTAGGCGGCTTTGAATTGTTCATAGCGGAAAGCAGCGTCACGACTGACAACACCCGCCGATTAATTCCTTCTCATTCGACCAATAAATGGTCAAATCCCACAAAAACTTTGCTCTGAATCGCGGATTTCCGCGATTTTTTCGAGTTGGCACGCCTTTTGCTTATGACTGATTTGACCGTTTTGACTGATATGACGGTTTTCAAGAGAAAAAAAGGGGAACTCGATGTGTTCGGAAATCAATCGTCGTCGCTTCCTGCAAGGATCCGTGGGCGCAGCCGCCGTCGCCGGCTATATGCAGATTAATCCTGACTTCTTCATCTCGTCGGCCTTCGCGCAGACCGCAAAGACCATGACCTTCCTGTCGGCCGAAAACATCACCGGCAACTGGGATCCGACCGCTCACACGACTCTTTCGCAGAAAAATATCGAAGGTTTCGTGATGGGCTTTCTTACCCGCACGCCGATGAAACTCGATGATCCGGGAGCGGTCGTTTACGAACTGGCGACAGATATCAAATTACTTGACCCTCACCGACTGCAGATCAAGCTGCGCGAAGGCATCGTCTTCCATGACGGCAAGCCGTTCAAGGCAGAGGATGTCAAGGCAACGTTCGAATATGGTTCCCGGGCAGATCGTCCCGCGCAGTGGTATCCCGGCCCGACCGAGACGCTGACGATCGAAACACCTGACGATTACACCGTCATCGTCGACACATCGAAGGGTGGCTATCCTGCCCATCTCTTCGTATTTCTTGCATCCTTCCTGCCGATCATGTCGGCCAAGGATGTCGCTGGTGGCCCCGGCGGCCCACTCTCCCAGCGGCTCAATGGCACCGGTCCGTTCAAATTCGTCGAACAGCGCGGCAACGACACCGTGATGCAGGCCTTTGACGGCTACTTCAAAGGCAAGCCGGCCATCCCCGGCATTAACTTCACCTTCACCGGCGATTCCACCACCCGCATGCTGTCGCTGATGAATGGCCAGGCCTCAATCGTTGAGCGCCTGGAGCCCGAACAGGTGGATTCCATCAAGGACAATCCCGCGATCTACATCAACAAGGTCGTTTCGGTCGAAAACAAATATCTGTGGTTTCGCTGCTCCAAACCTCCTTTCGACGATCCGCGCATCCGCCTTGCCGCCTGCCATTCGATTGATCGTGACATGATCATGGAGCTGATGGGCTCGGCCGGACATGCCTCGTCAAATTTTGTCTCGCCGGTCAAATTTGGGTATGTCGACCTGCCGAATTATCCAAAATTCGACCCGGAGAAAGCACAGGCTTTGCTTGCCGAGGCAGGGTTCCCGAACGGCAAGGGACTGCCCCCGCTTGAATACATCACCTCCGTTGGCTTCTACCCGAAAACCAAGGAGTACGGTGAGATGCTGACTGCCATGTTACAGGAGCAGGGCTTCAACGTCAGCCTGACGGTGCTTGAGCCGGCAGCCTGGAACGAGCAGCTCTACCATCGCCCCGGCGGCGGCCCGGGTCATATGGTCGATTGCGGCTGGTCGACAGCTTCTCCGGAACCGGATCTCGTTCTCCGCACCCATTTCCATTCCACCTCGCACCGCATTTGCGGCATTGAGGACAAGGAGATCGATGCCAGCCTCGACAAGGAGCGTTCTGCACCGACATTGGAAGAACGCCAGAAAATCCTCCAGGAAGAAACAATGCCGCTCATCGCTTCCAAGATGCCGGCCCTCTCGCTTTTCACATCCGTGATGATCCACGCAATGCAGAAGGACTTTGAGGGCATGTACATCTATCCCGACGGATCGATAGACGCCGCCAAGCCTGCTGCCTGACCGTCATCAGCCACACGCCGCGCACCATCCGGCGGCGTGTGGACTTGCCCGTGGCTTTTCGAGCGGAGTGACTGAATGTTTGCCGTGAACTTCCTTATGCGCCGCCTCGTTCAGGGCGCCATCATCATATTCCTTGTGTCCTTGCTGATCTTTACCCTGTTGCGGGTGGTGCCAGGCGACCCGGTGCGCCTCATGGCGGGTGGCATGGCGCCCGAAGCACTGATCGAAAAGATCGCGACCGACATGGGTCTTCGCGATCCGATATTGGTGCAATTCGGTCGCTATATGGGCGGCGTGGTTCGCGGCGATCTCGGCCAGTCCTTTGTGCGCCCGGCAAACGGCGCTTCGACCGGTGGCGCGACATTCAACGACACAACTCGCGGCGAACGAGCAAAAGTCTTCGACCTGATTTTCGATGCACTTCCAATGACGCTTCAACTGGCGGCCGTGACGCTGGTGATCGCACTGATCTTCTCGGCAATCATCGGTATCGCCGGCGGGCTTTCAATCGGCAGGTGGCCGGACAAGCTCGCCTTTTACATATCATCGATATTTATCTCGCTACCGAATTTCTGGCTCGGCATCGTTCTGGCATTGCTCTTCTCGGTCAAGCTCGGATGGCTGCCTGCAATTGGATATCAGGGCTTTGCCTACACTATCCTGCCAGCAATAGTGCTGGCGGTGGAACTGTCTCCCGTACTGATCCGCACATTGGTCAGTTCCGTATCCGGCCAGATGATGGAGCCCTATGTGTCGGTTGGCCGCGTACGTGGCCTGAGCCGTTCGAGGATCATCTCCAACCATGCGCTGCGCAACGCTTCGGTGCCGCTTCTCAACCTGCTCGGCGTGCAATTTTCCAGCCTGCTCGGCGGCGTCATCATCGTTGAATATATCTTCGATTATCCCGGGCTCGGCCTTCTGACCATCAATGCCGTGCTGCAGCGCGACTTTCCGTTGATCCAGGGGATAGCGATCGTCACGAGCGCCATCTTTGTGTTGATCAACATTGTTGTCGATCTCATCGCAACCACCATCGATTCGAGGCTTGAATACTGATGTCCATCACATCCGCACTCGACACCCCGATGACATCGAAAATGGCAAGCCGCTCGATTGCGCGCCGCATATTCGATCGCGCCGCATCGACACCGGGTTTCCGCATCGGCCTTGCAATCTTCCTGCTGCTTGCGATCGCCGCCGCGCTCTATCCGGAAATCAGTGGCATCGACCCGACCAAGATGGATGTGAAGGCCCGGCTTCTGCCGCCGCTTTTCCTCGGTGACAACTGGAGCTGGGGCCACCCGCTCGGCACCGATCAGATCGGCCGCGACATGCTGGTGAGGTCGCTTGTCGGCCTGCGTTACTCCTTCCTGATCGGTATTGCATCGATTGCCGTGACACTCATCATCGGCTGCGCTCTCGGCACGATTGCCGGTTATTTCGGCGGTCGCATCGACATGCTGATCATGCGCCTGACCGATGCGCAGCTGTCTATCCCGATGATCATTCTGGCAATCGCCGTTCTCGGCGTATCGCGCCCGACAATTCCGGCCATCGTCCTGGTGCTCGGTCTGTCAAGCTGGCCGGTTTATGCGCGCATCATGCGCAGCATCGTGATGACGGAAAGGCAGCGGGAATATGTGCGGGCTGCGAAACTGGGAGGCTCGACCGATTTCCGCATCATCATCAGCCTGCTTCTGCCGCTGCTCCTGCCACCCGTGATCTTCACCTCGGTGCTTGATGTGGCGCGCATGATGATCTTTGAATCGACGCTCGGCTTCCTCGGCCTCGGCGTCCAGCCGCCGACACCGACCTTCGGCAACATCATTGCCGAC
The DNA here is from genome assembly GCA_025560025.1 of Agrobacterium tumefaciens. NCBI lineage: Bacteria > Pseudomonadati > Pseudomonadota > Alphaproteobacteria > Hyphomicrobiales > Rhizobiaceae > Agrobacterium > Agrobacterium tumefaciens. Next base: position 1,563,956 of record CP048486.1, on the reverse strand, counting down.
GGCCGCAAATATCTTCTGAATGCATGGTGGATCGCCACCATGCCCGGCATTTTCCTCGGCCTCACGCTAACCAGCATCAATCTCATAGGCGCTTCGCTGGAGCGGGCCCGCAACACCATCCACGGAGGGTCAGAGTGATGATCGCGCCACTTCTTCAACTGAAAAACCTCACCGTTAACGCCGGTCGCTCGGATAAGGCGAAGATCATTCTGAACGATATCTCCTTCAGCCTTGCGCCGCGAGAAATCGTCGGTGTCGTCGGGGCGAGCGGCGCCGGCAAGACGGTGCTGTCGAAGGCCGTCGTCAACTGGCTGGAACCGCCCCTTTCCGTCCGTTCCGGCAACGTCCTCTTCGAAGGCAAGGATATTTACGGCATCTCCGAGAACGAGATGCGGATCCTGCGCCGCCGGGTCGCCTATGTCGGCGCTAATCCGATGGGCGCACTCGATCCGACGCTGCCGGTCGGCTCACAGATCGTCGAGAAACTGCGTGCTGTCGTTCCAGGCACCTCCCGGCAGGAGGCGGAAAAGCGCACGATAGAGCTTCTGGAAGCCGTCCGTATTCCTTCGGCACGCAGTCGCTTCAGTGATTATCCTTGGCAGTTTTCCGGCGGCATGATGCAACGGGCACTGATCGTTGATGCGCTGGTAACAAACCCGGCGCTGCTGATTGCCGACAATGTCACCCAACCGCTCGACGTCACCGTCGCAGCCCAGGTCATCCGCCTGATGAAGGAACTGACTGATAGTTTCGATACCGCTGTGCTGTTCATCTCTTCCTCGCTTCCCGTTGCCCGCGAAGCCTGCAGCCGGATATTGGTCATGGAGAAAGGCCGCATCGTTGAAGAGCAGGCAACCGAAAAGCTGATCGCTGCCCCAGCCTATGCCTATACGAAGGAGCTTGTCGAACAGACGCCGAAGATCTGGATCGAAGAGACCGAGATGCCGCGCCTTGCAGACAAGCGCGACATTGTCCTGAGCCTGCGCGACGCCTCGCAGGTCTACAAGGTGAAGAAGAAGACCGGATTCGGCGGCTTCAACCATGTCCGTGCGGTTCGCAACGTCACCTTCGACGTTCGCCGCGGCGACAGCTTCGCAATCGTCGGTGAATCGGGTTGTGGCAAGTCGACGCTCATGCGGCTTCTGAGCCGGCTGGAACTGCCGAGTTCCGGGCAGGTCTTGTGTGGCAAGGACGACATCGCCACGCTCGGCGGCAAGGACCTTCTTACCTTTCGCAAGAAGCTGCAGATGGTATTGCAGGACCCTTTTGGTTCGCTGCCGCCACGCACATCGGTTGGAAAGATGCTCGAAGGGCCGCTTCGCACCCACGGATGGAAGGATAGCGCGAATATCCGTGAGCGCGTACTCAAGGTGATGGGTGAAGTCGGTCTTTCCGCCGACCTCTACGAAGAACTGCCGCTCGGTCTGAGTGCGGGCCAGCGCCAGCGCATCAACGTCGCCCGTGCACTGGTTCTCGAGCCTGAAATCCTGATCATGGACGAAACGCTGTCCGCCCTCGACCAGACGGAACAGTTCAAGCTTCTCGATCTTTTTCAGAAGCTGCAGAGGGAATACGACCTCACCTACATCTTCATTTCCCACGACCTTGCGATGGTCCGCAAGGTTTGCAACCGGGTGGCGGTGATGTATCTCGGCGAGGTCTTCGAACTGGCCGATAACGAGCGGCTGTTCTTCGATCCTGGGCATCCCTACACAATGGCGCTTCTCAGTGCGATGCCGACCCTTGAAGCACGCCGCTACCAGCCGGAAGACTGCCTGCTGGAAGGTGAACCGCCAAGCCCGATCGATATTCCTCCGGGTTGCAGCTTCAAGTCACGCTGTCCGCGTGCGATGCAACGATGCGGCAGCCTGCAGCCCGTCCTTACCGCACGTGGCCGCCAGGATTTCGCCGCCTGTCATCTCATCCAGCCATTGGCTCTCGATGACGAAACCCGTCTAATGGCTACGGCCTGAACATGGTTGCGGCACCACTGAAGGGGCCGCGACAATCACTACAATCCAGGGTGCATTCATGAGTTTCACTGAACATCGCCTCAAGCTCATCCTCGACATGCTGAAGCAGACCCAGCGCGTCAATGTAAGGGAACTTGCCGATCATCTGCAGGTCAGCCAGGAGTCGATCCGGCGCGACCTGAAGGAACTCGAGATGCGCGGTTATGCGCGCCGCATCTATGGTGGTGCGGTTTTCGACCAGCAGGAAAGCGATCAGCCTTTTACGGATCGATTGCGCGTCAGTTCCCGCGAAAAAGCCAAGATCGGCGAGGCCGCAGCGTCTCTCGTCGAAGACGGTATGAAGGTCTTCATCGATACAGGAACGACGACGCTTGCCTGCCTGAAACATATCGAGACCCGCAAGGACTTGACCGTTGTCAGCAATTCGCTGGCGGTCGCGGCTCACTTCTTCCATTTGCCGCAGGCAAGCGTGCGGGTTCTGGGCGGCCGTATGCGCCCCGACTATCAGGCAACCTACGGCCATGAGACCGTGGCTGCGCTGAAGGAACATTTCTTCGATCTTGCGATCATCGCCATCAGCGCCATTCATCCGGAACGCGGGTTCATGGACTTCGGTGAAGACGAGGCGATCCTGCGCCGGGTCGCCAAGGCCCAGGCCAAACGTGCGATCGTCGTCGCCGACAGCTCCAAATTCGGCCGCCTCGGCTCCATCCACACATTCGGCCTCAGCGATATCGATGCGGTAGTGACCAGCGGCGTCATGGCGCGGGAATTTTCAGATCAATTCAGTCAATCCAAAGTGGAAATCATACATGCCTGACGTCTCCTCCTCCCCTGCACCGATCAATGCCGAGAGGCTCCAGTCGCTGATGGAAGCAGTCTCTTCCTTTGGCGGCGGCCAAGACGGATCGATGACCCGCCTGACGCTTTCCAGGGAAGATGGAATGGCGCGCGACTGGCTCGGCCGCTGGTTTGCGGAAAACGGTTTTGAACAGGCCGTCGACGCAATTGGCAACCAGTTCGGCAAGTTGACCCTGGCCGGCGCCAACGCGCCAGTGATCATGGTGGGCTCCCATATCGACAGCCAGCCGAACGGCGGTCGTTTCGATGGCGCTCTCGGTGTCATAGCCGCCTGTGAGGCGGTTCTCTCCGTGAGCGAACGTCTCAAGACGGAAGGCAGGCTGTCCGCCTGCAACTTCCAGATCGTCAACTGGACAAATGAGGAGGGTGCCCGTTTCCAGCCGAGCCTACTCGGTAGCAGCGTGTTTACCGGCGCCCTCGAGCTCGAATGGGCGCTGGAACGGAGCGATGGCGACGGCATTACGGTGCGCCAGTCACTGGACGAGATCGGCTATGCCGGCAAGGATAAGGTGGATATTCCCCACGCATTGATCGAGTTGCACATCGAGGGTGACACGACGCTCAGCCGCGCCGGTGAACGCTTCGGTATCTTCACGCGGTTCTGGGGTGCCACGAAATATCGCCTCGCCTTCCAGGGACGCCAGGCCCATACCGGCGCGACCCCGATGGCCGACCGCAAAGACGCGGTACTCGCGGCGGCATATCTGATCGCCGACCTCAAGCAGCTATCGACGGAATACGGCCTCGACCTGCATACATCCGTCGGCCGCCTGGAAGTCTTCCCCAATTCTCCCAACGTGGTGCCGGCCGAAGCCATCCTTTTCATCGAGCTGCGTTCAGGATCGCCGGAGATCCTGACGGCGGCGGAAGGAAAGATGAAGATCAAGATCGAGGAGGCGGCGCTGAAAGCGGGCGTAACCTCAGAGGTCCGCTCCATCGACCGCCGCAAGGCAGGAACATTCGCGCCGGGCCTGGTGACGCTCGCGGAAAGCGCTGCGGCGCATCTCGGCCAAACCGCTCGCCATCTTGATACGATCGGCGGTCACGACGCCGTTGCCGTCTCCGATGTCTGCCCGGCGGTGGTTCTGGCGGTCCACAGCCGTGACGGCGTAATCCACCACCCGACCGAATACACCTCCCCTGAAGACCAGGCCCTCGGCACGCAGATACTGGCAGACATGCTTTACAAGATCGCCTGCGAAGGTGTGAAGGCCGCGGAATTAAGCGAGGCTGCCGAATGAAGAAAACGGGTTTTCCTCAATCAGCGATGGAAGCCCGCGCTGAGAAGGCGTTGTCAGCCTTTTCGGCCGTGATTGGCGATACCCCTTCCTATGAGTCAACGACGGCGGCTGTCGCATCGCCGTCCTATCATGCCGTCGAATCCTGTAATTTTGCGGTCGCACCGGCAGACGGCGCGGCGTGTTATTTCCTGCGTCTGGGTGCCGACGAGGTAGCCGATCTTGTGGAGAGCAAGGCTGCCTATGCTGCCGCCACCCGCTCTCATCAGCTTGGTTTTTCACCGGAGCCTGTTGGTTACGATAGCGGTACCCGCAGCGCGCTGTTTGCCCGGCTTGGCGACGGCTGGCGAGCCGCGAAGATTGACGATCTGATGCGACCGGAAACTGTCGCCCGATTGATCGAAATGCAGAAGACGATCGCAACCGGCGTTTCCACCGGCCGCACATGGTCGGTATTCGAAGGTATCGACCATCTCTGGTCGATCGTTGCGGCTGGCGATGCCAGCCTACCCGGTGATGCCGAATGGATGCTGTCCTGGATGACGCCGATCCGCGAGGCGGTTTCGTCCGCCGGCATGGACCTGAAACCCGCCCATGGCGATCAGCATTCCTCGAATGTGATGCTCGGACCCGATGGTGCGTTGCAACTTGTCGATTTCGACATGGCGGCCGATCTCGACCCCTATTATCAGCTCGGCGCGCAGATGAACGAACTCTACCAGTTCGAAAGCCAGATGAAGCCGCTGCTTGAAATGCATGATGGCAGCTTCAGCGAAAAGGCATTCAATCGCTGCCGTGTCTATGCCGCGGCAGACGATCTCTACTGGGCATTGCGCAGCCTCGTGCTTGAGCTTCGATCGCCGCCAAAAGGCGTTGAATTCCTGAAATATGCCGGCTGGCGTTTCCTGCGCTGCCGGATGCTGCTTGGCCATCCGGATTTCGAGGCCAGGCTACGATCGCTCTAGAGCACGACCATACGTCACGACAGGCTAAAACGATAACGGGAACAAGCCTATGAACGAACTGGGAACGGCACGGTCCGACGCCGAAAAGGCGGTTGAGGCCGCAATTGTCCAGGTGGCCCCATGGAAAGGACGAAGGCTGCGCTACCGTCCTGTCTCCGGTGGCATCAGTAACACCAACTTTCGCATTGAGGTTGAAGGCGAAGAGCGGGGGTATTTTCTGAAAATCCCAGGCCGTGGCACCGAAATGTTCATCGACCGCAAAGCCGCAGCCGCAGCCAGCAAGCAAGCGGAAGCGATCGGCATCGGACCGAAGACATTCGATTATCTCGACCACCTCGATATCGAAATTGCCGAATTTATTGACGGTCGCCGCGCCTCGACCCACAGGGATTTTGCCGATAGAGCGATCCGCAACGAAGCGGTGCGCGTCTACCGTCAGTTTCACGACGCGCCTGCCCTGCCTCTCACGAAAACCGTCTTCGACATGATCGAGGAACATTTCGATCAGGTGCGCCAGCTTGGCGGCCACTGGCCGCTCGACCATGACTGGCTCTTGTGGAACTACCGGCAGGCACGCGCTGCGCTTGAGGCATCGGGGCTCGACCTCGTTCCCTGCTTCAATGATCCGATGCCCGGCAATTTCCTGATCGGCGACGACAAGTCCATCAAGCTGATCGATTTCGAATATGCATCAAACAATGAAAGGCTCTACGATCTCGCAATCTGGAGCGGCGAGATGTTCTATTCGGAAGCAACCGACTGCGAGATAATCGAGGAATATTTCGGACGTTACGACAAGTCGTACCACGCTCGCTTCATCGTCCACAAAGCACTTGCCGACATCAAATGGAGCACTTGGGCGATGGTGCAGAACCGGATCTCGACCCTCGATTTCGACTTTTACAAATACGGAATCTGGAAGCACATGCGTGCCCGATCGATCATCCACGATCCCCGTTGGCCCCTGTTCCTGAAAGCACTCTGATGCCCATCACCGATATCAGCCCGCAAGAGGCAGCGACATATAATGCCTTCGCCGCTGAACTTGCCGATACCACGCGTCCGCTGGCGCTCTCTTATTTCAGAACGCAGCTCGACGTGATCTCAAAACTCGACGAAAGCCCGGTGACAATCGCCGACCGCGAAATCGAAAAACATCTTCGTGAGATGATCGGCGCGCGTTTTCCCGACCATGGTATCTATGGTGAGGAGTTCGGCGTCAAAAAAGGCAATGCCTTCACCTGGGTGCTCGACCCGATTGACGGCACCAAAAGCTTCATCACCGGCTTTCCGCTATTCGGCACGCTTATCTCACTGACTTTCGAGGAAAAGCCGTTCTGCGGCGTGATCGATATTCCAGCCACCGGTGAACGGTGGCAGGGACTGCCGGGACAGGCACTCTTTGCCGGCAAGCAGGCCCGCACCAGCGGCTGCGAGAGCCTGTCCGAGGCACGTTTCTATACAACCTCACCGGATATGTTTGTGGACAGCGAAGCCGAAAGCTTCGAGCGTCTCTCTCGCAAAGCCAGGCTGCGGCGTTTCGGTGGAGACTGCTACATCTATGGTCTGATCGCCTCCGGCCATTGCGACATCGCTCTCGAGACTGGACTTCAGCCCTACGACTACATGGCTCTCGTGCCCGTTGTCGCGGGAGCTGGCGGGTGCATTACCGACTGGAAGGGCAATGCGCTTTCGATACATTCCGATGGACGAGTTCTGGCGTCCGCCACTCCAAGGCTTCACGACGAAGCCCTCTCACTACTCAACTGGTAAATTAAAAAATGCCCTATACGACGACGCTCGAGCGGACTGTCTTCCGCTTCGATGATCTGAAAATGCTGCTGGCTAAAGCGACGCCGGAACGCTCCGGCGACCAGCTGGCTGGCATTGCCGCGGCAGGCCCGGTCGAGCGGCTTGCGGCCCAGATGGCGCTGGCCGATCTGCCCTTGAAGGCATTTCTCAGTGAGGAAATCATTTCGTCGGAAGAAGACGAAGTTTCCCGTCTGATCGCGGAGCGGCACGACCCGGCAGCCTTTTCCGCAGTCTCCTCACTTACCGTCGGCGAATTCCGTGAATGGCTGCTCAAGCCCGAGACAACGCATGACCGGCTTGAGGCCGTTACCTGGGGGCTGACGCCGGAAATGGTTGCGGCAGTATCGAAGATCATGCGGCTGCAGGACATGATCGCTGTTTCCGCCAAGCGCCGCGTCGTGACAAGATTTCGCAACACAATCGGGCTTGCAGGACGGCTTTCCACCCGCAACCAGCCCAACCACCCGACCGATGACAGCCGAGGCATCATGGCGTCTGCCATCGACGGACTGTTGATGGGGTCGGGAGATGCTGTGATCGGCGTCAATCCCGCAACCGATGCGACAGATGACTATGTCCGCATAGTCTCGTTGCTCGACGAATTGCGGGAAAAACTTGCGATCCCGACCCAGACCTGTTGCCTCGGCCATGTGACCACGGCGATCCAGGCGATCCAGCGCGGCGCTCCGGTCGACCTCGTCTTCCAGTCGGTTGCCGGATCGGAAAAGGCAAATCGCGGTTTTGGTGTCGATCTGGCTCTGCTGAAGGAGGCGCATGAGGCGGGACGGTCGCTGGGGCGCGGCATGGCGGATGCAAACGTGATGTATTTCGAAACGGGACAAGGTGCGGCCCTTTCCGCCGATGCGCATTTTGGCGTCGACCAGCAGACGATGGAGACCCGCGCCTATGCGGTGGCACGCGAGTTCGATCCGCTGCTCGTCAACACGGTCGTCGGCTTCATCGGGCCGGAATACTTGTTCAACGGCAAGCAGATCATCCGTGCCGGCATCGAGGATCATTTCTGCGGCAAACTCCTGGGCCTGCCGATGGGCGTCGACGTTTGCTACACCAACCATGCCGATGCCGACCAGGAGGACATGGATACGCTGCTGACGCTGCTCTGCGCCGCCAATGTCAATTTCGTGATTACCGTGCCGGGTGCCGACGATATCATGCTGAACTACCAGTCGCTGTCGCATCACGATGCTGTCTATTGCCGCGAGACGCTGAAACGGCCGCCGGCGCCGGAATTCGAAAGATGGCTTTCCGAAATCGGCCTGACGGATTGCGACGGTGCGCTGATTGGCGAGCCGGCCGTGCTCTCCGACTATGTCCGCAGCAGCAATTTGATCGGAGCCTGATATATGACAATGGTGATCGAACCCTCCGTTACCGAACAGGGGTTGAACCTCAAGGAAATGACCGACGCGCGCGTCTCGCTCGGGCGCCATGGTGCAGGTCTGCCAACAGGAGCACAGCTATCCTTCCTGCTCGATCACGCGCGGGCGCGCGAAGCGGTCTGGACCAGCGTTGACAGGACTGCGCTCACGGAACGGCTCAACCGCCTCGGCCTTTCCGTGGTCCGGGTCGACAGCATGGCGAGTGATCGCAACATCTATGTAAGACGACCGGATCTCGGACGACTGCTCGCCGCGGAATCGACCGAGCGGCTGAAACAGGCGGGCGCGGGCAAGGGTTATGACGTGGCGATTATCGCGGCAGATGGCTTGTCATCCAGTGCGGTCGATCTCAACTCAGCGCCACTGATCGAGGCGCTTGTGCCAAAACTGGCTATCCTGAACCTGTCAATTGCATCGATTGTACTTGCGAACCAGGCTCGGGTTGCGCTTGGTGATCCTGTCGGCGAGGCGCTCGGTGCAAAACTGACGATCGTGCTGGTCGGAGAACGTCCGGGCCTCTCCGCTGCCGACAGTCTAGGGGCCTATATCACCTACGGTCCAAAATCGGGGAACCCGGATTCCAGACGGAACTGCGTTTCCAACATCCGCGATGGTGGTTTGCCGGTCCGCGAAGCCGCCAAGATCATTTCCATGCTGGTCAGGGACATGGTGAAAACCAGCGTCAGCGGTGTAGCGCTGAAGTCTGCGGTCGCCCAGTTTCTTAAAAACGGAGGTAGCTCGGATCGACTTTAAGCGGTGCTCATGGTGAAGCATCCAAAGGAATCTGACTTCGGCAATCTTGCGATAGATGCGGGGGAGAGGAGGAGCACCTGATGGATGCGCCACACAATTCGGATGATCGCCGAATAAACTTGCCAATCAGCAGCAGGTGAACCCGCCGTCAATGGGCAGCGAAACACCCGTAATCATCGAGGCTGCATCACTGAGCAGGAAGACGATGGGGGCGGCGATTTCCGCTTCGCTGGCCCACCGGCCGAGCGGCATCTGCTTCAGGAAAGGCTCGGCCACATGCGGCTGGCTCCAATGGCCGGACGAGATCGGTGTCATCACGACAGTTGGATTGACGCTGTTGACGCGGATATTGTAGCGGCCGAGCTCCAGCGCCGAGCAGCGGGTGATGTTGTCGAGAGCAGCCTTGGAAGACCCATAGGAGATATGGCCCGGCAGCGCCACAAGAGCGGCCTGGCTGGACACGTTGACGATGGCGCCGCCCTTGCCGAGCCTCACCATGGACTGGCTGGCATATTTCGTCACCAGCAGCGCCCCGCGCGCATTGATGGTGATGACCTTGTCGAAAATGGCGATATCCGTATCCATCGGCGTGGCGATCTCGCCACCGAAACCGCCGCAATTGACGACGCCCCATAGATCGAGCCCCTCCAGCGCGGCGCGGATTTCCTCGTCGCGGGCAAGATCGAACGTCAATGTACGGCAACCGGTTTCCTTCGCGATCGCCTCGAGCGCCTCCTGCGAACGTCCTGCCGCGATGACATCGGCATTGGCGCGCACGAGATGGCGCACCGTTTCCCCGCCAATACCGCCGCTGCCGCCCGTCACAAGGATCGTTCTGCCCTGAAAATCCGTCATTTCCCGTCTTCCTCCCTCATGGTGCCGAAGATTCCGCACCCTTCACAACGTTTCAATTGATCCGCCCCGGTTCAGTTTCCTGCGGGTTCTTCATATCCCGCGACACTCTCTGCCCGTTCGCATCGAACAGATGGCAGGCGGCGGCCGGGAATGACATGGATATGCGGTCTCCCGCGCGCACCATGCGGCCAAAACTGTCTCTTATGGTGATGGTTTCCTCGCCCTCGCGGACATGGATGAAAGTATCGCTGCCGAGCAGTTCGACCATCGTCGCTTTCATCTGATAGGACTGTCCGCCCTGCCCTTCACCGATTGCAATATGTTCGGGGCGGATGCCGAGGGTTACGGTGTCACCGGACTCAAGCGGCCTTGAAACAGCAATATTGAGGGAGGGACCAGCGGCGAGAGACACGGTGGCGATGCCTTCTGCAACGGCGACAACGCGCGCTTTCAGAAGGTTCATGGCGGGCGAGCCGATGAAGCCCGCGACGAAAAGATTGGCGGGACGCTGGTAGAGCGCAAGCGGCGAGCCGATCTGCTCGATGCGACCGCCATTCATGACGACGATCTTGTCGGCAAGCGTCATCGCTTCCACCTGGTCATGTGTGACATAGATCATCGTGCAGCCGAGTTCCGCCTTCAGCCGTGCGATTTCCACCCGCATGCCGACGCGCAGGGCCGCATCGAGGTTGGAAAGCGGTTCATCGAGCAGGAACAGCTTCGGCTTGCGCGTCATCGCCCGGCCGATGGCGACACGCTGGCGCTGACCGCCGGACAATTCGCGCGGCTTGCGTTTCAGATAGTTCGAAAGCTTGAGTTTCCCGGCTGCCCGGCCCACCCGCTCGCCGATTTCAGCCGTAGGCGTCCGGGCGATTTCCAGCCCGAAGCCGATATTGCGGGCAACATCCATATGCGGATAAAGCGCATAGGACTGGAAGACCATGGCCACGCCGCGTTCGGGCGGCTCGGCATCGCTCATATCCGCGCCATCCACCAGCACGCGGCCCGAGCTGATCGGCTCCAGCCCGGCGATGATGCGCAGCAGCGTCGATTTTCCGCAACCGGAGGGGCCGACCAGCACGCAGAATTCGCCATCCTCTATGGTCAGCGACAATTCGGGAATGACCGTCAGGCTGCCGAAGGCCTTGGTGATTTTGTCGATCGAAAGCGTCGCCATGGGTCTAGCCTTTCACCGCACCGGCAGTCAGGCCACGCACGAAGGCGCGCTGCACCAGCACATAAAGAAGAATGAGGGGAAGCGCGATCAGGGTCAGCACCGCAAACAGCGCGCCGGGATTGGCCATGTAAAGGCCGGAATATTGCATGGGCACGATGGTGAGCGTCTTCATCTCGCTTTTCGTCAGCACGATCAGCGCCAAGAAAAATTCGTTCCAGGTGACGATGAACTGCCAGATGGTGACGAAAACCAGCGCCGGGCGCACCAGCGGCAGCGCCACATGCCAGTAGGTCTGCCAGGCGTTGCAGCCATCCACCTTGGCCGCCTCGAACAATTCACGCGGTACGTCTTCCATGAAGGATTTCAGGATGACCATGGCGAAGGGCACGCCAAGGGCGGCATAGGGCAATATGAGGCCGATATAGGTGTTCACCCAGCCGAAATTCTTCAGGAGAATGGCAAGCGGCAACACCATCGAGGCAAGCGGCACCATCAGCGTGGTCAGAAGCGTGGTGTAGAGGAACAGCGTGCCTTTGAGCCGAAGGATGGCGATGGAAAAAGCAAAAAGCGATGATACGGCGACCACGATCGCCACCGTCGCGACCGTCACGATCAGGCTGTTCAGGAAGATGCCGCCGAGCGGATTGTCGCGGATGACGGTGATGAAATTGTCGAAGGTCACGGGCCATGTGAAGAGCGCGGCGTCAAAAGCCTGCGCCGGCGTTCTCAGCCCCACGGACAGCATATAGACCTGCGGGACCATCCAGATGCCGAGCACGATGAACAGCACCGCATGAACGAGAAGGCCGCGTGCGCGGTTGCGGGCAAAAGCCGTCATGACCGATCCTTTCCGGCAGGCGTCAGCCGCGCGCCAAGTGCTGCGATCTGCAGCAGCGAGAGGCCAAGCGCCACGACAAGAACGATCACGGAAAGTGCTGCACCGCTGCCGGTATCGCCCAGCACAAAGCTCTGCTTGAAGATGAAGGTGCCGAAAACCTCGCTTGCCCGGTTCGGGCCGCCGCCGGTCATCAGATGCACGATGGGAAAGGTCTGAAGCGTGCCGATGACGCCGAGAAGCAGCAACGATTTCGTGGCGGGCGCCAGCATGGGAACCACAACATGGGCGGCGAGTTTCAAACCCTTCGCGCCATCGATGCGCGCCGCATCCAGCACTTCAGACGGCATGTTGGCGATGCCGGCGATATACATCAGCATGGAAAACCCGGTCCATTGCCAGATGTTGACAACGATGAGGGCATAGATCGCCGTTTTGGGATCGCCGATCGGCGAGGTCGACATGACGATGCCGGCATATTTCAGATATTCCTGCGCGATGCCGTAATAGGGCGCGTAAATCTGCACCCAGACGAGACTGACCACCGAAACGGAGGTGACGACGGGCAGGAAGAACATGGTGCGGAAGAAACCGCGCAGACGGTCCGTGTGCCGTTCGATGAACCAGGCGAGCACCCCGCCCACCAGCATCTGGACCGGAATGGTGATGACACCCCAGAGCGCCATGTTGCGCACGACGATCCAGAAGGTGGGGTCACCAAGAACCGTGGCGTAATTCGAAAACCCCGCAAAGCTGCGTGCCTCGCCGGAAGCCGCATAGAAGCTCTGTCCCGTCACCCAAAGGATTGGATAGGCAATGAAAACGACGAACAGCAGAACGGCAGGAAGGGCGAAGACATAAAGCATGGACGTCCTCGAAACTCTGCTGCGTTCAATGATAACAGGCGTAGCGCCGGCCCTTAAAACTTCTGCACGCATGGGTTCTCACCGATTGATAATCACGCCGCCCTCAAACGAAACGGCATCGAAAGGTGTTGAAGCGCACCTGGGAGGTCTTGTCTTGGTCGATGCGCTTCAACCCGCCGGGCGCATTTGGCAGCGCCCGGCATCTTGAGGCCGCCTGTCACTTGGACGCGAGCGCTTTTTTGGTCGCCTCGTCCACCTTGGCCAGCGCAGCCTCGGCTTCGATGCTGCCAGCGGATACGCCCGCCAGGGCGTTGTCCAGCGCCTCGGCCACTGCCGGCGAAGAAAAGCGCTGGTTTTCGGCCTTGGGCAGATCTGCCATGAACCGCGCCGACAATTGCTTGACGTGGTCGGTAATATCGCCCTTCGGCGTATGGCCTTCGAAGGCCGGCAGATCGTTCAGGTCGTTCAGCGCCTCCTGCAGACCGACACCATTGGTCAGTTCGGCAAGGAAGGTCCATGCGGCGTCATTCTTGCCGCCATTCTTCGTCAGGCCGTAACCAATGTCGATGCCGCCGACCGGCGGGCTTGCCTTGTTACCCTCCTTGACGGGAGGCATGTAGAAGAAGTCGAACCCGTCCATGTTCTGTACATATTCGGAGAGCGGCGGCGGGAACTTGCTTTCCTGCATCCACCAGGAGCCAAGCGCCATCATGCCCACCTTGCCCTGTGCGAAGAGCTGTGCGCCGGTCGGATAGGCATGCGCGCCAAGCGCACCCTGCTGGAAGATGCCGTCATCGAAGAGGCCCTTCCACGCCTTCATGGCAGCCACCAGCTCCGGCGCGGTCCACGGCGTTTCACCCGCCTGCGCCTTGTCGACGATGCCGGGGGAAAACTGGTTGGCGAGCATCAGGAAGACGTTTTCGTTCTGCCAGCCGTCCGCAGCACCCTGAAACATCGGGATGAGGCCGTTATCGCTCAGCGTCTTGGCGGCAGCCTTCAGTTCCGCATAGGTCTTCGGCACAGCGATATTGTGTTTTTCGAAGAGCTTGCGGTTATACCAGATGCAGAGAACCTGCGATTCCTGGGGAATGATGTAGAAATTCTTGTCGCCGACGGGATTGCCCATCAACATCTGTTTGCGGTTGACGGGGAAAATCTTCTCCTCCCATGTTGCACCCCATTGTTTGGCGGCGCGGTCGTTTACGGGCTCGAGATTATCGCGATATTGCTGTGTGAGGGACCCCGGCTGCAGGCCGATGATGTCAGGCAAACTCCCGGATGCCGCAGCCGCCTTCAGCGCGGTGATATATTCCGGTGAATAATTGTAATAGGTGTAGTTCACCTTCACGTCTGGATGGGCCTTCTCGAAGGCCGCGATCGACTTCTTCATGGTGCTTTGCACGAACCATGACCATACGGTCACTTCTTTCTGCGCGGCACTCGCAACAGCAGCGGACAGAACGGCAGTCAGAACTGTCGTTGCAAGAAACAACGTCTTCCTCATCATATTCCTCCCTTTATTGTTTAAAGACGCATTGTTTAAAGATGCCGGCGGACCTGCCGCCCGATTTTGTCGCGGCCCTCCCCAGAGCCGCGTTCACTCGAAACCCGGCAGCTATCAGGCCGCCTTGGCCGCCGCCGCTTTCAGCACGTCCTCGGTAATGACGCGGTCGTCCGCGAGCGGGCGTACTGGGGAAAGCCCCAGTGTCTGCAGCTCGCCATGATAGGCGCGAACCGCCTCTTCCGGCTTCAGGGCGCCGTCGGCAACCGCGCGCATCAGCACGATCAGATTGAGCGGTGCTTCAGCCAGATTGATCTTGCGCCCGAACAGCGCGAGCCGCGCACCGTAACGCTCCGACTGCGCCACCAGCTCGAACGTATCGCGGGTGGTGCCCGCTCCGCCGCCAAGCACGCCGACGATCAGCTCGGAATCGAACGAGGCGAGTTCCTCCAGCGCCTTCGGCCCATTATAGGGCATCTTGAGAAACAGCGGCCGTTCGGCACGCGGCACGCTCGCCAGTGACTTGATGATGTGGTCATTGACAAACTCGCCGGTCTGTTCGCGCGTCAGGCCGATATCGACATTCGGGTTGAAGACCTCGTAGAAATATTTGAAATTGTGCTTCGATGCTTCGGCGCGGAACTCGGCGAAAGCTTTCAGCGTGCATATGTCGCGGTCAAGATCGTTGGTGAAGCACACCGAATAAAGGCAGAGATCGGTGCCCGAGGTCGGATAGTTGGCGATGGCGCGGGCAAGGCCCGTATCGCGGAACGGCACGGATGGCGACTGTGTATAGGTGCCATGCCGCACGCCACCCCAGCACATGCTTTCGAGATTGCCGCGAATGGCCGGTTTCACCTCGCTGCCGGAAAACGCGCCGCGCTCGTCCAGCAGATCGAGATTGGACTGCGACACCAGCATGATGTCGACCACGTCCTGGTCGATGATCTCCTCGATCTGGGTGATGAATTCCTGGCGGGTGCGACGGCGGGGCGGCTTGACGGAATAATCGAAACCGGTGGCGGAGACACCCGCGCCGACATCGCTGTCCTTTGCATCGGCAATGATAAAATCAGTCGGTTTGTAACGCCCTGCGCGAATATTCGCCAGTTTTCTGTCGAGTCTCGTGACCATCGTAGCCCTCAATGAATGTTGGAGTTCGGCTGCCAGCGCTTCTATTGCGACCGCAGACTTGCATTTATAAACGGCCACTTCTCATATTCTGTCAATAGCTATCTTTTTCTCTCTAAAAGAAGGCGGCTCACCCCATATTCTTGACCGAAGGATAGGACTCAAAGTTTCCAAAGTTCGAGTTTTATAAAAAGAAATCAATATTTTAAATTACTCGTCCAAACGTCTTCCAGCGTCTTTTCGTGCCACATCAACAAAACATCAGCGCCACAATGGGCGTCTGCCCACACGCTTGAAATGTCTTTATTTTTGGCAAATTAGCGGTCAATACGCTACCCAAGACGTTCGCATGCGCAAAACATGTGCTGCGCCGCTTTAAAAATGCGCTGCATTGCGCAAATTCTGGCAAAATAGCATTTTCAGCGCAAAATCTCGTTGACGATTTGAGAGATAATGGTAGCAATTGACATCATTGCCGCGTGAGGAGGAGATACTCGGCTATGGGTGACGTTTTTACAGGCGACTGGGGGGAGCGTTATGCTGCGCTCGCCGATCCGCGCTCCGGCCCGATTGGAACATCGGCGCTTTCGCGGGCGGGGCTGTTCTTGTGCGGCATGTCCACCTGTGTCGATGCACGGGTCGACATGCACAATATGCAGCCGCTTCTTAATGCTCCAGCCGAAACGCCGGCGGGTCAATTCGCCGCCATGTTGCTGGCGCGCGCCGCAAAGGGTATCGGCGGTGAAGTACGCGCCGACTGGGTGGACGGCCCGCAATGGCTGCGCGATCATCTGGATGTTCGCTACGCGCTGGGCGGCACCGGCCCGCAGGCCGCCTGGGTGCTTTCGCGGCTCGGCGTCGCCTCCCTGGTGGCGCTGGAGGATCGCCATGAGCAACAGCTTCGCCAGATCCCACCGGGCGTTTTATTGGCCGAGGGCAATGCACTTAAAACCGCAGCGGAAGTGACGCCGACAGAACGGCATATCCCTGAAATATTCATCTTCGAATTCACCGCGGGCAAGCCAATCGGTGCGCTCACGCCCAATCGTTCGACACGCATCATCGTGCGTTTTTGCGATCGCGGTATCCAGCATGATGCGGCATTTGAGGCGGTATCACGAAAGCGCGCCTCCACCGCCGCCGCCGGCCTTCTGTCCGGCCTCAATGACGAGGCCGCGGAAAATGTCGGCGACGCCGCCCGCCATGTCTTTGCGCTCAGCCGCGACTGGATGGATGCGGGCTTGAAGACGGTGCATTTCGAGCTTGCCGGTTACGCTTCGCAGGACGCCGTAAGCGAGTTGCTCGATCAGGCCAGGGGCGCAATCAGTTCGCTCGGCATGAGTCATTCGGAACTGCTGGCGATGGATAGCACCGCCCAGCATCCGATGGAGGCGCTGATCGCTCTCGGAGACCGGCTGGATATAGACCGCGTCTGCGTGCATGCCGACACCTGGGCGGCAGCTGTGACACGCAACGACCCCGACGAGGAGGAACTGGCGCTGATGGCCGGATGCGCCATTGCCAGCGCCCGGGCCGCCAATGGGGAGCCGGCAAACGCGATCCGTACCGATGCGCTGGCGCAGTTCCACGCGTTGCCCTTCGATAATCGCGTGCGGAAAGGCCGCTGGACCTTTGTTGCCTGCGCTTCGCCCTATGTTGAAAAGCCCGCCACCACGCTTGGCCTCGGCGACAGTTTCACCGCCGGGTGCCTTCTCGTTCTCGGAAATCCCGGCGTCGCAACCGCCCCCGCCGCCCTCAAACAGGCCTGAAGGAAAAACGATGTTTCTCGAACGATTTCGTCTGGATGGAAAAACTGCCTTCATCACCGGGGGCGGGCGCGGCATCGGCCTTGCGACGGCGCAAGCGCTGGCGGAAGCAGGCGCGCATGTCATCATTTCCGACATGAATGCCGAAGTGCTGGAGGCGGGTCTGTCGGAACTGAAGGCACGAGGCCATGCGGCGGATGCCATGCAGCTCAATGTAACGGATGCGAAAGCCGTCGCCGAGGCCGCGCGGGCCGCCAACGACCGCTTCGGCGCCGTCGACATCCTGATTGCCAATGCCGGCATCGCCTGGCCGGACACGCCGGGCGAAGAGATGAGCGACGAGGTCTGGCTGAAGGTGGTGGATGTCGATCTCAACGGCGCTTACTGGTCATGCCGTGAATTTGCCCGGCCGATGCTGGCGCGCGGACACGGCTCCATCGTCACCCTCGGTTCGATGTCCGGACTGATTTCCAACAAGCCACAGCGGCAAGTGCATTACAACACGGCCAAAGCCGCCGTTCACCACATGACGCGCTGCCTCGCGGGCGAATGGGCTGAGCGCGGCGTTCGGGTCAATTGCGTTGCGCCCACCTATGTCGACACCGTCATGTCGCGCGGCGGCTTTTCAGACGAAACCCTGATGCCGGTCTGGATGGAGATGACGCCGATGAAGCGCGTCGCAAGACCGGATGAGATCGCCGCGCCCATTCTGTTTCTGGCTTCGGACGCCGCCAGCGCCATGACGGGCACAATCGTTGCAGTGGATTGCGGATACACGATTTGGTAGAGCTTGACGGACATTGGAGAGAATCGGCGCGTTTCTACGGGCCGAAAACCGGGTGATTGTATGGAGTCTTCGAGCAAGCGTGTTGATATGGTTCCCGCCAAAAGACGGGCGCTTATTCTGGAGCACCTGCGCATCAATGGCGCGGCGGGCATTCAGGAGCTCGCGGATACGATCGGCGGATCGCAATCGACCGTGCGGCGTGATCTCGAGCATCTGGTGGAAAAAGGCTATCTCGAGCGCACCCACGGCGGCGCGCATCTGCTGCAGCCGATGCGTGCGACCTTCGAACGGGAGATGACGGTGAATGCCGCGCTTCAGCACGCGGAAAAAGTTGCGATAGGCCGCGAGGCGGCGGAGCGGCTGAGTGCCGGCGACAGCGTCATTTTCGACAGCTCCTCGACGGTTATGGAGGCGGTGCGGGCCGCCGCCGAACGCGACCTTCCCTTGACGGTGGTGACCAACAGCCTGCAGATCGCCGATTTCGCCGCCGACATCAAATCCTGGCGCACCATCCTGCCGGGCGGCACGGTGCGGCCCGGGCATCGCCATCTTGCTGGCGAGCCGGGGGAAAGCTTCATCAAAACGCTGCATGCCGATATCTGCATGACGGGGGCTTCGGCTGTTACCGGCACGCTGCTGACGGAAACCTCGCTGGAAGTGGCCTCGCTCAAGCGCGCCATGATCGCCGCGGCCCGCAGGACCGTGCTTCTGGTCGACAGCTCGAAATTCGCAGCGCCCGGTTTCTGCACGCTTTCGGATATTTCGCAGATAGATGAGGTCATCACCGATAACGGCATTTCGCAGGATGCGATGACCTCGCTCAAAGCGACGGAGTGCAAAGTGACGCTGGTTTCGCCCGCTGCCCCTGCGCCACTGACCTGACGAACCGCCGTTTTCATCGCCAAATTCACTGTGCCGCCTCGGCGTTCGGCGACTGCGGTTGCGAATGTGC
Organism: Agrobacterium tumefaciens; assembly: GCA_025560025.1. Lineage (NCBI taxonomy): Bacteria > Pseudomonadati > Pseudomonadota > Alphaproteobacteria > Hyphomicrobiales > Rhizobiaceae > Agrobacterium > Agrobacterium tumefaciens. The sequence goes on along the minus strand of CP048486.1, from coordinate 1,545,084 downwards.
ATTTTGACGTGCGGCAAACAGATGAAGCGAGCGCATGGCTCGCCGGAGCTCCTCGTCCGCCGCAAGCCGGCGATATTCGGCATAAAGCGTCTCGTATTTTTCGAAATGCCGCAGGTTCGGCACAAATTCGCGTAAGCTGCGCGCACCGAGCCTTTCAGCGCCTTCGGCAAAAGAGCCAACGATCCCGGCCGCCACCGCCGCATGGATTGCCGCGCCGAGCGCCGTCGGGTTCTCCACGTCAGGAACCTCGATCGTGCGCCCGAACACATCCGCCATCGTCTGCACCAGAAACGGGTTGCTGCGGGCCAGACCGCTCGTCATCACGATACGGCTGATCGGCACACCGCCCGCTATCGCCATATCCAGAATCGATCGCGTGCCGAAACACAGCGCCTCGATCAGCGCCCGGTAGATTCCGGCCGAGGTCGATTTCAGACTGAGGCCCACCAGCAATCCCGACAGCATGGAGTCGGCCAGCGGAATGCGGTTTCCCGCAAACCAGTCGAGCGCGAGAACACCGCCCTCGCCCGGACTGACCGCCTGCGCCGCCTCATTATGCAGGGCGAAGTTACGGGAAAGGTCGTCATCGCGCGGAAAAGTCTTCACATACCAGGCCAGCATATCGCCGAACGCCGCCTGCCCCGCCTCGTAACACCACAGATCCGGCAGGGCGGCACCAAAGGCCGCCCCTTCGAGCCCCGGCGGCAGGCCGCGTCCCTCGCCGTCCAGAATGAGAAAACCGGCAGAGGTTCCGAGCGCGCCGACAAAAACACCGGGACCGACGGCGCCGACCGCAGGCAGCACGACATGGCTGTCGATAACCGAAACCGCAACGACGGCGTCACCTGTAATCCCGGTACGGCGACGCCATTCCTGCGTCAGGGAACCGGCCGGACTACCGACCTGAAGCGGTTTTGAAAGACGCTCCGCAAGCCCCGGCACCACGTCTTGCGGATAGCCGGTTTCCCGGGAGAACTGCGCCTTGTAGGAGGCGAAGTCGAGGCTTCGCGCCTCGTTGCCGGTCAGCTGCCAGACCAGCCAGTCTCCCGCCTCGATGAAACGCCCGGTTTCGGCCCACAAAGCGGGTTCTTCAGCACGCATTTGCGCCGCCTTGGCAAGCATCCATTCACCGGAGAGCTTCCCGCCGAAGTTTCCAAGGTAATCACCGCCCAAGGCATTGATCGCATCGGCATGAGCCTGCGCCGAATGTTTCCAGAGCTTCACATAGGCATGCGGCTCATCCGGATAAAGCACTGAAAGCGCCGTGCCGTCGGCGCGTGCGGGCATGGGGGAAGATGCGGTGAAATCGATACCTATCCCCGCAATGTTACGGCCGTTGCCGAGCGCCGACAGAATGATCTCGGCGGCTTCCGTGTAATCGTCTGCGACCTGGAGCACGAAATTGGCGGGCAGGCTTCGACCGCGCAGCGAATGCGTCAGAATGCCGTTGCGATACGGATGGACATGATGGCCTTCCTGCGCGCCGGTGCGGGCATTGACGAGAATGCCGCGCGCCGATTCCGAGCCGAAATCCATGCCGATCATATAGGTATCGGTCATGCGCTCACGCCCCCTCGAGACTGCTGGCAAATATGGTGTGGGCATCATTCAGGGGCATGGGATCTCGCAATTGGGGGGAAGTGGAACACTGCCATTCTTCACATTGTCGGGCTGGCAGCGGCATGGGTGCGCCGGCCCGGCGGATCGAGATCGGCAGCAGCCATGGCGCCGGTCATGATCGCCACGGCATCCGACATGGTGACGTCTTCCGGACTGACGACGGCCGCCCGCCTGCCGAGCCTGTGGATGTGAATACGGTCAGCGATTTCAAACACATGCGGCATGTTGTGGCTGATAAGGACGATCGACAGGCCCTTGTCGCGAATGCTAAGGATCATGTCGAGAACCTTGCGGGATTCCTTGACCCCGAGAGCTGCGGTCGGCTCATCGAGAATGACGACGCGCCCACCGAACGCGCAGGCACGCGCCACGGCAATACCCTGCCGCTGCCCGCCGGACAGCGTTTCAACGCTCTGGTGAATATCCTGCACCGTCATCAGACCGAGGTTCGACAAATGTCGCCGCGCTTCGCTCGCCATGCGGGCGCGATCGAGCAGCCGAAACACCGATCCGTTGACGCCGGACACGCGTATTTCACGTCCCAGGAACAGATTATCTGCGATCGAAAGCGCTGGCGAGAGCGCAAGGTTCTGAAACACCGTTTCGATGCCGGCGGAGCGCGCATCCATCGGCGTTCTGAAATCGACGCGCTTGCCTTCCAGCCGGATTTCACCGCTGTCGGGTATAACCGCGCCCGCAAGCGCCTTGATGAGAGTGGATTTTCCGGCACCGTTGTCACCGATCACGGCGAGAATTTCGCCGCGGCGCAATTCGAAATCCGCACCGTTGAGGGCGACGACATTGCCGTATCGCTTGGTCAGGCCGCGCCCTTCGAGCGCAAGTTCGCGCGTCATGTCGAAACCCTCCGGATCCATTGGTCGACGCCGACGGCCGCCACGATCAGAATGCCCACCGAAAATTCCTGCCACAGCGCATCGAGACCGGCGAGCGCGAGGCCATTGCGAAAGACCCCGACGATCAGGGCGCCGATCAAAGTACCGACGATGGTGCCACGTCCGCCGAACAGCGATGTTCCGCCGATCACCGCCGCGGTGATCGAATCCAGATTGGCGGTCGATCCGGAGGTCGGGCTGATTGCGCCGACACGGCCGATCAACGCCCAGGCGCCGATGGCGGAGATGAGACCCGCACAGGCATAAACGGCCAGCAGCACGCGGCGCGTATCGATGCCCGCAAGCGCCGCCGCATCCGGGTCGTCACCCGTTGCATAGACATGGCGGCCGAAGGCCGTGCGGTTGAGCACGTACCAGGCGAGAGCGGCAAGAGCCAGCATCAGCACCGTGCCGAGCGTGATCCGCGCGCCGCCGAACTGCATCGCGGCTCCCATCCATTGCAGGATCGGTGCAACCTCTGCAACTTCCTGGCTGCGAATGGTCTGGCTGCCGGAATACCAGAGGTTCAGCGCACCAAAAACGCTCCAGCTTCCGAGGGTGACGATGAAAGGCGGGAGACGCACATAGGTGATGAGAAACCCGTTGATGAGGCCGCAGCCCAGCCCGCCTCCAAGGCCGATAAGGAAAGCGAGTTCCGGTGGCAACCCGGCCGTAACGGCAAGGCGACCCATGAGCGTCGAAGTCAATACCATGATGGCGCCAACCGACAGGTCGATGCCCGCCGTCAGGATCACCAGCGTCTGGGCGATGCCGATAATGCCGATGATGGTGACCTGCTGGAGGATGAGCGAAAGATTGAAAGGCTGAAAGAACCGGGAGCCAACCACCATGGAAAAGACCGCGATGCTGGCTGCCAGCACGATGAACGGCACCACTGTCGGATTGCCGTGCAGGAAGCGTTGCAGCCTGCGAAGCGGGTTCGTGTCCTGATCCTCGAATACGGCGTGCGATGTCTCGCTTCCTGTCAGACCGGTCTCAAAGCCTGTCGGACCCGCCGAAGCATGTTTGCTGGGTTCATTCATGGAGATACACCCTTCGCAGGTCTGCGGCACCGGCCCTGATACCGGATCGCCTGCCGGAAAATGCGATGCACAGATTCAACACGGTTTAGCGCCTTTTTTCACATCCACGGGGACATGCGGCGTTCTGTTACGGTAAAGTTTGCAAGACATGGCCGTTTGGTTTCCGGGCCGAAAAGCCATGCCTTGCTCCCGGGAGTTGTCCGGAAGGACACAAATCTTGCCGGGAATGACGCCCCGCAGGCAGAGAGAGGACGGGGCGTCAAAGCCACTCAACCCCAGCAGGCCTTCAGAGCCTCGTCGGAGGTGATCGATTCAACGCCGGCGACAGGCTTGTCGGTGACGAGCGTGACGCCGGTGTTGAAGAACGGCAGGCCGGGGCTTGCCTCAGGCTTCTTGCCGGATTTCACATATTCGACGATCGCCTCAACACCGAGAGACGCCATCTTCAATGGATATTGCATCGAGGTCGCGCCGATGACGCCCGCCTTGACGTTTTTGACGCCGGGGCAGCCGCCATCCACGGAGGTGATTATGACCGAGTCCTGCTTGCCCGTTGCCTTCAACGCTTCATAAGCGCCAGCGGCGGTCGGCTCGTTGATGGTGTAAACGACGGACAGATCGCTGTCTTTCTGAAGAAGGGTTTCCATGCCGGTGCGGCCGCCCTCTTCCGATCCCTGCCCCCACTGGTGACCCACGATGCGCGCGTCGTCTTCATCGAGGTAACGCGTCACATCCTTGGGATCGATACCGAAGCCTTTCATGAAGCCCTGGTCGCGGGCAACATCCACCGTCGGCTGGTTTTCAAGCGCATCGATAAAGGCGACCTTCGCCTTGGAAGCGTCGGCGACCGTCTTGGCGGCCCAGGAGCCGATCAGTTCCCCAGCCTTGAAGTTGTCTGTGGCAAAGGTCGCGTCTGCGGCATCGGCAGGTTCGAGTGGCGTATCGAGCGCGATGACGAGGATACCTGCCTTGCGGGCCTGCTCGACCACTGGCACCACAGCCTTGGTGTCGCTCGCCACCATCAGAATGCCTTTTGCGCCGGCGGAGATCAGGTTTTCCACGGCGGCAACCTGACTTTCATTGTCACCGTCGAACTTGCCGGCGAAACTCTGGATCTTCACGCCGCCGAGTTCCTTGGCCTTCGACGTCGCGCCTTCGCGGATCTTGGCGAAAAACGGATTGGCTTCGGTTTTGGTGATGACGCCGATGAGGATGTCCTCGGCCTGTGCGCTCACGGGAACAAACGCCAGGCTCACACCAAAAGCGAGCGCTGCAGGACCGAGACGTCTGGACATGGCAAAATTGCCCGCAGAAGCGGGTTTTACAAAAAACTTCATGTGAAATCCTCCCAGATTGCCAAGCGCTCCCTCCCGTTCGGAGGACATAATCGGTCTTGGCGCGATTATTACTGAACGTGATTATGCATACTGTCAACATTATCTGTTTATTGTTTTGTATTTTTTTATACATATATCATGTTCAAGATTGCAAATTCCGGAATATGTCTGGATTTTGTGCGAAATCCTGGCAGGCAGCCTCGCAAATCGCTCGGCCGCGTGCCAGACACTCGGAGACGCTCTGAGGAACGGGAACTGGCAATGGCAAGCACAACCTCCGGACAAGGGTCTACGGCTCGCGAATGGCAAGGCGATCTCAACGCGATCAAGGCAAGCGCGGCGCTCTTGTCGCTTGTCGGATCGGGTCGCGCCCGCTCTCGCAGCGCCTTGACCGAATTTTCCGGCCTTTCGCGGGCGACCGTACATCAGAAGCTCGCGAGCCTGATCGATGCGGGGTTGATCCGCGAGACAGAGGAAACGCTTCCCAGCGGCGGACGCCCGACACGCGCCCTTGATCTGAACCGCGACTTTGCTGTCATCCTCTCCGCCGATATCGGCGAGCAGCATATCCGCGTCGCCGTCACCGACCTGCAGCCGCGAATCCTGACGGAAATCTCGGAAACATTCGATATTCTGCGCGGCCCCGCTGTGGTTCTCAACTGGATCGAAGAGCAGTTCGAGGTGCTTTTAGCGAAGATTGGCAAAACAACCGGCGACGTGCTGGGCATCGGCATTGGCCTGCCTGCTCCTGTCGATTACGCCAACGGCCGGGTCGTCGGTCCTTCCGTAATGGTCGGATGGGACAATTTCGAAATCAGGCAACATCTTGAAGAAAGATTCGGTGTTCCCGTCTACGCCGAAAACGACGTAAACCTTCTGGCCTTGAGCGACCATCGGCAACGACGGACGAATGTGAGCGAGATGGTGTTCGTCAAGGTCGGGACGGGCATCGGCAGCGGCATCATCACCGAAGGCCGCCTTTATCGCGGCGCCCAGGGCGCGGCGGGTGATATCGGCCATATCCAGTTCGCGCGCGAACCCGCACCGCTCTGCCGCTGCGGCAAGATCGGCTGCGTCGAAGCGCGCGCCGCCGGCTGGGCGATCGCACGCGAGCTGCGCAAAGAGGGCATCGAGGCGCATACCGCCCGCGATGTGACCCGGCTGGTCGAATTTGGCCAACCGCTTGCCATTCACCTCGTCAGGGAATCCGGCCGTATTCTCGGCGAGGTCATGACGAGCCTCGTCAGCATCCTGAACCCGCAGATGATCGTAATCGGCGGGACACTGGCCATCGCCAACGACCACCTTCTCGCCGGCATACGCGAACTCGTCTACAAGCGCTCGCTTCCGCTGGCGACCAGGGAGCTGGAACTGGTGATCTCGCCCCCGGACCCCGACGCGGGCATCATGGGCGCTGCGATCCTCGTGGTTGAGGAACAGATGAAGGCACAGAACGTCGAAATGGTGATCTTGCGTCATAGTGCACGCCCGGCGCTCTAGTGCACGAGAAAGCGTGCGCCGTCACGCGCTCAACAACGTTGGCTCGCACAGCAGGACTTGCTCGATTGGCCGGCGCCGGGAAACCGGTGCTGAAAAACTCTCGACCATATGACCACAGCCGATCAGCGTGATTACCGCTAAGAGCGGAAATCTCTCACCTGCACTTTATGGCAGCTTCCTTCGAAGAAACACAGACGGACGCGATCACCGCGCAGCCGAAGGCTGCGCCCTTCTAACCGAGACAGCGCCTACGAAACGGGTTTGAGCGCTTACCCGCTTCTATTGGTTTGCCGCCCTAAGCGTGAACGATATCGCTCATATTTCATTAGCAAAGCGCATTGCAGCATCGAATTGGTGCCCTGCAAAATCCATTATACCTACTTTTATGGCCTCTTTTGTCATATTGATGTCATCCAAGGCCGATAGATAACGCTCACAAATGAACGAGAAGCATCACGACATGAACGAGATCCAGCCAATACCGACACAAGCAGAAGGCAGGCAGGCCAAGATCGTCGAGCTTCTGCGTGAGCAGAACTTCGTTGACCTCAAAACCCTGACTGAGCGTTTTGACATATCTGTGGCGACCGCTCGTCGCGATCTCGTCGAGCTTGAGGAGTCGGGATTTCTTCGCAGAACTCACGGCGGCGCAGTCGGGCTCAACCAGGTAGCGCAAGATGCGACGAACTCTGCTCGTCTGGTGTGGAAGCAGGCTGAAAAGGCTGCAATTGCTGCCACCGTTGTCGCAATGATTTCGGATGGAGACACGATCCTGCTCGATGCGGGCACCACCGCGCTGGAAGTCGCGAAAATGCTCGCGGGTCGAAAGAACCTCACGATCATCTCGAACGGCCTCGACATCGTTGCCGAGCTGACGCGCCAGGGTGATCACAAGATTTATTCTGTTGGCGGTGAATACACCGACACGAACCATTCCTTCCGCGGACCGCTGGCAGAGCAGTTCATCCGGCAGTTCAACGTCGACAAGCTCATCTTGAATGCGGCGTCGATCGACGTCGACCGCGGTCTCGTCTGTACCGTTGAACCCGTCAACGCAAGCATCGCGAAGGTCATGATCGAGGTCTCACGCCGGACGATTGTCGTTGCCGATCACTCGAAGCTCACAAAGAGCAGCCTGTCCGTTGTCGGCAAGATCGAAGATATCGGCATCGTTGTCACCGACAGCGGCTCGAAAACCATCATCGACGCGGCGCCAGAGAAGCTGCGCAAAAAGTTCGTCATCGCGACGTGAACCTTCCTTTCCACGTAGATCTTGCCAAGCAAGGGGACCTTAGATGCTTTCGACCAGCCGCAGAAAATTCATCATCGGTGCAAGCGTTGCGGCGCTGGCATCGACCACCAGCATGAAATTTGCATTTGCCCAGGAGCGCCGTGAGCTTCGGATCGGTGTCAACGGGCTGCCAGCCACGCTGGAGCCGGTCAATGCGATCAGCAACGTCGGACCGCGCATTGTCAACCAGATCTACGACACGCTCATCGCCCGCGATTTTTTCGGGAACGATGCGCCGGGAACAGGCCTCGGTCTGATGCCGTCACTGGCTGAAAGCTGGGAACGCATCGACGACAGGTCCGTGCGCTTCAAGCTGCGCCAGAAGGTCATGTTCCACAACGGCGTCGAAATGACTGCTGATGACGTCGCCTACACGTTCTCGTCCGAGCGCCTGTGGGGTCCTGAAGCAATCAAGACCATTCCGCTTGGTGGCTCCTATTCGCTGGACTTCGACGAGCCCGTTATCGAGGACAAATACACTGTCGTTCTGCGCACGAAAACGCCGAGCTATCTGACGGAGACGTATGTTACCTCCTGGATGGGCCGCATCGTCCCGAAGGACTATTATAAGAGCCTTGGCACTGTCGGTTTTGGCAGCAAGCCAATCGGAACAGGCCCGTATAAATTCGTCGAGATGATCGCTGGCGACCGCGTGGTTCTTGAACCGAACGACGACTACTGGGGTATCAAACCCACTGCCTCAAAGATCACCTACCAGCTTGTCGCCGAACCAGCCGCCCGTGTTGCCGGTCTGATCAGCGGTGAATATGATATCGTCACCACCCTCACGCCCGACGATATGGAACTCATCAACGGCTATTCCGACCTGGAAACACGCGGAAAGGTCGTTGAGAATTTCCACATGTTCACCTTCAACATGAACCAGAAGGTGTTCCAGTCGAAGACGCTCCGCCGCGCCCTCGCGCTAGCGGTCAACCGCCCGATCATGGTCGAATCGCTCTGGAAGAGCAAAGCCTCGATCCCCCATGGCTTCAACTTCCCGAACTACGGTGAGTCTTTCGATCCAAACCGCAAGGCGATGGAATACAACGTCGAGGAAGCCAGGCGCCTGGTCAAGGAAAGTGGCTACGACGGCACCCCCATCACTTACCACACGATGGGCAATTACTACGCCAACGCCGTTCCCGCGCTCATGATGATGATCGAGATGTGGAAGCAGATCGGCGTCACGGTGGTTCCGAAGGTATTCGCTCCCGGCGCCGCACCGAAAGACCAGGACAGCTACATCCGCAACTGGTCGAATGGCCAGTGGATGACGGACGCCTGGGCGACGATGGTTTGCGAATTTGGTCCGAAAGGCCAGGTGCAGAAGCGTTGGGGCTGGAAGGCTCCGGCCGAGTTCAACGAACTCTGCACCAAGGTTTCCCAGATGCCGAATGGCAAGGAACGCTTCGACGCCTGGAGCCGCATGCGTGACATCTTCGAGGAAGAAGCACCGGCCGTCATTCTTTACCAGCCGTTCGACGTCTATGCGGCACGCAAGAATGTCCAGTGGAAGCCCATCAGCTTTGAGATGATGGAGTTTCGCAACAACCTCAGCTTCAGCTGATCACAACACGCTGCCTCGGCGATGCGCATCCGTGCGCATCGCCCCAAGGAGATTGAAGAATGCCAAAGCTCTTGACCGTTCGCGACCTGGTCGTCGAAGTCCCGGCACGCAATACCAAAATCATTGATGGGATCAGCTTCAGTGTGGATGCCGGTGAGACCCTCGGTCTTGTTGGGGAGTCCGGTTGCGGCAAGAGCATGACCTGTTACGCCGTCGCGGGCATGCTGCCGCGCGGAATCGCCCGCACCGGTGGCTCCATCGAGTTCGAACGTGATGCGACGAAATCCGGCAAGGTCGCTGATCCGACGATCGCAATGATATTCCAGGACCCAACCAGCAGCCTGAACCCGGTTCATACAATAGGCCGCTACCTTGAATCGGCGCTCTATCGCCATCAGGGGCTGAAAGGCAACGATGCCCGGCTGGAAGCCATGCGGCTTCTCGAGCACGTCGGTATTGACCGCGCCGCAAGCCGTCTGCGCGCCTACCCCCATCAATTCTCCGGCGGCATGAACCAGCGCGTCATGATCGCACATGCACTCGCGGCAAAGCCTCAATTGCTGATCGCCGATGAACCGACGACTGCGCTCGATGTCACGATGCAGGCGCAGATCCTCCACCTCCTCGAAGAGTTGAAGGCCGAGACTGGCATGGCCCTGATGATCGTTTCCCACGATCTCGGGGTGATCGCGCGTCTCGCTGACAAGGCAGCAGTCATGTATTGCGGCAAGATCATCGAGACGGCGCCAATTGCGGAGCTGCTTGCGCGGCCCGCTCATCCCTATGCCCGCGCTCTGATCGACTGTATGCCGAGCATCGATCCCGCCGATCTTGAGCCACCGATCCCAATCCCGGGTTCTGTTCCTCTTCTCGAGAGCCTGCCAGATGGCTGTTACTTCCATCCGCGCTGTCCGCGCGTGGCCGAGGAATGTGTGGCTCGCTTCCCTGCTCCCTCCAGCATCGGCCTGTCCCACGAAGCTTCCTGCTATCATCCGGTGGTCGCATGATGACGCCCCTGCTTCAGACAAGCGATCTGACGAAGGCTTACAGGCACAAGACTGGTTTCTTCACCAGGCCGACGCAGCAGCTCGCCGCGAACCACATCAGTTTCGAGCTGTCGGCTCGGGAACGCATCGGTGTTGTCGGCGAATCCGGTAGCGGCAAGTCGACACTTGGCCGACTGCTCCTCGGTCTGACACCCCCGACCAGCGGTGACGTATGGTTTGACGGCGTGAACCACAAAGACCGGACAAAGGTGGACTGGAAGAATTTCCGTGTTCGCACCTCCCTCGTGCAGCAGAACCCGCTCGCGGCGCTTAATCCGCAAATGACGATCGGCCAGCAGGTCGCCGAAGGCCTGATCGTTCATCATGTCTGTGGTCGGGAAGAGGCCTATCGGCGGGCAGCCGCGATGCTGGAACGTGTCGGCCTCTCCGGAGCGATGATGAACCGCTACCCACACCAGATGTCAGGCGGCCAGCGCCAGCGCGTCGTCATCGCACGCGCGCTGATCCTGGATCCAAAGCTGGTCGTTTTTGACGAGGCTGTTTCGGCGCTCGATGTCTCGGTGCAGGCCCAGGTGGTGGCACTTCTGCGTGAGCTCTGGCAGGAGATGGATCTCGCTTACGTCTTCATCACCCATGATTTGAGGATCGTTCGCCATCTCGTCGATCGTATCGCCGTCATGTATCTCGGCCGCATTGTCGAAACAGGCGACATCAAGACGGTCTACCAAAATCCGCGGCATCCCTACACGCGGGCACTCCTGGCTTCCGTGCCGACCATGGATCCCAGGGTTCGAAATATCGAACCGCCGATCAAAGGCGAACTCGATGCCAGCAATGCGTCAAAGGGTTGCGCGTTTCGGGCACGCTGTCCGTTTGCAATCGACCGATGTGTCAGTGAAACGCCGGCATTGCGACTGGTCGGGAACCAGCAAGCTGCCTGCCATCATGCAGAGGAGATTGACCGTCAAGCCGTCCCGGCGGCTGATGTCGTCGTGAAGAAGGAGTTGGCCATATGACCAGCTTCATTTTCGCCCGCGTCGCACGCGCCATCGTCGTTCTCGTGTTCACGGTTACCATCGTTTTCGTCATCTTGCGCTTGAGCGGTGATCCCGCGCAGTCGATGTTGTCGGATAATGCCGGGCCGGAGGCACTTGCCGCATTCAACGAGAAATGGGGTCTCGACCGCTCTATCCCGGAACAATATCTCTACTATGTCGCCAATGCATTCCATGGCGACTTCGGGACATCATTCGCAGATGGCCGAGAGGTGTTCGACGTTATCAGCGAACGAATTCCTAAAACCCTGCTGTTGACGGTTTCGGCCTTTTTCCTGAGCCTCCTCATCGGAATCCCCGTCGGAATTATTGCGGCTGTGCGTCGTGAATCTGCTGTCGACAAGGGCGTGATGGCTGGCGCTGTTCTCGGCTACAGCATTCCAAACTTCCTGCTCGGTCTGGTCTTCGTCTTCGTGTTTGCAGTGTGGCTACGGGTGCTGCCGAGTTCCGGCAGTTCAACATGGAACCATGCCATCCTGCCCATAGCGACCTTCGCGCTGTTCAACGCTGCGGCCGTGGCGCGGTTCATGCGCTCCACGCTGATCGACGTGCTCGGTCAGCCGTATATCGCGGCAGCCCGTGCGGATGGCATACCGCATTGGGACGTCATCTTGCGTCACGCCCTTCCGAATGCAGCAATTCCGATGGTGACGACACTCGGCTTCGTCGCAGGCGGCCTGCTTGGCGGATCCGCACTCATAGAGCCGGTATTCTCGTGGCCAGGTCTCGGAAGTGGGTTCGTCAATGCGACGAGCACCGGCGATCTACCCGTCGTACAGGCCATGATCATCCTCTTCACCGCGTTCATGGTGGCCATCAACCTCACCGTCGATGTTCTCTATGCGGTTCTCAATCCGAAAATCAGGAAGCACTGACATGGCATCGGCCACCTCCTCCAATCCCGCGCCAATCTCCGTGCTGGCCCCGTTCCGCAAAATGCCGGCAAGCATAACTCTATGCTGCCTCTGGATTGCGATCGTCGTCGTCATCGGCGTAACGGCACGCTGGATTTCGCCCTTTGACTACCTGAGCCAGGATCCGATCGCGCGGTTTGCCAGGCCATTCCTGTCGGCCGAGCACTTTCTTGGAACCGACTATCTCGGTCGCGACGTGGTAAGCAACCTGCTCGTCGCGACACAGATGACGCTGATGATCGCGCTGGTTGGCTCCATCATTTGCGCCATCATGGGGACAACGCTCGGCCTGCTGGCGGCCCATTTCGGCGGCTGGGTGGATAACACCATCATGGGCTTCGCCGACGCCATGGCGTCGGTTCCTTTCATCGTCATTGCTCTCGGCGTCCTGGCGCTGCTTGGTTCCAGCCCAATTCTCTTCGTGTTCCTTGTCGGTTTCGCCAGCTGGGAACGTTATGCGCGTCTCACGCGCGGCCTGGTCCTGAGCGCCAAGGAGGAAGGCTATGCAGAAGCTGCGCGTATCGTCGGCGTGCCGCCGATGCGCATCTATCTGCGCCACATGCTGCCCAATATCGCTGGGCCCCTGATCGTTCAGTTCACCGTGAACTTTCCAGAAATCATCCTTCTGGAAAGTGGCCTGAGTTTTCTCGGTCTTGGCATTCAAGCTCCGGAAACGAGCCTTGGACTGATGGTCGCTGACGGCCGCAACTATCTCGCAATCGCATGGTGGATCGCCGCATTCCCCGGCGCAGTGATTGTCCTGACGACGCTCTCCATTAGCCTGCTTGGCGACTATCTGCGCGATCGCTTCGACGCGCGCCTCCGTTAACTCAGAAGGAAAAGACTATGAATCCGCTTCGAATGACGATTGAAAACATGCGCATCGGTGGCCACCGCGGCCACAGCGCCGGCGCCCCGGAAAATACGCTGGTCGCGTTTCGCAAGGCTTTCGAGTATGGCGGCCCGCTTACGACCTGCGAGACCGACCTCTCCATCACCAGCGATGGCGAGCTCGTTCTGATGCACGACAAGACCGTTGATCGCACGACGAATGGCCACGGCATCGTCCAGAAAATGACCTATGCTGAGCTGGCGAAGCTTGATGCCGGCAGCTGGTTCAGTGACGAGTTTGCAGGTGAGCAGGTGCCACGACTGCGTGATGCGCTGATACTCGCACGAGAGCTTGGCATCATCTACCAGCTGGAACTCAAGATCTACGACCAGAACGACGTGTTTTTCCCGAAGCTGCGCGCATTGATCGATGAGCTTGGTGCCGCCGACCTGTTGCAGTTCTCTTCCTTCGACTATGTGCAGCTGAGGGACGTCAAGAAAGCCATCCCGGAGGTTCCGACCGTCGGCCTGATGCACTCCCGCCTCATCGATCCTGCGTCGCTTGCTCGCCAGGCCAATCTCGATGCCATGAATATCGAAGTCTATCATTTTGCCAGCGGCGAGGCGCGCCAGCTGCATGAAGGGGGCTTCGCGGCCTTCTGCTATCTGCCAGCCGGCCACCATGAAAAATTGATGACGTATGGCGTGGACGTCGAATCTCAACTTGTCCAGTGGGTCCGCGAAGGTCAGCTCGATCAGCTTCTCGGTGACGATGTCGCACAGATCGCACGGTTGCGGGATCAGGCGCGTGGATAAGGTAAACACAACAGTCTCTTCGGATCAGGCGCGCATTGTCGAGGGCATTGCGCGGGAAGCTGGAAACCTGGCTCTATACCACTTCAAAAAGCTGGCCACCCTGCCGGTCGAGAAGAAGGGGCACCTCGACCTGGTCACCGAAGCCGACAAGCAGGTCGAAGCCCTGATTATCGAGAGGCTTCGTCAAGCTTTTCCAGATGATGGGGTATTCGGAGAAGAGGGCGGCGAGATCACCGGCACTTCGGGTCGCATCTGGGTCATCGATCCGATTGACGGGACGTTCAACTATGTCCGCGGCGCCCAGAACTGGGCTGTCTCAATCGGGCTTTTCGAGAACCGGCGTCCCGCCTTCGGCGTTATTTTCGCTCCTGCACGCGACCTTCTGTTGATCGGTGGTCACGCCATCGTACCGCAGCTCAATGGAAAGCCTCTCGGCCCCCTGCCAGCGCTCGACATGTCTCGCGCATCGACAGGTTTCAGCATTCATCCATCGGTCTCGACGGCTGACAGGCTGGAGGTCATCCGGTTCATCTCGGATGACCTGCGCATAAGCTTCCGCTTCACGGGGTCCGCAACGCTCTCGTTGATCGAAGTGATGATGGGTGAGACAGATGGGTACGTTTCTGTCGGTGACTCCACATGGGACGTCATGGCGGCACTGCCAATCCTCGCGGGACTGGGCGTCACTCACACGATCGATTGGGATAATACGGAACTACCGCAGAAACTTCGTTTCGTCTGCGGCTCCAAGGAGTTTCTCAATCGAGTAAAGCCGGTGCTGAACAACCTTTCGGCGGCTGCCTGACCCTCAATCACCTTTTACCAACGGGCGCCGCGCAAGCCGGTGCGACGCTCCTCACAATCAGACAAAACCTTCAAGCATTTCGTCAGTCAAGCCGCTGAATAATCGAGATATTCAGCACTCTTGATCCACCAATCCTATATCGGACGTGCATGACAGGAGTGTGAAAGGCTATCGACTTGGCACACAAAACGACCGAAGTTTCAGCACCAATAGACGACAGGCTTCCGAAGGGCGATGTCAGGACGCAATATGCTGCAATTTGCTTTCGACGCATGCCTGAGCAAGACGGAGCGATTGAAGTCCTGCTGATAACGAGCAGAGACAGCGGCCGTTGGGTCGTCCCAAAGGGATGGCCTATGGGGAAGAAGAAGCCCCACCAAGTTGCCTGCACCGAGGCCTGGGAGGAGGCAGGAGTGAGAGGCCGTGTCCAGAAAAAGGCATGGGGTCATTACACCTATCTTAAGAGGCTGGATGACGGAAATCTTGTCCCTGCGATGGTCCAGGTTCACTTGCTCGATGTGCAAGGGCTCGAGAGCGATTATCCCGAAAAGGACGAACGCAGACTGAGCTGGTTCACGCCGGCAGCCGCAGCCTCTTCCGTAAGGGAGCCGGAGCTTCGTTGCTTGATCTCAAAACTTGAAACCCTGGCATTGCCGGCCACGTATCAGCGCTCCGAGCCGTAAAATGAGGATCAGTTGATGGATATGGATTTGCTCCGCCGAACCGCAGATCTCCGTTCGGTTGCCGACGCAAGGCTTTTAACAATGGAAGATGGCCCGGGCAGAGGACAACGTCTTATCGTTGCCAGAAATGCCGCCGGTATCGGCTTCGAAATCGCGGTCGATCGTGGTTTCGACGTGTCATCGCTGTCGTTCAAGGGGGTGAATGTAGGCTGGCACTCTTCCAACCAGATGCCATTCTCGCCACATGACCCGGATTCAGAAGAGGGGTTGGGCTTTTTCCGCAATTTCGATGGCTTCATGGTGACATGCGGTCTGGACCAATACAGCAGGCCTCATGACTCCGATGTCACACATTACGGATATCCAAATCTCAAATCCAGGCGGTTACCGCAGCACGGCCGGATCTCGTCCGAGAAGTCGCGGCTGAAGAGATTTGGCGTCGAGGTTGGGACAAGCACCATCATCTGCGAGGGCACGGTGCGACAATCAAGTGTTTTCGGAGAGGTTCTAGAACTGCACCGCAAAATAACCGTCCCGATTTTCGAGTCCACATTGCTCATTGAAGACACGGTAACGAACCGAAGCTTTCGACCATCCGAACACGCTATCCTCTATCACCTCAATGTCGGATATCCTTTCCTGGACGAGACCTTGATCGTGAAGGGCTTGCCTGAACCTGCGCTTTGCGAAATCAATTCGACTCCGCCGATCCCTCACGACAGCTTCGGAGAGAAAGTGGATCATATCGACTGCCGCATCACTCCGCACAACACGCCAATTGTTCTCGAAAACAAGCGATGTGGTTTCTCCCTCTCCCTGACCTATGATCAGGTGGCGCTCCCCAAATTTGCGACCTGGCGCGCCTATCAGTCCGGCGTATTCGCACTTGGGATCGAGCCCCGATCCGATCTTCGGCCACCCGAAGGCGGTCAGCTGGACGCAGGGGAAAGCCGTACCTACAAGCTGCAGATAGATCTGCTTCCCTCATGAAACGGGCGCAGGCTTTGGAGTATTTGCGATACCCCGCTCGATTCCAGTCTCCAGCCCCTCCACAAAATGATGGGCCCCTGCTGTTAGCTATCTGCCGATATTCCTCTGTAAAGCCAGTTCCAGGTCCTGTCGAAATATAGATCGACAGACTGCCTTGTATCAAATTCGGCGCTGCCCATCATCGCGGATGAGGTGGCACAGATGCGCAGCCGAACTGAAAGTTGTGGTTTCTGCATCAACTCACAAATTGTTGTGGTTGCACTTCGAAGCAATTTGGCCTTGTTTGTGGACGCAAAATACTCACGGGGAGAGAAAACAATGTCTATAACAGCAACAACGCGCGCCACGCTGCTGGCTGCATCGCTTCTGATTGGCGCCAGTTCCGCACTTGCGGAAACAGTTCTGCATCGTGGCAATGCCGGAGAACCGCAGACGCTCGATCAGGCGCAGACCTCCATCAACATCGAGGCTTTTATCCTGAAAGACCTTTATGAAGGTCTCACCATTTACGATGCTGCCGGCAAGATCATTCCCGGTACGGCGGAAAGCTGGACGCTGTCTGAGGATGGCACCGTTTACACGTTCAAACTGCGTGCGGATGCAAAGTGGTCGGATGGCACACCGGTAACGGCTGGAGATTTTGTTTTCTCCTACCAGCGTGTCGAAGATCCAAAGACCGCGGCAAAATATGCGAATATTCTCTATCCGATCAAGAACGCCGAAAAGATCAACAAGGGCGAAACGCCGGTTGACCAGCTTGGCGTCAAGGCGGTGGATGACAAGACCCTTGAGATCACGCTTGAGCGCCCGACACCTTTCTTCGTTGAGCTTCTCGCTCACCAGGCGGCTCTGCCAATTTCGAAGGCGAGCTACGAAAAGAACGGCACCGACTTCGTAAAGCCGGGCGTCATGGTCTCGAACGGTGCTTACAAGCTCGAAGCGCATGTTCCCAATGATAGCTTGACCGTCGTCAAGAACACCAACTTCTGGGACGCATCGAACACCAAGATCGACAAGGTCATTTTCTACCCCATCGATGATCAGGCCGCATCCGTTCGTCGTTTCGAAGCCAAGGAAATGGACCTCGCGTATAATTTTTCCGCGGACCAGATCGACCGTCTGCGCAAGTCCTATGGCGAACAGGTTCACGTTTCGCCGACGCTTGCGACCTATTATTACACCTTCGATACACGCGAAGCGCCGTATGACGATGTCCGTGTCCGCCAGGCCCTTTCCATGGCAGTCGACCGCGATTTCCTTGCCAAGGAAATCTACAGCGGTTCGCAGGTTCCCGCCTATTCCATGGTTCCCCCGGGCATGGACTCCTACGGTGAGCCCGCAAAAGCCGATTTTGCCACGCTTTCACAGCTTGATCGTGAAGACGAAGCCCTCAAGCTGATGAAGGAAGCCGGTTACGGTGAGGGCGGCAAGCCGCTTTCCATCGAAATCCGCTACAACACCAACCCGAACCACGAACGCGTCGCAACGGCTATCGCGGATATGTGGAAGAACACCTTTGGCGCGAAGGTATCGCTGGTGAACCTCGACGTCGCCTCGCACTATGGCTATCTCCAGGAAGGCGGCAAATTCAATGTGGCGCGTGCCGGTTGGGTTGCCGACTATGCGGATGCGGAAAACTTCCTCGCCCTTTCCATATCCTCCAACAAGACCTTCAACTATTCGAAGTTCAACAATGCCGAATATGACGCGCTGATGCAGAAGTCATATGACGAAAAGGATGCGGCAGCTCGCTCCAAGCTGCTGCATGAGGCAGAAACCATCCTCATGAAAAAACAGCCGGTCGCTCCGCTTCTGACGCAGGCAGACCTGTGGCTGGTTTCCAACCGCGTGAAGGGTTGGGAAGACAATGCTGCTAACGAACACCTCAGCCGCTTCCTGAGCGTTTCCGAATAAGCAGTGCTGGCACGGTGGCTGACACCACCGTGCCATGCGGGGAGCCTGAAAAATCATGATCTCGTTTATCCTGCGCCGTTTGGCGAGCGCCGTGCCGACGTTGTTTATCGTCGTCACGATTTCGTTTTTCCTGATGCGTTTTGCACCGGGCGGTCCGTTCAACCTCGAACGCCCCCTGCCGCCGCAGACCATGGAAAACCTGATGAGGACCTATCATCTGGATGAGCCATTGTGGCGCCAGTACCTCATCTATCTCGGCAATGCCGTCACCGGCGATTTCGGTCCGAGCTACATCTACAAGGACAACACCGTCGCGCAATTGATCGGCAAGGGGCTGCCTTATTCGCTGGAGCTCGGTTGTTATGCTCTTCTGCTGGCGCTGATTGGCGGCGTTCTTGCCGGCACCTTTGCCGCGCTCAGGCAAAATAGCGCCTTCGATTTCTCGATCATGTCCATCTCGACCGTCGGCATCACCGTGCCGAACTTCGTTGTCGCGCCTGTTCTCACGCTGATCTTCGCCGTGTTGCTCGGGCTTCTGCCCGCCGGCAGCTGGGGTGATGGATCGCTGCGATATCTCATTCTTCCGATGATCGCGCTCGCTTTGCCACAGCTTGCCGTCATCGCGCGCCTGACACGCGGCGCAATGATCGAGGCGCTGCGGATGGACCATATTCGCACCGCCAGGGCTTATGGCCTCCCAGCCCGCAGCGTGGTGGTGTTTCACGCCATGCGCGCGGCAATGTTGCCGGTCGTTTCCTATCTTGCGCCTTGTGCCGCAGCTCTGTTGACGGGTTCGGCGGTCATCGAGACGATCTTCACTATCCCGGGTGTCGGTCGCTACTTCGTTCTTGGCGCCATCAATCGTGACTACACGCTGGTCATGGGAACCGTCGTTCTCATCGCCATTTTTGTCATCCTGTTCAATCTCGTGGTCGATATTCTCTACGGCCTGCTCGATCCGAGGGTCAGACATGACTGATATCTCCGGCAATATCGCCCCTCAACCATCGGTGAAAAGCCGAAGCCTGTTCCAGCTTGCCGCCATGCGTTTCAGACGAAACAAAGCCGCCATGGCTGGCTCCATCATGCTCGTGCTGATCACGCTTTTCTCGTTTATCGGCCCGCATTTCCTTTCACACACCTATGATCAGGTGTTTTCATCCTATGTCTCCGTCGCGCCAAGCCTTGAGCCGCGCCCGGACGTCAACAACCTCCAGAGCGTCATGGAAGGTGTGGCGGGCCGCGCCCGCGTGGAGCTGAAGGAATTTTCCGTCGAAGGCCAGACCTTCACGGCAACCGTCACCTCCAGCGGCCCGATCGACCCGCGCACGACACGGTATTTCGACCGCGCCAACGAATTCGAAAATACGAAGGTCGTTGCAACGGAAGATGATGGTCGAACGCTGAAGCTGGAAGGCGATGTCAATCGCGAATACTTCTTCTTCGGCACGGATTCCAACGGTCGCGATATGCTGGCTCGCGTCATGCTGGGCGGTCAGATATCCATCGCCGTCGGCGTTCTCGCCAGTCTCGTTTCGCTCGGCATCGGCGTTCTTTACGGCGCAACGGCGGGCTACATCGGTGGGCGCGTCGACAATGTCATGATGCGTTTCGTCGAGATCCTCTATTCGCTCCCCTTCGTCTTCCTGGTCGTCGTTCTGGTGGTCTTTTTCGGGCGCAGCTTCATCCTGATCTTCCTGGTCATCGGTGCGGTGGAGTGGCTGGATATGGCCCGTATCGTGCGTGGCCAGACGCTTGCCCTGAAACGGCGGGAATTCGTGGGTGCGGCCCAGGCTTTGGGCCTGACCGACTGGCAGATCATCCGCCGCCACATCATTCCGAATACGATCGGCCCCGTCGTCGTGTTCGTCACGGTTGTCGTACCCAAAGTCATTCTTCTGGAAAGCTTCCTCTCTTTCCTCGGGCTTGGCGTGCAGGCGCCGCTGACGAGCTGGGGAGCGCTGATTTCCGAAGGCGCGAACAATATCCAATCTGCCCCGTGGCTATTGATATTTCCGGCAATCTTCTTCGTGCTGACCCTGTTCTCGCTCAATTTTGTGGGCGACGGGTTGCGTGATGCACTCGATCCCAAGGATCGTTGACATGAATACGACATCTGAAACCATTCTCACCGTCCGCAATCTCAAGGTCGATTTCACGACGCCGGACGGCACGGTGAACGCCGTCAAAGGCATCGATCTCGATGTCAAACAGGGAGAAACGCTTGCCGTTGTCGGAGAATCCGGCTCCGGCAAAAGCCAGACCATGATGGGCATCATGGGACTGCTCTCCTCCAACGGCGTCATCCAGGGTTCAGCCAAATATCGTGGACGTGAGCTGATAAACCTGCCGGTCAACGAGCTGAACAATATCCGTGGCGCGAAAATCACCATGATTTTTCAGGAGCCGATGACCTCGCTCGATCCGCTTTACAGGATCGGCGCGCAGATCGCCGAACCCATCGTCCACCACCGGGGCGGCAGCAAGAAGGAAGCGAGGGCACGCGTTCTCGAACTCCTGAAGCTCGTGGGGATTCCGGAGCCGGAGCGGCGCATCGACAGCTATCCGCATGAGCTTTCCGGCGGGCAGCGCCAGCGCGTCATGATCGCCATGGCGCTGGCAAACGAGCCGGATATTCTGATCGCGGATGAACCAACCACCGCGCTCGACGTGACAATCCAGGCGCAGATTCTCGATCTTCTGAAGTCGTTGCAGCAGCGCTTCGGCATGGCCGTGGTGCTGATCACGCACGATCTGGGTGTGGTCAGGCATTTTGCCGATCGTGTTGCGGTCATGCGCCGGGGGGAGATCGTTGAAGCCGGTACAACGGAAGATATCTTCGAGCGCCCGCAGGCGGACTATACGAAGATGCTTCTCGATGCCGAGCCCAGCGGGCACAAGCCGCCTGTCGGTGAAGGGGCGCCGGTTGTTCTCGCCGGCCAAAACGTGACGATTGATTATGTGATTCCGGGCGGCTTCCTGTCAAAATCGCGGGAGTTTCGCGCCGTGGATGGCGTCAATGTCAGCCTTCATCAAGGGCAGACCATCGGCATCGTCGGTGAATCCGGATCAGGCAAGTCCACGCTCGGTCGTGCACTTCTTCGCCTGGCACCGTCAAAAGGCCAGATTTTCTTCGGCAAGACGGAAATCACCGGACTTGATCGTAAGGCAATGAGGCCCTTGCGGCGGCAGCTGCAGCTTGTATTTCAGGATCCCTATGGATCTCTTTCGCCAAGACAGACTGTTGGCGAGATCATCACCGAGGGCCTTTTTGTGCACGAGCCGCAGCTCAGCCGCGCAGAGCGAGACGAACGGGCAATCGCAGCACTGAAAGAAGTCGGTCTCGATCCCGCCGCCCGCAACCGCTACCCGCACGAGTTTTCAGGCGGACAACGTCAGCGTATCGCAATTGCCCGCGCGATCATCCTCAAGCCGGATGTCGTCATTCTCGACGAACCCACATCTGCGCTGGACCGATCCGTTCAGGGACAAGTCATCGACCTGCTGCGTGGTTTGCAGAAGACACATGGCCTTTCCTACATCTTCATCAGCCACGACCTTTCCGTGATCAAGGCCATTTCGGATTACGTGATCGTCATGAAAAACGGGAAGATCGTGGAGGAGGGAGAAACGGACGCGATATTCGACAGGCCGACGGCTGAATATACCAAAACACTGATCAAATCCGCGTTTTCGGCAGAGATGGCACGATAGATTAGTCCGATACCGACGAGACAAACCGGAAGCACGCATCCCATACAGCGTTCCTGACGAATGGGGTGCCGAGGTCTTCGGGCCGTGCCGCAAGCATCAAGTCTTTGCTTTGCGAAACGGAACCGAAGACATCGGTCCTCTCATCTGTTCAACACCAATATAACAACCGCTCAACGGGCCTTGAGAAACCGATAACCCGTACTGAAATCATTGCTATATATTCGGTCCACCGCCACAAAGGGCACATTGCGGCGATAATCTTCAAACAGCGCTTTTGTTCCCGCTCCCAACGTCCCGGGTTTGCGCAGATCAACGGCTTGCGCCGCATGTAGCAACTGGATCGAGGACATCCAGTACAGATTATCCAGAATTCGGCCGAGATTGGCGACCGAAAGCGGTGCGTGGCTGTCCAGATCCTCGATATTTCCTGCCATCGCAACCGAGCCGACGGGAGCCTGCGCGCCGATCTGCTGGTTTTCGGCCAGAAGCGCGACGAGTGGCTTCTGGATCGCGCCAAACGCATGTCCTTGATTGGTTTCAGCAGCAAGGAACCGCGAAAGATGCGTCAAATCCGGGTTTTCGAAGCGGATCGTCTGCATCGTAATGGCCTGTGACAGACGCACCAGCGCCGTGTTCAGTGTTTCAACCCTTGAGGCCACCGGCAACATCTCAAAACCCGCACTCGGATAGATCGCTCCCGATACGTCGCCCTCGATAAAATACTGCGAGACCTGTCCGGAAGCCTTGTCGTCCGAGGCTCCCGCAACTACGCCCGGATTGTCATCACTGCGATTGATCTGGATTTCCAGCGCCCTGGTCAAATCCTGCGTTGCAATTTCGGCTCCGCCAAGCACATAGGCCATGGTGCGATAAGACAGTGGGTCCTGCAGCGCCCGATCCTTCGCGGGCGACCAGAGATAGCTGCCGTCAAGGGCAGAGCGAACCATCAGTGCCCCGGATGTGTTTTCGGCAAAGGGGCGCAGCTCGTTCGTCGCCGCGAGGAAAGGGGCGACATTGCCGTTAAAACCTTCCAGTGCAAGACCAAAGACAACGGCTTCCTTCTTGAGATAACCCGCCGTATCGTGCGCCAGCAGGGCAGCCTGTCCAGCGGTCAGCGCATTCGTGCTGAGGATCGAAAGGAAATCCTTGCCAACCGGTTCGAGCGGAGCGATGCCGGCCTCGGTCAGGGCGCGCGCTGCGGGAATGCGGTTGCCTTTCATGAAGACCTCCCCCTCGCCGACCATCGCCAGACCGATATGGGAGGCAAGGGTGATATCCGCCTCGCCCACAGAACCGCGTGAAGGAACGACCGGGGTGATCCCCTGCTCCAGAAACTGTCGATACATTTCCGCGACAGCGCTCTGAACGCCGGTTCGGCCGGTTGCAATCTGGTTTAGACGGATCGCCATGCCCGCCCTCACGGCCTCGACCGCCATCGGCTCACCCACGCCTGCACCATGCGCGCGCAGGGATGTAGAATTGAAAGCGCGTGACAGCTTCAGCAGATCGTCGTCCAGCACGCGCTTGCCGTCCTTCATCGCGAAAACTGGGCGATCCTTGTTCCAGCCAACGCCAACCGTCAGGCCGTAGACCGCCTTGCCCTGCAGGGCAGCCTCCATCACCAGATCGAAGCCTTCGGCGATCCGTTTGCCCGCACTTTCGGTGAGAGTAATCTTGGCGCTGTCATCCCGCGCCAGGCCGACGACCTGTTCCACGGTCAGGTTTTGACCATCGATGGACCAATGTTCCGCCCGTGCGTTTGAAGCAGCAAGCCCGGTGATCGCAAAAGCTGTGACAATGGAGAGGCGATGAATAGTCCCGTTTTTAACAGACATGATGTTCCCTTGAGTTGGTTATTATTATGCCGTCATGTCTGCAGCATTGTCCGGCGTCGAAACGGCTTCGCTTCAACTGGAAACTTCCAGACATGACGGGTGGAGCAATTGGGGGAGCTGGGCCTTGAGCGGCCCATCTCCTTCAGTTCGTGGAATACGGCTTCGGCAGGATCAGGACCGCTATCAGCGATATGAATGCGGCGGCCATGACGTAAAATCCGGGCGCGTGATAACCGATGCCCGTGCTGCCAAGCCAGGTCAGCGTCGCCGGGGCAAATCCTCCGAAGATCGTCACGGCGGCATTGTAGGCCAATGACATGCCCGTGGTGCGGATATTCGTCGGGAAAACCTCGGACAGGGTTGCGGGTGCGACCCCGACATATCCCGAGACCATGATGCAGAAGAGGCTTTGCACGATGATGAGCGTCGTCAGTGTCGGCGAAGATTGCAACCACCAGATCAGGGGATAGACCGCGACCAGCATTGCGCCGGCGGCAATGGCAAGCATCAAGCGCCGACCGATCCTGTCCGAAATGCTGCCGGCGCTGACGCAACCGACGGCAAGGAAGACGTTACCAATCAGCGATGCCGTAAACGCCTCCGAAGGGCTGAAACCGAAAGCACGCTGAACGAAGATCGGCATGTAGATGATCAGCACATAAACGCAAACCGCCCACAGGATCGAGAAAGCGAAGCCTTTGATCAGATGGCCGAAATAGTCCGAGAAGACGAGCTTCAGGGGTGTTTTGGCGGACTGGTTCTCCAGACTTGCCTGTTCGGCCTGAAAAGCCGGCGTTTCGTCCAGCGTCTTGCGCAGCCACAGGCCCACCGGCGCGATCAGTACGCCAATGAAGAACGGAATCCGCCAGCCCCAGTCTCCGATCTCCTGCTCCGTCAGAAGCGAGGTAACCGCAAAGGCGACGAGTGCACCCATGATGTTGGAAATCGCCATGCTTGCCTGCAGCCAGGAAGCATATTTGCCTTTTTTGTCGGCGGGCGCATGTTCGACAAGAAAGGCGGCTGCTCCGCCGATTTCTCCACCTGCGGAGAAGCCCTGAAGGACTCGTCCGGCAAGGATCATGAGCGGCGCTCCCACACCGATCGCGGCGTAGGTCGGCGCCACCGCGATCAGCAGGGTACCCGCCGCCATGATCATGATGGTCAGGAACAGTGCGGCTTTTCGACCAGCCTTGTCGCCATAGACCCCGATCACGATGGCTCCCAGGGGGCGGATCACGAAGCCTAGCCCGAAGGCGAGAAAGGCTTTCACGAGTTCGACCGTGTGATCGCCGCCGGGAAAGAAATTATGGGCGATGTAGATTGCAAACAGCGCATAGACGGTGAAGTCATACCATTCCAGGGCGTTGCCTATCGATGCTGCCGCAACGGCGCGCTCCGGTGATGACCGTCTGGCCGGTGTCACTGACAAATTTTGATATGTTTTTTCCATTATTGTCCCCTCTTGGCCTGCCGGTGCCGGCAGGCGATGTTGATTGGTGATCGTAATTTTCCGCCCTTCGTGGCGATTGATGGCATCTCCTCGCTTTGACCTGTCAGATCTGCACGTGATTTATGCCCTTGCTGGCAATTTCATCCTGTGCCTCGGCATAGCCCGCATCCGCGTAACGGATGACGCCGAGCCCCGTATCGTTGTCGAGCGATTGCGAGAGCCGGTCGTCAGCCGCATTGGTGCCGTCAGCGACGATCGTGACCCCTGCCGAGGTCATGAAACCCGCATATCCCCCACCGCCGGAATGAAGCGCGACGAGGTCGGCGCGCGAAGCGCAGAGCAACATCGCGTCAAGAAGCGGCCAGTCGGCGATGGCGTCAGAACCGTCAAGCATGTTCTCCGTCATGATGTTCGGATGCGCCATGCCCGCTGAATCGAGGTGATCGCGAGAGAAGGCGACCGGCCCCTTCAATTCGCCCGAAGCGACCAGAGCGTTGACCCGCCGTGCGAGTGCGCTTCGTTCGCCATGGCCGAGCCAGGCGATGCGCGCCGGCAGCCCCTCGAACGGAACATACTTGCGCGCCAGCGAAATCCAGTTGGTAACAATCTTGTTGTCCGGAAACATCTCCAGCACCAGCTCGTCTATCCGCGCAATGTCCGAGGCCTCACCCGACAGGGCCATCCAGCGGAAGGGACCAATCGCCCGGCAGAACAGCGGGCGCAGATAAGCTTCAGTGAAGACCGGAATATCAAAGGCGTCAGCAACCCCGCCGGCCTGCGCCTGCGTGCGGATCAAATTGCCATTGTCGAAAACCTCCGAGCCGGCCCGCTGGAATTCCAGCATGGCTGTTACCTGTTTGGCAATCGACGCCCTGCCGGCCTCGATCAGTTCATCCGGATTCTGGCTGCGCAGGCGGCGTACCCGTTCCAGATCGTAACCGATTGGAATATAGCCATAAACAAGATCATGGGCGGAGGTCTGGTCGGTCACGATATCCGGGATGATCCCGCGCGCAGCTATTTCGGGATAGATTTCCGCTGCATTGCCGACAAGGCCGACGGACAGCGCCTCACCCTTCGAACGGGCCTCTTCAATCCGTGCCAGTGCGCTATCGAGATCATCGGCAATCTCGTCCAGATAGCCGATATCCTTGCGGGTGCGGGCCCGTTCCGGATTGATCTCCACGCACAGGATGGCCGCGCCCGCCATGCGGCCGGCAAGCGGCTGTGCGCCTCCCATGCCGCCAAGGCCCGCGGTCAATACGAAACGCCCGTTCAGCGTGCCGCCGAAGCGGCGTTCGGCAATGCGCATGAAGATTTCATAGGTGCCCTGAATGACGCCCTGCGAGCCGATATATTGCCATGCCCCCGCAGTCAGGCCGCCCCAGCATATGAGACCCTTGCGTTCGAGAGCATAAAAATTCTCGGCCTTGGCCCATTGGCCGACCATGTTGCAATTTGCCATGATGACCATCGGAGCCTCGGCCGAAGTCTTCATCAACCCGACCGGCTTTCCCGACTGGATGACAAGCGTCTGATCCTCATCCATGGTCGTCAATGCACGCACGATGGCATCATATGCGGCCTTGTTGCGCGCCGCCTTCCCGAGTGCTGCGTAGACGACGAGATTTTCCGGGTCTTCACCGACAGCCAGCACATTTTCCATAAGGCGCAGCAGGGCTTCCTGCCGCCAGCCCTTCGCTCGAAGGTCGGGTCCTGAAGGGATCGGGAAGCCGGGATTGCGGGGATTCTCTCTCGGCATCTTCAGGCCTCCAATGCGTAGTTGGTCAGGTTGATACCCATGACCTTTTCGGGGTGGACATAGATCGCCGGGTCCATCAGGCCCGCGCCGATCGGAATGAGGGTCTTTGGGACATGCAGCAGGTGGATCTTCATGCCGACCTTCAGCTCGCCGACAGACAGCGGCTCGATCTCCTGCGACAATGTGGTGATGACATCCGGAAAGGTTGCGAGACGACGGCCATCGACCGCATCGACCGCCATGTATTCGTTCATCACATGCAGGGTCAGCGCCGCATCGCCCCTGCCGATGGTGACGGTGCCGACGTCGAAAGCCTCATTCGTATAAACGACATCCTTCGCGGTGATCTCTCCTTCAATCATGATCCTGCCGCCCGTGGTCGAAAGGATCGCATCGAGAACGGCCGCATGCCCTCGAGGCTCGGCGGCGAGGATTGCGTGACCAAGCTCCAGCGCCTTGGAAATTCCGCCGAGCGCCGCATTCTTCGCGACGTAACCGGCGCGAACCGGATTGCGGGCCGAGGCGATGAAACCACCCGACATGTCGGAGGCGGTGCGCAGGATGGGAGAGATACGGCCGGTTGCGCCACGCGTTACGAGTTCGATATAGCGGTTCTGATCGCGATTTCCGCCGACGGCCGTCTGGATCGACTGGTCCGGTTTACCGGCCATGCCGATCGCCCCCATGTCGCCGGTCGGATGGGCGCGCATGTCACCCACCGCGTCCAGCACCTTGCAGCCCAGGATAGCCGAAGGCAGCCATGCGTTGAGGGTCGAGGACTTGCCATTCTGCCCGATCATCAGGGCCGCGACCTTCGCACCAAGCTCGTCCTGCAAAAGCTGCACGGCCTTGACATAATCCACGCCCCGCATTTCCCAGGGCGTCGTGGAGGCCGGCGCACCGATGGCGGCAGCCGTCGCCACCCAGTCGTCTTCGTTCAATTCGTCGATGGAGACGAGTTCCGGCGCACCGGCGTTCACCGCGGCATAGCCCAGCTTCCGTCCATGATGGACCCAGCCGCCACCGCCGGCCGCATAGACCGCGCCTCCCCGCACCGCGGGTTCCACATCCTTCTCCGTCAGAATTCTGGCCACTTTCAGCCCTCCCTTTTTCTGTCCAATTCCATAATCGTGTTCGCCAGAACTTCAGCCGCCAAAGCGAGATCGGCCGCATCCGCCCACTCTTCCGGGCAATGGGAACGGCCGTCGCGGCAAGGGACGAAGAGCATCGCCGAAGGACACAGCCGTGTCATGAATGCCGCGTCATGGCCTGCACCCGACACCATCTTTCGATAGGGCGTGTCCAGCCCGTCGGCGGCCTTTGCCAGCGTCTCCTGCAATCCATCATCCATCTGCACGCCGGGATTGGCGGAAATCAGCCGCGCCTCGATCGTGTTTTCGCCGTCCGCATCAAGTCCGGTCAGCCAGGATACGAATGCTTCCTTGTCCTCGGCCCGCTCGGCGCGGATATCAACCAGCATGCGGACCCGGCCCGGCACCACATTGGCGGCGTTGGGGGAGATTTCGAACTCGCCCACAGTTGCGGTGAAATGTCCGGGACCACCGGAAAGCTCCGTCGCGTACCGCTCGATCTCACTCACGATCCGCGCCGCAGCAACGAGGGCATCCGTACGCAACCCCATCGGAGTCGTACCGGCATGATCGGGACGACCCATAACCTCGATCTCGACGCGATTGATGCCGACAATGGTCGTCACCACCCCAAGCGCAATCTTTTCCCGTTCGAGAACCGGCCCCTGCTCGATGTGTAGTTCCAGAAAGGCCTTCAGGTCGTCAGCCAAGGGAGCTTCAAGACTTTCCGGCTTGCCGCCCACATCACGTATGGCCGTCGCCAGATCGCGCCCGTCACTGATGCGCCTCAGCCAGTCTTGCGGCAGAACGCCCGCCATCGCTCGCGAACCGATGCAGGAAACCCCGAAAATGGATACCTCTTCAGCAAGAAAATCGACAACGGCCAGATTGTGCCGCAAGGCAACACCGCGCCGTGAGAGAATGCGTGCGACCTCCAATGCAACGACGACACCGGCAACACCATCAAAACGTCCGCCGTCCGGCACAGTGTCGGAATGCGAACCCAGCATGATCGTCCCGACGTGCGGCTCGGTGCCTTCGCGTCGACCGATCAGGTTCCCGCCCGCATCCGTCGAGACATTCAATCCTTCACTCAGGAAACGCCGCCGAAGATAGTCGCGCCCTTCATCGAAACGGGGCGAGAAGGCGCGGCGGGTCCAGGGACGTTCCGGATCGGTAATCTGCGCCAGTGCGTCGAGATCCGCTTCTATGTCCTTTATTGACGCATCGAGATTGCGGCGCATCACAACAGCACCTTGCGCAGACCAAGTGTTTCGGGCGGCCGCACGAAAACGCCTGTTCCCGGCGCAGCCAGCACGTTTTCACCGTCAAAGACCATCTCGCCTCGCCGCCAGGTGGCTGCGACCGTCCAGGGCAGCTCCATGCCGTGATAAGGCGACCACCCCGCGATGGAGTGAGGACTGGTGGCTGCGTCATACACCACGGGCCGATCGACCAGCACCATGACGTCAGCGTCGCGCCCGACCTGCAACCCGCCTTTTTGGTGGTCCAGACGAAAATGCCGGGCCGGATTTTCAGCCATAAGCCGGGCCGCCCACACCAGCGGCACACCGCGTGCGATCGCGCCCTTGACGAAAAGCGGCACCATCACCTCCAGCCCCGGGACGCCGGAAGCATTTTTCAGCATATCGGGATTGGTCTTGCGGTCCTCGCTCCAGCTCACGTGATCGGTGGACACCATCGACACCCGCCCTTCCGCCAGATGGCGCCAGATCGCCTCCACTTCTTTGCGGGGGCGTATCGGCGGGTTGATCTTGGCCTTGCCGCCAAGCCGCGCGACATCATTCTCCTCATCCAGAACAAGGTAGTGAATGCAGCATTCGATGGAGGAATACCGGCCGTTCCTGCGATACATCTCGGCGATTTCGTAACCGCGGCTGACGGAGCAATGGACGACATGCGCCGGACAATCCGTCTCGGCGCCGGTTTCGTAAATCTGCAGCATCGCCAGCGTCTCGGCCAGTTCGGGACGTGACAGACCGTGCGCACGCCAGTCGGTTATACCGGATGCTTCGACCTCGGAAATCGCGGCGCGGACATAGGCGTCGTCCTCATTGTGCACGCCTGCGGCAAGCCCGGTCTTTGCAATTTCGGCAAAACAGGCGCGAAGCAGCGCGGGTGGGATACGCGGAAAGCGTTGGGGATCCGTGCCGAAGGTCGAGAACTTGTAGGCACAAACTCCCGCCGCCGCCTGTTCGGCAATGCGGGCAGCCCCCTCCTGCGGATCGACAGTGCCATAAAGCGCAACGTCGATGCGCGCCTCACCGTCGATCATCGCGACCTTGCGCCTGACGGCCTCGGCGGAACACACGAGATTGCCCTCATCATAGGGCATGTCCACGATTGTCGTGACGCCGCCCGCCGCCGCCGCACGGGTCGAAGCCGCAAAACCTTCGGCCCCCTTCTGCGACAGCGAATGCACCTGTGCGTCTATAGCGCCAGGCAATATAAGGCCGGTGCCGAAATCATGATTTTCTCGCCCAGCCGGCGCGGGGCCTTCTCCGATGAGTGCCGTTTTCCCCTCGCGAATGGCCACGAAACCTCGAGAAATCTCGCGGTCGGTCAGAATGACCCGTCCCGCCAAAACCGTATCGAAATCCGCCATGTCGTCCTCCTGTCATATTTCGACTATGAGGCACAATTAAATTAGTGGTATATCCCAAAATCCGGACAGACGATGCCGAAATGGGAAGGCCAAGACGAGGCGTGGGCGGTGAAGGTTTCGACGATTCTTTTATGTGACCAGGTGGTTCGGCTCGGCGGCATCCACCTTGCGTCCAACACAACGGGAATTCCGGTTTCAACTGTATCGGACGCCGTCAACCGCCTGGAAACCGCCCTGTCCGTCAAGCTTTTCGTCCAGGGTGCAAAAGGCCTGATCCTGACGGCGGAAGGCGGAAGACTTGGCCCATATCTAGCGCAGGCCGCCCATGAAATCTTTGCGATCCATGGCGCGTGCGGCGAT
Source organism: Agrobacterium tumefaciens (assembly GCA_025560025.1). NCBI lineage: Bacteria > Pseudomonadati > Pseudomonadota > Alphaproteobacteria > Hyphomicrobiales > Rhizobiaceae > Agrobacterium > Agrobacterium tumefaciens. The sequence continues at coordinate 1,513,977 of CP048486.1, read as the reverse complement.
GACCGTAAGAAAGATATTTATCAGAGAAGCGTGTCGCTGATTGCACTCTTCCGCTTCGTGGACATTCTCGAATCGGGCTCGATCCGTAAATCCGCATTGAGGCTTCAAATCGGGCAACCACAGCTGACGCGGATGATGGCGATGCTGGAAGACAATCTGGGCGTCCGGCTTTTTGAACGGACCCGCAGCGGCTCGCGCGCATCGCCCGAGGGCCTGCGCATATCGCCCCACGTCCACAAATTACGCGATATCTGGGCTGCGCTGGACTCCACATCCGCCCTGCGTTTCAAGCGGCATTTGCGGCATTGGTCATTCGGCGGCATTCCTCCCGCAACGACGGACAGCCCGTCGGCAATTATTCTGGCGCGAATTGCCGCCAACTGGGCACGGCGTTTCGACACACCGCTGCTAATGCAGCCCGGACTTGCAGACAGCCTGCTGGAAGGACTTGAACAACAGCGATACGATGCAGTCCTTGTCGACATGCCAGTCAACAATTCTCGCCTGCGCAGCCGTGAGGTTTTGCGCAGCCACCTTTCATGTTTCCTGCAGCATGAAGCACCTGAACTGACGGATGCAGATTCGCCGTCACAGATGCGCGAGGCGATCCTCAAGCACCCTCTGGTACTGCCTTCCCGCGCCTCCGGACTGCGCCAGACGGCCGAAAGCTTTCTCGAGCATCTGCTTGGACCAACGTGGCTATCAAAGGTGCAGTTGATTGAGATCGACAGCATACCGGTGGCAGTGCAACTGATTGTCGGCCACGGATATTGTTCGATATTGCCGTCCGGCGTGGGAATAACCTCCCCCAAGGTGACGAAAATCCCATTGCCGATGACATTTTCCGTTCCATTGCTATTGGCCTGGCGCGCCGACGACAGAGGCACAGATATGGCGCAGCGGGTTCTTCAGCTGCTTGATATGATGAACTAATGGTGGCCGGGCAGGCTCGGCTCCTGCAACTCGGGTCCAAGTATCTAACACTTCGCCGAGCGGTAGGCTTCGGGCCGATAGGTCGTTTGAAACCTACTCGGTCACAGCAAGAAAAAAGATTTGCGGCTTGTGCGCGGGTTGACCGCTGGCTGGCGATACCTTGGGCGATTTGCCAATATTAACGAGCTGCGCGAGCGTACCCGCTTGCGGCCTAACCGTCTCAAGCGGTCGGAACCGTGCCACCGTCGATGGTGAATTCGGTTCCCGTGATCGCACCAGCGCGTGGCGACACGAGGAACGCGATAAGATCGGCGACCTCCTGAGGCTTGGCGGGCCGCCCGAGCGGAATGCCGCCGAGGGCCTTCATGATGATCTGCTTGCCGCCCTCGTAATCGGTTCCGGCGTCGGTCGCCAAGCGTTCCGCCAAAGCGACCGCCGCCTCGGTCTCGATCCAGCCTGGTGAGACACGAACGACGCGGACACCTTTGGGCGTGACCTCCTTGGAGAGGCTTTTGCTGTAGGTTGAAAGCGCAGCCTTCGCGGCGGCATAGGCCGTCGTAGATTCAGGCAGCGGCAACTGGTGCTGGATCGACGTGACGTGAATGATGACGCCGCAACCCTGCTCGATCATCGATGGCAGGAGGGCGCGGTCGAGCCGCACCGCCGGCATGAGGTTGAGGTTAAGCTCCCTGAGCCATTCGTCATCGCCTAGAGCAGCAAAACCGCCGGGAGGTGCGGACGAGCCGCCGAGAACGTTGACGATAATGTCGACCCCGCCCAGGCGGTCGAGCACGCCCCTGGCGACCGCGGCGCAGCCGTCAGCGGTTGTGATGTCCGCCGCGACGTACTGAAGGCCTTCCGGAGATTTGTCCGGGACCGTCCGCGCGGTGGCCACCACCTTCGCCCCGGCTTCTGTCAGTGTCTTGACCACGGCAGCGCCGACGCCTTTCGTGCCGGCGGTAACGAGCGCACGACGACCGGCAATCGCAAGATCGAAGCTCATAGCGTGATTTCCAGTTCTGCGATCTTGTCGCCTTCAAGAAAAAAGAAGTAGCGGAGATCCACCGGGCTGCCGGGGAAGTTACCCGTCAGGTGGCTCGTGACGACTGTCCTGCCGTCTTCAGTCGCGATTGCGAAGGGCTCGACAGTGTAAGTGTACTTGGTAGAGCTGTCGGCCTTCCAGCGCCGGATCGCCTCCCGTCCGGCATAGGTATTGCCTTCATCCTTGACGATGGCGGTTTCGGTAAAGCACTTTGCGACGGCATCGCCGTCTCCTGTGTCTGCCGCGAAATAGAGGGAGATCGGTGATGGTAGATCGACCATTGTTCGGGTTCCTTTTTCGTGTCCGGTCCAAATCCGGGACCAGGATTGCATGGGGCGGAAAATGGCCGTACGATCACCAAATGACAAGAACGCACGAAAAAGTAAGGTACTCACCTAAAAGTAAGGCCCACTCTTATACCCGCGAGACGGCGGCGGAAGGCGTCGAGCGGGCGCTGAAATTGTTAGAGGGGCGGTGGAAGCTGGTGATCCTGTTCCATCTCTTCGGCGGCCGGATCATGCGCTTCTCCGACCTCGAACGCGCAATCCCGGCGATCTCGCAGAAGATGCTGATCCAGCAGCTTAGGCAAATGGAGCAGGACGGCATCGTTGTCCGCATTGTTCACCATCAGGTGCCCCCGAAGGTCGAATATGCGCTGACGGATTGGGGGCAGGCTTTGTGTCCCGCGCTCGACGCCCTGTTGACGTGGGCAGCCGAGTGTCCTGCAACCGATGCCTTGGCTAAGGAGGGCGAACCTTCGCAATAGCCCGCCGTCCAATGTGCCTAACCGGGTATCAGGCCGCCAGGCTCTGCCGATGGAAGTTGCAGCGTATCGGTGGCACTCACCGCGCGCATGGCCGCGCAAAGATTCGACAATAAAAAATGCCTTTTACGACACAAAAATCATTCAGTCCTTTCGTATAGCCCTGCTTGCACCGCTTAGATGCCGCTTCATAAGGGCGGATGCGATCTCGTTTTCTCCTTCCTGAAGGCGGCCCAAAATCTCCAGGTGTTCCCTGCAGGTGGTCACGACGCGCTCGGGACCGTAGTTCCAGTTGTAATTGGACAGACGACGGAGCTGATTCTGCCGGTGCATGGCCTCCTTGAGATAGCGATTGCCGGAAGCGGCGCTGATGCCGAGGTGAAACTCTGCATTCATCTCGAACAGCATCACGCTGGAGGTTTCCGTCCATTTTGCTCGCATGACGTCCTCATGGCGCTTGCGCATGGCGTCGATCCAGGCAGGCAGCAAGGCAAACTGCGGTGACATGATTGCGGCGCACTCGATCAACACACGGAAATTATAGCTCTCCTCGCGGGCGCGAGCATCGCGGGCGCTATCCATGAATTCCCAGCCGTATCCCTTGCGGCGCATAACGACGCCAAGCTCTTCAAGCTTGATGAGGGCCTGGCGCACTGGCGCACGTTCGCTCTCGGTCAGCCGCATCAGTTCCAGCTCTGTAAACTGGTTCGAAATCCCACCCTCACGACGCAGCTTGGCGACGGCGACGATCAGCGCTTCGTCGGAGCGCTGATGTTCGGCCATCTCCGACTGCGGCGGAATGCCGGTCAGCACCGTGCCCTTGTTTGGCAAATGCTCGGCATAACCCAGTTCATGCAGACGGTTGAGCGCGACGATGACCGGGGTGCGCGACACGCTCAGCCGCTCTGCGAGCTGGCTTTGGCGTAGCCGCGCGCCGGGCTCAAGGCCATCCTCGTGGATCACCTCGATGATGCGGCGCAGGAGATCCTGCTGCAAAGGCGTGTTCGCGTCGGACATTTTTCTCTTGCCTTCTCATCAGTTTTGGTTTTTGTTATATAAAATACAATTTTGGTGCAGGCATTCAAGCCCCTGCATCCGACATTCACTCTATCGGGGACGACCTGCTGTCATGACTCTTTCTCTCACCTGCCCTCTCATCGAAGTTACGGGTACGCCATTCGAGCGCGGTCAACAATATGGAGAACAGGCGGGCGACCGCATCCGCAAGGGTATAGAGCATTACCAGCACCAGATCCGGGCCTCTGGCCTCAAGGCCGGCGATCTCGAAACGATCATCGACCGCTTCGCCGGGGCGATCGAAGAATACGGTCCGCAATATATCGAGGAAATGCGCGGCATCGCCAAGGCGGTCGGCACGGAGCTGTCGGCCATCCTGCTCATCAACGCGCGCACCGAAATCCTGAAGCTTGCCCGCCGGCGCGAAAAGGGGCTGGACGATTTCATGTCGGATGGCTGCACCGGCGTCTTCGTGATGCCGGAGGTTACGCGCGACGGACAGTTCATCCATGCGCAGAACTGGGACTGGAAGGCCGAATGCGCCGAAACCGCAGTCGTGCTGAAGGTCAAGCGCAGTGATGGGCCTGATATCCTGACATTCACCGAAGCGGGCGGGCTGGCACGCACCGGCTTCAACGCCGCCGGCATCTCGATCAGCGGCAACTACCTCGAAACCGATCGGGATTACCGCACGCTCGGCGTGCCGCTCGCCATCATTCGCCGCAAGGTGCTGGAGCAGGATCACCTCGCCATGTCCATGCAGGCCGTCTACGGCACGCGCAAGTCCGCCTCCAACAACATGATGGTGGGCCATGCGCATGGCGTCGCGATCGATTTCGAATGCGCGCCGGACGAAACCTTCCTTGTTCATCCGCAGGGCGGGCTGCTGGTGCATGCCAACCATTTCCAGAGCCCGGTTGCGCTTTCCAAGCTGCAGGACAAGGGCGTCGTCAACATGCCGGATTCGCTTTACCGCGACGTGCGCGTGCGTAGCCTGATCGAGCCTGCGCTCGGCAAGGTGACGACGGCGGACGTGAAGACGGCGCTGCTCGATACCTTCGAGACGCCGTGGTCGGTGTGCCGCCCGCCGCGCAAGTCGCTCTCCAACAACCAGTCGGCGACGGTTGCGACCATCGTCATGGTTCCGGCGCTTGGACGCATGGAAGTGGCGCTGCTGCCAGCGCTCAATCCGAACTTCGCGAATTTCAGCCTCGACATGAGCATCGCTCCCGTCGTGCGCAACGACCTGCAACAGACCGACGCGGCCTGATCAGAACATTAAACAAGGGAACCCAAAACGGGAGAATTCGATGGAGTACCGCAACTTTATATCCAGCGCCGCCCTGACGGCGGTGATGGCGGCAATGACGATGACGTCCGCGCATGCAAAGGACGACGTGCTGCGCGTTCGCATCAATTCGGACGTGCGCTCTAGCGATCCGGGTGTCAACCGCGACGCCAACAGCGATGCGGTGCTGCTGCATGTGCTGGAAGGTCTTGTCGGCTATCGCGATGACGCCTCCGTGGCACCGCTGCTCGCCAGCTCGATCGATGTTTCGCCCGATGGCAAGACCTATACCTTCAAGCTGCGCAGCGGCGTGAAGTTCAGCAACGGCGAACCGCTGACTTCGGCTGACGTGCTGGCTTCCTGGCAGCGTTACACCGACCCCAAGACCTCCTGGCGCTGTCTGACGGATACCTCTGCCGGCGGTGTGGCCGCCGTCAGCGGCGTGACCGCACCAGATGCCGAGACGGTCGTCTTCACCCTCGAAAAGCCGACGGCGCTCTTCCTGCCCACCCTTGCCCGCACGGATTGCGGCGGCACCGGCATCTACCACAAGTCCTCTCTTGCTGCCGACGGAAAATGGGTCAAGCCGATCGGCACCGGCCCTTTCACTTTCGGTGAGTGGCGCACGGGCCAGTATGTCGATCTCGCGGCAAACCCCAACTACACACCGGGTGAAGGTGAACGGGTCGGTTATGTCGGCGACAAGACCCCGAAGGTCTCCGGCGTGCGCTTCATGGTCGTTCCGGACGATTCCTCCGCCAAGGCTGCCCTTTATTCCGGCGACATCGATGTGCTGAGCGACGTGCTGACGTCCGATATCGCCGAACTATCCGCTACCGATCAGGTTGTCGTCGACAAGGCTCCTGGCATGGGCCTCACGGCGCTGCTCTTCCAGACGCGCGATCCGCTTCTACAGGATGTCCGCATCCGCGAAGCCCTGCGGCTCTCGCTCGACCTGCCGCAACTTGCCGAGGCGCTTTCCAGCGGCGAGTCGAAGGCGAGCTTCTCCGTCATTCCGCAGCCGAGCCCCTATTTCGGTGCGACCCAGGCCGACGTTCCGGCACGCGATATCGCGAAGGCGAAGACGCTGCTGGCGGAAGCAGGTTATAAAGGCCAGCCGATCAAGTGGCTGACGACCAAGTTCTATCCGCAGCTCTTCGACGCGGCCGTGCTCGTTCAGGCCATGGCGCAGGAAGCAGGTATCACAATCGACATCGAAACGCTCGATTGGGCGACCCTGCTCGACCGCTACAGCAAGGGCAACTACAGCGCCATGTCATTTACCTATTCCGCCCGGCTTGATCCTTCGCTCTCCTTCGACATGGTGAGCGGCAACAAGGACAAGCAGCCGAACAAGGTCTGGGACAATGCCGAAGGCCGGGAGCTGATCGCCCAGTCAAGCCGGATCAGCGATCCTGCGGAACGGCAGAAGATCTTCGACAAGCTGGAAGGCATGATCCGTGCGGATGTGCCCATGGCCGTCATCTATGCCGGAAGCCGCGTCAGTGCCGTGCGCAAGAACGTTGAAGGCTACAAGACCTGGCCTGTCGGTTATCCCCGCATGTGGGGCGTCTCCTTCACGGCAGGAAACTGATCGATGCAGGCTCTCCTGAAATACATCGCGAAGCGTCTGTTATGGACGCTTCCCACCCTGCTGCTGGTCGCCGTCATCGTATTCTTCATGGTGCGAATGATCCCCGGTGATCCCGCCCAGCTTATCCTTGGCGACGGGGCGACGCCTGACGAGCTTGCGCACCTTCGCGCCGCGCTCGGGCTGGACCAGCCGGTGCCGGTGCAGTTCGGATATTGGCTTGGTCATGTGCTGGAAGGCGATCTCGGGCACTCGATCTCCAATGGTGTGCCAGTGTTGAGCCTGATGCTCGACCGTTTCCAGGTAAGCGCGACGATCGTTCTCGTTGCCGTCGGACTTGCGACGCTGATCGCACTTCCAGCCGGGCTTGTTGCCGCATGGCGGCAGAACAGCACTCTGGACGTGACGATCGTCGCCGCGTCCACGCTGCTGATGTCCGTCCCGAGCTTCTGGCTGGGTCTGGTGCTGCTGCTTGTCTTCGGGCTGAAGCTCGGCTGGCTGCCGGTGGTAGGCTTCGTGCCCTTCACCGAGAACCCGTGGACGGCGCTTACCTATATCGTGCTGCCTGTCACGACACTGATGCTGATCGAAGTCGGCGTGCTGACCCGCATGATGCGGGCCAGTGCAATCGAGGTGTTGCGCCTTGAATACGTGATGCACGCCCGCGCCAAGGGTCTTTCCGAACGCAAGGTGCTGCTGCGGCATGTGCTGCCCAACGCGTTTGCGCCGACCTGGACAATGATCGGCCTCGTTCTCGGCGGTCTGCTCGGCGGTATCGCCGTTCTCGAAACAGTTTTCACTCTGCCCGGCCTCGGGCGCCTACTCGTCGAAGCGATCTTCGCTCGCGACTATCCGGTGGTGCAAGGATGTCTGCTCTTTACAGCCCTGATCTACGTGCTCGTCAATCTGATCGTAGATCTCTGCTATCCCTTCTTCGATCCGCGGGTCGCCGCCTCATGATGCGGCAACCTCTGAATCAGGCGATCGGTACGCTGCTGCTCCTCTTCATCGGCGTCATGGCCGCGCTTGCGCTGGTCTGGACGCCGCACGACCCGGCCGCGATCAAGCTGGCCGCCCGTCTTCAGGCGCCTTCGGGCCAGCATTGGCTGGGCACCGACGAGTTTGGCCGCGACGTGATCTCGCGACTGATGGCCGGTGCTTCCCAGAGCATGATTGTCGCGGCGCTGACCGTCGTTTTCGCCGTGACCGTCGGAACGGTGATCGGCCTCGTGGCGGGCTATGTCCGCGGCCTCGTGGACCGCGTGCTGATGGTTTTCAGCGATGCGGTGCTTGCCTTCCCCGGCACGCTTCTGGCGCTCGGCCTGATGGTGATCGCCGGGCCGAACAAATACGGCATCATCCTGGCGCTCGGTATCGCCTATTCGCCCTCCGTGCTCAGAATTGTACGTGGAAGCGTGCTTTCGGCGCGCGAGCGGGAATATGTCGAAGCATCGCGGGTCATCGGCAATTCCGAATTCGCCACCATGTTCCGGCATGTTCTGCCAAACTGCGTGGCGCCCATTGTCGTACTGGCGACCTCCATGTTCGGCTGGGTGGTGCTGGCGGAAAGCGGCCTCAGCTTCCTCGGACTTGGCGTGCCGCCACCGGCGCCGACCTGGGGCAATATGCTGGCCTCTGCCCGCCCCTATATCGAGAAGGCACCCTGGCTCGGTCTTGCCCCCGGCGTCTGCATCTCGATGACGCTACTTGGAATCAACCTCTTGGGCGACGCGCTGCGCGACCGCTTCGATCCTAGAATGGAGCAGAAATGATGTCTGACGCCACGACCAGTCCGCTGCTCAGCGTGCGCGACCTCTGTGTCCGCAGCTCCGGCGATCTCTCCATCCTCGATAACATCTCCTTCGATGTCGGCAAGGGCGAGATCGTCGCCCTGGTCGGGGAAAGCGGCAGCGGCAAGACGGTCGCGGCGCGTGCGGCAATGCAGTTGCTGCCAAAAGCGATCCGGCCGGTTTCGGGCGAGATCCTGTTCGAAGGCCGCAATCTTCTTGCCATGAACAATGCCGAAATCCGCGAGGTGCGTGGCGCCAGGATCGGCATGGTATTTCAGGAACCGATGGTTTCGCTGAACCCGGCAATGACCATCGGCGCGCAGCTTGTCGAGGGACTGCGCCTGCATGAGGCCTTGAGCGTCGAGGAGGCACGCAAACGCGCCGCCGAAATGCTGGCCCGTGTGAAAATTCCCGATCCGGAATCCTGTCTTGCGGCCTTCCCGCACCAGTTTTCCGGCGGCATGCGCCAGCGCATCATGCTCGCCTCGGTCATGCTGCTGCGCCCCCGTCTGCTGATCGCCGACGAGCCGACGACCGCGCTCGATACGCTGACCCAGCGCGAGGTGCTGGAGGTGATGGTCGATCTGACCCGGACCTACGGAACGGCCGTCCTTCTCATTACCCACAATCTCGGGCTCGTCGCACAATATGCGAAGAAGGTTGTGGTCCTCCAGCGCGGCAAGCTGATCGAATCCGGCCCGGTGGAAGAGGTCCTCTATAAGCCGAAGGAAACCTATACCCGCACGCTGATCGACGCACTGCCCAAGCGTGACCATGGCCGCAAGCCGGTTGCCGACACTGCTCCGCTGATCGAGGCGAAGAATGTCGCCGTGACCTATGCGGGTGCGGGGAACATCTTCTCGAGCGCCGAAAAGAAACTCGCGGTCAAGGGCGTATCGCTTGCCGTCAAGCCGGGCGAAGTCGTGGCCGTGGTCGGTGGTTCCGGCTCCGGCAAGACGACGCTTGGTCGCGCCATGATCGGGCTTCTGCCGCTTTCGGGCGGTGACGTGCATTTTCGCGGCCGCTCCATGGCCGGTGCAGACCGGGCGACCGCCCGCGATTTCCGCCTGTCCTGTCAGCTGGTGTTCCAGGATCCGTACTCGTCACTCGATCCGCGTCAGACAATTGCCGAGATTGTCGGCGAGCCGCTCCAGCATGGACCGAAGATGAGCCGCGCCGAAAAGACCGAGCGTGTGGCCGAGATACTCAACGAAGTGGGTCTCTCCGGCTTCGGTGGTCGCTATGCCCATGCTCTTTCCGGCGGGCAGCGCCAGCGCGTGGCCATTGCCCGCGCCGTCATCCGCAATCCGGCCTTCGTCGTTGCCGACGAGCCAGTGTCGGCGCTTGACATGACCATTCAAAAACAGGTGCTCGACCTCTTCCGCAGCCTGCAGGAAAATCACGGCTTCGCCTGCATGTTCATTTCGCACGATCTTGGCGCCGTTTCGCGCGTCGCCGACCGCATCGTCGTGATGGAGCAGGGTCTGATCGTGGAAGAGGGCGGTGTGGATGCCGTTCTGGACCATCCGCAGCACCCCTATACCAAGGCGCTTCTGGCTGCGACGCCAACGCTGGGCATTGCCGCATGACCACGCTCGATACCCTTTCCGGCAAACTCGACGTCGCTGGCCAGAAGCTGCGCTTCATCGATCTGCCGCGCATCTTCGGCGACGAACTGAAAGCCTTTCCGATGGCGATGCGCATCATCATCGAAAACGCCCTGCGCAATGCGCCGGAAGAGGCAGCGACACTGATCGCCGCGTTTCGAGGCTGGCTAGAAACCCGTACCAGCACGGCGGAGATCGCCTTTTATCCATCGCGCCTCTTGATGCACGACACGACCTGCGTGCCTGCACTGGTGGACATGGCGGCACTGCGTTCGGAGCTCGCCGAAGCCGGGATTGACCCGGCGCGGCTGAACCCAGGGCTGAAGATCGACGTTTCGACTGATCACTCCATTGCCGTCGATGCCTATGGTTCGGCGGATGCGCTGCGCATCAATGTCGCAAAGGAAATCGAGCGCAATGCCGAGCGTTACCGCCTGATGAAATGGGCGACCGGCGCTTTCGACAATCTGCGTGTCCACCCGCCCGGAACGGGCATCATGCACACCATCAACATGGAACAGCTCGCGACCGTGGCCACGATCCGCCAGATCGGCGCGGCCGACTGGGCCGTTCCCGATACGCTGATCGGCACCGACAGCCACACGCCGATGGTCAACGGTATGGGCGTGCTGGGTTGGGGCGTGGGTGGTATAGAGGCCGAAAGCGTCATGTTCGGCATGCCTGTGATGCTGCGTATTCCCGATATCGTCGGCGTGCGGCTCCTCGGCAAACTTCAGGAAGGCGCAACCGCCACCGATCTTGCACTGGCAGTAACGCAGGCCCTGCGCCGCCACGGTATTTCCGGCGAATTTGTCGAATTCTTCGGTCCCGGCGTCTCCACGCTTTCCGTCGGCGACCGCGCCGTGGTTGCCAACATGGCGCCGGAATACGGCGCTTCGAGTGGTTATTTCCCGATCGATACAAATACGATCGGTTATCTCGCCGCCACGGGACGCATGCGTGAAAACCTGCATCTCGTGGAGGCGCTTGCCGTCGGCCAGGGCCTCTGGTTCGAGCCGGAGGTTTCGCCGCGCTATACATCGACGCTCGATATCAACCTGTCACAGATCAAGACCTCGCTTGCCGGTCCGCGCCGCCCGCAGGATCGCATCGCACCTGCCGAGATGCGACCCACACTCGAAAGGGCCTATGGCCGCGCGCTTGGCGAAGCCCATGACGGCGAGGTGCCGGATGGCGCCATCGCAATCGCGGCGATCACCAGCTGCACGAACACGACAGACCCGCGCCTGCTTGTCGCAGCGGGGCTCGTTGCCCGCAAGGCCCGCCGCTTCGGGCTGAAGCCGCCTCAATGGGTGAAAACATCGCTCGCACCCGGCTCCCCTGCCGCCGGTCGTTACCTCCGGCGCACCGGCCTGCTGGACGATCTGTCCGCCACCGGATTCGATATTGTCGGCTTTGGTTGCACCACCTGCATTGGCAATTCGGGCGCCCTGACACCGGACGCGGCAGCTGCCGCCGAGAAGGGCACGATGCTGGCGGCTGTGCTCTCCGGCAATCGCAATTTCCCCGGCCGCATTCATCCGCAGATCGAGGCGGGCTATCTTGCCTCGCCGCCGCTCGTGGTGGCCTATGCGCTGGCTGGCAGCGTGAAGCAGGACATAACGGCAGAACCGATCGGCCACGGGCCGGATGGCGCCGCCGTCTTCCTGCATGACCTCTGGCCATCCAGCGCCGAGATCGATGCCATGCTGGCTCAGACCGCCGCGCCTGGCGATTTCAGCGCTGCCTTTACGGAAGCTACGGCCAACAAGGCATGGGCCGGGCTACAGGCCCCGGATGGAGTGCTGTTTCCCTGGGATGAGGCCTCGACCTATGTCCGCCGTCCACCATTTGTCTCCTTCTCGCAGAAAAGCAGGCTCGGCAATTATGCGGCAACGCCGCTGCTGATCCTCGGCGACGACATCACGACGGATCACATTTCGCCTGCCGGTCAGATTCCACTTTCCGGCGCCGCAGGCCATTACCTGACCGAGCGTGGTGAAGACCCTCAGGATCTCAATGTCTTCGCCTCCCGGCGCGGAAACTGGGAAGCGATGCTGCGCGGCCTTTTCACGAACCCGACGCTCCGCAACCTTATCGATGAAGCCCTGCCTGCAGGCACGACCCGGCATGCACCTTCCGGCGATATTGTTCCCCTGATGGAAGCGGCAGCCCGATACGAACGCGATGGCATTTCAACGGTGATCCTCGCCGGTAAACGGTACGGCACAGGCTCCTCCCGCGACTGGGCGGCGAAAGGCGTGGCGTTGCTGGGCGTGCGGGCTGTGCTTGCCTCGAGCTTCGAGCGTATCCACCGTTCGAACCTCATCGGCATGGGCATTCTGCCTGTCCTGCTGCCGCCGGACCTCACCTCGCGCAGCCTTGCTGATGAGGCGCCACGGCACATCGGTATCGATGCGGCTCCCGAAACCCTGCGGCCGCGCGGCACGCTTTTCGTCACGGTTGAAGCCGGCAATGGTACGACTTTCAGCCTCGATTGCCGGCTGGCGATCGAAACGGAACTGGAAATCGCAACATTGCGGGCAGGCGGCATTCTTCCCTCCATCCTGACGCGGATTGCGGCGGACGAAGGGGCTGCGCAATGGCCCCAGGCCGAGAATTCCCACTAAAGCATTTGCGCTTTCGCTGAAGCGCAAATTCTAATTCGTTGTTTTACGCGTTTCCGGCAAAGCAGTTTCACGCTTTTGCTGGAAATGCTCTGGCAGGACCGACAAGATGCAGAACTCCCAATCCGTCTGGAACATCGTTGATGAAAAATCCCCGGCCTTCTTCGACCTTAGCGACCGCATCTGGGATATGCCGGAAACCAATTACGAGGAGTACCGCTCCTCTGCCGAGCACCTGCAACTCCTGAAGCAGGAGGGTTTCCGGGTAAGCCACGGCATTGCGGGCATTCCGACGGCGATCATGGGCGAAGCCGGCAATGGCGGGCCGGTCATCGCCATTCTCGGTGAATATGACGCATTGCCGGGGCTGAGCCAGGAGGCGGGTGTCGCCGAGGAAAAACCGCTGGTTTCCGGCGGCAATGGCCATGGCTGCGGTCACAATCTTCTCGGTTCCGGTGCCATGCTGGCGGCTGCGGCCGTGAAGGACTACCTTGCAGCCGAGGGAATTGAGGGGCGTGTTCGCTATTACGGCTGCCCGGCCGAAGAAGGCGGCTCTTCCAAGGGTTTCATGGTGCGTGCGGGCGTGTTCGATGACGTCGATATCGCAATTTCCTGGCATCCCGCCGCGTTTACCGGCGTCAACAATCCGATCTCGCTTGCGTGCAGCGAAATGGTCTTCCATTTCACCGGGCGCGCCGCCCATGCCGCCGCCGTGCCGCACCTCGGCCGTAGCGCGCTCGATGCGGTGGAACTGATGAATGTCGGCGTCAACTATCTGCGCGAGCATATGCCCTCGACGGCGCGTATTCACTATGCGATCACCGATACCGGCGGCCATGCGCCAAACGTGGTGCAGGCGAAAGCGGCGGTGCGTTATCTCGTTCGGTCGCGCACGCTGCCCGATCTTCTGGCGCTGGTAGCGCGCGTTCGCAAGGTGGCCGAAGGTGCGGCGCTGATGACGGAGACGTCGATGCGCCAGGAAATCCTGACCGGCGATGCCAATCTCGTCGGTAATGCACCGCTGGAACAGTGCATGCATGCGCAGCTCGAACGGCTTGGACCTGCGCATTTCGATGCGCAGGACCGCGATACCGCCCGCGCATTTCAGGCGACGTTTACGCGGGAGGATATCCTGACCTCCTATGCCCGCTTCCACCTGCCGCCGAAGTTTGACGAGCCGCTCTCTGACGAGATCGTACCGCTTTATGCCGGTGATGGCACATTGGTCGGCTCCACCGATGTCGGCAGTGTCAGCTGGGTGGTTCCGACCGTGCAGTTGCGCGGCACGACCTATGCCATCGGCACACCCGGCCACTCGTGGCAACTCGTCGCGCAGGGCAAGCTGCCCACCGCCCACAAGGGCATGGCCCATGCGGCGAAGATCATGGCGTCGACGGCGATAGAGCTGATCGCCAACCCTGCGCTTGTCGCCGACGCCAAGGCTGACCATCGTGCCCGCCTTGCCGAAACGCCCTTCATCAATCCGATCCCCGATGACGTGATGCCGCCAATCCCTGCACAACCCGAATCCTGGAGCCTTGCAGGTTGACGCGGACCATTCTGGCCTTCGGCGACAGTCTGACATGGGGCGTCGATCCCGGTCGTGGACGGCATGCCCACGAGGACCGCTGGCCGACGGTGCTGGAAAGGCTGTTGCCTGGCACGCGGGTTATCCCGGAGGGCTTGCCGGGCCGTACAACGGCTTTTGACGATGCAAACGGTGCGGCGGACCGCAACGGTGCGCGCATCCTGCCTGTTCTGCTCGGCAGCCACTATCCGCTCGATCTTGTGGTGATCCTGCTCGGAGCGAACGATCTGAAGCAGGATATTTGCGGCCACGCTGCTGGTACGGCTGGCGGCATGGCGCGTCTTGTGAAGATCGTCAGGACCTTCCCTTATGACTATGGCTATACCGCCCCGCAAATCCTGCTCGTCAGCCCACCGCATTTCCGCATTCCGGACAATGGCGGATTGAGGGGCGGTCGGCTTGTCGAAGAATCCAAAAAGCTTGCTGGTCATTATCGTGCCGTTGCAGATGAAAACGGCTGTGGTTTCTTCGATACGGCTGTTACCGCGCAGACCTGTTCGTTCGACGGCATTCATCTGGACGCGAAGAATACTCGCCAGATCGGCATCGGCATCGCCGGATTTATCAGATTGACCTACTGTTAGCCACGCTCGTCTTGTCTCTGATACCGGGGTCGAGCGAACTCTTCAATTTGCGGTCTCAGCCATGTCGAAACTTGCTCTTTAGCCATTGGTGCATGGATGAGGCTCCGGCCAGCAGAGAACCGCCCTCTACTGGGACACCCCCAGTGAGCGAAGTGACGAGAGCTCCCGCTTCCTCTGCGAGAAGCTTGCCGGCGGCGTAATCGTAATGGCTGAGGCCATCCTCGAAATATCCATCGAGCCTGCCTGCCGCCACATAGGCGAGATCAAGCGCCGCCGACCCGAGCCGTCTCACGCCTGCTGTCTCGTTTGTGATGTCGTCCAAAGCAAGGAAGAAGGTGCTGCGCTCGATTGCCGTCAACTGTCCGCGGATCGGCATCGATAGGGAGACGATAGCCTCTTCCGGCCGCTTGTCCTCCAACGTAGCCAATTCTCTACCGTTCAGCCGGGCGCCCTCGCCTCGAACCGCGGTGAACATTTCGTCGCGCAATGGGTCAAGGACCACGCCCAGTAGTTCGCCTGCATCGTCGCACAGAGCGATGCTCACGGCAAAATAGGGGATGCCCCAGATGAAGTTGCTCGTTCCGTCGAGCGGATCCACGACCCAGCGGCGCTGCGCATCGCCCTTACGGACACCGGTTTCCTCACCAACGAAGCCATAGCTATCTCCTGCCTTTGCCAGGACGGCGGCAATCGCCTCCTCCGCGGCGAGATCAGCTCTGGATGCATAGTCTCCCAGCGCCTTTCGCTGAATACTCGTCTGCGGCAGAGCGCCAAAATGTGTCTTCAATTCAGCGCCGCCAGCAAGTGCGGCGGAAGATGCCAACTGCATCAGTTCGTCAAGCGACAGATCCGCCATAAGTCATGCTCCCGCGGGTAGAAAGGTTACGCTCTCGAAATCCACGCCCACGCGTGACCCGAGATCGAGCGCTCTTCGTGTTTCCACCGAAATAGTCGAACCATTCTCAAGCCGAAGGTTTTGGGTCCAGGCTTTGCCCATGAAGCGGCGGTCTTCCACCGTCGCATCGGCAAGAGCGTTGCCGCATTCGCGGATCACTACCTGTTCGGGACGCACCACGAGTGTGCCTTTGCCGCTGTGGCTCTTTCCAGTCATGGCAAACCTGGACCCATCCGCCATCACGAAGCCGGTCTCGTCAAAACTGCCTTCGAGAAAGTTGGCGCTGCCAACAAATTCCGCGACGAAGCTGTTTGCCGGTCTCGAATAGATGGTCTCCGGATCTGCGAGTTGTTGCACGATGCCATTCTGCATGACGGCGATCCGGTCCGACATCTCCAAGGCCTCCTCCTGATCATGCGTGACGTAGATCGCGGTCAGGCCGAGGCGCTTCTGCAGATTGCGCAATTCATGGCGAAGGGTCACGCGAAGGCGCGCATCGAGATTGGACATGGGCTCATCCATGAGAAGCAGCGGCGGGTTTATGACGAGCGCGCGCGCAAGCGCGATGCGCTGCTGCATGCCACCGCTCATTTCTGCAGGAAAGCGCTTTTCAACGCCATGAAGCTCGACTTGTGCCAATGCGGCCTGAACTCTTTGGGCAATTTCGCCTTTGGAAAATTTGCGCAACTTCAGCCCGTAAGCAACATTATCGAACACGGTCTGGTTCGGCCAAAGCGCATAGTTCTGGAAGACGAACCCGATATTCCTGTCCCAGGCGGGAAGCGTGGTCACGTTCTGTCCGTTGAACAGGATCTTCCCGCCATTGATCGGGTGAAAGCCTGCAATGGCGCGCAACAGCGTGGTCTTGCCGCAGCCGGATGGTCCGAGCAGCGTGAAGAATTCACCGGGCCTGATCGTGAAACTGATGTCTTTCAGAACCGCGTGATTGCCGAAGGTCTTGGAGACAGCGTCGATGACGACCTCGCAGCCCTGGGTTGGAGTCTTGGAAGATGAGGTTTCAACCACCGGATTTTCCTCGAATTTGGCCGTAACGGACAATGAAATAGAGCGGGATATAAATGATCAGCATTAGCAGGATGGTCTGCGCCGCGGAGACACCGAAATCGGCATCCACCAACGTGTTCTCGAAGATCACGGCCGTCATTGGCTTCCATGGCGGGCGATAGAGAACGATGGTGGAAGACAGCTCCGTGACGATGTGAAGAAAGGTCAGCGTCGCTCCTGTCACGGCGCCCGCAAGCACTAGTGGTGCGGTAATGGTGACGAACACCCTGAGTGGCCGCGCTCCAAGGCTGATCGCCGCCTCTTCGAGTGCGGGATGAACCCGCCGCAGCGCGGCCTCTGATGCCTTCACTGTGAAGGGCAGGTTGCGGATGAGATAAGCAAGGACGAGGATGAACCATGTGCCGGTCAGCTGCAGCGGTGCCTTGTTGAACATCATGATCAGGCCGATACCAAGCACCGTGCCGGGAATGACGTAAGGCATCATGACGGTCAGGCTGAGAACAGGGGCGATGACCCGGTAGCGCTTGCGGATAATCACATAGGCGATCCCCAGACCAATCGCGCTTGCGGCCAGCGTTCCGGCGATGCCGAGCGACAGGGTCACCCATGCCGGTCCCATGCCGGTACGCAACATGGTCGTGTAGTTTGCGAGCGTGAAGTTTGCTCTGGGCAGGCCGACACGCCATTCCATGAAGCTGGAGACCAGCACCGTGAGGTGGGGAGTGAATGCCATGAGGAGAGCAATCGTAACGGCGCCAAGCACCAATGCATGGCCAAGAGGCGAGAGCGGCTTGCGTTCCAATGCGCGTGATGAGACCACGGCGAAACCGCGGCGCGCCAGATAAATCTGCTGCGCCATCAGGAACAGGCTGGAAATAGTGATGAGGACCATCGATCCTGTTGCCGCAAGCGCCGGATTGCGGCCCGCCTCGCTGAGGAAAGAGGTGTAGATCAGAACCGGCAGGGCGTTGACATCGAGACCGATGATACGCGGCGTACCGAAATCCGACAGAGCCGCCATCGTTGCAAGATAGAGACCGGTGATGATGCCGGGAAGTGCAAGCGGAATTTCCACCGACATTCGAACGCGAGGCGGCTTGGCGCCAAGGCTTTCCGCCGCCTCGATATGGCCGGCATCCAGACTTTGAAACGAACTGTGGCTGAGCAGAAAGATGATCGGGAAGACCAGCCAGGTGATAACCCAGATGACGCCATGCAGGCCGACAATCGAGACATCGAGGCCGAGATAGTTGGTCACAACGCCATTGCGTCCAAGAAGCAGCCGCCAGGCATACGCACCGAGAAATGGCGGCGACACAGAGGCCATGGTGACGAGGAAGACGATAGCCGTGCTTCCCGCGACCCTGTAACGCGCAATAAGATAAGCGAGCGAAACGCCGATTAAGGCGGCAAGCCCGGTGGACGTCAGCGCAATCAGCAGGCTGTTTATTGTGGCGGAGAGGGTTTCCGAGCGCGTGAAGAAATCGATGTAGTGGATTGGAGAGAGCGACAACGCCTTGTTTTCGAAGGTGATGTAGGCATTGGCGGCGTGAGACAGCAAGACGGAGTTGGCAGACTGCGCCTTGATGTCCAAAGGTGCGGGAGCGGTGGTGGCGAAGAGCCCGCGGGGCGCTTGCTGCGAGAGCGTGAACCGAGCGGAGCCCAGATCGAGTTCAAGCAGCCCGACCTCGTCCTTGCCAACCGAAATCGGCTCTTGCGAAGAGAGGCGCAGCGTTAGGTCATCCTGGACGTCGACAGTCAGACTCTCCGTCGAATTCAGCGATATGGCGAGGCCGTCAGAGCGCTTCGCCACGTCGTAGCGGCTGGTCATTTCCGGGACGGATTGTAGTCCATCTTTATTGTGCAACAGGGTGAAACGACCGCCCTCCTCGAGGAGGGAGGCGGCCATCAGACGAATTTGCGGGACGATAATCGTCAGGCCGCAGACCACGAGCGCGACGATGGAAAAGATAAGCCAATTGTCGCGCAGCACCTTCATTTCCCGCGAAGCTCCTGGAAGCGAGCGACGACGACGGGGCGCGGATCGACCGCGGAGACGATTGTCAGAGAGGACATGTCGGGCAGGATGGCTGGTGGTGTTACGTCCTTGCGTGCCGAACGGCGAACAGTGGCGTCGCGAACGATTTCATGCGCAGTCTTGCTGCCGAGGAAATCGATGAAGCTCTTTGCGTCGTCGATGTGCTGCGCACCCTTGACGATGGCCTGGGCATCGATCTGACCGGTAACGGCATCGGTCGGATAGACGATATCGATCGACAGACCCTGGGCCTTCCACTTGGCGCCGAGATCCTCGTTGATCCAGCCAACGGCTGCTTCCCCGTCACGCACTGCGTTAAAAGCGTCATCGGAGCCGGGTGCGATGCGCGTACCCTTGACCATTTGACCGACGAAATCCCAACCGAAATTGCCGGCAAGGGCAGAAAGGATGACGTAGCCTGTACCGGATTTCGCCGGGTCTGGAATAATCAGGCCACCGTCCTTTGCGAAGTCATGCGAGACGAGATCCTTCTGTGTCTTGGGTATCGAGCCTGCCCCTACACGTTTGGTGCTGACGATCAACGGCTGCAGCAGCACCGTGAACGGATGCCAGATGTGATTGGGATCGGTCGTCACCATGTCGGCGTCGGACTTGCTCTCGTAAGCCTGGAAGAGCGTGGCATTTTCTTCGAAGGTCTGCGTCGGTCCGCCCCACATGACGTCTGCCGAGGAATTGCCACCTTCGGCGCGAAGACGCTCGATGAGTTCGCCCGTTCCGCCGCGCACGACGGTCACCCTCACATCCGGATTTGCCTTGGCGAAAGCATCGAGGATGGGAGCCGATGTTGCCTCCCCATGAGCGGTGTAGACGACCAGTTCCCCGGCATTCGCAACACTGATGATTGATGCCGACGCCAACGCGCCCGCTATGATCCGCCGCAAGGTCCATTTCAGCATGACTATGTTCCCTTTTTGAAGTCACTGAGAAGAAGGCGCCTCAATTAATTCCATTAACCGGATTAAAAATCAAGCTGCCTTTTTCGCTGATTTAGGGAGTTTTCGTAACAGTATTATGACCAAAACTTGGGTCTTCGCATATCCTGAACTGCTTGACGCGTACAAAACACCCTGATAAATTCTACTTAATAGATTAAATAGGAACCAGACCCCATGAGCCTGATGGGCAGCAACCACACATATTCGGGCCGTTACAATCGTCGCCTCGTTTTCGACCTTATCCGGTCTGGCGATGGCATCAGCCGGCGGGACCTTGTTGATGTGACGGGTTTGAAACCGCAGACAATGTCCAATATCTGCAAGGACCTGATCGACCGCTCGCTGGTGGTGGAAACAATTCAACAGGAGGGTGCGCGCGGCGCACCGCAAAAGAAGTTGCGGGTTCGCGCCGAAGCGGGTTGCTGCCTGGGCATTCATGTGGATCGCGATGGGCTTTTGGGCATCGTCTGCGATCTGGCGGGACAGGAACTGGGGCGCGAAACCGCATCGGCATCGCTCGAAGATCCATCCGATACGATCCGCGCCATCGCCGACATGACGCAGCGTCTGCGCTCCGTTGCGGTGGATCGTGCCGCCTGGGGCATCGGTATTGCGATGCCGACACTGCAGGAGGCGGAATTTGAACATCCTGTCGGTCCGCCGGGCTGGAATGCGTGGAGCCGCATACCGGTGGCGGAAGCCATCGAAGATGCATGCAATCTCCCCACCATCATCGAGAATGACGCGACCGCCGCAGCGGTTGCCGAACTGAGGGCTGGCAGCGCGGCAGGACTGACCCATTACGTCCATATCTTTGTCGGACATGGACTTGGTGCCGGCATCATCAATGACAGCATGCCGCTTCAGGGATTTTGGAATAATGCTGGAGAAATCGGTCTCCTGACATGGCCTGCGGAACTCGCCAATCCAGATGCGGTGGGGCAGACCCCTTTTTCCATCGACGAGCTTGCAGCGATGCTGTCGTGCGAAAGCAGCGAGATTGCACGGCCTGGCGCATTAGAGAAACTTTACACTCAACGCGACAGTGTTCTCATGCGGTGGCTCGATCTTAATTCAAAGCGTCTGCGGTTGCTGGTTTCGCTGCTTGAAAACATCATGGACCCGCAGACCATCGTGGTCGGGGGGCATTTTCCGGCAGTCCTCACCAATTCCCTGATCGACCGGGCCTACCCCCTTTTGCCGTCCGTCAGTGCCCGCAGCCACCGGGATATTCCCCGGCTGCGTGCCGGCGCCCTGGGACTGGAGGCCGCCGCCATCGGCGCGGCCATGCTGCCCGTGATTGCCCATGGCAGCCCGGACTTCAGGCGTCTCTCATCCATGCGCGGACGCAGCCAGACTATCGATTTCGAAAGACGCTTTGATCGGGTCGCAGGCGCGCCAACGGACGACGACACGTCTTCCTGATTTGTATAACTCTCGCCGACAGGACTAAAACATGAAAATCGCAGTCGCCGGGCTTGGCTTTCGGCTTGCCAATGTCATTGCCTCCTTCCGCAAGGCCTGCCCCGAATTGGAAATCGTCGGCCTGATGGATCCCCAGCCTGCGGGACTGCCGGCCATTCTGTCTTCCGGTCTGCAGGAGCCGCAACGTTTCGAGACCATGGAGGCGATGTTGACGCAGACGCAGCCGGATCTCCTCATGGTCGGCTCGCCCAATCTTTTCCATCTGGATCATATCACCGCCGGATTGCGCGCAGGCGTACGGGTTTTCACGGAAAAGCCAGTGGTTATAGATGAAGACCAGACGATGAGGATGGCACGGCTGCTCGCTGAGTATGGCAGTGACAGCGTTATGGTGGGCCTCGTACTGCGTTATTCTGACCTCTACAGGGATCTGCGTGCGGCACAGGCTGAAGGTCACATCGGATCGATCACGTCGATTGAGGCATCCGAGCATATCGCACCTTATCACGGCGCCTTTTTCATGCGCGATTGGCGGCGGCATACGCGCTACGCAGGCCCCTTCATCCTGGAAAAATGCTGCCACGACATCGATCTATATGGCAGCGTTGTAGGGGAGCGGGCGATGGCCGTCGCCAGCTTTGGAGGCCGAAAGTCCTTCGTTGTGGAAAACAGTCCAGATCGGCTCTCCGCGTTTCAGCAGCAGGAGTTCTATAAAAAGCCCAGCGGTTGGCTCGAGAGCGCCGCCGTCTTCGAGAGCGATGGTGACATTATCGACTATCAGACCGCGATCGTCGAATATCAGAGCGGGGCGACGATGTCGTTTCATACCAACCTCAACGTTCCCGATCAGTTTCGCCGCTTCTGCGTTATCGGCAGCAAGGGAATGGCCGAGGGTGATTTCATCCGCAATCGCTTCGAGGTTCATTCCGCCGTAACGGGTGAAAAGCTTGTCGAGCGGCGTTACGAAGGGCATGAAAGCGATCACTATGGCGCCGATGATCAGATGGCCTCGGATATCTACAGGCATCTGACAGAGGCTGCATCGTTGCCCGTCAATATCGTCGCGGCTTTGGAGGCGGGGCTCGTGGCAATCAAGATCGATGAGGCACGTCGTGCCCGACGTACCATCGAGCTTGCCGAAACCTGGCAGCGCTTCGACGACGCGCTCCATACCTCACATGCTGCTGCTTGAGGGGCGCGATTATGACCATGCCAGCCCTTTCATCGTCCGTCATCATCCGCAACGCCCAACCGTCCGATGAGGCGGCGATCCTCGACATCTGCCTGCGCACTGCCGATCGGGGTCAGGACGGATCGCATTGCTATAGCGACCCGCGACTTCCAGGTTTGGTATGGGCCCTGCCCTATGTTCGCTTCTGTGCAAAAAATGCCTTCGTGCTGACGAAGGACGGAGCCGTCATGGGCTACTGCGTCGCGGCAGCCGATACGACTACCTATGAAGACTGGCTTGAGGCCGAATGGTGGCCGCACATGCAGGAAGAGCTTCTCGATTTCTCACCACGAACGGCAGAGGATGAGAATATTCTTTCCTACATTCAAAACGCGCCACGGACACCTTCTCAGGTGAAGGACCTCTATCCCGCTCATCTGCATATCAACCTTCTGCCCGAAGTTCAAAATGGCGGTCACGGATCAATGCTACTGCGACATCAACTGGATGCGTTGCATAGGTCAGGCGTGGGAGGCGTCCATCTGGGCGTGAACCAGCACAACGAAAAGGTCGTCGGCTTTTACGCTAAATTCGGCTTCGTGGAATTGGATCGAACACCATCGATCCTGATGGGCAAGCGGCTAGTTAGATGAACTAGTAAGGCGCGTCACAATCCTTCATATCCCGTCTTGACGCTAGAACGACCCTATTTTCACAGTTGTAATCCTGAGACCGCTTAACGCCTTCGTGCAACAAATTTTAGGAGGCAAACTGACCTCTAATAGCCCGCCACCTTATCGCATATTGGCTTTGCTCTTGATGCAAATCGAATCTGCGACCCGCCAGTAGTCGCGGAGGCTCTGAATGTTTAACGAAAGTCGATTCACTCTCGCCAGATTTCCATTTTCCAACGCGAGGTCGAGCGCTTGATGGACATGCGGCGAAACAGCCATCATAGTGTCAAAAAAGAGCGGCGCTCCGAACTGGTCTGCTAAACGGCATTATCGGCAAAATCCGGCGAAGCATCTGCGCCGATCTGAACCGCGTGGGAGGGTAAGTCGCGCAGTACGATCTGCGGGCAGATGAACAGCCTGAAACAAAAAGTGGCGAGATAACAGAAGAAATTATCAAACGTCCTATCGTCACTTGTGGACGGACCTACGGGCGAAGCAAGAGTTCTCAAAATCATCCGCGCTTGAGTCATTACGGGTTCGATCTGCCTGGTGGCTCGGATGCCCTTCTCACATCAACGGATTGTGCGGTTCTGGAGGATAAGGCTAATGGAATTGAGATTTCTCAGTGAGGCTTTTCTCGCCTTCATCCTTTCCGCCGCAATCGTCTCCGCCCAGCAGGCGTCAGACACGGTGGCGCCCGAGAAAGCCACGGTGGTCGCAACTGCCAAACGTGTCGAGTCAAGGAGATTTATGGTCGCGGCAGCCAATCCGCTGGCGGCTGTGGCGGGACGCGACGTGATTGCTAAGGGCGGCAACGCCATAGATGCGATGGTGACGGTGCAGACCGTGCTCGGCCTCGTTGAACCACAGAGTTCTGGTCTCGGCGGCGGCGCATTCCTCGTCTATTACGACGCAAAAACCCGCAAGCTGACGACGTTGGACGGCCGGGAGACAGCGCCGATGGAAGCGACGCCAAAGCTCTTCCTGGATAACAACGGTCAGCCGCTAAAATTCATGGACGCAGTGGTCGGCGGTCGCTCTGTTGGCACGCCAGGAACGGTGCGACTTCTGGAGGAGGCTCACAAACGCTATGGAAAGGCAGAATGGGCAAGCCTGCTGAAGCCGGCGGAAACGCTGGCGAGCGAGGGCTTCAAAGTGTCGCCGCGTCTTGCCTCCCTGATAGCGTCGGAGGGAGAACGGTTGAAGAAATATGCGGAACCCCGCTCCTATTTCTTTGACACGTCCGGGGTCGCCCTCCGGAACGGTGCCTTGTTGAAGAACCCCGCTTACGCTGAGACGCTTTCTGCGCTTGCAAAAGGCGGCGCCGATGCCTTTTACAAGGGGCCAATTGCCGAGGCGATCGTCAAGACTGTGCGCGAGGCAGCCGACAATCCCGGCGTGCTGTCGCTGGCCGATCTTTCCAATTATCGCGTCATCGAACGTGAGCCACTCTGCTTTATCTATCGTGGTCTTGACGTTTGCGGCATGGGAGCGCCATCGTCGGGTGGCATCGCCGTTGGCCAGATTCTCGGCATCGCGGAGAATTTTGATCTCAAAACCCCGGGGCCAGAAAATGTTGCCAGTTGGCGCATTATCGGCGATGCACAGCGTCTCGCCTTCGCCGACCGCGAGCGTTACGTCGCCGACGCCGATTTCATGCCGCTACCGCTCAAGGGTCTGTTGGACAAGTCCTATCTGGGCGAGAGGGCAAAGCTGCTCGACGGCGACAAGGCGTTGGCAAACGACACCGTCAAGGCCGGCGAGCCGGAATGGGACCACGCGCTACTTTTCGGCCGGGATGCCGCACTCGAGTTGCCTTCTACAAGTCATTTTGTCATCGTTGACACGGAAGGCAGCGTGGTCTCGATGACGACGACGATCGAAAATGGCTTTGGCTCGCGTCTCATGACGAACGGCTTTCTGCTCAATAATGAGTTGACGGATTTTTCCTTCAAGACCCGTGACGGCGGCCTGCCGATAGCCAACCGCGTCGAGCCCGGCAAACGGCCGCGCTCCTCCATGGCGCCGACGATCGTGATGAAGGACGGCAAGCCGCTGCTCGCCATTGGTTCGCCTGGTGGCAGCCAGATCATTGGCTATGTGGCGCAGGCGCTGATCGCTTATATCGATTGGGGAATGCCCGTGGAGGCAATCGTCGCCCAGCCGCATCTCATCAACCGGTTCGGTACCTACGACGTTGAGGCCAACACCAGCGCTGAAAATCTGGTAGAGGGGCTGAAAGCGCTGGGCTACGAGGTTAAACCGGGTGAGATGAACTCTGGTTTACACGCTATCGAGATGACCACCCAAGGTTTGGCTGGCAGCGCCGACCCACGACGCGAGGGAATGGTTATTGGGGAGTGAGACGGCTCCGTCTGCGGAAAACGGTCGGCCTGAGAAGACTGAGCATACCGCTTGCTGGGCTAGGATCTATATCTAAGGTTTCATTTCACCAAATGACGAGCAGGCAAAAAGCAATTACGTTCAGGTCGTGACTGTGGGTTGGCACGCAGTCAGAACGACGAGCGCGACTGAGGCTATCGGTCGAAATGAGTAGGTGGTGCGATGCGGAAACCGTGCTTACCATTTTCTGTTTCTGGTGTATCTGCCAAGACATGACCTATATCTTGCAGTCCGCCCATTGACCGAAGGTCGAATGCAAACCCCAGCCTGGATTTTCACCGGCCAGCATGCGGGCATAGGGCTCACTTTCCATCGCGAGAGCGC
Organism: Agrobacterium tumefaciens; assembly: GCA_025560025.1. NCBI lineage: Bacteria > Pseudomonadati > Pseudomonadota > Alphaproteobacteria > Hyphomicrobiales > Rhizobiaceae > Agrobacterium > Agrobacterium tumefaciens. The sequence continues at coordinate 1,488,235 of CP048486.1, read as the reverse complement.
AGTGTTCCGCAATGCTATTGAAACCTGTTTTGGAGGCTTCAGCCGGAACGGCATTTCCCATCTAGTCTGCATGCCCTTCGATCCCGGCCGGGCAAGCAACCTCGACCAGACGCTCTATACACAGCCAGCGCTCCTGCGCTGGCAATATGCCCTTGCTGAGATGCTGCGGAGCTGGCATCTTGCGCCCGATCTCGTCTTCGGCAACTCGGCCGCCGAATTCGTCGCCACCGTCATCCCGCATTTGAAAGCGCGGGGGCTTGCGGCGTTCATCTTCATCGCGCAGTTTCCAGAAACCGGGATCGGCAGGGTGAGCAAGAAAGACCTGCGCGAACGGGTGAAGCAATCTCACCTTCACGCTGACCTCGACAACGGAGACCAACTCATGCCTTCAGCGAAAGACCTCGGCATCCGGGCCGAAACGCCCACCGATTGCCAAAACCTCGGCGACATCCGCCAGGCGATCGACACGATCGACCGTGCGCTTGTCGACCTGCTAGGCCTGCGCATGGGCTATGTCCTGGAGGCGGCCCGTTTCAAGCCAGACGTCGCAAGCATACCCGCGCCCGAGCGAGTCGCTGCCATGCTACCGGAACGGTGCCGCTGGGCGGAGGAAAACAAACTGGACCCGAATTTCGTCGTACCACTGTTCAGCCAGATAATTCAATGGTTTATCCAGCAGCAGATTCGCCATTGGGAACAAAAGAACGCGCCCCGGAACAAGGCGGAGTAGGACATTGTGGACGCACATTTGCCCGCAGTGGGCGCGAAGCGGCCGCTGAAATCGCGCGTTTCATCGGCACGCGGCCAATCGTTCCATTTTTGCTGCAAGCAGTGACGTCGAAGTTGTTTGGTTTTTTGGTAAAATGCGACGCCATTTGATCCAACAGGCTGTCTCCGCTTCGTCAACACCTCCTGCGAAAGTGTTAGCTGATACTGTTATGTGAGCGAATCCATTTGTTGCCGGGCGATGTCGAGCTTGTTTCGAAACCTCTTGCCGGTACTCGTTAGCGCCGCCTGTATTCAGAGGGTGGCGTTTCCAAAAGATGTCGTCATAGTCGATATGACCGACGACACATATGTGTTTGGTATTGCAATGAAGTGCGCCAAGGTCATCTATCCCGCTTGAAACGACGTCAGGCCAATCCGGCGAAATCTGGAGCCCCCATATTTTAATCCATGCAAAAGGTGATTACACCTATTGCAAGGGAGCGCTTGAAACCTCCACTCGAAAGTCCTTAATCTGGAGACTTGGATCAACAGAAGTTTGATCTGCTCTCGGGGTGAATCTGGGAACAAGGCTTACAACGACGTTGCTGGTCAATTCCCCGCGCAACCGTGCTTGGTTCGTTGCAGCGAACCTGAACGTCGAACCTGCCCCACCATGATGATCGCCATGATCAACAGTCAGGTTGAAGAGGGCGATGGAACCGACCTTGTAGTCGCCGGCGCCAGCCTGTTGGCCTTCCGGCAGGTTCACAAAAACGTCGAAACCGGTAAGGCCATTCGCTGGCGAATCCAGACGGACGCCTTCGAGAACGATAATGACCGATGTGGCCTCGCGCAGCGGTACAGAGCTGAACACGCTGTTCAAACGCGGATCACTGTCGCTAGGCAATGCAAACGCAAGGCTTACTCCCGACGTCGGTACGGTCACCGAGGTTGCTGCATTCAGAGCAAGAATGCTTCTGCCAAACGGGCGGGCATTCGCTGAGATTGTGCGGGAAACCGGTGGGCGCTTTGTCACCTGCGCAACTTTCTGGGAGAACGGAGCCTCCAAGCTTTCATAGACTTGGCCGAGTGGCGAGGTAGAGTTCATGTCCAGAGTGCTCGCGACTGGCTTGTAATCCGCGTCCTGATCGATAGGGAACGCGAACTTGCCAGCGGTAAACGATGCAGCCTGATCCGGCGCTTTGCGTTTGAGAGAAATCCAGGCCGTGAAGAGTCGATCGATATTGCAGTGATGTAGCCAGAATATCGGATCCCGGGCTGCGGTCGGCACGCGCCCCATATCCGATATGGCGCCGCCCGCCACGCCGATATGTATGTCACCGTGCTCACTTCCTTCTAAGCCTGTCTGGAAGCCGAAGAAAGAGGTGTCGTCGAGCGCTCCTGACGATGACGAAAACCAGACGTCATCCCCGGCTTGGACAGCTGGATCCCTATTCCTGTTGTAGAGGGAATTCTTTTCCTTCTTCCCTGCGTCTAAAAATTCTTCCCGGAAGATCGCGGGAAGGGACGGATTTTTATACCAGTCCCAATAGGGAAGCCGGAGTGTCGGGACGCCGGAAAGTTTTTGCAAATTCCTCTCTATCGCCGCCAGGTAAGCGCGGTGCCAGATGAAAAAGAGACTTTCGTCGTTATGGCACTGAGACCAGTAGGCCTTAATCGTTGCAGGCAATTTTCCGGCATCGGGATCGTTAGACGGGATCCCATGAATGGCTGCATAATTAAACCATCCAACTTTCTGATCTTTGGGACGGTCGTAAAGCTTCTGAAAAGCAAGTCGCAGCGACGCTACCTTCTGAGGGTCTTTGGAAAACGTCTCGATATCCTCCCTCGCGCCTGATCCCGCTGCACGGGCAATGTCGAAGCGATTGATGCCCATCAGGATCGCCGCCGTGGTCGCTCCTGCTACAAAACTGCGTCGATGCATGAGTTCCCCTCCATATCTTAAGCGAGTACTTTCCGCCAAATTCAACCCATAGTAAAGTAACCGTTAGCGATTTGTTTTTTCGTGATGGGCGCAAAAAGAACTGAGAGCGGCTTCGATCTGTCAAGATGGGCGGTAGAAGTTGAGGGGCCGCGCTAAACTCGTATCGGCGCCACATTTTCGGGCGCAGAGATCGATATTAAGGCAAGAACAGGGGCGTAGATCTTCTGCGCCGGGCAGACCAAGCTTCGCCAGTTGTTTGAAACGACTACCGCGGTACCGCCATCGTCCAGTCCCGGAAGCCAAGGATGAAATAGCCACTGAGGAAAACGGGTAACCTCCGCGACCACTTCCGCCTTCTCAGCCAATTTCGGTCACTGGGTTACAACTTCGCCTTATCGTAAGCGCGCCGGCGCGCTGTGATGGTGTCCAGATTGTCGTGGACCCAGAAGTTAAATCCCTCAAGGGCACGCAAAGCTCCGTGGCCGATCTCTGTCAGTTCGTATTCGACACGCGGCGGCACTTCGGGGAAATAGTGACGCACAACAAATCCTTCGCGCTCGAGATTACGCAGCGTGAGCGTCAGCATGCGCTGGGTGATCTCACCGACCTCTTTTTTCAATGTCGAAAAGCGGAGTCGATGATCTTCCGCGAGAGAAAGACGCCAAAGAACCGGCACAGTCCATTTGTCACTCAGCAGGCTGCAGACTCCGTTTGACGGGATGGGTCTGAAGTGTCTGTCGTTTTCTGATCCGCGCGATGGGCCGGCATCGATCTGCTCTTCCAAGGGTATCATCCTTGTGCCTGATGCTGAAAAATGTGCCGTCTTCCGGCAGCACTACATTCGTATATATAGACGGTCCTGGTTTAACGCGAGGGCTTCAAGTGACCAATAGAAAGCATCCCATTCTGGTTTTCGGCGCTACCGGAAGGCAGGGAGGATCTGTCGCCAAAGCGTTGCTGAAGGCAGGATGGCCTGTTCGCGCACTCGTTCTGGATTCCACCAAAGCTGCATCGCTGCAGTTACGGAATGCAGGTGTCGAGCTTGTCCAGGGTTCATTTGAAGAGACCAAAGTAATCCGCACAGCGATGAAAGACGCTTACGGTGTCTTTAGCGTACTGCCAGCCAGCCTGGCTGCCGAAGACGAAGTCCGTCATGGTATATCGATTGCGGATATCGCTGCCGAAACCGGCATCAACCATTTTGTTTATTCTTCGGGCGCCAGCGTGGGGAATGAACTGACAGGCGTTCCGCGTTTCGACGCCAAGCCTCGTATCGAAGCCCATATTCGACAGCTCGACATGACTACGACCATCATCCGGCCGATGATTTTCATGGAAATGCTGGTGAGGCCCGGCTTCGGTCTCGATGAGGGCCGGCTGGTGTCCCTGATCCGACCTGACCATTCCATCCAGCTAACCGCCGTGGAAGACATCGGCAGGTTTGTCGCTGCCGTTCTTGCCGAAAAGTCACGCTTCGGCGGCGCAACACTTAAGATCGCCAGCGATCGACTGACCGGTCCCGAGCTTGAGGCTGCCTTAAGCGCAGCAGCCGGTCGCTCGATAGCCTATGAAAGGTTTCCGGACGATGTTTTGGCTGCAAACGCTGATCTCGCGCATATGGCAGAGAGCCTGGTAGACGGGCCGCTCGCCGAGCTCGTCGATCTGAAAGTCATGCGCGAAATTAACCCCGACCTTCTCACTTTCAGGTCCTGGCTCGCTGGCAATGGGCGCAAGCTGCTCGATGCAGCCTTGCACCGTCGGTCTAGGGACATACGCCAGCCTCAATAATGACAAGCGAACCACAACGCCACCAAGCAGATGCTTGCAGTTCATCAGTCGCGCGCCAGGGCTTCGATCGGGTCCAGCTTTGCCGCATTGCGGGCAGGAAGGAAGCCGAAGACGATTCCGATCAGGGTTGAGCAGGCGAAGGCCACCATGATGGAGCCTGAAGAGAAGATCATTTTGAAATCGGGGCTCAGCAAATTGAAAAGAGCGCTGATCCCGAGGGCGAGCATCACTCCCATGAAGCCGCCGACAAGGCAAACCATGACGGCCTCGATCAGGAACTGGGAAAGGATGTCGCTGCGGCGCGCGCCGACAGCCACACGAACCCCAATCTCCTTGGTGCGTTCGGTCACGGATACCAGCATGATATTCATCACACCGATACCGCCGACAATCAGCGAGATCACGGCGACTGACGAAATTAGCAGCGTCAAAGTTTGCGTGGTGGTCTCGATAGTCTCGCGAATGGTCGCCGAGTTGGTGAGGAAGAAGTCTTTCGCGCCATGCCGACGCTCGATAAGGCGGGAAACTGCGGCCTCGACATTGCCCGGATCGACATCGTCTTTGATACGGACCGTTATGCCGTCGACATTCGGACGACCCAGCATGCGGCCCATAACGGTTGTGTAGGGCGCATAAACCGTCAACGTATCAACCGCCGGGCCGAAGGAGTTTTCCCGTTTCGTCACACCCACAACCCTCGCCGGCATTGTGCCCAGAAGGATGACCTGCCCCACCGGGTTAACCCGGTCTGGAAACAGGTCTCGCGCGGCGTTTGCATCGATCACCACATTCTGGCTGTAGGCGGTAACGTCCTGGGCGTCGAACAGTTGCCCATGCGCCAGCTCAAGGCCCCGTACACGAAAGAAGTCCGCGCCAACTCCGGTGACTGACGCATTGACGGCCACGGCGGCGCGCTTGACGGTTACACTCGTCGTGACGGTTGGTGTCACGCTGTCGACATAGGGCTGGTTCACCAGCGCTTCGGCATCGGCGGGAACCAGGGTCCGTATCTTGCCCGCTTCCAGATCGCCGAAGCCTTTACCGGCCCGCACCTCGATGGTGTTGGTGCCGAGCGAACTGATACTGCTCAGGATTTGTTGCTGCGAGCCGGCTCCCAGCGCCGAGATAGCCGCCACCGAGGCGATACCGATGATGATGCCGAGCATGGTCAGAAGCGAGCGCATCTTGTGCGCCCAGATCGCCGCGCCCGCCATACGAAAGGCTTCGGTCATCCGATCAATTGCACCACGCCAGCCAGCGCCTGGCGCGTGCTCGCGGATGGGACGGGCCGTCGCGGCGGATTTGGATATATTGCGCTCGTCGGAAATGATAACGCCGTCGCTGATCTCTACAACCCGATCCGCGTGTTCGGCGATCTTCTTGTCGTGAGTGACGAGGATGATGGTGTGCCCTTCGGCATGAAGCTCGCGCAGGATCTTCATGACTTCGGCGCCACTGTGCGTATCCAGCGCTCCGGTCGGTTCGTCGGCCAGAATTATCTCGCCGCCATTCATCAGGGCGCGGGCGATCGACACCCGCTGCTGCTGGCCGCCCGAAAGCTTGCCCGGGATATTGCCCGTCCGCTCGGCGAGGCCCAGCCGGGTCAACAAGGAGATCGCTCGCTTGTGCCGGTCGGATCGGCTGCGTCCGGCATAGATGGCCGGCACCTCGACGTTGCTGGCCGCGCTGAGATCGCCAAGCAGATGATAGCGCTGGAAGATGAAACCAAAACGCTCACGGCGTAGAGCCGCCAGTTCGTCAACGGACATCTTCGAGGTCTCGCGTCCTTCGATCCAGTAGCTGCCGTCCGTCGGACGATCGAGGCAGCCAAGGATGTTCATCAGCGTCGACTTGCCGGAGCCAGAAGCGCCGATGATGGCCATCATCTCGCCGGCCTCGATGTCGAGGTCGACGTCTTTCAGCACTCGCACCATCTCGTCGCCTGCGGGGAAAGCGCGGGATACCCCACGTACGCGGATCAGTGGTTCCGTCATAACGCGCCCTATCGCTTCGCCGCGGCCAGTTGAGCCTGGCCATCCGTGCGTTCGTCCGTGGATGCTCCAAGGACGATGGTCTCGCCTGCCTGAACACCGCTAAGGATCTGGATGTCCGCGCCGTTATCGATGCCGACCTGGACCTGCCGGATCTGGACCTCGCCCATCGCGTCCAGTATGCGGACACGCGCCGTGTCCCCGGCCCGTGGCGCGCCTTCCACCGCGCTGAGCGGAATCAGCACGGCGCCGCTGACGCGGCTCAAGACGATGGACACCTGCGCCGTCATGGAGGGCCGCAGGACCCCGTCCGCATTCGCCACGTCGATCAGCCCGGTGTAATAGACCGCGCCGTTGGTTGAGCCAATCCGGCTCGCGGTGGTATTGCTCTCGTTGGCGATGGAGGCTGGGGCCGGTTCCACCTGTCGCAACTCCCCATCAAAACGACGCTTCGGATCGCCGAGAATGCTGAACCAGACCGGCAGGCCCCGCCGCACACGCACGACGTCAGCCTCGGAGATATCCGCGCGCACCGTCATTGTGTCCAATCGCGCGATCATGACGATGGTCGGCGCGGTCTGCAGGGCATTCACGGTTTGGCCCTCGTCAGTGACGATCGCGACCACTGTGCCGGCGATTGGGGCAGTGATGCGCGTATAGTCCAGTTCTATACCCGCAGACTCCAGCGCGACCTGCGCTTGGGCGACCTGAGCGTCCAGCGACTGAACCTCAGCCCGCGCGGTGTCTCGCATCGCAACCGCGGCGTCATACTGGGCGCGCGGCGTGGAACCACCTGCCAGCAGGTCACGCTCGCGCTCGAAATCCTTCTCGGCTTTCACCAGACCGGCGCTGCGCGCGGCGTGAACGGCGCGGATGTTGGCCAAAGCGGCCTCACGGTCCCGCAAGGTGTTGCGCCGGGTCTGGGAATCGATCTCGGCCACCAATTGGCCAGCCTCGACGATGTCACCGATCTTGACAGCCAGATGCTCAATGCGACCCGAGGCCTGAGCGCCGACACGCACCAGCTCGAGCGGTTCGAGAACCCCGGTCGCCAGCACCACCTCTTCAATGTCACCCGTTCGCGCCTGCGCGGTCACCAGTTCAGGCTTCGCCGGCGGACGCAGAAACAACAGCCAGACGCCCAGCAGACCGACAAGGGTTGCCGCCGCCAGGATGAAACGCTTGCGGGTAATGTGTCGTGTCATTTAGTCGTGGCCCATGCTATTGAAATTTGCGGGCTTTCTCTGTCACGAGAGTTACCTGAAAATTACGGAGAGCGGTCGTCGCGCCTATCCGTTTGGCACGGGCTGTAAGATCAACCGATCGGCAAAGAGTGCTTGCAATGTGGATGGTGTGCCAAAGATTGTGCGCCAGACATCAAGCGATCGCGGCCGTGCTCAGCAAACGTCGGCGGATGAAAACGCCTTGACCTGTTGGCGCAGGCGACGGACCTACCGCTGCTGGAAAACGCGCTTCTCGCGCCAGCGTACGGCAAATGTGCTGCCCTTGCCTGGAGCGGACGAGAGCTCAACGTAGCCGCCGTGACGGGTGACGATCTCGTTGACCATGCTGAGCCCCAGGCCCGCACCTGAGCCGTGAGGGCTGATCCGGTAGAACGGCTCGAATATGCGCGATTGCTTATCGCCGGCAATTCCGCAGCCCTGATCGGCAACAGCCACGCTGCCGTCAGCCTCAATACTGACCGATATCTGTCCTTCGCCGCCTCCGTACTGGACTGCATTACGGACCAGATTGACGAATGCACGCTCCAGAGCTTCGGCATCGCCGGGAACGAACAGGTTTTCCGCATCGCTATCGAACGAAATATCGTAACCTTCGGCGATCGCCAGGGGAGCAAGGTCGGCAACCACCTTCGACACAACGCTGTTGAGATCGACGGGTGCATTCTGCTGGGGCTTCTGCCGGTACTTCTCGGTGTCGAGAAGCTGGTTCGCGATCGCTGTAAGTCGCTTGATGGCCGTCTGCAGGTGTGTCTTGTCCGCACCTGGTGAAAGCGTATCGATTCTTACCTGCAGGACAGCAATCGGCGTTCGAAGTTCATGGGCCGCGTTGACGAAGAAGCGCTCCGTCGCCTCGAAGCCGCTGTCGAGACGACGCAGTGCCCTGTTGATGTCGCGCACCAGACGAAGCACCTCAGTGGGCAAGCCCCGCTCTTCCACCAGGGCGCCACGTGTGTCGAGATCGATCCTGTCGAGACGCCTGGTCAGATCGCTGAAGGACCGCAAAGCCAAGCGCGTGACAAACGGGACGCCAATCAGGGAAATGGCGACGAGGATCAGCGCCGGCACGCCGATGGCAAGGTTCCCCAGCAGCACGGTCACACCATATTGGGACATCGAAACACCGCCGGCAAAAATCGTTGCCTCACCGGCCTCTGTGTCGAAACGCTCCATGCGGGCGACACTCAACGGATCGTTCAGATCACCATGGAGTTCGACACTTCTGAACGTCCGCAGGAATGGCATGTTGTCGGCAATTTTCCCGGGAGGCGCACCGTGTGCAAGGACAGTATCTTTTCCAAGATCTGCCACGAACCACAGGTCAGGCGCTTCCTCCATAATCTCTTTAAGCTTGGCCGTCGGCACCAGATGGACCCGACCATTCGGCTCGAGACGGACCGAGTCTGCGATTTCCTGAGACAGCCAGATGGAGGTGATCGCCACATCGGGCTTGAGGCCAGAAAGGAGATAGAAAACCAGGCTGAGCGAGGCGATGACCGCGCAGAGCTGCAGGACAATAAAACCAAAAGTAAATCGCCAGCGAAGGGATGTGCTGGTCATCCTATTTCTGCTCATGAAGGTAGTAGCCTATGCCACGAATATTCTTGATAACAATGTCGGCCTCCGCTTCGCCAAGCTTTCGGCGCAGGCGAGACATGTTGGATTCCAGTGAGTTCGACTGGATATCATCGTCAAAGGAATAGACCTGCCCCTCAAGGGACGAGCGCAACACGGTACGACCACGGTTTCTCAGAAGAGTTTCGATAATGAGCAGTTCCCTGCGGGTGAGCGCAAGCCGGACGCCGTTGATATGCACATCGCACGAAACACGATCATAGGTGACGTTTCCCGCCGACAGGACGAACGGGCCGGCTGTCGGCACCCGCCTCAGCACAGCGCTCATTCTGGCAATCAGCTCGGGAATTTCGAACGGCTTCGGCAAATAGTCATCGGCGCCGTCATTGAGGCCGGAAATTCGCTCGTCGGTCGACCTCAGAGCGGAGATGATGATCGATCGCGTATTTGAACCCGTGCGGTGCAAATCGGCGAGGAAGCTACTTCCATCGCCATCCGGCAGTTGCCGGTCGATAAGGACAATATCGTAATCCGCCATGGCGATTGCTTCCCGCGCCATCGCCAGATCTCCAACAGCATCCAGCACGATGCCATGCTGCGAGAGGGCCGTCCTCAAGGCATCCGTCATTTCCGGATCGTCTTCGATAAGCAGAAGTTTCATAGTGGCCTGATCGTGCAAGTCCCGGACAGCTGTTCTCAAGAATTCTAACAGCAAACTTATATGTATGTTTCAGATAAACTCGACTGCCATGACCGACTGGCCGCCAAGTCAATCGGCGGTCCAGATGTCCGGCACCGGGGAACCGAAACCTGCTGAGTATCCTGCCGGCTTTTAGCCCCCGTCGCCAAGACCAGCTCCTTATCGGCAGCGGCCGTAGTTATCCCGATATCTGCAACCGTAATCGCGCCGGTCCCGATTTTCCCAGCGATCGCGGCGGTTCCTGTCGTTTCGTTCACTGATGTTCCCAATGACAGCCCCTCCAGCACCTCCCGCGGCGGCTCCCACTGCAGCACCTTGCCACGTGCCGCTTGCCAGCCCGCCAATGATTGCACCACTGGCCGCGCCAATACCGGCGCCCTTTTCCGTCTGGCTGCAAGCCGTCAGCGTCAAACAAACGAATATGCCTGAAATGATCTTTTTCATGTCTGTCCTTTCGATCCATCGCCGCTACGGTCGCCCGTCGACCATTGAGACGCGCCAAGGCGGCGACGTATGGCTACCGAAAATTACGTGGAAGTTACGCAGGACCCTCGACACCGACACCAGTCGAAAGCGTAAGTTCGTGTAGGATGCGCGTTTTCGCGATCAGCAATTCTCAGGTAATTCCGCCCGCTTAATCGACAGGCTCCGACTGGGACTATGGTGGCCGACACGGTACGATGATCCACTCTTCCTTAGCGGAATTCAAACATCATCCGGAGAGGTTCTTTTTCCACGGCACTAAGTGGTGCGAATGCCTTTATGACTCGACGTCGGCGCTTGCAAGCACGCAGTCGCGCCAAATCCGAAACCGCTCCACAATGCCGCGCGGCAGCGGTTTCGCTGTTTTGCCTCCAGAAATACCTCACAGCTTCAATCCACGGAGCAAGCTTTCCAGATTTTTCTCACCCTCTTTGGTCTGTGCTCCTCCCTTTAGTCCGCCACGGATAAGCTTTTCAGCGGTCGGAAGTTCGAACAACCCTTTCCAGGCACCATGCTCGCGCTTGAAGCCATCCCCCAGGTCTTCAGGAGGCAACGCCTTTTTGGCCGCCGCGATAACGCCATCGGGCAAGGCAGCGATGTTGCGTGCAAGCCGATCGACAAAGCCGTCGAGTTCGGATGCTGGCAATGCGCGATTGATCCACCCATAGCTTTCCGCCCTCGTGGCATCGATTAGATCGGCGCCAAGGATTACTTCGAGAGCCCGGCCGCGTGTCATCCGGCTCGACAGATATTGCGTGGCCCCGCCGCCCGGCGTGATGCCCATCAACGCCTCACATTGGGCAAGGCCTGCCCGTCCCTCTGAAGCGAAGACCATGTCGGCAGCGGCCACAAACTCCGCTCCGCCGCCACGCGCCAGACCGTCGAGCTTGACGATCGTCACCTGCGGCTGCGCCCGCAGAAGTTCACCAAACGCTTGGAATGGGTTGAGACCGTCCGGCACATCGCGGATAAAATCATCGAAGGCATGAGGCTGATCAATCAATGTCATGTCGACATGCGCGATGAAGAACTCTGGATCCGCGCTCTGGAAAATCAGTACGCGCGTGTCGGGATCATCGCGCACGGCAATAAGAAAGCGGCGGATCTCGCTCATCAAGGGCACATCGAGAACATTGACTGGCGGATTGTCGATTGCGATCGTCGCAATGCCCTCTGATTTGGAAATTCGCAGCCGGCTGAAATCGGTGTCTGTCATGGGTAAATCTCTATCCTTCGGGAACTTCTGGCGCCCGTGTTTTGCACCATTGACCTTAAAGTATTCATCGAATACCTAGCGTCAATTACGCACCTGAAGCATCCCAAGTATGCCGGAGGATACCGATGGATGAGACGATCAATAATGCTGACCCCATTTACCGTGCGGATTGTCCAAGCCGGGTGATCCTTGACCAGATCGCCGACAAATGGTCGATGATGGTGCTTGCCGTGTTAAGCGAGCCACGGCGCTTCAATGCGATCAAGCGTCGCCTCGATGGCGTCACTCAACGCGTATTGACACAGACGCTGCGAAAGCTGGAGCGCAATGGCATGGTGACGCGCAGGATACTCGACGGACGTGTGCTCGGGGTTGAATATGCCTTGACGCCACTGGGCAGGTCACTTCAGGGACCTTTCGCGATCCTGTTCGACTGGACCGTTGCTAACATCGACGTGATTCAGGACTGCCAGCACCGCTATGACGGGACATCAGCAGGCGCCCGGTAATGCTTGAAGCTGCGGACTGCTCCGCGGCCGCCGGGGGGAAGCCAGCAACGCAGATTTATTCGAAGAGGCCTGCAATTTTCTCTCCAGTTTCGGAATTGCCCTTCCAGTCGATTTATCTGCGACCCGTCAACTATCAGGGCGTTGCTCGCAAAAGGTTTGACGCACTGTTGTTTCGTCTGTCGCGCCAGTTACGCCAGTTGCTCTCGAAGTTTGGCGTTCTCGGCCTCCAATTCTGCAAGCCGCTCGCGGATCGGACGCAGACCATCTTCAATCTGTACCTCCGTGTAGCGCGGCACGATGTGCTGGGGGCAGTTCCAGTCGAAGTTCTGCAAGCGGAGCCGCACGATACGCTCAGCCCTGCCCGTCGTTCCGTCCAGGACTGCTGCCGTCAATGCGGGGTCTGCATCCAGAGACATCGCTTCGGCATGAACATAGATCTTCAAGCGAGCACGGCGCGGATAATCCATGAGAAAGAGGCATGCCTTGTCGTTTGCCGAAAGGTTCCCCACGCTAGTGTATTGGAAGTTTCCACGGTAATCGGCGAAAGCGAGTGTCCGATCATCCAGAAACTTGAGAAATCCTTTGGCCCCGCCCCGATGCTGGAGATAGGGCCACCCGGTCTCGGACGTTGTCGCCATATAAAAACTGTCGCGATCGGCGATGAAACTTGCCTCCTGATCGGTAAAACGGTCAAACTCGCGATGCCCGCGGAAATTTTCCCACATGGATGCAACACCCAGTTGCTGCTGCACCTTCCGCACCGCAGGCGTCACCGCTATATCCAGAAACCCATAGGTCATTGCCATCTCCCAACGCTGAACGTTTCGCATGGCACCAACATAGTCCCTTTATAGGGATGAATAATCAGCGGATTTTGGATAATATCTGCGCGAAAAGTGAGGAAATCCATGGATCGTCTGGAGGCCATGACGTTATTGATCGAGACGCTGGATGAAGGCAGCTTTTCGGCTGCCGCAAAAAAGCGCGGCGTGCCGGTGGCAACCCTCACCCGAAAGGTTGGACAACTCGAAAAGCATTTGGGCGCCGCCCTTCTGGTTCGATCGACCCGTAAGTTGTCCCTGACTGACGCCGGACAGCGATACCTAGCAGGCGCACGGCAGATCATCACGCATGTGGCGGAAGTAGAGCGAGAGGCCGCGGGTGAATTCCGCGAGCCCACGGGGCGGCTGGTTGTGAGCGCACCGCGAATGTTTGGCCGCCTCCACGTCCTGCCGATCATCAAGGATTTCCTGCAGCTTCACGAAGGGATTACGGTCGATCTGCAGCTTAGTGACGGCAATGTCGATCTTGCGGCGGGCGCCGCTGATATCGCGGTGCGGATCGGGGCATTGGGGAACAACGGCCTGATCGGCACTCGGCTGGGCAGCATGCGCACCGTGGTTGTCGCCAGTCCAGCGCTTCTTGATCGTCACAGAGAGGTTCGGCACCCGGATGATCTGAAATCTCTACCTTCCATAAAGCTCACATTGCCAACACCGGCCACTGCCCACGGACCGCAAAAATCCAAAATCGACTGGCCTGATGGCCAAATCCGATTGCTGGTTCCAAGCACGGAAGCGGCGATTGATGCGGCTGAGGCAGAGTTGGGCTTTGTGCGGCTTTTGCACTATCAAGCGGCCGATGCACTTGTTTCCGGCCGGTTGCGTCTGCTGCTTGCAACATTCGAGGGAGAGCCAGCACCAGTGCACATTCTCCACGCCCCGCTGCCACAATTGCCTCAAAAAACCCGACGCTTCCTGGATTTCGCGAGCGGCAGATTGCGTTCAACTCTGACTGCTATTGGAAAGGCCTGACTCAACCATGGCAGAAAAAATCATTCAGGCAACTCAATACGTTTCACTGGTATTAAAGAGATTCGAACAGATGGCGCCTAATTTGACCCACATCTAAACTCCGTAAGCCATTGAAACAGCGTTCGATCGACGTCCACCCGACGCTGAACGCCCAGATTAATTTTCGGGCTTTGTCGGGAAAGATCATGAGCTGCTAATCTCCAATTAACCTATGAAAGGTTCTTTTGGTAAAGGAGCAGGACCGTCACGAAGGTAATAAAACCCATCGCGGTCAAGCCCAAGGCTCGTATCTTTGCCGCCCGATCACGATGAATTAGCGCAGTTACAAAAGTGCAAAGGGACCAGACGCCTGTGACGATGATCAACAGCCAAGAATATAGAAACGGACCGAGGTCGTAACCGCCACCGCCGATCGAGGCTCCAGAGCTCGTATCGATCTGAACTACAATCAGCGAGAAGACGGGTATTACAAGTATCGAGAGCCACACCCAAAACCACTTATTTTTCATCAAAGGTAACTCACCCCAAATATATAGGTTCCGTCAGATCAGTGGCGGATGATGCGCTTCAAATCGGCTCGGCAATGCCAACGTTCCGTCTCGGTTCATGGCCAGGTTGCCAACCTTTTTCATCTCGATCGGAAACATTTCACTGTCATAAACCACCGCGAACTCCGCGCCAGCGCCGTCACCCCCTGTCGTGAAATTGCATTGTCGACCGTGCTCTGAAATTTGGGATGCGTGTCTTGCCGCGGCTCCGATCCTTGAAGGCGACGTCACCCTTTCGGCACCCGTCACGACAATGCACTGCCGCGAAGTGTTGATCTGCCAGCCTCATGCGCCTTCGCCCTTTCAGAGCTGTCCTGATAAAAGCCCAAACGCGCCAGGCCGTTTTTCACTTCCGGCGCATTCATGAACAAATCCCAGATGAGACCGGTGCGATGGTTTTCCATCATTGCGACCACCGGGCCCTGATTGATCGCAAGATGCGTTCGGGAGACCCAGCCCGTTGAAGGCTGAAAGGCATCCATCAGGCCGAAGCGGCCGATGAGCGCGCCATCACGCCATTGCAGGAAGCGCAGCGCCGCCTGTTGAGACCGCAACGGCATAAAAGGCATGCTGGAGAGCGCCGCCGTCGTTGCGACGATACCGTGATCATTGGTCGGAGAGTTGACGACGTAACCCTTTGGCCCATCACAGGCGGACAGACCCCATCCGTCTTCGATTGCGTAGCGCGTTCGGCAGTAGCGGTAATTGATCTGGCAATGGGCGTGAGCCTGCGCCAGATAATCGCCGCAGTAAGCATCGCCCAAGCCTTGCGGATTGAGTGTACAAAACGAGTAATGCGACAGAAAGAGCGGCCCTCCATATGGCTCGCCAAGCGGCAGCCGCACACCGAGATACTTCGATCCATTCCGGATTGCGCCACGGCGCGCCCACCCGAAATGATAACACTCCGGGCTTATCGGATGCGCAACCGAACCTGCCGCCAGCACATAACAGACCAGAGCCTCGTTCCAGCCCACAATAGGCAGATTTTTCGCCCAGGCATACCGAGGGCTCCAGTGCCAGAAAAGCGGCCCTGTTTCTCCCCTGGTAAACCAGTTCCATTCGACAGCCTCGACTATTTCAGTGATAGACTGGCGCAAACCAGTCTCTTCGGATGTCTCTCCGCAGAAGAACTCCCGAACGCAGATAAGCGCCTGAACGAGAAGCGCGGTTTCGACAAGATCACCGCCGTCATCGTATTTCGCAAAGGGTATTGTTTTTCCGCTCGATGTATCGACGAAGTGAGGAAAGGCGCCGTGAAAACGCTTCACTCCAGCCAGAGATTCCAGCATACGGCACACGCGCGCAATGGCGTTACGCTTGCTTATCCACGTACGATGAACGCCAACGATGAGCGAGAGGAAACCAAACCCGACACCCGAGATTGAGGTGATCTCATGGATCGGCGAACCATCGGATCGCATCCGATCCCTGGGCAGCCCGCTCTCAGGATGGCTTCCGGACCAGAAATAGTCAAAGGTAGCGCGATGCAGGCTATCAAGTTGACCGGGTAATTCGTCTGTCACTTCCAACCTCAAAAGATCCGCGACAGTTGGGAGCAGATCCGTGCCAAGCCTTATCCGACTCGGTTACTATTTCCAAATGCGCAGGAATTCTTCGCCGGGAACGGAAGCCAACATTCAAAAACTGGCTCCGCGACGCCGATGTGGATTTAACATGTCTTTCTACCAAAGCTGAGACCTTGAGAACGACCAATCTTGCTTCACCAGGGTTTTCCGATACCGTCATGAACAGAGGTTTCCTAACGGAGGGAAGATGGGATGTGCAATCACTGCGTGATAGAAGACGTGAAGAAGAACATGCTGTCGCGTCGTATGCTGTTTAAAGGTGCGGCCTTGGCGGGTGTGGCGATGGGCGCGGGAAATCTGGCGACACCGGTCCTTGCTCAGACGGCTCACAAAGTCGTCGATCTCACTCATGTGTACGATTCAACCTTTCCAACATTTGATGGTAAGCCCGGAATAGAATTCGAATGGGCAGCAGATATCGCCAAGGACGGATACCAACTCCATAAATTGACGGTTTTCGAGCACACTGGAACCCATATTGATGCGCCTTTCCACTTCAGCGCCGATGGCGCCAGCGTTGATCAGTTGGAACCACAAAAGCTGGTCGCGCCTCTGGTCATCATCGACATCACGGATCGCGCCAGGGAAGATGCCAATTCGACCATTGAGGCGGCGGATATAGAACGCTGGATCAGCGCAAATGGCGAGATTCCCGCAGGTGCCGTCGTGGCTTTGCGTTCTGGCTGGGCAACAAAGGTTAAAAGCCCCGCCTTCCGTAATGACGACGCTGGAAAATTCGCCTTTCCCGGCTTCAGCAAGTCGGCGACCGATTTACTGCTCGAGCGCGACACCGTTGCAATCGGCGTCGACACGCTGTCGCTGGATCCAGGCAACTCTGCCGATTTCGCCGTGCATAATTCTTGGCTTCCGGCCGGCCGCTACGGTATCGAAGGTCTGAACAACCTTGAAGCGTTGCCGATCAAGGGAGCGACAATCGTCGTTGGCGCGCCAACCCACCGAAGCGGGACAGGCGGACCGGCTCGTATTCTGGCGCTTGTCTAATCGCAACTGGTCTCCTGGCGATGAACGACGACCTCCGGAAAATCCGGCGCGTGAAAAGCTTGCCGATACCTGGCTGAACTACAGATAAAGAGGAGTGTGCCTGGCGCCACTGCGCAGTCGCGGACTCTCTTTGCCACCGACCATACCGGTCCATCGATTCACTGAAAATCGAACAAGCGCTCAAAGCCGCGATTATATATTACGATGTGCGATCTCTTCCGGATTGCTGGACGACTGACCGGTTTATCAGCGGCAATTACGTTCTTTCGGGTGCCGACTACACGCGGCCTGCGACAGCCGCTATGTTGGATCTACATCCCGGAAACAAAGTCTGAACGGTGGCGCTGTTCAAGCGCACGACAAAAAAGGATATGATCATGGCTACGACACCGCGGCGACCGTCCAATCCGAAAGACGCGGCAGAGGCGTTGTTCAAAACGGCAAAAAAGGTCGCAGCGCCGGTCGTTGAACGGCCTGCAATCCCCAACACCAGGGAGCTTGTATCATTGAAGATCGACAGCGACGTCCTCGCGCATTTTCAGGCGGACGGACCCGGCTGGCAAGAGCGCATAAACGATACCTTGCGAGCAGCAATGAATGCGTCCAATTAACAGCTCTTGAAGGGATCGAAACTACCACATTCAGATGAACACTGTGGTTATCTGGACCAGGGATTGATCACCTTCAGCCCTGCAGTTTCGAAAGGGCTTGTGTCGCGAGTTGCGATCACTAGGGCGTTTGCTGCCGCTGTGGCAATGTAACCCTCCCATCCTTGATCATTAGGGGACGACGCACACCGACCTCATTTCAGCTGATGCGTCCGCGCGGAAAGTTTGTTTCCGTCGGGGTCGCGAAGATAGGCGACGAACGCGCCGTTCAGTCGTTCCGTAGGCGGGTTCTCGATTGACCTGCCGCCATGTGCGACACCAGCGGCATGCCATGCCACGACATGGTCGGGGGTCGTCGCCGCAATACCGATCGTTCCACCATTAGCGGCGGTTGCCGGCTTGCCGTCGATCGGTTTCGTTATCATCAGCCGCCCTCCTTCATGCGCGTAGATCAGTCGACCTCTCGCATCCATCTCGCCGGGCTTCCCCCCTAGGGCAACAAAGGTTGCGTCGTAGAATTTTCTAGATCGTTCCAGGTCGTTACTGCCGATCATGACGTGGGTGAACATGCTTTATCTCCTCTCAGGTGATAACTGAATTTCATGATGCTACCGGTCAAAGTTACCTAAATATCTGGCTGGCGATGTACCAAGCGCTTTCTTGAACATCGTGATAAACGCAGACACGGATTCATATCCAAGGTCGCCCGAAACCTGCTGAACTGTCGACCCGGCCGCGAGGCTGCGGATTGCGACGATCAATTGCAGCTGCTGTCGCCAACGACCGAATGTGAGACCGGTCTGGTGCTGGACGAGACGTGCGAGCGAATTCTCACTCATCCCGACCCGCCTTGCCCATAGCGCCATCGTACTGCGATCGGCAGGATGGTCAGCAAGCTCCGATGCAATCCGCATAAGCCGGGGCTCATCTGTAAGCGGGAGATGAAGATGCTCTATCGGCATCCGCGATAATGCCGACAAAAGGAGTGTTGCCATGAGTTCTGAATCTGCGGTCACTGCTGCGGGCTGATTAGCCATCTCAATGATAAGCTCCCGGATGAGCGGGGATAGAGACAGTGTGCAGCACCGGTCCGGCAGATCGGCAGCGCCCGGCTCGATGAACAGAAAAAACAAACGCGCGTTGGCGGTTGCCACGTTGCTATGCGGCATGCCACCCGGAACCCAGACGCCGCAATGGGGCGGCACCATCCACATCCCGCTTGGAACGCGACATGTCACGCCGCCCCGTGAGGCCATGACAAGCTGCCCTTTTTGGTGGCGGTGTTCAGGTGCCTCCCGTTCGTTCTGGGATACATCGATCCTCACAGCGTGCACTCGCGCCGCGGACTTTTCTAGGTCGTGGTCGCCCAGGGCTGCAGAAAGAGACAAGGGCGGATGGTGGAATTTAGTCATCATTTGAGAGGATATCTAAATTCATCAACAGGCTTTGTCGATAGAGTCATCCCAGATAATTCGGAGAATGACGATGTCAGTGCAACATCATGAGCCTGGATACTGGTCTGATATCTTTCAGACAGAAATTCGATTGCCTCATACCTGCGATTCCAAGCATTACATCATGCCTCCAGACAGCGAGGGGCGCAGGGCCAGCCGCATAGCTATCGCGCAAATGGCCGTGAAAGCCTTCCTTGAGAGAGTTGGCGTTTGGTTTGCCCCCCGATCACGGACACCGTCGGTCGTTTCAAGCGCTGATCTGTCTGATGCTTATATGCATGCATGCTTAGCGACACCGTTTTTTTGCTACGTCTCGCCTGAACTCTACGGACTGACCACCTCCATGGGTGACAGAGGCGCGACGCAGGTCGACGCTCACGCGGTGGATGATGTATGAGCGTTCGAACCTTTGTCACCCCCGGGAACGTGATCTTTTCATTGAAGACATTCCTTGCGGCAATGCTTGCTTATTACCTCGCAATAAGGTTCGATCTGCCGCGACCGTTTTGGGCCGTTTCAACCGTCTACATCGTTGCTCATCCCCTTTCGGGCGCCATCTCATCAAAATCGTTCTATCGATTGCTAGGAACACTGATCGGGGGCGGCGCGACCATCATCATGGTCCCAAATCTCGTGAACTCACCCCCACTGCTTTCCGCAGCGATTATCTTGTGGGCGTCGGGATGCACGTTAATCAGCCTTCTTGATCGCACACCCCGCAGCTATGTTTCCCTGCTGGCCGGATACACCGTGCTTCTAGCAGGATTGCCACTTGTCACGGCGCCCGCAAGCACGTTTGACACTGTCGTTGCGCGGGTCGAGGAGATCGGACTTGCAATCCTGTGCGCCTCGATCGTCAGCCACGTTGTTTTTCCAGTCCATGTCGGCACAGCACTGCTCGAGCGGATCGATGCTTGGATGGCAAGGGCGCAGGTGCTCCTTGCGGCAACTGCAACCGCCAAGGCGGATCAAGCCCGAAACAGAGCGGAACGATACGCCTTGGCCGCAGAAGCGGCGGACCTGCGGTCGTTCACAGTCCACCTTCGATATGACGGATCAAGATATCGATCTGCCGTTTCACTTGTGAGGTCACTGCAGCACCGCATGGTCGCCATTCTTCCGTTATTGAGCGAACTCGAGGATCAGCGAAGGGCATTGGCCAGACTCCGCACTCCGGGCACGGAGCAGGCCATGTCGATGATTGCGGCGATCGGATCGACATCGTTAAGCTCCCCGGAACTATTCGGGATCAAAACCGATGCGCCAGCCTCTTTCGAAGCGCCTCGGTCATGGGAAGAGCTTCTTCTTGCCAATTTTTCGCGGAACTTGCGGAATATTGCTCAAGTTTCTCATGAGTATCAGTCGCTTCGAGACGCTTTGAATGAAGAGAATGCAGCGAAGGCAGTTGGCCGCTTCGCGTCTCGGGAAAACATCCCAGCCCAGCACGCTGACATCGCCATGGCGTTGCTTTCGGCACTGACGGTTGCGATCTGCCTCACCACATCAATCACCTTCTGGATCGCCAGCACGTGGACCGACGGCATGGCATTTGCCCAGATTTCAGGCGTACTTTGCTGCCTTCTGGCGACGATGGACGATCCGGTGCCAGCCATGCGCAAATTCGTGTACGTCACCATCGGGTCGGTCATCGCTGCGTCCGTCTATGCCTTCGCGATCCTTCCGCTGATCGATGGTTTTGTGCCGCTTGTCGCTGCACTAGGCCTCTTCCTGATACCTGCAGGGATTTGCCTTGCCGTGCCTTCGCTTGCGATCGTCGGCATGGGCCTTTGTATAAACTTTCCACTTCTTCTTACTCTTCAGGCACAGCAGAGCAGCGACTTCATAATGTTTGTAAACTCGGGTACCGCGACTGTTCTTGGGATGGTCTGGGCGATCGTGGTGTGCGGCATCTTTCGATCTGTGAGAGCAGAGACGAATGCCAGGAGGCTTTTCTCAGTGACACAGGCGCATGTCGCCGGGATCGCGGCGGGCCAACATGCCGACGCGCATGTCACGCGCCATCACGTCATCGACGTGGCAGGCATGTTTGCAGTCAGGGCGGCGAAACTACCCGCCACCTCCGGCACCTCCGATGCCGACCTGATGAGGGACCTGCGCGCGGGGCTGCACATAACGGCAATGCAGGTACGCTCGGATGAAGCCTCGATACCTGTTTGTGTCCGGGCCGAAGTCATCTTCTCGGCGCTGGAGCTCTTGTATCGGATTACACCCGCCAGGCGTGGCGAGGCCATGGAGCGTGCACTTGGTATGCTGGATGCCTTTATGCTTTCAACCGCGGACCTTTCCTTAACGGACGCCGACACGGAACTCATGGTGCACGCGGCCGCTCTTCGTCTGTGCCTTGCACCGGAGACGGATCCTCCGGTTTCGACAACGTCTCCATCGAATAGGAGCGCCAGGTGACCGGACAATTCGATCTCTATGGTGTCTTCCTGCCTTGGTTATCCGCGCTCGCGGTGTGTGCATACGGTCTGCTCCGGGTACTCATACCGGTGTTCGGCAGGATGGGGCTTTATTCAGCGGTGTGGCATCGCTCGCTGTTCAACCTCGCGCTTTATATCACCCTCCTTGGCGTGCTTTCCGCTGTTCTCAACTGGTTGCAAACATGAAAAATTTTACCATCACCTTGGGCAGAGCCCTGTTGACCTTATCCATGGTATGTTGCGCAGCGGTTCTAAGCTGGCACCTGTGGTCTTTCTACATGGAGGCACCGTGGACGCGCGACGCTCACATCCGGGCAGATATCGTTCGTCTGGCACCAGATGTGTCGGGACCCGTCACGGAGGTTTTGGTATCCGACAACGTGCAAGTCGAGAAAGGGATGCCCCTGTTTCGGATCGAAAAAGACCGTTTCGAACTCTCGCTGCGCCAGGCAGAGGCCCAAGTGCGCAGCAGTAAGGCCGCAGCGGATCTGGCGAAGATCGACTTCGAACGATATCAACTGCTCGCCTCTAAAGAAGCCGCCAGCCTCAAGGAGTGGCAGCACGCAGAAAGCCTGCGGTACCAGGCAGACGCTGCTTACCAATCGGCACTCGTCGCCCTTGATCTGGCGAAGCTGAACCTTGACCGGACAACCGTGAAAGCGCCAGTCTCAGGCAAAATCACGAACTTCCCTTTACGTCGGGGCACCTATGTCTCCGCGGGAAATGCGGTCGGGGTGCTAATAGAAAGTGACGCCATCTACGTTGCGGGGTACTTTGAAGAAACAAAACTCCCGCGGATTCACGTCGGAGATCGCGTGAAGATCGAGATCATGGGAGAACAGCAACCGATTATCGGCCATGTCGCAGGTGTTGCCGCCGGGATTGAGGATCGCGAGCGAAGCGATACTGCAGGCTCGCTAGCTAGCGTTGCTCCAACATTTTCATGGGTCCGTCTGGCCCAGAGGATTCCAGTGCGGATTAAGATCGACGACGGTCCGAAGTCGGTCAACCTTATTGCGGGGAGGACCGCAACAGTCTCTGTTGAACCGAGGGGCAACTGAGGTGTAAACCCGTCCCGTGCGTCGGAATGAGTAGATCGAGGTGCACGAGCGGCATTCCGAAAGCATGGTGTCTGGGACCACGTTAACCCGCACAGCACGCGACTACCAACCCGGTCGCTCTTGATGCAAATCGAACCGGCGACACTGCTTTTAACGGAGGCTCCGTTTCCAACGCTAATGAAAATGAGATTTCTCTGCGAGGCAGTTCTCGCCATAATGCTTTCCACCGCAATCGCCTCCGCCCAACAGTTGTCCGACACGGTGGCGGCCGAGGCGGGGCGGTGGCGTGATCGCCAGGGGCGGTAACGGCATTATGCAAAATACAGCTTCGTCAGCGCGAACTTATGCGAACGGCGACTGCACGGTAAAGCTAGCTCCGTGCGCGGATGAGCTTTTGTCGTCGTTGATCGCCGACATGCCGCATTCTATGTGATTTCTCCGGACGACCAAAGAAGCGCATCGCTGTGAAAATGCGGCTAACGATCAATGCCGTTCAGCATGACATTGCGTTCAACCCGTCTTTTATTTCGGTCCGATCTTCAAAGAATCGTCGTTTGCCCCGTAATACTAGGACTTCAGCGCGTCGATAGGATCAAGGCTTGCAGCGCGCCAGGCTGGGTAAAGCGTGGCTAGAAAGGACAGAATAAGGGCCATCATCGCTACCGAAAGGGTTTCACTCAATTCCAAACGCGCGGGCAACTCACTAAGAAAATAGAGTTCTGGATTGAACAACGCAGTGCCCGTTACCCAAGAGAGGAATTGCCGGAGGCGCTCGATGTGTAGGCAGATGGCTATTCCCAACGCTACGCCGGCCATTGTGCCGGTCGCACCGAGGATTGCGCCAGTCATCATGAAGATGCGCATAACCGAACCACGGGAGGCACCAATGGTACGTAAGACAGCAATTTCCCGACGCTTGTCCCTAACCAGCATGATGAGACCAGATATGATGTTGAGAGCGGCAACGACCACAATCAGTGTCAGGATTATGAGCATCGCATTCCGTTGAACCTGAAGAGCGGCAAAAAAGGTTTGATTGCGTTGCCGCCAATCTGTCAGCCTGATCCGCAGTGGCACAACCGCCTCAATAGATTTGGATAGCGAATTCACTGCGTCCGGATTATCGACGAAAACTTCGATCATTTGCGCCTGGCGCTCTACCTTGAAGGATTGCTGCGCTTCCAAGATTGGCATGTAGATGACCGATGCATCATATTGCGACATCCCGACTTCGAAAATCGCGCTCACCGGATAAACTTTCAAGAGCGTGCTCTGCGACTGCACCAAATTACTGCTAGGGAAAACCATAGTCAGCATATCGCCAAGCTGGAGCTTGAGGTTCTGCGCCATACGTGTGCCGATGATTACACCCTCACTCGCCTCGAAACCGGCAATATTGCCGTCGCGGATGTTCTTGGCGACTAGCGTGATCCTACCAAGATCAAAACCCCGAATACCGCGCACTATCGCCCCGGTGCTGACTCCCGAGTGGGATGCCAGCACTTGCCCTTCCACTAGCGGGATCGCATATTTTATGCCGGCGATGCTACTGATACCCTTAGCGATGGATTCATAATCTACCAGCGGAGCATCAAACGGTTCGACTAGCAAGTGCCCGTTGATGCCGAGAATACGCGTTAGAAGTTCCGTACGGAAGCCGTTCATGACCGCCATCACAGTGATCAGCGTGGCAACCCCCAGCATGATCCCAATAAACGAAATGATAGCGATGACTGAGGCGCTGGCTTGCTTGCGTTTGGTCCAAAGATAGCGCCACGCCACCATACATTCGAAAGTCGAAAATGGCCCGGCACCCTTTAGAACTTTAGCGCGCCCCACATCTCTGCGAGCAGTGGAAATGAAATGCGTCATTAAGCTTTGTCCAAAGACGCCAGAAGTTCGATGGTCAGCTTGACGGCGCGACTGCTGCATTTGTTACTTGCGGTGGATGTCGCCGTCATTATGCTATTACTTTACGCTTGGGGCACTGGCCGCTTTTCCTGAAATCCAGCTGGAAAGTAGGTAAATTCCAGGTCATTGAGAACACTCTTGGTTCTTTGAACAAGCTGGCGGTGGCGCTCTCCAAAACGCGCTTGACAGCAGAACCTGACATCTTCTCCTCAATCAGCTGCGCCAAGACAAGCTTGTGCCCACATTTCTCCGCCCAACCCACAACCCATCCGTACATTGCGTTACAGGGCCTTATAGAGGTTACTGGAACAAGGTTCGAATGGAATGATTGCAGCAACATTGCAAGCGTCTTTGGTCAGCAACTTTTCCGCTTGCGAAAAATTGGCCCAGCTTTAAATTTTGTGTTGGGTGGAGCCATTCCAAGTCCAATGTACCACCACGTAAATTCCTGTGATCAAATGCTATTGTTCTTATCAAATGATCTGGAAAACCATATCGCTTTGACAATTTCAGCATAGAAATCGGCCGGCTGGCAGCCGGTAGAACCGATGATAGAGGTAGATCGCCAGCCATTGACCATCGACAAACGGATCGCCATCATATGTGTCGCGAGCGGTTGCCCTTTTGCATTCAATCGTGAGATTCCGCCCCAACAGTTTCAACAAGATAGCCTTGCACTTAATTTGAGACTTAACACTTAATGTGAGATTCAATCGTCGACGAAATCGACGGTGTTTCAGTATGAATGATCAATTTCCTGACGAGATTGGCAAAACGCTTTGGGATGAGGCGTGTCGACGCGCGGAGGCCATCCGAGGATTTCTGAAGTGTCGATCTGGCGATGTAACTTCCGGGGATATAGCGCTGCTTGCTGCCGAACTCGAAGTCAGTCGAGCAACGGCATTCCGTCTTATCAAGCGGTTCCGAGCAGTTGCTTCCGGATTGCCAGTTGTAACGGTTTCGGTCGCCTCGATGAAGCCGCAGGAAGCCATCGCAACCAAAGGAAATGTCCGCAGGCCCGTGCTGCGTTCATGCTGTTCTCTGTCCCAGCCGATCGGCAGCGCCAGGAGATAGGCGATCAGGAGTGGCAGGAGGTTCGCGACGATATCGGCCTCAGCCCCGTGGGACAATAACCAGTCGATCACGTGCTTCCTCCCTTTGCCCATAACGAGCTTTGCGGGGGCTAATGAAGTCCTAAGAGCTTATGCAATTTGTCCGCTCCTCTTTCGACTGATGCTACCTGAACCGTCAGGCAACCGTTCCTTCCCGTAAGGATGATTGTTTTCGTCGTCGCCACGTCGGTCCAAGCTACGATCCTTAGACCGACGCGCGAGAGTTAATTCGTGCAACGTGCAGCGCCAATTTCTGCCCCTCTTTCACCCATATCTGCGCAAAGGGGCCATAGCGGAACATGAGCCTCCACCTACCTCAGAAAGCCATCTGCATCGAACTCGTCCCATCCGCGCAACGGGGACGGGTTCGATCCATCTTTCCGAGTCGGCTTCTTCGTGCCAATATGAAGCGTTTTGGTTAGCTTCGCCTTCATAGCTGATTGTCGACGTTTCTCTGCCGTCATTGCGATATCGTCCTGGCGCCATTCATCGACGGCACCGCGGTCGAGTATGTCCACGACCACGGCAGGATCGAACACATGGAACGTGATCTGACGGGCACGTCCGCGCAGCTTCACGGTACGCGTGCCTGCTGAGGGAAGGCGACCATCCTCCAACCAGCGGCGTCGTTCTGAGGTGGAGATCGTCAGGATGTCCTCGATCTCCCGCGGGATCACCAGGAGAGTTTCGATGCTTACGAGAATTTCTGAAATCGATGCTGATGTCGCGCGGAACATCGCTCTCGAAGTCTCGGGCATCGCCAGCGTCAGGGTGGCGGCATCGAGATCAAGCGCCTTGCGAACTGTCGTAGGAAGCCGGGCTCGGATTTCCTGGAGGATTCCTTTGGCACGGACCGCCGATCCGAGCGTTATAGATGTGGGAAGTGACCACGTCTTGATGAGTTCAGGCCCATTGTCTTCAGGTTTCTTTTTCATGGTCGATAGATGGATATAGCCGGAGCAGATCGCAACCATATACGATTGCCTCCGCGCCGATTGCATGAGCGTTTTCCGGTGTCTTCTTCTCGCTGATGCTCACGCCGCAGCCGCTCACACTTTACGTCCTTCGACTGCATCGACTGTGGTCATTTCTATCCGCCCATTGTCCTCACCGTCCCAATACTCGATCGTTCGGGCCGCAACCCTGATCAGGATGAGGCCGGCGGTACCGATTCCTTCGGGAAACCAGCGCTCGAGATCCTTGACCCAGTGCTGCTCAAATTGCACCTTGTCTCGGATCAAGCTCGCTTCACCATGGACGGCGATGAAAATCCCAGGCTTGCCAAGAATGCTGGGGGGCGCGGTAAATGTCAGCGTAACCCCGGCTTCACCAATGATATCGCTGACCTTCTTTGTATTGTCGTATGAGAAGAACCAGGAGTCGCCATCATATTCCACATCACCATTGTTGCTCATTGGCCGGCTGGCAATCCTGTCCGGAGCATGGGTGTTGAACATGCAGAAATCGATGTTGCCCAGCTTCTTCGACAGGTCTTCCATACTCATCGTGCTCGTCATCGAAACCTCCTCCGATTGCAGGTGAATAGAACCGGCCTGAACCGCATTGGTTCCGCGTCTTCCGGACCTTTCAAAACCGGCCACCGGGATCTCCAGCATATGTCGACCACGCACATTGCCGGCTGCCTGTCAGCCATCGCTCTTGTGCGTTGTCTGTTGTGTTTGATGATGGCGCTCCCATAGCCGGTTGAGCGCCCTCGATTTGCGTTCTCGTTACTCTCGTTGACGCCGACAAACATTCGCCACGGGAACAAAGCTTGGCTCCAGGCGGCTTGCCCAAAGAGATCGTGGCGTGCCGGCCTTCCTCTGAACTGCTCGCCAAGTTTATGATACGTTTCAGAAGGCTTTTGAGCCGTGTTTTACGACCGCCCTCGCCTGCTGTCTGTGGAGAGCGCTGTTGCGATGACCGGCACTCTCGTCTGCCCCTTGGATTTAAAAAGATAGGCCGGCAGATGCCGGCCTATCTTCGTTGCGAGGTCTAGCGTCTGTAGCGCAGACGCTCCTGTTCGATTTCAGCTGGTTCATAAGGATCCAGCGTGTCGTCAAAACGTGACCAGCCCTCTTTGGCATAGGCCTCACGGCGCTGATCGGGATCGACCCAGTTGGACTGGCGCAGGATGTCCTGCGCGTCCGCATAAAGGCTGTCTTCCACTTTCGCGGTTACCAGCGTGCCGCCGCGGCGCACGCCTTCCGCATAGACATGGGCATGGTCTTCCGGCACGCCGGACTCCGTCAGCGCGCCGATAAGCCCGCCGGCGGCACCGCCTGCCACGGCACCGGCTACTGCCCCCGCCGCTGTTGCGGCAAGCCAGCCTGCGGCAACCACCGGCCCGACGCCGGGAATTGCCATGATGCCAAGGCCGGTGAGCAGACCGCCCACGCCACCGACGGCGGCGCCGATGCCGGCACCCGTGCCGGCGCCTTCAGCGGCGTTTGTAGACTTGCCGTGGCGTTCATCTGCATTGTTGGACACGATGCTGATATCCGAGGATGGCACACCGCGTTCTTCGAGCGCGCTGACGGCCGCGCTGGCATCCGAGTAGTCGTCGAAAAGTCCTGTAACGGTCTTCATAGGATTCTCCTGAAGATTGAATTAGTTAGCGACAATGTTGCCCTGATAGTCGAGCGCCAGGCTTACCGGCTTGCCATCTTTCGAGGCCTTGGCCTGCCAGACACCCCTGTCATCCTTCACAAGGCCGGTGACATCGGTATATCCGGCCTCAGTGAGGCGTGTTTTCGCCTGTTCCTCGGTAAAACTGTTTGCGCCTTCGACAGGCGCTGTGGGATTCTTGGTCTCGGGCGTGGCCACGGCGGGCATTTTCCCATCGGTTGCCGGGGCGGGGGTGGTCTGTGCGAAGGCGGCAAGCGTCGACGCGCCGACAAGCGCTGCGGCTAAGAGAAGTTTTTTCATGATTTTTTCCTCGTTGTAGCCTTTCGAGCAGGCTCCCACAGCAAACACTATGCTCGCCGCAAGGTTCCGCCGCTCTGCAAGAATTGGATGGCGTTTGCGTTTCCGTGACGGTGAATGGCTTGCCGACGTGGTGCGCGGGCAGGCATTGCGGCGGGATGAAAATTATTTTGCCGCCGCAGGAACGTCGCCACGGTTCGAGGGTTCTCCAAGTCCAGCACTCAAAATTTGATCGGTTTCCCGGATGCCTGCGGAAAAGGCGTTGCATGACGTTTTGCCTGACAGGCTCGAGGACATCGGCTTTTCCTCAAACCAGACACTGAAGGCCCAGCCGAAAATGGCGTGAGCCGCCCACTCTGTTCGGGCCGCCTTTCAGGGCGGCTTTTTCATTTCCGGGCCGCGATAGGCCCATTCCAGTTCAGGAGCCACACCATGGCCAGGACCACCAACAGCACCAAGACCACCAACAGCAAATCACCGCAAGACAAGACGCAGACCGTCACTATTCACGACCAGAAGCTGGAGCGCGGCGCCGGCGGCGAGCTGCACCAGCCGGCCGAAACAGACGCGCCTGTGCTGACAACCGCCCAGGGAGGACCGGTTGCCGACGACCAGAATTCTCTGCGGATCGGCGCGCGCGGGCCGCTTGTCGTGGATGATTTCCATTTCCGTGAGAAAATCTTCCACTTCGACCACAAGCGTATTCCCGAGCGCGTGGTGCATGCACGCGGTTACGGCGCGCACGGCTTCTTCGAGACCTACCAATCCTTTTCCGCCTATACCGGGGCGGATCTCCTGCAGCGTGCGGGCGAAAAGGCCCCGGCCTTCGTCCGCTTCTCGATGCCGCGCCTGGTGGCGCAGGCACCTTCGGGAAAGGAATATCCGACAGGTTAGCCGAGGTCGGAGGCTGTCAGGATATTCATATTGCGACGCGATTTGGCGTAGACCTTCTGTGCCGCGGCATAGATGGCCGTGCGCATCGCGTCGAAAGAGGAAAGGCACTGGGCTTCCGACATGCTCATGGCGTGTCCCCGGCCCCTGGCGAGCGCTTCGGCCTCGACAAGAAACCGGATCTCGAACATGCCGTCATGGCCGAAAAAGCGAACCGCTTTACGCCCCTCGTCAAAACTGCGGGCCGCGTTGGGGAAAGCGAGCGTCATGACTTGCTCCCCTTGCGTTCTTTCCTGCGCAGGGCGTTACGCCGGTTGAGGGACAGCATGCCGTCGGTCGCTTCCGCTATGCTGAGACGGGTCAGCCTGCGGACGCCGATGCGCACCGGCACGCCGGTGAAGACATGGTATATCGTCCAGCTCTTATCCCTCTCGATCCGTCTTCCATATTGGGTCTCGAGCGTATCGGAGACGGGAGCGCCGCCTTCGTTCTCCCAGGTCTCTATCCTCAGCGCCTGGCGCCGGTGTTCGTTACACGTTTCCATGGTGTTGCCTTTCATATGGAACTCGTACGCGGATTTCGTCCGCGTGGAGCCCGTTTCATTCTACGCCGCTGTTGCCATGTTCCGCCGGACGAACGTTACGCGGAGGCATAAAGAAATGGCTGATGGTGTATGATCGCCGCTACCGGCACGCGCCTCTCGCAATGGGTAAAACTTCGCGGCATCGTCAAAAATGACACCGCAGCGCTTGCGCAAACATTTGCAATCGGACGAAGAAAAGAAGACGGCGCCTCTCTGACACCGCAGCGCCATGCGGCCAGCATGACGAAGCCTGACCATGCGCCCGGATTGCGCGGAAAACAAGGCGATGGACGGCCACACGCCATCCAAGGCGAACACAACTTTGTGACGAGATGAAATATCCTCAAAAACCAGTAGTTGAAATCCCGGCAGAGGCAGGATATAAGGGGCAATCGAATTTGCTTGCTTAGCTTTGCTTGTCACGCGTCTGGCACCGCGTTCTGAACGAACCTTTCCTTTCAAAATCGCTATCATCATCCGCAGCGCATGAGTGCTGTGGTTTCTCTATTGCTATGAAAGGGTTCATCATGACCACTGGCACAGTTAAATGGTTCAATTCCACCAAGGGCTTCGGCTTCATTCAGCCTGACAATGGCGACGCCGATGCGTTCGTCCACATCTCCGCTGTTGAGCGCGCCGGCATGCGCGAACTCGTCGAAGGTCAGAAGATCGGCTTCGAGCTCGAGCGCGACAACAAGTCGGGCAAAATGTCGGCCTGCAATCTGCAGGCTGCCTAAGGGTCTGTGCTTCCCTTTGACCACGGATGTACTGGCACTGCCGGAAGCACGCCAACCCAATCAAGGCCAGGCAAATTGCCTGGCCTTTTGTTTTTCGCTCGCTCTCCGGGCATCATCATCGGAACACCCTTGACAGAAAAATACAGTATTTCCCGCCAGAAGGCGGAGCTCGCCTTCAGCCATATTCAGACACCGTTCTTCGCAAAGGAAAAAGCGCTTGAGGAGCTCGATTCCATTGCGCAATCCCGCGATGCAAAGACCATGCGCCTTCGGGAAGCCCGTCTTGCGAAGGAATTGTCTGATCGTACCGCGGCAACATCCGCTCTGCTCGCCAAACGCGCCCGCGCACGTTGATCGATATCCGCGCCGTTATCGCCGTCCGCACAAGACCTGCCTGGAAAACCTGACCACCGGCCGGAACGTCGCGAGCATGAAAGCGTTGCATCCTGAACGACATCACGATGGCTCATTCAGGGATAGTGCTGCATGAAGATACGCGCCGGGTTCGATATTGCTTATGAGTGCGAGAATGAGACGGCGATGCTGCTGGTTCTCAACATCCATCCCGGCCGGCGCGCGGATCTGCTCACCGAACAGGTCCTGACCTTCGACCGGCCGGTCGAGGCCTGGGGTTATCTGGACATCTTCGGCAATGCCTGCAGCCGCATATCTGCACCGCCCGGACTGACGACGATCTCCACGCGCTTCGACATATATGACAGCGGTCTGCCGGATCCCGTTCCCGAAAACGCTTTCCAGCACGATATCAAGGATTTACCAGACGATGTTCTGGTGTTCCTGCTGGGCAGCCGTTACTGCGACACCGACCGGCTGGCGGACTTTGCCTGGAAAAACTTCTCGGCTACACCACTCGGCTGGCCCCGTGTTCAGGCGGTCGTCGACTTCGTCCATTCCCATATTGTCTTCAACTACGAGAAAGCCGATCCGCTGAGGACAGCTTACGGCGGGTTCACCGACAGGACCGGCGTTTGCCGCGATTTCGCGCATCTTGCGATCACCCTCTGCCGCTGCATGAATATCCCCGCCCGCTATTGCACCGGTTATCTCGGTGATATCGGCGTGCCGACAGACCCCAACCCGATGGATTTCAGCGCCTGGCTTGAGGTCTATCTCAGCGGCCGCTGGTATACGGTCGACGCCCGTCACAACACGCCCCGCATCGGACGCATATTGATGGCGACAGGACGTGATGCCACAGACGTCGCCCTGTCCACCGCTTTCGGGCCGGCCGTCTTGAAGCGGTTCGAGGTGGTTACAGAAGAATTGGCTGGATAACGACCGGTAAAGCGTGAAGGTTCGCGCCTGCCTTTTTTGCCATGGCACCGCTGCGGGCGATAAACGAAACATCCTGTCGCCTAGACCGCACCAAGCGCTTCGGGCCCGACAAAGGCACCCAGTAGCATAGCAGCATCCCATTGACCATGGTCACAAGGATGATCGGCAGGCTGGTTCGAATAAAAACGGAAGAAATCGATCCACGCAGGAACGAATTGGTCGGCACGGAGGCCAAACGGTTTTGTTCACTCATCTCAACATTCCAAAATGGGCAAGTCGGATTTTCTGAGTGGGCGCTTGCATTGCCACCGCACCAACTACCCAAAAGGGGATATTGCGATCAGCTTAAACGAGCAGGTTCACCAATGACAGGGCGTCATGCAAGCGGCCGGCCTCCTGAAGCCGGGGAGATTTATATGACTGCATCGCTACGCGGTGAAGCAAAACCCAATCGCCCTCATCCTGTTGGCTGAGGGGGACATTTACCCAGAACCGTCAGTTCAGGTTCCACTTCGAGCTGAGCAGCAGGTAGCATAGGTCCAACGGCAGCTTCGGGGGCATCTCGGTGTCCGTCAGACGGCTGGGAAGAAGGAGCGTTCTTGTCACAAAATTTGTCGCTCCATGGCCAAAGCACCCAGCTTCCAAGCTAAGTTGGGAAGCCGTCACGCCACCTCAAGGTGTGAGGATTCCATTCCCTGCGCGATAAGCGGCGCAGAAGACTCCGAATGCGGGTGGGAAGTGTTAAGTCGCCGAGCCACGATATCGTGGTTGAGCCACAGGACGGGACCGGAGGGTTCGGAAGATTCGCCAAAAATTAGCTGCCCGGTTGCTTTCACAACGAGACCGCTCAGGAGGTCGCTGATCATCACCTTGCCATCCCGATGCATCTGGGTAATCTCGTTTGACGTGCCAATGGTCAGATCGGCCTGTGCCTGACTGTTCGCCATGGGCCAAGCCGAAAAGACATAGAACGGGCGCATGACCTCGCTGGCCTGCATGGCGGCGATCTTCCGGAAAACATCCTTCATGGTTAAGCCATCGGCCAGAAGCTGCTGGCAGGCCTGCCACTGTTCGTCTGCCCATTGGCCACCGTTTTCTTTCTTCAACGCAAGCAGCAGCGGTATGAGGGGCAGTTCGATACCCGTGAACACATCGGACGAGTTGGTCCGAATTTCGGGACAGTTATAGACAGTTGCCTTGATCCCGGTCGCCCAGGCTTCCTCTGCAATGCCTTCGAGCCGCATCTTCGCATATCCCTGGGTGTAGTTGGTATAGGTCTGCCAACGATAGCTCCCATCGATCAGGACCGCCGATCCATGATAACCATAGGCCGTATATCGCACTTGTCCGCCCGAAGCTTCGACGCGCTCGCGGATCGCCGTGCTGAAATCAATGAGATGGCGAAAGGTGTTTGCGGAGACATCGTCAAAATTCTGCAGAATGAGCTTTCCCATGTCACTGTCGAGCAGGGTCTGCGATGACATGTGGCGGGCGCCAGTTCCCTTGTAGATTCGATTGGCGACGACCAGGAATACCTTCGCCTTCGGAATGCCCCCAGCCATTGTGTGGGCGAAGAAAACATTGCGGCCAGCGCTAATCATTCCGTCTAGAACGGTCATGACCCTTGAAAGCGACTCCGTAAAACGCACAGTAGCGATGTCGCGGCATTGCCCGACATAGTCCCAGTCGAGCTTATCGTGTTCCCAGCTCTCCAGCGTCATCTTTGCCAGGAGATCGGTGGGAGTTGGACCGTCTGCGGGCGCATCGAGATCGAAACCCGCCATAAGAGGTATGTTGATAATCCTGCCGCCCAGTTGGGCCTCCGCCGAAGACAGTTCCTCGGCGTCAAGCGGCCGGAGCGCGTTGTTCTCGT
Organism: Agrobacterium tumefaciens; assembly: GCA_025560025.1. NCBI lineage: Bacteria > Pseudomonadati > Pseudomonadota > Alphaproteobacteria > Hyphomicrobiales > Rhizobiaceae > Agrobacterium > Agrobacterium tumefaciens. The sequence goes on along the minus strand of CP048486.1, from coordinate 1,454,231 downwards.
CGCGCCGCCCGACGGTGATCCCCACAATCTCCATTCCAGCCCGTCTGGCTTCGTCAAGTAAGCCGGTGGCGTATCCGCGGCCGAATAGTTCGCCGAACAGTACGAAAACATCGCCCTTACGGAAGACCGTGTTTTCGGAAAGACTATTCAGTGCAATCGGATTTTCCATACTGTCAACTCTTTGCCTCGCGTATCGTAGAGCAATGGCTCACACGACCTGTGATAAAGACATGACCGCATAGTCGCCGGATGGGAACTCATTTTCGGTGACCGTTCATTTCAAAACGTGAAATCAATCCCCTGTTGTTCTTACACTGCAGCGAAATGCCAAAGCCGTTGGAGACAGGCGCACCGATACCAAAACGATGATTACGACTACCTCGTCCAGATGCCAGAGATCATTCTGATTTGGCAGCTTCCAACACAACTGAGCTGCATAGTCCATGCCGGAGTTCTTTGCCCAGCATTGGATCGCAGGAAACCACGATCAATTGTTCTAAAAGCTTTTCGTGGGCCAATCGCGGGCTCAACGTAAATCGAAAATACAGTCGAACCGCGCGAGCGATATCCGCAGGCGAAAAAAACGACGACGTTGGGCTCTTGCTCATGAGGACGAAATAGCCGCGAGGCTTTCAACACAAGTTAACCTGAGATCACCCGAAAATATATCTGAAACGCGTGGCAGTAATCGCCTGACGATTGGCCGAATATGTCGGCTGTATTGCCTATTATTGGACCGCTATACCCGTCTAGAATATAATTATTGGCGGCTGGGTTTTGTACGGTCAAGTTTTGTTGACGGGAATTGCTTAGCCGCCGTGACTGCCGCGGGTGCCAGTATACGCCTTACGACACCGGCGTGGGTCTATATTCACGAGTAGCAAGCGGTCTGGTTTTGGCCAGAATGCCTCGCGTCTTAGTTGACCGGACTGATAAATCTGGACTTTCGTAGGCCTAGATTGGTTTCCGGATCGACGCGTGTCCTGACAGTGGTCAAGTGGCTATCAAAGTTCAAACAGGTGGCGCACATGGATCTAGCAAATTTTCTTTATCTCGCTGACTTTTCTCGACATTAGAGGATGCTAAAATGTCAACTAGAGATGACGAACGTTCTGTCCAGACAACGCCGGTGTTTTACCTCGGGTTAATATTCTCGATCTCTGGGTTGCTGGTGGGTTTTCTTTTTGCGGGATATGTCACGATTTCGGCCGCGGCGTTTGTCGGCCTTTTCTTGGGCATCCTGATTGGCTGGCATTCGCGAGGCCTGCTATGATAACGGTGACTGTTGGAGTTGATGAGCGGCCCTCAGACCGAATTCCACTGCCCATTCCACGACGGTGTGAAACGTGACGGAAATGTCGCGCTCGTAAACCTCTAGAAGGGGTGATTCAGAACTTCCGACAGACGGCAACGCCCACTTCTACATAGTGTCAGCCAAGAGACGACTTCCGCTTCGTTCAATTGGCGATGTAACGCTAATCGGGCTGGTAGGAAATACGACATGGTCTGAGTTATGGTAAGGCTACTCCGGCCAGGTCCCTTTTGAAGCGCGAGTGGCCTGAGGAATTACAGGTCGAAGTGGATGGCTGTGTTCTTCACAGGGTTGGGACGAAGAGATTTCTGATCTCGGAGTAGGCGTCGACAAAACCTTGAGGCGCACCTACCAAATGAAACTTGCGTCACCCGGCCAGAATGAACCCTACCCACATAAAGAGGCAAATCACGGAGAAGTCACCGAGCAATCCATGGCTGAATTGGCCGTCCATTTGGCAAAAAATGACTGCCTCGCATCTTTGTGCCGTGAGTGCGTTGGCCATACTGTCCGGCGACGGAGTGGTTTATCGATAGAATAAGTGGCTTGGTATGTTCAGGAATCTCTGGAGGCGAATTGATCGATGTTTTGGCGTGGACGTCACTAGTTGTTGCTATCATCACCGCACTCTGGTTGCCGGGCCGCGAGCGCCGACACTGCAATAACCAGATAGCATTTAGCGCTGTTCTCCTCGCCGTGGCTTCTACGCTGTTTATTTTAGCATACCCAAATAATCGACGCGTTGTAGCGATGTTTATGGTGCTTGGCGCAGTAATACTGGAGTTGATCAAATTGTTTATTGCACCTCGGCGGGCAACTGTAACGGTTTTATTGCTGAAGGTTGTCGCCGCATTAATCGGTACTCTCCTCGGAGCGATCTTGGTTCTTGCAGTACAATAGAAATCGGTCGGAATCGATTTTTGGTGTTGGAATTCCGCAACGTGAAGCGGCTCCCTTTGTCTCGCGGACAATTGCAATACTGCAGCGCGATAGGAGCAAGCGCGCAAGATTGCGCAGTTTTAAAACGTATTGGTCGATGGACGGCACCAAGTGCAACCAAATTAGGACACTGTTTTCTTGGCGTATATAACCTTCATGCGCGTGTTAGCTTCACTCGTTCTAGCTCTCATCACACTGTCCTCGTGCGCACGCAGACCGGGCTCAGACGTTTTGCAACCGATGGATACAAAAGCATATGGTGCGAAAACGGTAACCGCCTATGTGGCAAGTACACGCCAAGAAAGCGATCGGGGTAAAGGCTTCGGAACGGATCGCGCAGCGAGAGCTAACTATGCCCAATTCGATATTTCCATTCCACCTACGCACCAAAAGGGGAAAATCGAGTGGGCGAGCGGCAAGCCAAATCCCAAGACAGACTTTGTCGTGACAGGCGCCAACATGCTCAGCGAGGAAACATTCAATACCGATCTTGGCCGGATCGCCAAGTCAGGCAGGCAGATAGGCCTTTTCGTGCACGGCTACAATCACAGCTACCAGGAAGCCTTATTCCGGGGAGCACAAATGGCCGCCGATGCGGATATCGATGGCATACCGGTGGTGTTTTCGTGGCCCTCGCAGGCAAAAGTCACGGGATACATTGCAGACAAGCAGTCCGCGACTTATTCACGCGATGCACTCGCGAAAGTCATGGCCAACCTCGCCCTACAATCCCCGAAGCGAAAGATCATTGTGTTTGGTCACAGCATGGGGGGATGGCTTATCATGGAAGCCTTGCGCCAATTGCGGTTCCAGGGACGAAACGACGTCATTGCCAAACTTCAGGTCGTTCTGGCGGCTCCAGATATCGACGCCGACGTGTTTCGTAAACAGGTCGAGGTCGTTGGGCGGCTTGAGCCACCCCTAACGGTCATGGTTTCAAAAGATGACCGTGCTCTCAAGGTTTCATCCATACTGGGCGCTGATGTTAAACGGATTGGGGCACTGGATGTCGAGAACCCTTCCGTCCAGCTAGTTGCCTTGCGCTACGGCGTACAATTCATTGATATTTCTGACGTGAAAGCGTCGGGCCTGCTCAACCATGACCGCTACACGGCACTAGCCGCCCTGCTGCCGCAGTTGGAAGAAAGTACCGGTGGGCAAGGGTCGGGGTTTGGGCGAGCGGGAGCATTCGTATTTGATACAATTGGAGCGACCCTTTCTAGCCCATTTCATCTCGCGAGCAAAATTGTTAATCCTGAGCATTGATTTCAGTTTTTTGGCGTTTTCGCTCGGGAAGACGTTAGCGGACGCGGTCAATCATCTTTTATGACCCGTGATCTCTCCATCAATCGCTGCCTTATGCCTGGATGTACCGATCCGTAAGCGGCACGCTTTCTTTTTTCGCAGGCGAGTTTTTGGAGTGCAACGGCTCGGCGTTTTGTCTCCGCTAGACGGTGCTGCCAAGAGCAAACGCGTGATCTCTTTATTACGAGGACCTCCGGCAGATTTCTCTGCTCTCCCTCATAAGAACTCTCGCACTCGCCGTCCCAGTCTGTTGTCAAGCTGCCGTGGGACTCGTGCAACCCTGGCTATCTCTTTCACCAACAAGGTTTGATCGTGAAAGAGGGTAGGCGAACAGATCCAAATTTAAAAAACTCACTTTTGGATCCCCTTCCGTCCGTTCCCAAAGAAGTGTGGCCGCTAGGAACCGGCATCGTCGATCGATCGGTCACACTCGCTAAAGCCGACGCACTCCACTCAGCGCGTGAGGCATGGAACAGGGCTATTTGAGATATTTCTCTTCAGAATCTCCTGAAAGATATTGCTGGCTCATAAGCACGTATGTTTGGCGAGAAGCGCAGTATCGAGCGAATTGCGGGTCGTAACCGCGCGCTCTACGAGCACCACAGCGATTATCAAGATTTCTGTCAACCTAGAGAATCTCGACCTTACGAGGATCGGGACGCAGGACGCATCGGATCAAATATCTGTCCTGTGATGAAAGGGAAACCGCCAGTGAAGAGAATGTCAGCTTGTAAGTCGATGTATACGCTCTTGCTTAGCACAACTACGCTCATTGCGATCAGCGTGCCCGCATATCCACAGGAGGCGAAATACGTAGGCCCCAGTTCTTGGTGGAGTGACCCCGCGAATTGGAGCACCCGCAAGGTGCCGGATTCGGGGACGGATGCCTTGATAGAAGGTCATACGGTGGGATCGGAGTATTCAGGCGCAGCAGCAAAATCGATCACTATTGGAAAAGGGGCCGTTTTTGTTTTCGCCGGCACATCCGACCCAGCACTTACTGCCAAAAATATTACTGTCCAGGATGGCGGACAATTTGCCTTCGCTGGCAAGTCGTCTTCGCTAAAACTGGAAGAGCAAATCACCGTGACAACGGGGGGCCTTGTCGCCTTTATGAATGATTCAGCCGCAACTAATCTTCGGATTCGAACCCTACCAACGGAACAGGAGGCTCCGACCTATTTTGATTACTTTCAAAGAGTAACGTCTGGTACCTCAACCGAGATAAAGCGTCAGATCCTGTTTCGCCACCATGCCTCAGCCGCTAATAGTGAAATTGCCGTAAACCGGCTCATTGCTCAGTTCGCGGAGGATGCAACGGCCGCTCATTCAACGATCACGGTGTCAAACAAAGGCTATATCGACTTCACCCAAAGAGCTTCTGCAGGTGCCGCGATAATCGATGTTAGTGGTGGTCTTTTAGCTGTTGAAGACGACGCGACGCTTGGAACTGCGTCTCTCACAGTCGGCAAAGACAGTGTGATTGTTCTCACAGAGAATGCCAATGCGGGAGCTGCAAAGCTAGACAACAGCGGAATGGTCGGTTTGAACGGGAGAGCCGAACTGCGCAGCGCGACGCTTACCAACGGGGATCAAGGACTTGTCGTGTTCGACCAAGAGGCCCAGGGTAGATCTGCGAGCATCACCAACAAAAGTGGCGGGATACTTCAGGCCGGTGTAGGCAGGGCAACCCCCATAGAGATTGGCTCTGTTTCGGGAGCAGGTTATGTTTTCCTCGGCACTTCAGGCTTGATCGTCGGCAATGCTGCAAAAAGTGACGTTATTTCTGGAGTAATCCAGGACGGGTTTTCACAAAATTACGTTGACAAGCTTCTCCCGCCAAATGTTCAGGAGGCGAAAGCGTCGTCCAAGGCTCTGCACGGCCTTCGCAAGGTTGGCGCCGGCACGCTTACATTGACGGGCACGAACACGTTTTCTGGCGGTACGACGGTTGAGGCTGGTACGCTTAAGCTCGGCGATGGCGGCACCTCCGGCAGTACTCTGGGAGATATAAATAACGAGGCGATACTGGTTTTCGATCGATCCGACGATGTGACATCGGCAAATTCCATTAGCGGGACCGGGGAGATTATTCAGGCCGGTTCTGGATCAATTCTTCTGACCGGTGACAGTTCTGACTTTGCGGGCCAAACGACCGTCAGGAATGGAGCTCTGCTCGTCGGAAAGCCGGGCTCAGGCGGAGCGCTCGGCGGTAACCTGAGCGTGCTGGAAGGGGCAAGACTGGGTGGTTCGGGGATTGTTGGTTCGGGTACCGGGTCGCTGACCAGTATTTTGTCTGGGGGCACGCTTGCCGCAGGCAACTCAATCGGAACACTGACCATCGACGGTGATCTGAAGATGGCTCCCGGTTCCAACTTCGAAACGGAAATTGCAAGCGACGGTCGCTCCGATCTGGTCAACGTGACAGGTAAAGCCGATCTCGCCGGCAGCAATATCCGCATTGTTTCTGTCGATGCCAATACCAGTTACCAGACCGAGAGGAGCTATCGTATTCTAAACGCAGAAGGCGGTGTCAATGGCGTGTTTTCCGACACCCTGTCGAGTTCGGCATTTTTGGACCTCGGCGTGGCTTACAACCCTAAAAGCGTTAATCTTACGGTGTCGCTCAAAAAGCCCGCAGTTGGTCCCGATGTCGGCGTTCCCCATCGCCTCTTCCCAACCGTCGCGGAGACATCGAACCAGCTTGCCACAGCGACTGCTCTGGATGGATTGGCGCAGTCCGGTTCTTCCCTTGCACTCTATAATGATCTCCTGATGTTGAATGCGGACGAAGCGCGGGCAAGTTTCGATCGCCTTTCCGGTGAGGCCTATGCCACAGCCGCCGGTGTTCTGGTGGATCAGTCCCATTTCGTCCGGGGCACGATGAACGGTCGCATGCAGCAGGCGTTTGGTCAAAGTGCAACCGCTCCAGCTCAGGAATCCCATCCCTATTTTGCATGGACCACCTCATATGGTTCCTGGGGAAGCTACGATGGCAACAGTCTATTCGGAGACGTAAGTTCTTCGATCGGCGGTTTCGCTAGCGGGATTGATGTAGACCTCTTCGATACATGGCGTGTGGGTATCATGGCGGGATACGGCCACTCGAACTTTGATGTGAACGAACGCTCGTCGTCGGGAGACAGCAAGAACTACACGCTTGGAACTTACGCGGCGTCGCAGTGGACGCTGTCTGAAGGTTCCGCGCTCAATTTCCGGTCCGGATTGGCACACACATGGCACGATCTTTCGATGAACCGTAACGTCGCTTTTCCTGGCTTCTCCGATAGCCTTTCCAGTGAGTATGACGCCTCTACACTGCAGCTCTTCGGAGAGGTGGGGTATGAGTTGAACATGGATCGCACCATTTTCGAACCCTATGCTAATGCCGGTTTTGTGCATTTCAACAGCGACGAGTTTGGTGAAGCCGGTCGTACCGCGGCATCGTTGTCGGTAACCTCAGCAACGTTGAACACCTGGTTCACCACTATTGGTTTACGTGCCGCGACCGAACTCGACATCGGTGAGACGTTAGTAACGGCGCGCGGCGATATCGGCTGGCGGCATAGCTATGGCGACGTCACCCCCACGTCGACAGCAAGCTTTGTCGGATCCGAGACGTTCACTGTTTCAGGGGCGCCGATTGCCAGGGACGTCGCTCTGATCGAGGCAGGCTTCGATATTCACTTTACCAAATCCGCAAAACTGGGCGTCTCCTACAACGGACAGTTCGGATCGGGTACAATCAACAACGGCGTCAATGCGAAGTTTAGTGTGAAATTCTAAGCCGATATTGAACAGTCGGAGGTGGGACTGCGACCATGACGGGGCGGAAAAAGGTCAGCGGCGAGGAGCATGAGATTTATCCTCGCTGGAGGCCCCGCCCGGTCGCCCAAAGTACTTACTGGGTGGATCCAACGGCAGCGAATCGATGCACACAGACGATTATAGCCTCCACTGATCCAAGTACGATTTTGTGCTGATAGTCATTGTCATTAAGCAGAGCCTCATCCTATAGGTTTGAAAAGAAAACCCATTTCCAAAAGTATGCTTGGAATACTTCCTGTGCGCAGTAATAGAAAATTCCCGTGGCGCTCCGGGTTCTTCAGGAGCGGCACGCGGCGCCCAAGCGCTGTGACCATCGAGCGCTGAATTTCGAAAGAGAAAACCTGTTTCTCCCGGAAAATCAGATCTTCCATGATCGCGCTCACGCCAAGGGAAGTTCGTGGGTATCACTGGAGCCCGCCAAAACGACCAGATTATTATTAGTAGCGAGTTCCTCCGCCTGCGCGCCCGAAGATTTGGGAGATAGCCTATAGACGCTCGCACCCCTGACCGATCGGTTATTTAAGGCATCAGCATGCAGCGAGACGAGCAGATGCGCTCGCATCGTTTGCGCCAGCTTCACGCGTTGGTGGCGGCGAAGATTGTGGTTCAATGGTAGCCTTAAGCCAGCCTTAAGGTGGTGAGGGAAATTTGCGCTCATGGACACTTGATCGGAAAGGCCCGGATAACTTTGCGCAAGAAGATGATTTCAATGCCTCACTCCAAGTCTCAAAATTTGGCCTCTCATGTTATGTTATTTAATAACGTCGGCCAACTCCACGCTTCGGTGCGAGCTTACTTTGTACAAGTAAACCTAAAGCTAGCACCGAATGACCTGAACGTACCCATTTGCCGGGACGCCGTCTGTGCAGCTTTTCATACTTTTCCCGACGCTTTTGGCCGTGAGCGCGGTCGAATCGGCTTCGCCGGTGAAGGTGAATTCTGATGTGCGCTCAACGGACCGTTATTATGGCCTTTAGTCCAGATGCCACTGCATTAGACTTGGCTGGACCGATGGATGTGTTTGCAGCAGCCAACGCGTTGCTTGAGGTGCAAGACGGATATCGGTTTTTGCTCGTGTCGGCCCAGCCCGGGCCCGTTCGACTGTGTAACGGGTCGCACGTCCTTCCCGATCTCTGCTGTGAAGAGGCCATTGGTAACTATGACGTCGTTCTTGTTGCAAGCTCACCTACGTACACTTACGATCCTACGCTTTGCGCTTGGTTGCGGGAGGTTTGCGGGCGAGCGAATATTTATGGCTCCATCTGCACTGGTGCTTTCGCACTGGGTGATGCTGGTTTGTTAGACGGCCACACCGTGACAACGCACTGGGAATCGGCCCAGGAACTTGGCGCGCGCTTTCCTTCCAGCCGAGTTGAAGCTGACCGCATCGTTATGCGAAGCGGCACTCTCATTACGTCGGCTGGAGTAACCGCGGCAATCAACCTCGCATTGACGCTTGTAGCTGACCATCACGGCGCCGAACTATCGCTACGGATCGCGCAGCAACTGGTAGTGGTGGCCAAACGCCGAGCGGAACATACGCAGTATCTGCCCCAACTGAGTGCACCACCCGATGGCGATATGTCCATTTTTCGCGTGAAAGCACATGTGTTGGAGAATGCGGGCGACGACTACAACCTGAGCAAACTCGCGGCCATCGCCGGAATGAGTTCGCGAAGCTTCTCGCGTCACTTCACACGCGTGACAGGTGTGACCCCCCGCGTATTCGTCGAGCAGGCCCGGCTAGACACCGCTAGGCATCTGCTGGAAGGAACCTGTCAGCCTTTGAAGGCAATTGCTTACAATTCTGGTTTTGGAAGTGCGGACAATATGCGTCGGGTATTCCAACGGCGACTTCGGGTCTCACCGGCAGACTACCGGGAACGGTTCAATCGTAAAAGCTAGGGGTCTCAAGCATTCGTATTAACCGGCGGCACATTCTTACATTGTCTAGAAGGTGCGATCTCAAAGGATCTCATTACACCGGTACGTAATGTTCGGATGTGAACGTGCACTTGGTCCTTACACCCACGCATGATGCTCGTGGCAAATGCCACCCAGATATCTTCGGCGACTATCGCGTAGGAAAAATTACCAAGCTGGGTGCGCCAACGGTGCCGCCAAAGTGGCGAGCACGAACGATATTCGGCTTATACGAAAGATTGTTCTCAGGCTGCATTTTAATCGACTGGGATGAAATTAGCCTCTTCCTCGGACACCAAGCCGCGAGTTGGACGTGCGAGCGGCAAGTAATCTATTGGGGAACGTAATCCACCGGCGCCTTTGAGCTCGGTGCACCGATTCTTCGGTCATTTGCAAATTACCAAACTGCCGCGCCCCTTTGCATGAGCTAGTAATCCTAGAACTGGGTCTCCTTACAACGGCACGAGAAGCCTCGTCCCACCGAGATGGCTCCCTTTACAATGGCGGCTCCTTCTTTTGCGACCTGAGAAATCGAACGCGCAGATGAAGAAGCATAGGAAGCTTGTCGGGCAGCGGTGCATTGTTTGCGCGAGGCAATTAAAGACGTGTTTTTGGCCAAATCGGACTGAGCAACAGCCTCGCAAGACGAGTTAACGGGAGTGTAAATCTGCAGATGATCGGAGCAGGTTGCGTTGTTCAACAAACATCGACACCGTCGCGGGGCGAAAGTCAGCGATCCTTAGCGACTAAATCGCTTATCCAACGGACTGGCATATACGCAAGGCATTGGTCTGTGACGCTGAGATGAATGGCAAAGCCGCGATCGCCCCCTGATCGATACGTAACGCAATCATGAGTGAGGAGTTCGGGAGGATCAATGACAATTGAAAAACCAAAAAGTGCGCGGTTACGCCGTGTACAATGGATCGCTGTTGGCTTTTTGATGACGGCCGGCATCATCAATTATGTCGATCGGAGTGCGCTTTCGATTGCCAACACCGCTATTAGAAACGAAATGGCACTCTCTCCAAGTGAGATGGGTATGGTGCTGTCTGCCTTTTCACTCGCATACGCATTCGCGCAGCTTCCGACAGGTGCACTTCTGGATAAGTTAGGGTCCCGCATCATGCTGGGCGCTGGAATGTTGTTCTGGTCGGTGGCGCAAATCCTCTGTGGGTTGGTCAACAACGCCACGCAATTGATTGTCGCACGAGCAGTACTCGGTGTCGGTGAAGCTCCACAATTTCCAGCTGGCGCTAAGGTGGTCAGTGAATGGTTCAATATTGGTGAGCGAGGAAAGCCAACAGGTATGATTGTTGCCTCGTCCTGCATTGGACCCTGCATTGCACCCCCTTTGCTAACGGCGATGATGGTCGCATTTGGTTGGCGCTGGATGTTCATCATTACTGGGGCTCTTGGAATTATCGTCGCGGCCGGATGGTATTTAATGTATCGGAATCGCAATGAAGTGGCACTTACGCCAGCCGAAGCAGCCTTCATTGACGAGGGATCGGACAAGCAGACCGATCAACCACTGACAGTTAAAGAGTGGAAATCGCTATTCGCTCACCGTACCGCGTGGGGAATTATTCTAGGCTTCATGGGCGTCGTCTACATGGTCTGGCTCTATTTGACCTGGCTCCCCAGTTATATTGAACATTCTCGTGGCTTTACGGTCGAGAATACTGGATGGGTCGTTGCTATACCTTATCTCTTTGGAACCGCCGGAATGCTCGTTTCAGGGCAGGTCGTTGACATGTTGATGCGACGCGGGATGTCTGCCATTTCGAGCCGAAAGTGGCCGGTCTGCGTAGGCCTGCTCGGAGGTGCATTTTTCACGCTACCGGCCGCATTTACGCCGAACGCGACAATGGCTGTCGCCTATATCTGCCTCGCAATGTTCTTCATAAATTTGGCCAGTGCTGCTTCGTGGATGATGATCACTATTGCCGTTTCGAAGCGCCAGGTTGGCTCTCTCGGAAGCATCATGAACTTCGGAGGTTATTTCGCAGGATCGTTTGCGCCAATCGTTACAGGCTTCATGGTCGAACATGCCGATTCTTACGTCAACGCGTTGGTTGCCGCTGCAGTAATCTCCATCCTTGCTGCACTAGCATATTTCCTGCTTGTAAAGACCGACATGAAAAGTGTTGAGGGGCCAATGGTGACGCGATGACGTTTCTGCTTTTTTCCCAACGATTGGCTCATATCGAAAAGATGCGCAGTAGATAAAGGGATGTGTTCCCGGGGAGGGTGACAAGTTGATTGCTCGCCCCGGGATCGACTGGATATCGGCCTATAAGGCGACTGACGCTTTGGCCAACAGCCGCCAGTCTCCTACGGAGCGGTAGTAGAGGTGTCTTGCCGACCATGGGGGAGATTGTCTTGAATGCAGAAAAGTCTTTCACAGGCACTCCCCCTTCTATTTGCCAGGGGCAGACCGCAAGCCGCGCGTCAGCCGAGCCCAGATTCTCGTTGGATCGACACCTTCCTATTCGGTCGTGATGTGAGCAGCCCGAGGAATGATAGAGAATGTGGTCGCCGAAGGCAGCGGATCAGGCACTTCATTCCACGCAAAACGCACGCGCATTTAATCCGACCGCGCAAAGCTTTTTGAAGCACTTACTTATCATTGCGAGCGCAAGGAATTCGGAAGAGCCGCACGGCCGTGCTTGCCACAAAAGCGGTCACGGTGACCGCACCACTCGCAGTCGTAGTCACGGGCGGCGAGAAATCTGCGCCCGGTCTGCGGGCGCAGGAAGATACGAGGCCGAGGATCAAAAGAGAAGAGACAACCGGTCGATAGTTTAGATAACCGCAAAGGCCATTGTCATCTTTGGCGCGCCGTTCCACTACCGTAGCCCGAGAAACTCACGCCGCAGCCGAGTTTTTGCATAGCAAGGATGAAGCCAGTCCTCTGTAGCCGGCTTTCCGGATCGCTCGCTTCCCTGATCTCGATGACCAAGCGTCCTGCAATAGATGGACTTCGGATCAGCTCGTCCCGAACCGAAGTCCACCAGATATCATCAACAGCAGACAAGGCTGACACTTCACAACCGAGCTTCGTATCTGGACGAGTTTTCAGACGATCTATTGTCGCATGGACCAAGTATCGGTCGTAGGCACGCGTTAGGCGCAATCGCTCCAAGACACTCGGAATATTCTCTGTTGCTATCACCCTTGTACCACATCGGATGTTCTTTAACTGGATCCTGTGGTACGGGCATCGGGCGTTACTCTCTACCGCATTCAACGGGTACTCCATCAAGTCGACGCGGCTACTGCTCAAAGCATCGTAGAGCACCACAGCAATCTCCATGTCTGATCTATACTGTTCGAAACAAGCAGGAACCCCATATTTGTGGTCGAGGGCGGGAAAACATTGAGTTTTGTTTACGCTAACGGCCACGCTGATTCTCGTTTGTCCAATATCAATGGGCGACTCGCAAAGAAGCAACAGAGCCGGAAGCACTCTTGTCTGTTCAACCTCACCGTCCCAGCCCCATCCCTGGACACGCAATCCTGACGGCTCGATCGTTAGGGCACCGAATGAGTCTGGCAAAATGGATTCTATTCTGCGGCATGCAGTGTAGAGCACTCGAGCAGCAATCCCATCGCCATAGCACAACGCAATCTGACGCAGATTTTCGACTGTTATTACAAGGCTATTCCGATTCGACCGCGTGCTACTGTGAGCCTGATCAACACTTAGTTTCATGCGATTGCGCCCGCCAGATACCAGCCGGTAGGGCTCCTTACCAAAAGATAAACAAACGCAGCTGCATATTGAATCAAAAATCCTGCCGCGTCGGCGGTCGGACCTCGAAATGTTGGACGCACTCGGAATGCGGAAAGGTCCCCGAGCGTCTCTGGTTCAACACTTCCGACCGGGGAGACCACAGCGCCCGCCGCAGTTGAACGAATTGACTCATGTACGGTATTCATGTTCCTGGCATGAATCATTAATGTTACCTGCGATTTTCTTGTTAGCTAGTTCAACTTGAGTTTAAGGAAAGTCAGTGACAGGAAGGGGAGCTTGGCGGCTCTCTCTTGGGGGCCACGATTTAAGATGGCCATCATGGTGTGCGCGGTAAACATTCGAGGCGGAGCCCGGGGCGACATTTGGGCACGTGATATCTGCAGCTTGCGTAACGTAACTACCCCTAAATCCAGTTTTGTTCGCGCTAACTGGCACCGGCAGTGAGATTCCGTAACCTTGAAGGTGTGTCGCACCACACAATGCGGCTGATTGCGCGTCTTCGATCGTCTCGACGCCTTCCATAACAACTACAGGAGAGTAGCAAGACGCGAAGCTGATAAGATGCGCCAGAGCATCAAGGTCCAAGCAAGACCGTCTTGTGGGCTGCAAGAACGACCGATCGATTTTGACGATATCAAAATCAACCAAGCGGAGTAGTTGCGGAGATGCGTAGCCTGCGCCAAAGTCATCCAGCGCAATCCGGCATCCCAACTCCCGCATCTCGTTCAGCATGTTTACCGATCGTGTCACATCGAGTAGTGGCCGCGTCTCCGTCAATTCGAGAACTAATCGAGACGCTAGTGTTGGACGAGACCGGACCTGGCCGGCAATCAGGTCCCACGTTTCGCGATTGCGCAAATTATCGGCCGATATATTGCAGCCGAGGACCGCACAGGGATCGATTTCCAGCTCGTCAAGGGCGAGGCGGACCACGTTCTCGTCAATCAACGAGCAGTATCCCAACTCCTCAAGCGTCGGAATAAATATACCCGCGCCATAATGGCAGCCGTCTGTTCCCTGCAACGTTGCTAAGCATTCGCGATAGAACACAGCATCAAATGGTTCGACCGAATGAACTGATTGAACGTTGAAACTTGCCCTTCCATCAGCGATCGCTGACTTAACAATCTCAACGACCCCTATATTCGAGATATCCGAGTGTCTATGCATCTTTGACTCCCACTGTCCGTAAGAAAAGTCTGCGCTCATTAAGTTGCGGATCTCCATGGCCAGGAGGTTCGTCTTCTCGAGCTTTGGAGTTTAAGGGGGCATCGCGTTAAGACCAACGCGGAGTCACCGACACATTTGGCCAAAGATAATGCTAACTTCGCCATTGAGGACTTCTGTCCTGTACTCAAAGCACCCGCTTGTGCTCAAAGCTACTGCGCTTGGCAGCTTGGCTAAACAGCTTATTGGAGCATCAAGGGCTCCAACGGAGGTATTGGCCGGTTCTTGGTTTTTCCGGGCGGGCGAGAACGATTTCGCTCGAAAATGGAGCGATAACTCGCGTGTTTTTAGACTAGAGTACGTCATGAAGGCCGCGACGTTGCGCTATGACACGCTGGTATAAAGCGCGGCAGGTTTGATCAATTTGCGTCAGAAGTGGGACGCAACCCCGGTTACCGGACGGATTTTATGACCGACCCGGAAGTTATCGGAAGAGGGCAAAAAGTCGTGTTTGCAAGATAGACCCGAGTACACACCAAAGCCGTTCTTACCGGGAATGGCGCAGGGCCAATCTGCGCATTTGCGCAGTATCGAATGGGCAGATTTCATGGTTTCTGTCGCGCAGCAGACATCCGGGCCGTGGCGCTTTGCCGGTTGTCCGCCCCGATCCCGGCATAGCCCCTAGAATTCGACAGCAGAACAGCCTTGGAACAGAAAATCAATTCTCACTTGTCTCGCAGATCGCTGCTCACCTTGGCAATCAGCTCATTTCTGGCCACAGGTTGCGAGCAGGTTCCCAAGACGAAACTCGAAGTTGCCGCGGCTACCCTGCCCGAAAACAAAAATGAAACGACGACAGCTCCAAAACCGGCGAAGGACAACAGGCCAAAGCCTGCGGGTACCGGTTTCGCTTACGACGAAATTTATGCTGCGCTGGCGGATGGCGGCTTTGACGTTCCAGCAGTCAATTACCGCGCCATTGACCCACAATACCTCCGACAGGAGGTCGAATACATCACCGCAGAGCCTGCCTATTCAATTGTCGTAGATACAAATGAAAGGTTCCTTTACTGGGTTCTTCCCCGCGGCCGAGCCATACGTTACGGCGTCGGGCTTGGAACTCAGGGCCGATCATGGAAAGGGCGCGCCGTCGTTCAATGGAAGCAGAAATGGCCAAGGTGGAAGGCGCCGGACGATATGATCGCCCGTAATCCTGAACTCAAGCCCTACGGTGTTGAAGCAGGCGGAATGGCCCCCGGCCCCCGGAATCCTCTCGGTGCGCGCGCCATGTACATTTTCCAGAACGGCAAGGATACGCTCTATCGTATTCATGGATCACCGAGCTGGAGAACCATAGGTAAGAATTCTTCCTCGGGTTGCGTCAGGATGCTGATGCAGGATGCGATCGATCTTTATGACCGAGTGAAGGGAAAGACGCCGCTTTTGGTCATCTGATAGCGTCAATCTGAGCGCACAATGACTAAGAATAACCGCTGCGGGTCAAATTTAAGCCATAAACGGCACCATATCTCGCGTCGTTCGGTTTAGCGGATCTGGGGCCTTTCGGTCTTGGAAACGCCAGATCACAGCGCTCCAAACCTCGTGACAGAGGCATGGAACAACACATATCGAGCAGCGGGAGAGACCGATATCTCCCGACATCGGCGCCGACGGAGCAACCACCCCGGAAACTCTCAGGCAAAAGGACCGCTGCAAGATCATACAAACTCTGAAAAGCGAGCTGATGCTCGCGCCGATGGTGTAAGTTCGCCGAAACAAGGTGAGCGAATCTCTCAGGCCAATGACAGAGGGGGTGCCAAAAGCCCAAAAACGGGGCAAGGAGCACCTATGGCTGGAAGTCACCCTTCCCTATCGACAGTCGATTGCGTTGACGCAGTTTCAAGACCATTTTCATTGACGGTGGCGGCAATTGCATTTGCCGCACACGACCCTGGCAGGCGTGACGCATTCCGGTGCGTCGGCGTTCGTGTCAGCCAGCTTCAGCGGCGGCATTTCACCCCGGAAAATTGAACAACTCCACGCGGTTTCACCGGGCAACGCGCTCGACGGGTGGGGCGCAAGCACCTCACGACCCGCCTTCTCGCGATGATACCGCTACGCGGTTCTTGTACGAACACTACCTAATTCAGGAAATTTAAAATGGTCGATTGGGAAGATTTGCGATTTTTCTCCGCCTTCGCTCACCACGGGTCGATCACGGCAACCGCCAAGGCGCTACGCGTCGATCATACGACTGTAAGTCGGCGCATCACATCGCTGGAAACCTCGCTTTCCGTGAAGCTCGTTGATCGCAGGCCAAGATCATATGTACTGACCGCTATGGGACGCGACGTCGCGAACTTCGCCGAGGAAATGAGCAGATCTGCATTTGCTCTGAGCCGTTGCGCCGGGTCCGGCCAGAACGGTATAGAAGGCGATGTCGTGGTATCCGCGCCGCCATCGCTGCTCTACAGCTTCATTGCACCGCAAATCTCCGCGCTGCAATCTCAGCATCCTGACGTAAGGCTCCGTCTTGTCGGTACCATGGAAGCGATGTCCCTCTCCAAGGGAGAGGCGGATATTGCCATCAGCCTGAAGCGGCCGAGCGAAGCCACACTGGTTGCGCGTCGCCTCGGACAATTGCCCTATTTCCTCTATGCCGACCCTGCCTACCCGACGAGAAACGGCCCTCCTCTCTATATCAGTTACGATGATACCATGCGGGAGTCGGATCACTATCGCTGGCTTGATGAGAGGCTTTCCGCCGACGAGGTGTTCATGTGCAGCAACGACCTGCGCATACAGGCGGCCGCGGCCGCCGGCGGCTGTGGGGTGGCACTGCTGCCCGCCTACCTCGCCGCGGAACACGGTCTTGTGAGGTTCGATCCACTCGATCCCGGCGTCAGGATCGACGTTTGGCTGGTGATCCACGAAGACGTGCGCGACACGCCACGCATACGTGTTGCCATGGACTTCATCAGTGAAAGCCTCAAGCCCTTGTGGTGTTCCTGATTATGCGCAGATCAAGCCTGCGCCATTGCCGAATTTTCCGGGATTTGGCGCGGTGTAAAATGCCGCGTGACAGGGTCTGTCCTGCGCGCGTGCCGTGACCGGTTGTACCTGCCCGCATTCCCACCCTATTCCCGATACCTGAGCGTGGAGTATTTTCATGTCTTTGATTGCTCGTTACAGGAGAGGTGCCGTCGGATACCTTGTTCTCCCTGCCAAAAAACGCAGCGCAAAAACATCCGCTCGAAATCGTCAGCGGGTGGGCCTGCTAATCGTGGCATTTGCGATCGGTTATGCCGCGATCGCAGTCCGCCTTCTACAATATGGCTATTTTTCCGAGAGTGACGCGACGGCGAGTATTCCACGATCTCCCAATATAATCGCCTCCCGCCCCGACATTCTGGACCGCAACGGCCAGCTTATCGCAACGGATATCAATCTCATCTCGCTTTATGCAGAGCCTCGCCGCGTTGTTGATGCAAATGAGGCCATCGAAAAGCTCGCCTCTGTTGTTCCCGACCTGGATTGGGCTGATCTGCACAGAAAACTAACGTCTGACTCCGGTTTTCAGTGGATCAGGAGACAGCTTACGCCCCGCCAGGAAGCTGAGATCATGCGCCTTGGCATTCCGGGCATTGGATTCAGACCCGAAAAGCGGCGGTTTTATCCTGGTGGGCCAGTGGCATCTCACATTGTCGGGCATGTCAACATCGATAATCAGGGGCTGGCGGGCATTGAGCGCTATCTCGACAGGCAAGGCCTGACAGACCTGCGTGGAATTGGCCTTACCGATCCCACCCAGCTTGAACCGGTCCGGCTGTCCATCGATTTGCGCGTTCAGAGCATCGTGCATACCGTCGTTAGCGATGCCTTGAGGAACTATCGGGCGGAAGCGGCAGGTGCCGTCGTAATCGATGTCGACACAGGCGAGGTTCTCGCGATGGCGTCCGTCCCCGACTATGACCCGAATGAGCCTTCGCGGCGCCTTGCCGATGGCACGATCGACAGGGACTACGAAAAGGGATGGTTCAACCGCATGAGCAATTCAGCGGTTGAAATGGGCTCGACCTTCAAGGCGTTCACCCTTGCCATGGGGATTGATGCAGGCGTCGTCAATCTGAACTCGGTCGTTGATGCCTCCCACCCGCTGAAGATGGGTGGTTTCATCATCAGGGATTTTCACGGACGAGGACGGCCGCTGACAATCCGGGAAGTCTTTCGCTACTCATCAAACATCGGCACGGCAAAGGTCGCTGATCTCGTTGGCCTGGAAAGCCACCAGCAATTTCTCTTCAGACTGGGCTTGTTGTCAAAGATGCAGACGGAGTTACCGGAAATTGCCTCGCCCGCAGCGCCAAGGAACTGGAAAAAGATCAATTCCGCAACGATTTCCTTCGGTCACGGTCTGGCCACGACACCGTTACAGACGGCTGCGGCTGCGGCGGCCCTCGTAAACGGTGGCATATTTCGGCACCCGACCTTCATCGCCGACAGTGGGAGGCGTCACCAAATCACCGGCAGGCGTGTCCTGCAGGCCTCGACCAGCGCAAAGGTCCGCGAGCTGTTCTGGTACAACGGCACCCAAGGTTCGGGCCGAAACGCCCAGGTGGCCGGTTTTGATGTAGGTGGGAAAACCGGGACAGCGGAAAAGGTTATCGATGGCAAATACGCGAAGAACCTGAACTTCAATACATTCCTCGCGGCATTCCCCATGCACCGCCCTCGTTATTTGGTGCTGTCGATCATTGACGCCCCGCTTTCCGGTGAGCGTGGCGGGCGCCTGGCGGCCTTCAATGCCGCGCCGATGGTGCGCGACATCATCGAGCGCGCCGCACCACTCCTCGGGGTTCGACCGTCATTCGGGAACCCGCAAGCATATCCTTTGATGAACTACTGAATAGGCGATGAACCCATGTCATTCGCAGATACTGAATTTTCAGATTATTTGATGATCTTTTCCCCGACGGGCAACATTATCCATATTCTCTATTTCGTTGCGATTGTCGCAGAGGCCATGACAGCCGCACTCGCCGCCGGCCGTCGCGAAATGGATTGGATCGGCGTATTTCTGCTTGGATGCATTACCGCCCTCGGCGGTGGAACCGTGCGCGATGTTTTTCTGAACCACTATCCGCTATCGTGGGTCGAAAATCCCAGCTATCTCCTCGTGACGGGATTATCTGCGCTGGCGACGATCCCGATCGCCCGATATATGTATCACCTGCGCAAGATGTTCCTTTTTCTTGACGCGATAGGACTGGTCGTCTTCACCGTCATCGGCTGCCAGATTGCGTCAAACCTCAACCTGCCGCTGGTTGTCGTGGTGGCGGCAGGCGTGCTGACTGGATGTCTGGGCGGCGTACTTCGGGATATCCTGTGCAACGAGGTACCGCTCTTGTTTCGTTCGGAACTCTACGCAACCGTCTCGGTCTTTACGAGCCTGATCTACTTGATCGTGCCCCTCCTGGGGGTTTCCCACGCGATATCCTCGCTCGTCGCAATGGCCCTCGGGTTGATGCTCCGGCTCCTTGCAATACGCTTTAACTGGTGTGTACCGACATTCGTTTACACGAAAGACCCTCATTGAGGAGCGAGCGCATTTTTCACCGCCGCAAGGCCGCGGCGTAAAAACGGATCGGAGTGAACGTAAAAGAACTGCACTCCACGGGCCCGCCAGCGCGGGATTTCCTCCAGCGTTGCAAGTGTGCCGGCGATCTTCCCGCTGCGCAAATTTTTTTAACGGCGATGGCGACCTTGTCGATCACCACATCCGGGCGCGGTTCGCCAAATGGCGGCGCGGGCGGATACCCCACATCATGCGAGAGATCGCCGGGGCCGATGAAAAACACGCCTATCCCCTCGACTGTCAGCATCGTCGGCATTGCTGACCATGGGCACATGATCCCGTCGGCACCGGCGTTCAGGTAACGGATGATGATCGGCCGTTCGTGCGAATGCGGGCGTACGATGGCAGCACCGCCCACCGAGAGCGTACCACCTGCCCGGTTGCCCGCACATCCTCGAAGCTCCATGTGCCATGCTCGCAATCGACGAAGACTGCATCCGCGCTAAATTCCACCAGCCGGGCGGAAAGACCTGAATGTGTATGGTGGGGCGTGAACATGCTGATAGCCTCACCCGCCGCAAGACGGGCGCGCAACCTTGCTCCATTCATGGAAGTCTCCCCCTTACTTCTTTTTCGGCATATGTGGCGTGTCGTCCGGCCACCCTACCCAGCGCGCGGAGCCGGAACTCCCGGCTCTTCGTCCGCGCCACTTACCGTCACGACAGTGGCGAAGGTTCATCTTCATCCCTTGCCCTCGATGCTCTCCGAAAAGTTGTAACATCCAGTAAAAGCGGGCGAACGGCCTGCCGTCGTGAGCGTGGCAGCCAGGCATGTTTGGGGATAAACGGTATGGAGTTTAAAGTCTCAGAAGCAACTGACCATACAGGGTAAGCTTTTCGCATCCCGCTTTGCACCTGGTGATTTTGGAATTTGTATTATGCGTCGGGGATTTAGCGCGACGATCGCAGTACTCTGGCGCAGTGGATCGTAGTTTTAGGCTGTTGTGGGATAGTGTAGCGTAGAAATTGGTTGCGGGGGCAGGATTTGAACCTGCGGCCTTCAGGTTATGAGCCTGACGAGCTACCGGGCTGCTCCACCCCGCGTTACCAGCGTAAATCCCTATTGGATTTATCGCGACTGCATCACAGGGAAGCTGTGATGGCTAGTGCCGGAGCAAATTGCGGAAGGCGATTTGTCTCCTGTTAGGGACGCACGAGGCGTTTGCCTTATGGTTTTAAGTCCCGGAATGCAAAAAGGCCGCGTAAGCGGCCCTATGTATCGGCTGGGCCGAAGTTTGTTTAGAGAAGATAGAATGTTGCGTTTTGCAGACCTGGCAGCGACCTACTCTCCCGCGTCTTGAGACGAAGTACCATTGGCGCTGGGGCGTTTCACGGCCGTGTTCGGAAAGGGAACGGGTGCAGCCGCCCCGCGATAACCACCAGGTCGGCAAAACGCAACATTGAACATGTTTTCACATGCGTGTTGTTTCGAGAAGCTGGGAAGCTTGCGCTTCGTTTTAATTTACACGTCTTTCTGTGACTGGTCCGCTTGCCTGCCTTGCTCGATGTTGAGTTTGGCAGCCATACAGGACGCTAGTCCGTCGCCAATCGTTTGGCGCGCCGTCCGCAGGGCCTTGTGGCCCGTGAGGACAGAAGATGATGTCATCAAGCTTTGCTTGATGAACATATTCAATGGGAACGAAGAAGTCGATCGAGCTATTAGTAACGGTAAGCTTCACATGTTGCCATGCTTCCACACCCGTCCTATCAACGTGGTCGTCTTCCACGGCTCTGATAGGGAACACTCGTTTTCAGGTTGGTTTCCCGCTTAGATGCCTTCAGCGGTTATCCATTCCGTATATAGCTACTCTGCTATGCCCTTGGCAGGACAACAGATCCACCAGAGATACGTCCATCCCGGTCCTCTCGTACTAGGGACAGATCCTGTCAATATTCCTACACCCACGGCAGATAGGGACCGAACTGTCTCACGACGTTCTGAACCCAACTCACGTACCGCTTTAAATGGCGAACAGCCATACCCTTGGGACCTGCTCCAGCCCCAGGATGCGATGAGTCGACATCGAGGTGCCAAACAACCCCGTCGATATGGACTCTTGGGGGTCATCAGCCTGTTATCCCCGGCGTACCTTTTATCCGTTGAGCGATGGCCCTTCCACACGGGACCACCGGATCACTATGACCGACTTTCGTCTCTGCTCGACTTGTCAGTCTCGCAGTCAGGCGGGCTTATGCCATTGCACTCGACGACCGATTTCCGACCGGTCTGAGCCCACCATCGCGCGCCTCCGTTACTCTTTCGGAGGCGACCGCCCCAGTCAAACTACCCACCATACACTGTCCCGGATCCGGATAACGGACCGCGGTTAGACATCCACGAAGATAAGGGTGGTATTTCAAGGATGGCTCCACAAAGACTGGCGTCCCTGCTTCAAAGCCTACCACCTATCCTACACATGCCTTGGCGAATGCCAGTGTAAAGCTATAGTAAAGGTGCACGGGGTCTTTCCGTCTGACCGCAGGAACCCCGCATCTTCACGGGGAATTCAATTTCACTGAGTCTATGTTGGAGACAGCGGGGAAGTCGTTACGCCATTCGTGCAGGTCGGAACTTACCCGACAAGGAATTTCGCTACCTTAGGACCGTTATAGTTACGGCCGCCGTTTACTGGGGCTTCAGTTCAGAGCTTGCACCCCTCCCTTTAACCTTCCAGCACCGGGCAGGCGTCAGACCCTATACGTCGTATTGCTACTTCGCAGAGCCCTGTGTTTTTGATAAACAGTCGCTACCCCCTGGTCTGTGCCACCCCATCATAGTTGCCTAAAATGGGGTCACGCTTCTTCCGAAGTTACGCGTGCAATTTGCCGAGTTCCTTCAACATAGTTCTCTCAAGCGCCTTGGTATACTCTACCTGACCACCTGTGTCGGTTTCGGGTACGGTCTATACGGTGGAGCTATTTCCTGGAACCTCTTCGCCGCACATTCAATCCAATAAGAATGTACAACACACGAGATCCGTCACTACCACCAGGCCCACGAATATTAACGTGGTTCCCATCGACTACGCGTGTCCGCCTCGTCTTAGGGGCCGGCTAACCCTGCTCAGATTAACTTTAAGCAGGAACCCTTGGTCTTTCGGCGAGGGAGTCTCTCACTCCCTTTATCGTTACTCATGTCAACATTCGCACTTCCGATATCTCCAGCAGCCCTCACGGGTCCGCCTTCACAGACTTACGGAACGCTCCGCTACCACATGCCTTACGGCATATCCTCAGCTTCGGTGCATGGCTTTAGCCCCGTTACATTTTCGGCGCAAAGACCCTTATTTAGACCAGTGAGCTGTTACGCTTTCTTTAAATGATGGCTGCTTCTAAGCCAACATCCTGGTTGTTTTGGGATCCTCACATCCTTTCCCACTTAGCCATGACTTGGGGACCTTAGCTGGAGGTCAGGGTTGTTGCCCTTTTCACGACGGACGTTAGCACCCGCCGTGTGTCTGCCGACTAGTACTCCTCGGTATTCGGAGTTTGGTTAGGATCAGTAAGACGGTGAGTCCCCATAGCCCATCCAGTGCTCTACCCCCGAGGGTATTCGGTCGACGCTCTACCTAAATAGATTTCGCGGAGAACCAGCTATTTCCGAGTTTGATTGGCCTTTCACCCCTAGCCACAAGTCATCCCAATCTATTGCAACAGATACGGGTTCGGCCCTCCAGTTGGTGTTACCCAACCTTCAGCCTGCTCATGGCTAGATCACTCGGTTTCGGGTCTAATGCAACTAACTCAATCGCCCTATTCAGACTCGCTTTCGCTGCGCCTACACCTACCGGCTTAAGCTTGCTAGTTACACTAAGTCGTTGACCCATTATACAAAAGGTACGCCGTCACCCTTGCGGGCTCCGACTGTTTGTAGGCATCCGGTTTCAGGTTCTATTTCACTCCCCTCGTCGGGGTGCTTTTCACCTTTCCCTCACGGTACTTGTTCGCTATCGGTCATGCACGAGTACTTAGGCTTGGAGAGTGGTCTCCCCATGTTCAGACAGGATTTCACGTGTCCCGCCCTACTCAAGGACAATGACTGTTCTACGCGTAAGGGGCTATCACCCTCTATGGCCGACTTTTCCAAATCGTTCCGCTTTATTCATCATTGCCACTGGCCTGGTCCGCGTTCGCTCGCCACTACTTGCGGAGTCTCGGTTGATGTCCTTTCCTGCAGGTACTTAGATGTTTCAGTTCCCTGCGTTCGCTTCTTACCCCTATGTATTCGAAAGTAAGATACCTTATCACAATGCTTGGAAACCCAAGCCGTCGAAGACGGTTTGGATTTTCCAAGCATTTAAGGTGGGTTGCCCCATTCGGAGATCCATGGATCAAAGCTTATTCGCAGCTCCCCACGGCTTTT